>NZ_JAAAFV010000057.1:675702-1050967 GCF_019352915.1 Pseudomonas sp. Xaverov 259 | reverse complement strand
TTGTCCTGCGTTGGGCTGCGAAGCGGCCCCAGTAAAGGCACTGCAATTTTCCTGAAAGTACTCAGTGTCTGGGTTTGGGGCCGCTTCGCAGCCCAACGCAGGACAAGCCTGCTCGCCACAGGAGAAAGTGGCTGCCTTCAAAAACTGGCAGACCGATGTCGCGGGCAAGCCCGCTCCCACAGGGGATTTGCGCTGTTTTAGGACAAAAATTTCACGCTGCGTGTTATATCGTAACCAATTGTATGTAAGTGGACGTGAAGTAGATGCAAGTGGATCTGGCAGCTGACGGCGCTTCGGTTGAAGGCCTTCCGCGTTTTCAACAGGGGTTGTTCCATGCCCGCCGATTGCGCCAAGCGGGCATCAGCCTGACGGCCCTGGCCGTGGCCGGTTGGGTGCTGGCGCTGTTTGTCGCGCTGTTTGCGCCGCTGTCGATCTGGCCGGTGGTGTTGATCAACTGCGCCTCTGCCTTGCTGGTGCTGGTGGCCGGGTTGCAATCGGCGTGGTGGGTAGCGGATTGGCGCGCCCAGGCGCTGGAAACGCCCACGGGTGAAGTGATCGAAGCCTCCAGCGAAGAAGTTGGCGCGTTCGCACGGGCGATCAATCGGTTTGGCAGCGGCTTGCTGGCACAGGTTGGCGCGCCGGTGCTGTGGCTGTGCGGCTGGTCGTTGCTGGCGCTGATCAGCGTCATCGAATTCTGGAACCTGGCCTTGCCCGCCGCCGCGGTGGGGCAATCGGCAAGCATCGGCGCGGCGGTGGCCCTGGCGTTGGCCTTTGGCTTGTTGGTGTTCGAGCGCCGCTTGGCCCAGGAAACCGCCGCGCAATGGCCGGAAGCGTCCCAGCTGGCGCAGTTGAGCCGCGTGGCGATTGTCAGCCTGGTGCTCAGTGCGATCTGCCTGCTGTTTGCCGGTGCCGAATCCGTCTGGCCGCTGCGCCTTGCGGTGTTGACGGGGCTGTTGCCCGCGCTGGTGGCGTTGGAGTTTCTGCTAAGAGGCGTGCTGTCACTGTTCAGCCCGCGCCAGCCGCGCCTCGAGCCGCGCTTGATGGCGCAAAGTTTTATCGCCGGCCTGCTGCGATGGCCACCCCAACCCTTGCTGGCGTTGCAGCACGAATTGCACAACCGCTTTGGCATCGACCTGCGCCAGATCTGGGCGTTTACCTACATGCGCCGGGCGTTTTTGCCGGTGCTGTTGGTGGTGCTGGCGGTAGGCTGGGCGTTGACCGGCGTGCACGAAGTGCCCCTGCAAGGCCGTGGGATTTATGAGCGGTTCGGCAAACCCGTGCAAGTCTTCGGGCCTGGCTTGCATGCCGGGTTGCCTTGGCCATTGGGTCGCGTGCTGAGTGTGGAAAACGGCGTGGTGCATGAATTGGCGACCAGCGTCAGCGAGGCCGCCGCGCCGGAGTTGGCCTCGGCAGAAGGCCCGGCGCCGCTAATCGCCAACCGCTTGTGGGACGCAAGCCATGTGAATGACAAGTCCCAAGTGATCGCCAGCAGCAGCGGCGACAAGCAGAGCTTCCAGATCGTCAATATGGATGTGCGTTTCGTCTACCGCATCGGCTTGACGGACAAGGCTGCGCTGGCCGCCACCTATAACAGTGCGGATGTGCCGACGCTGATTCGCAGCACCGCCAGCCGCATCCTTGTGCATGATTTTGCCTCGCGCACCCTCGACGAATTGCTCGGTGAGCAACGCACCAGCCTTGCCGATGAAGTGGGCCGCGCCGTGCAGGCAGACCTTCAGAAACTCGACAGCGGCGTGGAGATTTTGGCCACGGTAGTCGAAGCGATCCACCCACCGGCAGGCGCCGCCAATGCCTATCACGGCGTGCAGGCGGCGCAAATTGGCGCTCAGGCGCTGATCTCCCGTGAGCGCGGGGCTGCCAGCGAGCAAACCAACCAGGCGTTGCTGCAAGCCAGCACTGCCCGCGACCAGGCGGTGGCCACTGCCCGTGAAGTCAACGCGGGTGCACAAGCGGCCGACCTGCGTTTTACCGCCGAACAAAAAGCCTACGCCACGGCGGGTCGTGCCTTTGTGCTGGAACAGTACCTGGGCCAACTCAGCCAAGGCCTGGCCAATGCCAAGCTGCTTATTCTGGATCACCGCCTGGGCGCCGATGGCGCGCCGACGATCGATCTGCGTTCTTTTACTTTGCCGGCCGACCCGATGGCGCCGCGTAAAGCCGTTCAATAAGGAGTCTGTCTGTTGAGCGCTCATTCTCACGATCACGGTCATCACCATCATCACGGCCACCATCATCACCACCATGGTGATGAGCAGGCCGCTGGCCCATTCCCTTGGCGGCGTATGGCCTGGGCGGTGTTGCTGGTGCTGTTTGCCGTCGCGGCGGCGAGCCTGGTGCAGGTGCGTTCCGGTGAAGCCACGGTGATTACCCGCTTCGGCAACCCGGCGCGGGTACTGCTGGAGCCGGGCCTGGGCTGGCGCTGGCCGGCGCCGTTCGAAGCGGCGATCCCGGTAGACTTGCGCCTGCGCACCACCTCCAGCGGTTTGCAGGATGTGGGCACCCGCGATGGCCTGCGCATCATCGTGCAGGCCTACGTGGCGTGGCAGGTGCAGGGCGATGCCGACAATGTGCAGCGCTTTATGCGGGCGGTACAGAACCAGCCGGATGAGGCGGCGCGGCAGATTCGCACCTTCGTCGGCTCGGCGCTGGAAACCACGGCGGCTAGCTTTGACCTGTCGAGTTTGATCAACACCGACGCCAGCCAGGTTCGCATTGCTGATTTCGAGGCACAATTGCGCCAGCAGATTGATCAACAATTGCTTACCACCTATGGCGTGCGCGTGGCGCAAGTGGGCGTCGAGCGCCTGACGTTGCCTTCCGTGACCCTGACCGCCACCGTCGACCGCATGCGCGCCGAGCGCGAAACCATCGCCACTGAACGCACCGCCGTGGGCAAGCGTGAAGCCGCGCAGATTCGCTCCGCTGCCGAGCGCGATGCGCGCATCGTGCAGGCCGATGCCACGGTGAAAGCCGCTGATATCGAAGCCCAGTCGCGGGTTGAGGCGGCGCAGATTTATGGGCGTGCCTACGCAGGCAACCCGCAGCTGTACAACCTGCTGCGCTCGCTCGATACCTTGGGCACCGTGGTCACGCCGGGCACCAAGATCATCCTGCGTACCGACGCTGCGCCGTTCCGTGCACTGGTAGACGGGCCCAAGGACGTTCAGCCATGACCGAGCGTGACGGCCCGGACAGCCCGTGGATCCAGGCCGGGCGCCTGACCTTCCTGGCGCTGTACGCGGTGACGGTTCTGGCCGCATTGGCCTGGGCGTTTTCGAATGTGCGACAGATCGACCCGCAAAACCGCGCGGTGGTGTTGCACTTCGGCGCGCTTGACCGCATCCAGAACGCCGGGCTGTTACTGGCGTGGCCGCAGCCCTTTGAGCAAGTGGTGCTGTTGCCGGCGGCGGACCGTGTGATCGAGCGGCGCGTGGATAACTTGTTACGCTCCGAGGCGGCGATCCAGGCCGACCGCGTGGCCAGTTTTGCCACGCCGTTGAGCGATGCGCTGGCCGGTTCCGGCTATTTGCTGACGGGCGATGCCGGTGTGGTGCAGCTGGATGTGCGAGTGTTCTATAAGGTCACCGAGCCTTACGCCTTTGTGTTGCAGGGCGAGCATGTTCTGCCGGCCCTGGATCGGCTGGTGACGCGCAGCGTGGTGGCACTGACCGCCGCGCGCGACCTGGACACGATTCTGGTGGCGCGCCCTGAACTGATCGGCACCGACAACGGCGCCGCCGAACGCCGTGAGCGGCTGCGCGGTGATCTGGTGCAAGGCATTAATAAACGCCTGGCGCAGCTGGCCTCGACGGGCTTGGGCTTGGGCATTGAAGTCACTCGAGTCGACGTGCAATCGAGCCTGCCAGGTCCGGCAGTCAATGCCTTCAACGCCGTGCTGACGGCCAGCCAGCAAGCTGACAAAGCCGTGGCCAATGCCCGCACCGACGCGGAAAAACTCACCCAGACCGCCAACCAGGAAGCCGATCGGCTGGTGCAGGTTGCCCACGCCCAGGCCAGCGAACGCTTGGCCAATGCCCAGGCGCAAACGGCGACGGTCGCCAGCCTGGCGCAGGTTAAAGACCCGGGCTTGTTGCTGCGGCTGTACCGCGAGCGCTTGCCGAAGATTCTAGGCCAGGCAGGTTCCGTGACCACCGTCGACCCTAAAGACGACTCCCGCTTGATCATTCAGGGAGCCGAGCAATGAGCGCGCCCATGTTGACCTCCGCCGAGCAGCGCAGCGCTGCCCGGCAATTAACCCTGGCGATGTTGGCCTTGGGACTGCTGGTGCTGGGCCTGGTCTGGCGCTGGCTGGCGCCGGACCAGACCGGTGTCAGCCAATTGCTGCTGGGCGTTGCGTCCTTGCTGGTGGCCGTGCCGGTGATGCGCTCGGCCTGGTACAGCCTGCGTTACCCCAGCCTGCATGGCATCACCGACCAATTGATCGCCCTGGCGATGCTGGGTGCCTGGGCCACCGGTGATCTGCTGACGGCCGCCTTGCTGCCGATCATCATGATCTTCGGCCATGTGCTGGAAGAGCGCAGCGTGATTGGCTCCCAAGAAGCGATTCACGCCCTGGGCAAACTGACCCGCAGCCATGCGCGGTTGGTACAGGCCGATGGCAGCATTATCGAAGTGGATAACGGCACGCTGAACACCGGCGATATCGTCGAAGTACGTGCCGGTGACCGCGTGCCCGCCGACGGCGTGGTGCTGTCGGGCCAGGCGAGCCTGGACACGGCGCCCATCACGGGTGAGTCGGTGCCGTTGGAAGCCAGTGTCGGTGTGCAGGTGTTTGGCGGGGCGATCAACCTGGATGGGTTGTTGCGCTTGCAAGTGACGCGCACCGGCAATGAGTCGACCTTGGGCAAGGTCATTGCGCTGATGCAGAACGCCGAGCGCTCCAAGCCGCCGATCACGCGGCTGCTGGAGCGTTACGCCGGCAGCTATATGGTGCTGGTGTTGCTGCTGGCAGCGGTGACCTGGTTTGTCACCAATGACGCCCAGGCAATGTTGGCGGTGCTGGTGGCGGCATGCCCGTGTGCCTTGGTGCTGTCGGCGCCGGCCACGGCGATTGCCGGGATTGCGGTGGCGGCGCGTCATGGGATTTTGATTCGCAGCTCGGCGTTTCTGGAAGAGCTGGCGGACCTGACCTCGTTGGTGGTCGACAAGACCGGCACGCTCACCTTCGGCACGCTGCGCTTGCAGTCCATCGAAACCACGGCGCCGGATCGGCAGGTGTTGTTGAATCTCGCCGCCAGCCTTGGTTCGGCCAGCAGCCACCCGGTCAGCCGTGCGCTGGCGGGTTTGGCCACGCAGGAACAAATGTTGGTACTGACGGACATCCGCGAACGCCAGGGCCTCGGCGTTGTGGCGCAAACCGAACAGGGCGAGGCGGCGCTGGGGCGGCCGGAGTTGTTCGAGCAACTGGGTATTGTCACCACTGCTGTGCCGAGCCATGACGGCCCGATTGCCGGGCTGGCGTTGAACGGGCAGTTCCTTGCCTGGTTGTTGTTGGCGGACAGCGTGAAGCCGGAAGCACGCCAGGCGCTGCAAGAGCTGCGCGACCTCGGCCTGGGCCGCCAGCTGCTGCTGACCGGCGACCGCCAAAGCGTGGCCGACAGCCTGGCGCTCGACGTCGGCATCAGCGATGTCGAGGCGCAGGCTTTGCCGGAAGATAAGCTCAACCGCGTACTGGGAGAAATCAGTAGTGGGTTCCGCCCAATGGTAGTGGGTGACGGGATCAACGACTCTTTGGCTCTCAAAGCGGGCGTGGTCGGCGTGGCCATGGGCGCGGGCGGGGCGGACATCGCCCTGGCATCGGCGGACGTGGTGTTGATCGGCAGCGATCTGCGTCGCCTCGGCACCTGTGTGCGCTTGAGTCGTCAGTGCCGACATACGTTGCAGGTCAACGTGATCATCGGCCTGGGCTGGACGCTGGCCATCGTGGTGTTCGCCGCGTTTGGCTGGTTGGGCGCTGCTGGCGCAATGATCGCGGCGGTGTTGCACAACCTCAGCACCCTGTTGGTACTGGGCAATGCCGGGCGTTTGCTACGCTTCCAGGAGCCGCTTTTGAAGCTGGATGAATAATTTTCAGAAATATTTGCACACAGCTGTAACGCCGATGAGGGACCTCACTCTAGTGGTATGTCGAGACTGAACAATCCGTTCAGACCGATTCCACTACCGATCATGAGGAATACAAAAATGAACTTCAAATCCGCTGCTGCTGGTGCCGCCCTCGCAATGGCCGCTGCTACCATGTTTGCTGGTGTTGTCACTCAGGCTCAAGCCGCTGACACCGCTGTGCACTGCTACGGCATCAACGCATGCAAAGGCCAGAACGATTGCAAAACCAAAGACCACGCGTGCAAAGGTCAAGGTTCTTGCAAAGGCCAGGGCTTCCTCGCCAAGCCTTCTGCTGATGCCTGCATGAAGGCTGGCGGCAAAGTCGGCGAATAACCGGCAACTCAGTGCTCCCGCAGCGGATGCCCCCACCGCTGCGGACACTTTGCCCAGGAGTGTGTGATGTCCGCTTCCCTTACAAGTCTGGGTTACGGCCTGGGTTTACGCAGTGAGTACTACCAGCAGATCCTTGAGCAGTCGCCGGCCGTGGATTGGTTCGAAGTGATCTCCGAGAATTATCTGGTCCAGGGCGGTAAAGCCTTGTACTACCTGGATGCGATAGCCGAGCGTTATCCCCTGGTGATGCATGGTGTGTCCCTGTCCATCGGCGGGCCGCATGCCCTCGATACCGATTACCTGAAACACATCAAACAGCTTGCCGAACGCATTCAGCCTGCGTGGATCTCCGATCACCTGTGCTGGAGCCGTGGCAGTGCCCATCAGTTGCACGACTTGCTGCCGCTGCCTTACACCGAAGAAAGCCTATACCACGTGGCTGGCCGCGTGCGCCAAGTGCAGGATGTATTGCAGCGCCCACTGGTGCTGGAAAACGTCTCCAGCTATGTGCGCTCCAAGGCTGATGAGTTCACCGAGTGGGAATTCCTCAATGCCCTGGCCCATCTCACCGGGTGCCAACTGCTGCTGGACGTGAACAACGTATATGTCAGCTCGCGTAACCACGGGTTTGATGCCTGGACGTTTATCCGCAGTTTGCCGCCTGAAAGTATTCGCCAGCTGCATCTGGCCGGGCATATGGACTACGGTGATTATGTGGTCGATACCCATGACCATCCGGTGTGCGATCCGGTATGGGCGCTTTATCAACAGACGCTTGAGCACCTGGGGCCGGTGTCGACCTTGCTGGAACGCGATGACCATTTCCCACCGTTCGAAGAGCTGCTCACCGAATTGAGCAAGGCCCGTGAATTGGGTGCGACTGCGTTGGCCAGGAGATCGTTATGCGCCTGACCGATTGGCAGCTGGCCTTTGAGCAGCACCTGTTATCTGAAAACTCAGCCGCCAACAGTGGCTTTGCCGCGACTTTGCTCGGCGGGCCAACCCTGGATGTGGACACGGGCCTGGCGATTTATCACAACGCCTACCTGTCACGCTTGCAGGAAGTGCTGCGCCATGACTTCGGTGCCATTTGGTATTGGCTCGGCGATGATGAGTTCGCATCACTGACAGAAGCCTATTTGCGCCGTTATCCGTCCGCCCATTACAGCCTGCGTTGGCTGGGTGAGCGGTTCCCGGCGTTTATCGTCGAGCACCTGGTGGCTGAGCAGAGCGCGCCGCTGGCTGAGCTGGCACGGTTGGAATGGGCTTTTACCCTGGCGTTTGATGCGCTGCAGGGCGAACCGCTAAGCCTGGAGGCCATGGCGCAGTTGGCGCCCGAAGAATGGCCGGCGTTGCAGGTGAGCCTGGCGCCGTCGGTGCAGCAGATGCTGTGTCACTTCAACACCGTGGCAATCTGGCGGGCGAGCAAGGATGAGTCGGAGTTTCCCGACAGCCACGCGCTGGAGTTGGCGCAGATTTGCCTGGTGTGGCGCCACCAGAACGTGTGCCATTACCGCAGCCTGGAGCCAGCGGAGGCCTGTGCCTTGGCGGGCATGGTGACCACCGGCTGGAATTTTTCAGAACTGTGCGAAGCGCTGGTAGTCACTTATGCAGAGGGTGCGCCACTGCAAGCAGTGACATGGCTGAAACAGTGGATCCAGGATGGTTTGCTCGAGCGTCGAGCCCCATAGAAGAAGGCTATTAAATCGATAGCCTCCTACTTTGTCTTCGGATGGTCTACCCTCACTCCAGACGTCTGAAACAAGGGGGGACTACTCATGCTCGCGCAACTTCCACCGGCCTTACAGAATCTTCAGCTACCGCTGCGTCTTCGACTCTGGGACGGCCATGAATTCAACTTGGGCCCCGAGCCCAGTGTGACCATCGTGGTGAAGGACCCCACGGTCGTGTCCAAGCTGACCCATCCAACGCTCGATGCTTTGGGCGAAGCCTTCGTCGAGGGCAAGTTGGAGCTGGAAGGCTCCATCGCCGAGGTCATCCGGGTATGTGACGAGTTGAGTCATGCCCTGATCGAAGACGACGAGGGGAGTCGTCCGGTGCGCTCGATCCACGACAAGGCCACTGACGCAGCGGCCATTTCCTACCATTACGACCTGTCCAACGAGTTCTACCAGCTATGGCTGGACCAGGACATGGCGTATTCCTGCGGGTATTTCGAAACCGGCAGCGAATCCATCGACCAGGCCCAACAAGACAAATTTCGCCACCTGTGCCGCAAATTGCGGCTGCAGCCGGGTGAGTATTTGCTTGATGTAGGCTGCGGCTGGGGCGGGCTGGCGCGATTCGCCGCGCGCGAGTTCGGGGTCAAAGTGTTTGGTATCACCTTGAGCAAAGAGCAACTGGCACTCGCCCGGGAACGGGTGAAAGCCGAAGGCCTGGAAGATCAGGTCGACCTGCAACTGCTCGATTACCGCGACCTGCCGCAAGATGGCCGTTTCGACAAAGTGGTGAGCGTGGGCATGTTCGAACACGTCGGCCACGCCAACCTGGCGGAGTACTGCAAGACACTGTTTGGCGCGGTGCGTGAAGGCGGCCTGGTAATGAACCACGGCATTACCGCCAAGCACACCGATGGCCGACCTGTGGGCCGTGGCGCCGGGGAGTTTATCGAGCGTTACGTATTCCCCAACGGCGAGCTGCCGCACCTGGCGATGATGACCGCCGAAATCAGTGAAGTCGGGCTGGAAGTGGTCGACGTCGAAAGCCTACGCCTGCACTACGCGCGCACGCTGGACCATTGGAGTGAGCGCCTGGAAGACAACCTCGAAGCGGCGGCGAAGATGGTGCCGGAGCAGGCATTGCGTATCTGGCGGCTGTACCTGGCCGGTTGCGCGTATGCGTTTGCGCGGGGCTGGATTAATTTGCATCAGATATTGGCGGTGAAACCCCATGCCGATGGCAGCCATGAATTGCCGTGGACGCGGGAAGATATCTACCGCTGATTCAACGCATCGAAGATCTAAAACTGTGGGAGCTGGCTTGCCTGCGATGGCGGTGTATCAGGACTGGATAGTTGCCTGATACACCGCCATCGCAGGCAAGCCAGCTCCCACATTTGTAGTGTGTTGTGGGCTAGAGAATCGGTGAGATAAGCCGCGCCACTCGCATGCCCAGTTGTTGCAGGCGACGGGTCTCGCGGCTTTCTTCCTGGCTGACTTCATGTGCGAGGGCAAAGTCGTCCAGCAGCATGTGTTCCACCTCGCTTGCAAACGCCTCGTCCACCGTCAGCAGCATCACCTCAAAATTCAGCCGGAACGAACGGTTGTCCATGTTCGCGCTACCGATGGCGCTGATTTCGCTGTCCACCAACACGACTTTTTGATGCAGAAAACCTGGCTTGTAGCGGAATACCCGCACGCCTGCGCGTACCGCTTCGATCGCGTAAAGGCTGGACGCGGCGTAGACGATGCGATGGTCGGGGCGCGACGGCAGCAGCAGGCGCACGTCAACACCGCGCAGCACGGCCAGGCGCAAGGCCGAGAACACCGCCTCATCGGGCACGAAATACGGGCTGGTGATCCACACGCGTTCGGTCGCCGCATGAATGGCTTCGACAAAAAACAGTGAGCAGGTTTCATACGGGTCGGCCGGGCCGCTGGCGAGCAATTGGCAGAGCACGCCGTCCTCGGGGTAGGTGTCCGGCAAAATCAGCGGCGGCAGCTCGCGCGCCGCCCAGAACCAGTCTTCGGCAAACGACTCCTGCAGGCACGCCACCACCGGGCCGGTGACCTGTACATGGGTGTCACGCCAGGGTGCCAGCGGCGGCTTTTTGCCCAGGTATTCATCGCCGACGTTGTGCCCGCCGACAAACCCGGTAATGCCGTCCACCACCACGATTTTACGATGGTTGCGAAAGTTGACCTGGAAGCGGTTAAGCCAGCCGCTGCGGGTGGCGAACGCTTTGACTTTTACCCCCGCGTCGCGCAGCGATTGCACATAACGATGGGGCAGGGCGTGGCTGCCGATGCGGTCGTAGAGCACATGAATATCTACACCTTCGGCAGCTTTTTCCTTCAGCAGCGCATGCAGCTGTCTGCCAAGCTCGTCGTCATGAATGATGAAAAACTGGAACAGTACTGCAGTTTTGGCATTGCGAATGGCGTCGAAAATCGCGCTGAACGTGGCTTCACCATTGATCAGCAAACGCACTTCATTATTGGCCAGGCACGGCATGCGCCCCAGTTTGGGCATGGCGCGCAAGGAACCGTAGGCGCTGGAGTTGCGCGCGGCCAGGGCTTCGTCGACCCACGGGCGCCAGTTCAGCTCGGTGATGGCGGTGTGCATTTCCTGGTTGGCTTGGCGACGTGCCTGGATGTACGCGTCGAAGGTGCTGCGGCCGAAGATCAGGTACGGGATCAGCGTCAGGTAAGGCATGAACATCAGCGACAAGGCCCAGGCGATCGAGCCTTGGGCGGTCCTGACCGTCAGCACCGCGTGGATCGCCGCCAGCGTCCCGAGAAAGTGCAGCGTGGCAATGAAGTAGGCGAGCAGGTGCGGGCCAAAAAAATCCATGAACGACATTACTCCAGGCAATCGAGTGCCTAACAGACCATGTTCCACAGCGAATGTCGCTATTTTATTTGCCGTGCAACACTGGCGGCTTTGCGGCGTCTAACGCCCACAATTACCCAGGAGTTACTCGATGAATGCTCGTCTGCTTGGTTTGGCCATGGTTGTTGGATTGACGCTGCCCGTGGCGGCTCAGGCGCAGATGCTGGCGCCGGGCTTGTGGGAATTGACCACCAGCAATATGAAAGTCGATAACCAGGACTTGCCGGACCTGTCGCTGATCCTCGGTCAGCTCAAGCAACAGATGACCCCTGAGCAGCGTGCGATGCTGGAAAAACAGGGCATCACCATGGCCGGTAAAGGCGTGCAGGTATGCCTGACGCCTGCCCAGGTCGCCTCTGATTCGATCCCGCTGACCGACCCGCAATCGGGCTGCAAGCAAGAAGTGACCGACAAGACCGGCAACCAATGGAAATTCCGTTTCAGCTGCCCGAAAGCCCAGGGCACTGGCGTTGCAACCTTCCAGAGCCAGCAGGAATTCACCACCACCGTTAACGGTACGTTCAACGCCACCGGCGTCCAGCAGAAGGGCAGCCTGGACACCCACGCCCAGTGGTTGGGCAACGATTGCGGTATGGTAAAACCCCGCGCTTAACGCAGAAAATGCAGGGGCAAACCCTGGCAGCTGTCGACCACCTGGCCGTTGTGCCACGCCAAGTGGCCGGACACCAGCGTGGTGCTCACGCTGTGGCGGAAGCTGCGTTCGGCAAAGGGTGTCCAACCGCAGCGGGCGAGGATCGGCTGGCTGCTTACCGGTTTGCCTTCGGGCTCGGGTTTGATCAGTACCAGGTCGGCCCAATAGCCTTCACGCAAGTAACCACGGTCCGGGATGGCGAATAAATCGGCCACCCGATGACTGGTTTTTGCCACCAGCGTGGTCAGGGGCAAATGCCCGTCGATGACCAATTCCAATAACGCCGGCAACGCGTGCTGCACCAGCGGCAACCCGGAAGGCGCCTCCCGATAGCCCAACTGTTTTTGCGCCCAGGTATGCGGCGCATGGTCGGTGCCGATTACATCCAGGCGATCACTCAACAAGGCCAGGCGCAATGCGTCGCGGTCGGCGCGGGTCTTGATCGCCGGGTTGCATTTGATCTGGTGGCCGAGGCGATGATAGTCACGGTCATCGAACAGCAAGTGGTGCAGGCAGACTTCGGCGGTAATGCGCTTTTCGGCCAAGGGCGTGTCTTCGAACAACGCCAGTTCGCGGGCGCTGGTCAGGTGCAGCACATGCAGGCGCGTGCCATGGCGCTTGGCCAATTCCACGGCAAAAGACGACGAGCGATAACAGGCTTCGGCATCGCGGATCAGCGGGTGGGCGACGGCTGGTATCTGCTCGCCGAAACGCTCGCGCAGGCGTTGCTCGTTGGCCAGGATGCTCGGCGTGTGTTCGCAGTGGGCCAGCAGGATGGTCGGTACTTCGGCAAACAGCCGCTCCAGAATCCGTGGGTCGTCCACCAGCATATTGCCGGTGGAGGCGCCCATGAACACTTTGACCCCGGCCACTTCACGCGGGTCCAGGGCGGCAACGATGTCGAGGTTGTCGTTGCTTACGCCGAAGTGAAAGCCGTAGTTGGCCACCGAGTGCAACGCGGCGCGGCGCTTTTTATCGGCCAGCGCTTCCAGATTCAAAGTGGCGGGGTTGGTGTTGGGCATGTCCATGAAACTGGTGATGCCACCGGCCACTGCTGCGCGGGATTCGCTGTAGAAACTGCCTTTGTCCGGCGCGCCAGGTTCGCGAAAGTGCACTTGGTCATCGATCATGCCCGGCAGCAGCCATTGGCCTTGGGCGTCGATTTCCACTGGCTCGTTGTAGCCTTCAAGGCTGCCGGCGATCTTTTCGATACGGCCGTTGGCGACCAGCACATCGGCGTCAAATTCCAGGCCTTCATTGACCAGGCGGGCGTTGCGGATCAGCAGGCGGCTCATGGTTCAGAACTCGTTTTGCAGGGCTTTGTAACCACGCACAAGGTCGACGTTGGTACGCGCGACGTCTTCGGAAAACTCCGAGGCGCTGACACTCACCGGCGGGAATTGCGACAGGTCGGTATTGGGGCCGATGCGGGTGGTGGAGGGCACGTAAAAGGCGGCGGGCAAGTCGCGGCCGTCGACCACCGAGTTGTGGCGCACCACGCAACCATCGCCGACGGCGCAGTTGAACAGCACGCTATTGAAACCGATGAACACGCGGTCGCCGACGGTACACGGGCCGTGGACGATGGAGCGATGTGCGATAGACGTGAACTCTCCAATTGTCACCGCCGCGCCGGATTTGGAGTGGATCACCACGCCGTCCTGGATGTTGGAATTGGCGCCGATGGTGATCGGGTCCATGTCGCCGGTGGCGTCGACTTCGTCGGCGCGGATCACGGCGTAGGGGCCGACGAACACGTTCTCGCCAATGATGACCTTGCCGCAGATGATCGCGGTCTTGTCGACGTAGGCCGACTCGGCAATCACCGGCAGATCGCCGGAAGGGTTCTTGCGGATCATGCAACAGGCTCCGTGATGATGTGGACGTGGTTGCCATCGATGGCGTTGTAGAAGCAAGTCGGCCGCCCGGTGTGGCACGCCGGGCCTTGCTGGTCGACGATCAGCAGCACGGCGTCGCCGTCGCAGTCCAGGCGTGCCTCGATCAACTGTTGCCAGTGGCCGGAGCTTTCGCCTTTGCGCCACAGTTGCTGGCGTGAGCGCGACCAGTAGCAGACTTGCCCAGTGGCCAGGGTTTCGCTGAGCGCCTGGCGGTTCATCCAGGCCAGCATCAGCACTTCGCCGCTGCGGTGTTGTTGGGCGATGGCGGCAATCAGGCCATCGCTGTTCCACGGCAGGGCGTCGAGCACGGATTCGAGTGGAAAGCGGCTGCCAAGGGCAGCCTCTTCCAGGTCGAGCATGCTCAGTGTCATGGCTTGCTCAGGGCGGCGCACAAGGTGTTGAGGTTGTACTCGAACAGCCCGGTAAAGGTGCTGGCCGGGCCTTCGGCGGCGAGGGCGTCGGAGTACAGCGTTCCGCCGATCTGCGCGCCGCTTTCGTCCGCGATCTGCTTGAGCAGGCGCGAGTCCTTGATGTTTTCCATGAACACGGCTTTGACCTTGTCCTTGCGGATCTGGGTGATCAGCGCAGCGACTTCGGCGGCCGATGGTTCGCGTTCGGTCGATAGGCCTTGCGGTGCCAGGAACTGGATACCGTAGGCCTGGCCGAGGTAACCAAAGGCGTCATGGGAGGTGACGATGCGACGGTTGCCGGCTGGCAGTGCGCCGAACTTGGTTTTGGCTTCGGCTAGCAAACGGTAGATTTCTTTCAGGTAGGTCTGGCTGTTACGCAGATAGTCAGCCTTGTTGGCCGGGTCGGCAGCTACCAGTGCCTTGGTGATGTTGTTCACATAGATTTCGGCGTTGGCCAGGTTGTGCCAGGCGTGCGGGTCCGGGATGGTTTCGCCGTCTTCTTCCATGGTGTGGGAGATCACGCCCTTGCTGGCGGTGACCACGGTAGCCTTGGTTTCGGTGCTGGTGACCAGGCGGTCCAGCCAGGGTTCGAAGCCCAGGCCATTCTTGATGATGACCTTGGCCTTGAGCAGCGCCTTGGCATCGTCCGGCGTCGGCTCATAGGTGTGGGCGTCGGAGTCCGGGCCGACCATATTGCTGATCTGGATGTGGTCGCCACCAATCTGGTGGGTGATGTCATCGAGAATGCTGAAGCTGGTGACTACTTGGAGTTTGTCGGCAGCCTGGGCCATCGACAAGGGCAGCAGAAGACTGAACAGCACGAGTAAAGCGCGCATCGGGAAACACCTCATTGGGATGTAAGAGAGGGCGGGCGGCGCAGCAAGCCGTGCACCGGGCCGAAAACCACGGACAGCAAATACCCGCCGCCAGCCACCAGCACGATGGCCGGGCCGCTGGGCAGTGAGTAGTAGAACGACAGCAGCAAACCAAACCACACCGACAGGCATCCCAGCACCGCCGATACCGCAATCAATACCGGCAGGCGCCGGCTCCAGAAACGTGAAGCAATCGCCGGCAACATCATCAAACCCACCACCATCAACGCGCCGATGGCCTGGAAGCCGATCACCAGGTTCAACACCACCAGGGTCAGGAACAACCCGTGGGCGAGTGGGCCAAGACGGCTGACGGTTTGCAGGAACAGCGGGTCAAGGGTGTCCAGCAGCAGCGGTTTGTAGATCAGCCCCATGGCGATCAGGCTGAAACCCGAGACCCAGAGCATGCCTGTGAGGGTGGTTTCATCCACCGCCAGGGCGGAGCCGAACAGCAGGTGCAAGAGGTCCAGACGCTTGCCGGCGATGCCCAGGATCAGCACACCCGCGGCGAGCGAGATCGGGTAGATTGCGGCGAGGCTGGCGTCTTCGCGCAGACCGGTGCGGCGGGTGATCCACGCCGACAACCCGGCCATGCTCAGCCCGGCGCCGAGGCCGCCGATGGTCAGCGCAGGCAGGCTGATACCGGCGAACCAGAAGCCCAGTGCGGCGCCGGGCAGGATGCCGTGGGCAACGGCATCACCGATCAGGCTCATGCGCCGTAGGATCAGGAACACACCCAGCGGCGCGGTGCTGCACGCAAGCACCAGCCCGCCGATGAGGGCGCGGCGCATGAAGACGAAATCTTGAAACGGCATCCACAAGTGGGCGGCGAAGTGCATCAGGCCACCTGCATGTGCGGTTGCGGGCGGATCAGTTCTTTACTGGGTCCGAATACGCAGCCAGAGCTTTTGATTTGCACCACTTGCTGAGTGTGGTGGCGCACAGAAGCCAGATCGTGACACACGATCACCACCGTGCGGCCTTCATCGTGCCAGGCGTGTACATGTTTCCAGCACAGCGCCTGGCCTTCTTCGTCGAGGGCGGCGTGGGGTTCGTCGAGTAGCAACACTGGCGCTTCAGCCAGGCTCATGCGCGCCAGCAGCGCGCGTTGCAGTTCGCCGCCAGACAACGCCATCAACGGTCGATGTTCCAGGCCGGTGAGGCACCAGTCTTCCAGCACGGCTTGCAGACGCTGGCTGCGTTGTTCCGGGGTGAGTTTGGTGCCCCAGAAACCGGCGGCCACCAACTCTTGCAGGCTGATTGGAAACTGCCGGTCCAGGTGTTGCTGCTGCGGCAGGAATGACAAACCGCCACGACGTGGAACATCCACGCTGACGTTGCCCGCCAACGGTTTTTGCAGCCCGGCAATGACTTTGAGCAGGCTGCTCTTGCCCGTGCCGTTGGCGCCAATGATGCCGGTGAGGCTGCCTTTTTCCAGGCGCAGATCCAGCGCTGGGGTGAGCGGTTGCCCGGGTGCGCCCCAGCGCAAAGCGTTGCAGGTGATCATGCAGAGTCTCTCGTCCAGCGGCTTTCAGCCACGGCATCGTGCGCGTGCAGGCTTTCGGCGTGGATCACTTTCAGGTGGAAGGCTTTGACGGCATCCGAGCGTTTCAAGGCGAGGTTCAAGCGGCGAGCAGCGTCTTCGCAGAACATCAGGTTCTGCCCATTAGCCAAGGCGAAGGCTTGTTCGTCCGCGCGTTTTACAGCGGTTTGTACGGCGGTGCCGAGGGCGGCTTCGACGTTGTCGATCAAGTCTGTGAGCGGCAGGGTGTTGTGGCTGGCGTCCAGCTGGATCGACAGCTGGGCGCTGCTGCGCTGGCTGTGAGGCGTGGCCACGATGCCGTTGGCGCTGCCGAGCCAGGTCAAAACGTCCTCGTGCTGCAACGGCGTGTTGCCGAAGTCTTGGAGAAATTGCTGCTGAATCAACTGCCTGGCGAGCGCGGCCGAGCAAGGGCAAGTTGAGGAATAAGTAACGTCAATTTTTAGTTCCACGTGGAACATCTGGTTTTCCAGACGCGCTTCGATGCACACCGGGTAGCCTTTCCAACCGGCCAGCGGGCTGACTAAGGCCGGGCGTTTGAGTAACAAATCCGTGTGAATACGCAAGTAGGCGTTCTTAGATAATCCTTCATGACTCTCGAGAAAACGCTGCAGTACATTACGCAGAAGTGCAGGTGTAAGAAGCTGCTGGTCGAGCATTTCCAAAGCCAGGTACAGGCGCGACATATGAATGCCACGGGCCTCGCCATCGTCCAGGCTTACGCCAGCATCGGCGGTGGCAGCCAGGCGTTGGCCGTCGATGAGGATTGGCAGGGCGATGCCGCACATGCCCACCCAGTCGAGTGGCAAGGCTTGCCGTGAAGCCTGCGCGGCGATATCCGGCAGAGTCAGCGCGTTCATGAGCAGGTCCATCGTTGGAAATAAAAAGACATGTTATATTATAACGATTAAGTCGACGATGATTTTTCTGCTCCAGTCTTTCTTCAGTCATGTCGAGCAGGGACGCTCCTTTATTTGCGGTGTTTTTTCATGCACAGACGTCAGCTTCTCAATCTGCTGCTGGTCAGCCCTCTGTTCACCTTTCCATTGGGGGCGTTCGCCACACAGATTCGTAATGCGCGCTTGTGGCGCTCCGACGACAAACTGCGGCTGGTGTTCGACCTCAGCGGCCCGGTGCAATACAAGACCTTCTCCCTGACGTCGCCGGAGCGCGTGATCATCGACCTGAGCGGCGCCGGGCTCAGTGGTGATTTTTCGCAGTTGGCACTGAAGAACAGTGGGATTACTTCGATTCGTTCGGGGCATTTCGGCAAGAGCGATACGCGCATCGTGCTGGACCTGGCCTCGCCGATGCAGCTCAACAGCTTTCTATTGCCGCCACAGGATGGCCAAGGCCATCGGCTGGTGCTCGACCTGACCAACGCCACCCACGCGCCGCGCCAGATTGCTGCTGAGCCGGCGCCATTAGTCGCGCCAGTCGACAAGGCGCATCCCAAGCGCGACATCATTGTGGTGGTCGACCCCGGCCACGGCGGCAAAGACCCTGGCGCCATCGGCTCCAAGGGCCAGCGCGAAAAAGACGTGGTGTTGTCCATCGCCCAACTGCTGGCCAAACGCTTGAAGCGCGAGAAGGGCTTTGACGTGAAGCTGGTGCGCAACGATGACTTCTTCGTGCCGCTGCGCAAGCGCGTGGACATCGCCCGTCAGCACAAGGCCGATATGTTTATCTCGGTGCATGCCGACGCCGCGCCACGGCTCACCGCATCCGGCGCTTCGGTGTATGCGTTGTCGGAGGGCGGCGCCACCTCCGCCACCGCGCGCTTTATGGCGCAGCGCGAAAACGGCGCCGACCTGCTGGGCGCCACTACCTTGCTTAACCTCAAGGACAAAGACCCGATGCTCGCCGGGGTGATTCTCGATATGTCGATGAACGCCACCATCGCCTCCAGCCTGCAACTGGGCAGCTCGGTGCTGGGCAGCCTGCAAAGCATCACCACGCTGCACCAGAAGCGCGTGGAGCAAGCCGGGTTCGCGGTGCTCAAATCACCCGACGTGCCGTCGATCCTGGTGGAAACCGGGTTTATCTCCAACACCCAGGACGCCCAGCGGCTGGTGACGGCGCGTCATCAACAAGCCGTGGCGGATGGCCTGTTCGACGGCCTGAAAAAATACTTCGAGAAGAACCCGCCGATGAACAGCTACATGGCCTGGGTTCAGGAACAGAAGAGCGGCCAGGTCTAACAGCCAGCTATACGGCTGCACGTGAACTTGGCGCTGGCGCCACCCGAACTGGAAAACCGGTTGATGGTGGTCCAGCCCACGCGGCGCGTGTAGCCGACCCACGCCTCACCATCGGACGCCAACCCGGTTAAGAACGTCAGTTGCCCGTAGCGGCTGCTGGTCTGTGCCCAATAGCGTTTGCCGATCACTTCAAAACCGCGCAAATACGTGGTGCTGCCAACCGTCGCCACGCTGTAGGCGTTGCCCAGCGGGTCTACACAGGCCAGCAAGTTGGCGCTGCGCGTGCAGTTCGCCAGCAGGCTCGGCGTTTGCGCGCAGGCAGTTCCTGCCACGCCCAATAACAGGGCACACACCAGGGTTTTCATAGTGCCTCTCTGGCAAGAAAGTGTTCCAGCATTGCGCCCTTCGTCGTGGCGAGCAAGCGGGGATTGGCTTATTTGTATTGTTATACTATAACATTAAAGCACAGCCTGACCCGTGAACCGCTTTCCATGACTGAACAAGACCTTCTGGCCCAACCGCCCGCCGATTACATGAATGACGCTCAGCAAGGTTTCTTCCGAACACTGTTGCTGACCCAGCGCGACGAATTGCAGGCGCGTATCGAGGCCGAATTTTTGCTGCTGCGCGAGCAGGAAACCAACAGCGATCTGGCCGACATCGGCAGCGCCGAAGAACAGCGCCAATGGCAGCTGCGCCTGCTGGAGCGCGAAAAAAAGCTCTTGGACAAGATCGACGACGCCCTCGAGCTGCTGGCCCGCGGCGAATACGGCTGGTGCCGCGAAACCGGCGAGCCCATCGGCCTGCAACGCCTGCTGCTGCGTCCCACCGCCACCCTGTGTATCGAAGCCAAAGAACGTGAAGAGCTGCGCGAACGCCATAAACGGGCGATTTGACCGGCCAACCCTGATGAGGACTACCTGATGACCAATCGCCTTCCCGTTACCGTGCTGTCCGGCTTCCTCGGCGCCGGTAAAAGCACGCTGCTCAACTACGTCCTGCGCAACCGCGAAAACCTGCGGGTGGCGGTGATCGTCAACGACATGAGTGAAATCAATATCGACGGCAGCGAGGTGCAGCGCGACGTCACCCTGAATCGCTCCGAAGAAAAATTGGTGGAGATGAGCAACGGCTGCATCTGCTGCACCTTGCGTGAAGACTTGCTGGAAGAAGTCACAAAGCTCGCCAAGGAAGGTCGCTTCGATTACCTGTTGATCGAGTCCACCGGCATTTCCGAGCCGCTGCCCGTGGCCGAAACCTTCACGTTTCGTGATGAAAACGAGCAAAGCCTGGCCGATATCGCGCGCCTGGACACCATGGTCACCGTGGTCGACGGCATGAACTTCCTGCTCGATTACCAAGCTGCCGAAAGCCTTGCTTCCCGCGGTGAAACCTTGGGCGAAGACGACGAGCGCTCCATCACCGATTTGCTGATCGAGCAGATCGAATTCGCCGACGTGATCCTGATCAGCAAGATCGACCTGATCAGCAGCCGCGAACGGGAGGAGTTGATGGCCATCCTTGAGCGCCTCAATGCGCAGGCGGAAATTATCCCGATGGTGATGGGCGAAGTGCCGCTGAACAAGATCCTCAACACCGGCCGCTTCGACTTCGAACGCGCAGCGCAGGCACCGGGCTGGCTGCAGGAGTTGCGCGGTGAGCACGTGCCGGAAACTGAAGAATATGGCATCGCCTCCACCGCTTACCGCGCGCGTCGCCCGTTTCACCCGCAACGCTTCTTCGACTTTATCGACCGCCCTTGGGTGAACGGCAAACTGCTGCGCTCCAAAGGCTTTTTCTGGCTGGCGAGCAAGCATCAGGATGCGGGCAGTTGGTCCCAGGCCGGCGGCTTGATGCGCCATGGCTTTGCCGGGCGCTGGTGGCGTTTCGTACCGAAAAGCCAGTGGCCGCAAGACGAAGAAAGCGTGGCGGCGATCATGGGCAACTGGCAATTGAGCACCGGCGACTGCCGCCAGGAACTGGTGTTTATCGGGCAGAACATCGACTTCGCGCAGATGCGCGCCGAGCTGGACGCGTGCCTGCTTAATGATGAAGAAATGGCCCTGGGCGTCGAAGGTTGGCGCCAGTTGGCCGACCCCTTTGGCCCTTGGTATGAGCAGGTAGCCTGATGCTGGCCCCGGTAATCCCCTTACGCCCGGTGATCCGGCAGACCCGTGGTGAAACCCCGCTGGCGCTGTCGGATATCCTCGAAAACGACGTCAACCTGGCGCTGTGGCAGCGCCAGTTGCCCCTGCATATCGCCGAATTCGGCGCGTTGCTGGTGGCGCTTAATGAGCCGTTGGCCGACTCCATGGTGATTGAACTCGACAACGAGGACGCTGAGCCCAATTTGCAGGGTTTAGCCTCCAGCTGCCGCGATCTTGAAGGCTACGAAGGCTTCATTGCCGATGTGTCCTGGCTGGTCAGCGCGTTTGCTTGCCTCCTCGGTGCCAAGAGGATTGGCGTGCGTTTGCGGCTGTTGGACAAGGCCATGTGCCCGCGTTTTCACGTCGACCATGTGCCGGTTCGACTGATCACCACCTACGCCGGGATCGGCAGCCAGTGGCTGCGCGAAGGCGTGATGGACCGGCGTAAACTCAGCCAGCCCGACGCGGAACCCACCGAGCGTATCGAGCAGGTCCACTGCGGCGAAGTGGCCTTGCTCAAGGGCACAAAATGGCACGGCAACGAGAACCATGGCTTGATCCATCGCTCACCCGCGCTCAAGGCCGACGAGCGCCGGTTGATCCTGACACTGGATTGGCTCGCATAAGCGCGTAGGATCAAACGCTCTACCCGGCCTGAATGAAGCCCCATGCTGCAGAACATTCCCACCCACGTGATTGCCGGGCCTTTGGGCGCCGGCAAGACCAGCCTGATCAGACACCTGCTGGCCCAACGCCCGGCTAACGAGCGCTGGGCCGTGTTGATCAATGAGTTCGGGCAAATCGGCCTGGACGCCGCATTACTCACCCAGGATGACGACGGCATTGCCCTGGGCGAAGTCGCCGGTGGCTGTTTGTGCTGTGTGAATGGTGCACCGTTCCAGGTAGGGCTTGGCCGCCTGTTGCGTAAGGCCAAGCCGGATCGGCTGTTTATCGAGCCCTCGGGCTTGGGGCATCCGGCGCAGTTGCTCAAGCAGTTGCGCGAGGCACCATGGCAGGGCGTACTCGCGGTTCAGCCGTGTGTGCTGGTATTGGATGCTCAAGCATTGGCAGCGGGCAAAGCATTGCCGCAGGCACAGCAGGAAGCGCTGGCCAGCGCCGGTTTGCTGGTGTTGAACAAAGATGAAGCGCTGGATGCCCCACAGCGCCAGGCCATAGAACAGCAACTGCCTGCTTGCCCGACCTACTGGACCCGCCAGGCGCAATTGCCGCTGACGCAATTGCCCGGCCTGAATGTACAGGCTGGCTCGGCTGTGGATAACTTCGAGGTGCCCAAAGGCCTGGCACAGATGCCAGCGATCTGGACGGATCCTGCGTTGCCCATTTGCTTGAGCCAGGCCCAAGAAGGTGGCTGGAGTATCGGTTGGCGCTGGCACCCGAGCCAGTCGTTCGACATTGCGCGCCTGCACAGCTGGCTGGCAGGCTTTGAATGGCGCCGTGCCAAGCTGGTTATCCACAGCGGCGATACCTGGGTGTCGGCTAACGCTGTGGATAATAGTCCACTCACCTGGCAACCCAGCGAGTGGCGCCGCGATTCACGTATTGAGTTGATTTTCAGCCAGCCACAGGACGTGGCTGGGCTACAGAGCGCGCTGGCCGCCTGCCGTCAGTGACGGTTCTTGCTGGCGTGGTCCTGGCGCCATTGACTCAGCTCGATGACTTCGGCGCTGGGCAGCGGCGTCTTGATCTCGAACGGGTAGGGCGCCAATTCGATCTGCGCGCTGTGGGCGCCGAACTGAGTAATAGTCCCAGGATGACGGGCTTCGCCGGTCACGGTGAACTCGAAGTTATAAATGCGCGCCAAGCGCCGCCGACCATTGGCATCTTTCACAAAACCGATGCGTTTGAGCGCCACCGCGCCGTCGAGCAGTTCGATATCCAGCTTGGCGCAATGCTGCTTGACCCGCTCCAGCGCCTTTTCGCGCAGGCCGTGGTTGTGCCACACCCAGGCGGCACCGGTCGCCAACAGCATCAACACGAAGATGTTTCCCAGGGTCAGCATGCGATGAACTCCAACAAAGTGAGAGCAGCTTAACTGTGTCTCTAGTCTGTCGTACAGGCTGCGTTTAGTCGCATACTGCGCGGCCAGAATTCAAACGGCTTTACGGAAATCTCCCGCATGAAACGCACACCTCATCTGCTTGCGATCCAGTCTCATGTGGTCTTTGGCCACGCCGGAAACAGCGCCGCCGTATTCCCCATGCAGCGGGTCGGGGTGAACGTCTGGCCGCTGAACACGGTGCAGTTCTCCAACCACACCCAGTATGGCCAGTGGGCGGGCGAAGTGCTGGCGCCGCAGCAAATTCCGGCGCTGGTAGAAGGCATTGCCGCGATTGGCGAGCTGGGCAACTGCGATGCGGTGCTGTCCGGCTACTTGGGCAGTGCCGACCAGGGCCGCGCGATTTTGACCGGCGTGGCACGTATCAAGGCCATCAACCCTAAAGCCCTGTACCTGTGCGACCCCGTCATGGGCCATCCGGAAAAAGGCTGCATCGTGCCCCAGGAAGTCAGCGATTTCCTGCTGGACGAGGCGGCGGCCATGGCGGATTTCCTGTGCCCCAACCAGCTTGAGCTGGATAGCTTCGCCGGGCGCAAGCCGCAATCGCTGTTCGATTGCCTGGCCATGGCCAAGGCGCTGCTGGCCCGTGGGCCGAAAGCGGTATTGGTCAAGCACTTGGATTACCCGGGCAAGCTGCCGGAGGGTTTCGAGATGCTGCTGGTCACAGCAGAAGGCAGCTGGCACTTGCGCCGGCCGTTGCTGGCGTTCCCGCGTCAGCCGGTGGGCGTGGGCGACCTGACGTCGGGGTTGTTCCTGGCGCGTGTGCTGTTGGGTGACAGCCTGTTGGCAGCCTTCGAATTCACCGCCGCAGCGGTGCATGAAGTGCTGCTGGAAACCCAGGCGTGTGCCAGTTACGAGCTGGAGTTGGTGCGGGCCCAGGATCGGATCGCGCATCCGCGCGTGCGCTTCGAAGCAACACCCATCGGCCTGTAAACACACAAAACCCAATGTGGGAGCTGGCTTGCCTGCGATGAGGGCCTGACAGTCGACATCTCTGCCGCCTGACACACCGCTATCGCAGGCAAGCCAGCTCCCACATTCGATTGGGTTTACAGCTCGAAACTTACGGCCCGTCGGCCTTGATTTCCTGGTAGCGCTTCTCCAGCTCCTGACGGATCTGCCGACGCTGTTGCGCCTGCACAAACCGGCGCTTGTCTTCGCTGTTCTGCGGCTGCAGCGGCGGGACGGCAGCGGGTTTGCGCTGGTCGTCCACGGCCACCATGGTGAAGAAGCAACTGTTGGTATGGCGCACCGAGCGCTCGCGGATGTTCTCTGTCACCACCTTGATGCCCACTTCCATCGACGTGTTGCCGGTGTAGTTGACCGAGGCCAGGAAGGTCACCAGCTCGCCGACATGGATCGGCTCGCGAAAAATCACCTGGTCAACCGACAGCGTCACCACATAACGGCCCGCGTAACGGCTCGCGCAGGCGTAGGCCACTTCGTCGAGGTACTTGAGCAGGGTGCCGCCGTGAACATTGCCTGAGAAGTTGGCCATGTCAGGGGTCATCAATACCGTCATCGACAGCTGGGCGTTTCCGGGTTCCATAGCACACTCACGGGTTGTAGGCATTGGTTGGGGGACACCTCTACGGGTGCTGGAATCTTTACAGCGCTCTCCCTAACGGGACGCCGATGGGCGGCTTGCCGTCACGCGAATGCCGATCTGTTTCCATATATTGCACCGGCTTTCTGCCGGAAGTCGCGGTGTTAACCTTCAAAAGCCCATCTCAGGGCATTTCTTACGATCAAGGCAGACTTTTCCTTCCGCGCTTCGCGACTGTTCAAGGGCGCGTGCGGAAGTGGGAAAAGCGCCAGTACCCTCAAGGAGCCCCTCGCCATGCACGCCATCAGCTTTATCCAGGACTTGGCCGTGATCATGCTGGTGGCAGGGGTTGTCACCATCCTGTTTCACCGTCTCAAGCAGCCGGTGGTGCTGGGGTATATCGTCGCCGGGTTCATCATTGGCCCTCATACGCCACCGTTCGGTTTGATCCACGACGAAGACACCATCAAGACCCTGGCTGAGTTGGGGGTGATCTTCCTGATGTTCTGCCTGGGCCTGGAGTTCAGCCTGCGCAAGTTGTTCAAGGTCGGCGCCACGGCGTTTATCGCGGCCTTCCTGGAAATCATCCTGATGATCTGGATCGGCTACGAGATCGGCCGCTGGTTTGACTGGAACACCATGGATTCGCTGTTCCTCGGCGCGATCCTGGCGATTTCCTCGACCACCATCATCGTCAAGGCACTCAATGACCTGAAGATGAAGAACCAGCGCTTTGCCCAACTGATTTTTGGCGTACTGATCGTTGAGGACATCCTGGGCATCGGCATCATCGCCTTGCTGTCGAGCATCGCGGTCAGCGGCACGGTGAGTTCCGGCGAGGTGTTCTCCACGGTCGGCAAGCTGTCGCTGTTCATGATTGTGGCGTTGGTGATCGGCATTTTGCTGGTGCCGCGTCTGCTGGCCTATGTGGCCAAGTTTGAAAGTAACGAGATGCTGCTGATCACCGTGCTGGGTCTGTGTTTCGGCTTTTGCCTGCTGGTGGTCAAGCTCGAATACAGCATGGTGCTGGGCGCCTTCCTGATCGGCGCGATCATGGCCGAGTCTCGCCAGTTAATTAAAATTGAGCGCCTGATCGAACCGGTTCGCGACATGTTCAGCGCAATTTTCTTTGTCGCCATTGGCTTGATGATCGACCCGCAGATCCTGCTGCAGTACGCCTGGCCAATCGCGGTGATTACCGTGGCGGTGGTGCTGGGCAAGATGCTGTCCTGCGGCCTGGGGGCGTTTATCGCCGGCAATGATGGCCGTACCTCACTGCGTGTGGGCATGGGGCTGTCACAGATTGGCGAGTTTTCCTTCATCATCGCCGCGCTCGGGATGACCTTGCAGGTGACCAGCGACTTCCTCTATCCGGTGGCGGTGGCAGTTTCGGCGATCACCACGCTGCTCACGCCGTACCTGATTCGTGGGGCTGACCCATTGTCGTTGAAGATCGCCGCGGTAATGCCCAAGCGCATGAGCCGGGTGTTCGGCATGTATGGCGAATGGTTGCGCAGCATTCAGCCTCAAGGTGAGGGCGCGATGCTGGCGTCGATGATTCGCAAGATCATCCTGCAAGTGGGCGTGAACCTGGCATTGGTGATCGCGATCTTTTTTGCCGGCAGTTTCTTCGCGGCGCGCATTGGCGGATATCTGCAAGGCTGGATCAGTGACCCCAGCTGGCAGAAGGCATTGATTTGGGGCGGAGCATTGCTGCTGTCGCTGCCGTTTCTGATTGCGGCGTACCGTAAGCTCAAGGCGCTGTCGATGTTGCTGGCGGAGATGAGTGTGAAACCGGAGATGGCCGGGCGGCATACTCAGCGTGTGCGACGGGTGATCGCCGAGGTGATCCCGGTCCTGTCGCTGCTGGTGATCTTCCTGCTATTGGCAGCCTTGTCGGCGAGTATTTTGCCCACCAACAAGCTGCTGGTGCTGATTGCCGTGGTCACGGCGGCGGTAGCCGCGGTGCTCTGGCGGTGGTTCATCCGCGTGCATACGCGGATGCAGGTCGCCTTGCTGGAGACCCTGGATAACCACAAAGATACGCCGGAGCACTAGAGGTCTGGCGGGGCTCAGCTTTCCAGCCAGACGTCCCGCGCCCAGTGCCACACCGATTCCCAGGTTTCTTCGGTGACCAGTTCTTCTTCGCCGGACCACAGCACCACGGTGCCGTCTTCTTCGACGCAGTAGTAGTCATCGCCGTCCTGGCAGATCGGGATCATGCTGCGGTCAACACCGGCGTCCCAGGCGTTGGCGGCAACGTCCGGCAGGTAGGTATGGGACTGCGGGTCGGTGACGGTCACCGGTTCCAGGCTGCCGTACACCACATCGCTGACAGTCAGCAGGAATTCACGGAAGACAAACGGGATGTCGATGAACAGTTGTTCCTCGATTTCCACAATCTGGTCTTCGTCAGGCAGCTCCAGAGGAACCGGGACCGGTTCGTTGGCTTCACGCAATTGTTCGATGATTTCTTCCACGGCCGGGATCCTCTTGCTAGTTGGCGCGGTTAATAGGGCGTTTTATACAGTAGCTCGCTATAAGTGCAACCGCGAAATAGAAAACCCCGGAACATGTCCGGGGTTTTTATTACCAAGTGCTCAAGCGTGCGGTTATCAGCCGTTCTGGCGGATACCGGCGACCAGCCAAGGCTGGTTCTCGCCTTGCGGGCGTTCCATGTTCCAGCTTTCGCTGAACACTTCGCCCTGGTCGAAGCGCGAGGTCTTCGACACACCGCTGAAGGTCAGGGTGGCGATGGTCTTGTCGGCGCGATCATCCACACCGTCCAGTTGCACGCGCAGGTCGTCGATGTAAGTCGACTGGAACGCATCACCGATCTCGGCGCGTTCGCGCTTGAGGAACTCCAGCAGTTGCGGGGTCACGAACTCGGCGATCTTGTCCATTTCGTTGGCGTCCCAGTGCTGCTGCAGGGACTGGAAGTGGCTGCGGGCCGCTTCGACGAAACGTTCTTCGTTGAACCAGGCCGGTGCATTGATCACCGGACGGGCGGCAGCAGGCGCGGCCGAACCACCGAAGATCGAGCCCATGGCTGGTTTTTGCTCGAACACTTCACGCTGCATCGGCGCGCCGGCTGGAGCCAGGTGCTCCTGCTGCTTGCGTCGACGGGCGGCGATAAAGCGGAAGATCACAAAGGCGATGACGGCCAGGATCAGGATGTCGAAGATCTGCATGCCCTGGAAACCGCCGCCCATGAACATGGAAGCGAGCAGGCCACCGGCAGCGATACCGGCCAGTGGGCCCAACCAGCGCGAAGCACCGCCGGCCTTGGCGGCAGCGCCAGCAGCACCTGCTGCGCCTGCGGTCGCGGCTGCGCCGCCCACGCCACCGGCGGAAGGAGCCATTTGGCTGGTCTGGTGAGTCGGCGCCGAGCCCATGCTTTTGCCGCCACCGAAGCGCTTGGCGTTGGCGTCGAGGCTCATCGTCAGGCCGATGCACAACGCCATGGCGATGCTAAGAAATCGTTTCATAAAGGGAATTCCCATTTGTGGATTGCACGCGCGCCATGTTGCACAGGTGTCGTGACAGTGGCTAGCGACATAATGTTTCGGGCTTTTGCGTAAGACCGATTCAGAATGGCCCGTAGGACTTATCTCAGATATTGGCCCGTACTGCATAAAAACAAGGGCACCACCGCAGATCGTTCCCACGCTCTGCGTGGGAACGCCGCTTGGGACGCTCCGCGTCCCGCTTTGAAGGAGTGACGCAGAGCGTCACTGGATGCATTCCCACGCGGAGCGTGGGAATGATCATGAAGCGCCCTCGTCAGACGGCTTCGAGCTTCGCGTAACCCATCATCAGCCACTTGCTGCCTTCGGCGAAGTTCACCTGCACCCGTGCCTGGGCGCCAGCGCCTTCGAAGTTGAGGATCACACCCTCGCCGAAGATCGCATGCTTGACCTGCTGGCCAAGGCTGAATGGGGTTTCCGGTATTTCGGAGCCGGCAAACATGCTGCTGGAGTTCTGCTGCTGGCCGCCGCCGAACGGTCGGCTGACGCTGTTGGACAAGCGCACTTCCTGGATCAGGCCCTTCGGCACTTCACGTACGAAGCGCGACACCTTGTTGTAGGTCTCGCTGCCGTAGAGGCGTCGGGTCTCGGCGTAGGTCATCACCAGGTTCTGCATGGCACGGGTGATGCCTACGTAGGCCAGGCGGCGTTCTTCCTCAAGGCGGCCGGGCTCTTCCAGGCTCATCTTGTGCGGGAACAGGCCTTCTTCCATGCCCACCAGGAACACATACGGAAATTCCAGGCCCTTGGCACTGTGCAAGGTCATCAGCTGGATGCTGTCTTCATGCTCATCGGCCTGGGTATCGCCGGCTTCCAGCGACGCGTGGCCCAGGAAGGCAGCGAGCGGCGTCAGCTCTTCATCTTCCTCGGTGTTTTCGAAGGCGCGGGCAGCGCTGACCAGTTCCTCAAGGTTTTCTACCCGGGCCTGGCCTTTTTCGCCTTTTTCCGCTTCGTGATAGGCGATCAGGCCGGACTGCTCGATCACCGTCTGGGTCATCAAGTGCAGCGGCATTTCCGCGCATTTGGCCGCCAGGTTCTCGATCAACTCGACAAACACGCCCAGCGCCCCGGCGGCGCGGCCGGTCAGGCCCTTGTTGGCGATCAGCAAGCGCATGGATTCCCACATCGACACATCGGCGTGGCGGGCGTGGTCGCGAATCGCTTCAACGGTTTTCTCACCGATGCCACGCGCCGGGATGTTGATCACCCGCTCCAGCGCCGCATCGTTGCCACGGCCTTCCAGCAAGCGCAGGTAGGCCATGGCGTTCTTGATTTCGGCACGCTCGAAGAAGCGCTGGCCGCCATAGATGCGGTACGGAATGCGCTCGCGCAGCAAAGCTTCTTCCAGCACCCGCGATTGGGCGTTGGAGCGGTACAGAATCGCGATATCGCTGCGCGCCAGGCCGGTTTTCAACGCGCTTTCGATGGTTTCCACCACGTAGCGTGCTTCGTCGTGTTCGTTGAACGCGGCGTACAGGTTGATCGCTTCGCCTTCGCCGCCGTCGGTCCACAACTCTTTGCCCATGCGCCCGGTGTTGTTGGCGATCAAGGCGTTGGCAGCCTTGAGGATGCCGGCGGTGGAGCGGTAGTTCTGTTCCAGACGGATGGTGATCGCGTCCGGGAAGTCGTCGGAATACTGGTAGATGTTCTCGATTTTCGCGCCGCGCCAGCCGTAGATCGACTGGTCGTCGTCGCCCACCACCATCAAGCTGTCGCCGCCCTTGGCCAGCAGGCGCAACCAGGCGTACTGCACGGCGTTGGTGTCCTGGAACTCGTCCACCAGAATGTGCCGGAAGCGTTTCTGGTAATGGGCCAGCAAGCCTGGGTTGTCGCGCCACAGGTCGAGGGCGCGCAGCAGCAGCTCCGAGAAGTCGATCACGCCGGCGCGCACGCAGGCGGCCTCGTAGGCTTCATAAATGCTGCGCATGGTGGCCAGGAACAAATCGCCACTGGCCTGGATATGCTGCGGGCGCAGGCCTTCGTCTTTCTGGCCGTTGATAAACCATTGCGCCTGACGCGCCGGCCAGCGTTGTTCATCCAGGCCCAGTTCGCGGATCACCCGCTTGACCAGGCGTTGCTGGTCATCGCTGTCGAGAATCTGGAAAGTCTGGGCCAGGCCTGCTTCCTGCCAGTGCGCCCGCAACAGGCGGTGCGCCAGGCCGTGGAAGGTGCCCACCCACATGCCGGCCGGGCTGATGCCCATCAACTGCTCGATGCGATGACGCATCTCGGCAGCGGCCTTGTTGGTGAAGGTCACCGACAAAATGGAATGCGGGGACGCGTTTTCGACCTGGATCAACCAGGCGATACGGTGCACCAGCACTCGGGTTTTACCGGAGCCAGCACCGGCCAGGACCAACTGACGGCCAACGGGGGCTGCGACAGCCTGGCGTTGGGCATCGTTGAGGGAGTTCAGCAAAAGGGAGAGATCATCGCGCATCGGCGCATTCTAGGGTGCTGCGGGGAGTCGGGCAAATCCCAATGCCGGGTGGTCGATGCAAAACATTCCGGGTGATCCTGGCCGCGCAAACATTCTGCTGGCGGTGATGACCGGTAAGTCATGGCCCACAGCCCGCGCAGGGTCTAGCTCATGCGCTTTGGCCACGAAGGTTGTGTGTAAAAACCATGTGGTTTTTATGACTTGGAGCAGTTTGGCCCAAGCGCTTGCTTGTGTATGCTCCGTCCACGTTTCGGGCTCACCATTATAAGAACACTGCCTATGACCCTCAGTCCCGACCTGTTTGGCCCCTCGGTGGCGCCCGCGCAGGTCATTCGTAAACATTACGCAACCGAGATGGCGGTCGAACGCACTCGCCTGTTGTATCAAGGCTCCTTGCTGCCGACGTTATTGATGCTGGTCAACGGCCTGGTCTGCGCCTGGTTGCTGTGGAACCCCAAGCAATACCTGTTGGACAGTATCTGGCTGGTCTGGCTGCTCGCCCTGGTGGCCCTGCGCGTGATCCAGGTGGCGGCGTTCGATTCGGCGATGCCCAGCCGCCAGGCCCTACCGATCTGGCGGCGCATGTTCATGCTCGGCTCGGCGGTCAGTGGCTTGACCCTGGCCACCGCCGCCATCGCCCTGGTGCCGGCGGACAGCTTTATGCAGCAGGCCTGGGTGTTCGGCCTGATCGGCGCCGCAACGCTGTCGGCCAGCGTGGCCTATGCCGTGAGTTTGCCGGCGTTCCTGTCCTTTGCGCTGCCGTGTCTGCTGCCGGCGATTGTCTATCTGTTCTGGAACGGCACTGCACAGCAACAAGGTTGGGGCGTGCTTGGCCTGATCCTGCTGGCCTCGTTGAGCCTGGTGGCCTGGCAGGTCAACCGCCTGATCCAGCGCGGCTTGTTGCGGCGCTTTCAGAACCAGGCGCTGATCGAGCATCTGCAGCAGGCGCAGCAACGCAGCGAGCAGTTGAATCAGGAACTGGTGCGCGAGGTCGGCCAACGTCGCCAGGTCGAACAGGAATTACGCGACGCCCAAATCGGCCTGCAAGACCGCGTGACACAACGCGGCCAGGAACTTGATGCCGCCAGCCTGGCGCTGAACAAAAGCGAAGCGCGCCTGGCCATGGCCCTGCAGGCCAGCGAGTTGGGCCTGTGGGACTGGAACCTGCAAACTGACGAGGTGCATCACACCCAGCTCAAAGAGTTGTTTGGCCTGGAGCCCGAATACGTCACGGCGATGCTCAGCCACCTCAAGCCGCGCCTGCACCCCGAAGACCTGCCGTTGCTCAAGCGTGCGCTGGTGGAGCACCTCAAAGGGCGCAGCGAGGATTACCAGGTGGAATACCGCGTGCGCCATGGCGACGGCCATTGGGTGTGGATCGAAGACCGGGGTCGTGCCGTGGAGCGCACGCCCAGCGGCCGCGTCACGCGGATGCTCGGCACTCGGCGCGACATCAGCGCCGACAAGGCCCTGGAGGAACAGCAACGCCTGGCCTCGACGGTGTTCGAGGCGGCCAGCGAAGGCATCGTGATTCTGGACCCCGAGTACGTGTTGATTGCGGTCAACCAAGCCTTCAGTCGCGTCACCGGCTTTGAAATCGATGACATGATCGGCCGCAATGTTGTGGAACTGCCCAGCAGCCGCGACGCCCGCCGCCACTTCCCGGTGATTCGCCAGGCACTGCTCAGCCATGGCACCTGGCAGGGCGAGTTGGTGGAAACGCGCAAGAACGGCGAGCTGTACCCGCAGTGGCTGCAATTGAATGTGGTGCGCGATGCTCGGGGAAAAGTCAGCCATATTGTAGGCTTCTTCGCCGATTTGTCCGCGCGGCGTGAATCCGAGGAGCGTATGCGCTACCTCACTCACTATGACGAACTGACGGGCCTGGCCAACCGTTCGCTGTTTCGCGAACGCCTGCGTGAGGCGCATACGCGGGTGCGCCAGGGCGGGCGCAGCCTGGCGCTGCTGCATATCAACCTGGACCGCTTCAAGCTGCTCAACGACAGCCTCGGCCATGAAGTCGCCGACCAACTTTTGCAGAAAATGGCCCGCCGTCTGATCAATGCCTTGCCCGAAGCCGACACCATCGCACGCCTGTCCGGTGATGAGTTTGCGGTGCTGTTCGATGCCTACGGCAGCCTGTCGAGCCTGGCACGGGTGGCCACGCGGCTGCTCGCCAAATTGCGGGTGCCGGTGACGGTGGAGGGGCATGAGCTGGTGGTCAGCGCCTCTATGGGCGTCAGTTTGCTGCCGGACAATGCGCGGGAAATTTCTGCGCTGGTCAGCCAATCCAACATGGCCATGCAGCACGCCAAGCATTTGGGCGGCAACAATTTCCAGTTCTATACCGACAGCCTGCAAGCCAGCACGCTGGAACGTTTGCAACTCGAAAACCACCTGCGCAAGGCCATCGACGAGCGCCAGCTCACGGTGTTCTATCAACCGAAACTGTGCCTGGCCACGGGCAAACTGAACGCCGTCGAGGCGCTGGTGCGTTGGGAGCATCCGCAGTGGGGCATGGTGCCGCCGGGGGACTTTATCGGCTTGGCCGAAGAGACCGGCCTGATCGTGCCGCTGGGCGAATTCGTGCTGCGCCAGGCTTGCTGGCAAGCGTGCGAATGGCAGCGCCAGGGGCTGGCGCCGATCCGCGTGTCGGTGAACCTTTCCGTGCATCAGCTGCGCCAGGGCAAGTTGGTCAGCCTGGTGCGCCAAGTGCTCGAAGAAACCGGCCTGGACCCGCAATACCTGGAGCTGGAGCTGACCGAAAGCCAACTGCTCGACAGCGTTGAGCACATCATCGCCACCTTCCAGCAACTGCGCGATCTGGGCGTTAAGCTGGCCATTGATGACTTCGGCACCGGGTATTCGTCCCTCAGCTACCTCAAGCGCATCCCGGTGGATTACGTGAAGATCGACCAGACGTTTATTCGCGGGCTTGGCCAGGGCCGGGAAGATGCGGCCATCACTCGCGCAATCATCGCCATGGCCCATGGGCTGGCGCTCAAGGTGGTGGCCGAAGGTGTGGAAGACCAGCAGCAGCTGGATTTCCTGCGCGGCGAACGCTGCGATGAAGTACAGGGTTACTTGATCAGTCGGCCGATGGCGGCGGAAGGGCTGGCGGATTTATTACGAAAAAATACCGACTTTCCTTAAAGACCGCCGCGCCGCCCCTGTGGCTACAAGGCGGCTGCCCGCTGATTCAAAGGGCATCAGGGCGATTTAGTGATGCATCGGGCGGGCAAAACGGTAATTCTTGTAGTATAACTACAAGCTTGCTACATCCCTGGCGTCTGCCAATAACAAGAGTCCTGCCCTTTGAACCTGTTGCAACATATCGCCCAGTCGCGCCACCTGTTACGCAAATCGGAACTCAAGGTTGCCGATCACGTGCTGCTTGACCCTGCGGCCGTGATGCACAGTTCCATGGCCGACCTGGCCCACAGTGTGGGTATCAGTGAGCCGACCATCGTGCGGTTTTGCCGCGCCATCGGTTGCTCCGGGTTCCAGGATTTGAAACTCAAGCTGGCGCAAAGCCTGGCGGCCGGTGCGAGCTTCGGGCAGTTTGCTATCCATGAAGACGACTCCGTCGCCGACTACAGCCTGAAAATCTTCGACACCACCTTGCACACGCTTATGGAAGTGCGCGAGAAACTCGACCCGGTGGAGTTGCAGAAGGCCGTGACCGCCATGTCCCAGGCCCAGCGCGTGGAGTTCTATGGTTTCGGTGCGTCCGGCGCGGTAGCGGCGGATGCCCAGCACAAATTCTTCCGCCTGCTGCTCACCGCAGCGGCCTACAGTGACCCGCACATGCAGGCGATGTCGGCGGTGACCTTGAAGCCGACCGACGTGGCCATCTGCATTTCCCAGTCCGGGCGCTCCAAAGACCTGCTGATCACCGCCAACCTGGTGCGTGAAAGCGGCGCGTCGTTGATCACCCTGTGCCCGAGCCAGACGCCGTTGGCGGAGCTGTCGACGGTCAACCTGGCGATCGACGTGCATGAAGACACTGAAATCTACACGCCGCTGACCTCGCGTATCGCCCACCTGGTGGTGATCGACGTGTTGGCGATGGGCGTGGCCATGGCGCGCGGGCCGAGCCTGGTCAACCACCTCAAGAGCGTGAAGCGCAGCTTGCGTAGCCTGCGGTTGTCACCCAAGTCGGTCAAAGCCCTCGACGACTAGTGGGGTTTTGATCGCTCCCACGCTCTGCGTGGGAGTGTCTCTTGCGACGCTCTGCGTCGCGGGACGCGGAGCGTCCAAGGCTGCATTCCCACGCAGAGCGTGGGAACGATCAGTTCAGAAGATTCATCGTCCTGTAACCCTCGCGCCGCCAAACCGTCATCCCTTGCGCCCATCCTGTACTCCCCGTACTCGCATTGGGAGACTCGAAATGGCCCGGCAATACGAAGACAGCAGCACCGTCAAAACCCGTCGTCAGCAAGAAGACCAGCGCCGCATGGCGTTCCGTCGTGCAATCGAAGACCGTTGCGAAGAGCGCCAATTGCTCCAGAGCATCAGTGACTACCCGGAACTCCACTGGCAGGCACCCGTGGCTGCCCAGCGAAACGCTCAGCCAGCGCGCTGATCTGTACGCGTTCGCTGCGGATAAAGCCCAGGAACGCATGGGCCACCGGTGACAGGCGCTTGGCTTTGGCTTGCACCAGGCACCAACTGCGGTACAGCGGCAGTTCTTCCACCGGCAGCTCCTTGAGCCCGCCGGTGGCCAGCTCCAGGTTGACTGCGTGGCGCGTCAGCAACGCCACGCCCAACCCTGCGCTGACGCACTCGCGCTGCGCCTCGGCCGAGGCCACTTCCACCGTCTGGGTGAAGTGCACGCGTTTTTCCTTGAAGTACTCCTCGCAGGCCAGTCGCGTGCCGGAACCTGGTTCGCGGATGAGCAGCGTGTAGGGTTCCAGGTCTTGAAGGCGCAGCGGCCCTTGCAGGCTCAGCGGGTGGTCGAGCGGCGCCACGGCAACAATCGGGTTATTCAGAAACGGCAGGAATTCCAGGCCCATGTCCTGGGGCACCATGGACATGATCACCAGGTCGTCGCGGTTGTCCGACAGCCTGCGAATCACTTGGGCGCGGTTGACCACCGTGAGGTGCAACTGTACCTCCGGGTGCTGGCGTTTGAAGGCGGCAAACAGGTGTGGCACGAAGTACTTGGCGCTGGATTCGATCGCCAGCTTCAGCTGGCCTTGCAGCGAACCTTGCATGTCCGACAGCTGCATATCGAGGTTTTCCAGGCGCCCGAAAATATCCCGGCTGGCCCGTTGCAAGGCTTCGGCTGCTTCAGTCATGTAGAGCTTTTTGCCGACGTAATCGAACAGCGGCTGGCCGATCAGCTCTTCAAGCTGGCGGATTTGCAGGCTGACGGCAGGTTGCGTGAGCGACATTTCCTCGGCCGCGCGGCTGTAGGACCGTAAATCACACACTTCATGGAAGATTTGCAGCTGACGTAATGTCAATCGCATCAATGACTTACGCATATTTATATCCTCTCGCCTCAAGCCGACCGGCTAACTATAAGTCTTTACTTATACACGACCCAATAATTATTGATTTTTGTTAATCCTCCGTTACGCCTAGTGTGTGTCTCGCGACTGTCATGAAACATTTGGTCACGCGCCGACCCGGATCCAATGGGTCGTAGAACGCAGCAATCGGCTCAAGGGAATTTCCAAGTGATAAAAAAGATCCTGATCGCCAACCGTGGTGAAATTGCCGTACGAATCGTGCGTGCCTGCGCCGAGATGGGCATTCGCTCGGTCGCGGTTTACTCGGACGCCGACCGCCACGCGTTGCACGTTAAACGTGCTGACGAAGCCCACAGCATTGGTGCCGAGCCGCTGGCCGGTTACCTGAACCCGCGCAAGCTGGTGAACCTGGCCGTGGAAACCGGTTGTGACGCCTTGCACCCGGGCTATGGTTTCCTCTCGGAAAACGCCGAATTGGCAGACATCTGCGCCGAGCGCGGGATCAAGTTCATCGGCCCGTCGGCCGAAGTGATCCGCCGCATGGGCGACAAGACCGAAGCACGCCGCAGCATGATCAAGGCCGGTGTGCCGGTCACGCCGGGCACCGAAGGCAACGTCGCCGATATCGCCGAAGCCCTCACCGAAGGCGACCGCATTGGTTACCCAGTGATGCTCAAGGCCACCTCCGGTGGTGGCGGTCGCGGCATCCGTCGCTGCAACAGCCGCGAAGAACTTGAACAAGCCTTCCCCCGTGTTATTTCCGAGGCCACCAAGGCGTTCGGTTCGGCGGAAGTGTTCCTGGAAAAATGCATCGTCAATCCCAAGCACATCGAGGCGCAGATCCTCGGTGACAGCTTTGGCAACGTGGTGCATCTGTTCGAGCGCGATTGCTCGATCCAGCGTCGTAACCAGAAGCTCATCGAAATCGCCCCAAGCCCGCAATTGACGCCTGAACAACGCGCCTATATCGGCGATCTGTCGGTGCGCGCGGCCAAGGCCGTGGGTTACGAGAACGCCGGCACCGTGGAGTTCCTGCTCGCCGAGGGCGAGGTGTACTTCATGGAAATGAACACCCGGGTGCAGGTGGAACACACCATCACCGAAGAAATCACCGGCATCGATATCGTGCGTGAACAGATCCGCATCGCCTCGGGCCTGCCGCTGTCGGTGAAACAGGAAGACATTCAGCACCGTGGTTTCGCGTTGCAGTTCCGTATCAACGCCGAAGACCCGAAGAACAACTTCCTGCCAAGTTTCGGCAAGATCACCCGTTACTACGCGCCCGGCGGCCCCGGCGTGCGCACCGACACGGCGATCTACACCGGTTACACCATCCCGCCGTTCTACGACTCCATGTGCCTGAAACTGGTGGTGTGGGCGTTGACCTGGGAAGAAGCCATGGACCGCGGCCTGCGCGCCCTGGACGACATGCGCCTGCAAGGCGTGAAGACCACCGCCGCCTACTATCAGGAAATCCTGCGCAACCCGGAATTCCGCAGCGGCCAGTTCAACACCAGCTTTGTGGAAAGCCACCCTGAGCTGACCAACTACTCGATCAAGCGCAAACCCGAAGAGCTGGCCCTGGCCATCGCCGCCGCCATCGCCGCCCACGCAGGCCTGTGAGGAATACAACAATGTCCAAAAAAATATTCGTAACCGATACCATCCTGCGCGACGCCCACCAATCGCTGCTGGCGACCCGCATGCGCACCGACGACATGCTGCCGATCTGCGACAAGCTCGATAAAGTGGGCTACTGGTCCCTGGAAGTCTGGGGCGGCGCGACCTTTGACGCCTGCGTGCGCTTCCTCAAGGAAGACCCGTGGGAGCGCCTGCGCAAACTGCGCGCCGCGTTGCCGAACACACGCCTGCAAATGCTGCTGCGTGGCCAGAACCTGCTGGGCTACCGCCACTACAGCGACGACGTGGTCAAAGCCTTCGTCGCCAAGGCTGCGGTCAACGGCATCGACGTGTTCCGCATCTTCGACGCCATGAACGACGTGCGTAACCTGCGCGTGGCCATCGAAGCGGTCAAAGCCGCCGGCAAACACGCCCAGGGCACCATCGCCTACACCACCAGCCCGGTGCACACCATCGAGGCATTTGTGGCCCAGGCCAAGCAAATGGAAGCCATGGGTTGCGACTCGGTAGCCATCAAAGACATGGCCGGCTTGCTGACCCCATACGCCACCGGCGAACTAGTCAAGGCGCTGAAGGCCGAGCAGAGCTTGCCGATCTTCATCCACTCCCACGACACCGCCGGCTTGGCTGCGATGTGCCAACTCAAGGCGATCGAAAACGGTGCCGACCATATCGACACCGCCATTTCCAGCTTCGCCTGGGGCACCAGCCACCCGGGCACCGAGTCGATGGTCGCAGCCCTTAAAGGCAGCGAATTCGACACTGGCCTGAGCCTGGAACTGCTGCAGGAAATTGGCCTGTACTTCTACGCCGTGCGCAAGAAGTACCACCAGTTCGAAAGCGAATTCACCGCCGTCGACACCCGCGTGCAAGTCAACCAGGTGCCGGGCGGGATGATTTCCAACCTGGCCAACCAATTGAAAGAGCAGGGCGCACTCAACCGCATGAGCGAAGTGCTGGCCGAAATCCCGCGCGTGCGTGAAGACCTTGGCTTCCCGCCGCTGGTCACGCCGACCTCGCAGATCGTCGGCACCCAGGCGTTCTTCAACGTGCTGGCCGGCGAGCGCTACAAAACCATCACCAACGAAGTGAAGCTCTACCTGCAAGGCGGTTACGGCAAGGCGCCGGGCACGGTGAACGAGAAGCTGCGTCGCCAGGCCATTGGCAGCGAAGAGGTGATCGACCATCGCCCGGCCGACCTGCTCAAGCCGGAGATGACCAAGCTGCGCGGCGAAATCGGCGCATTGGCCAAGTCCGAAGAAGACGTGCTGACCTACGCCATGTTCCCGGACATCGGGCGCAAGTTCCTCGAAGAGCGCGATGCCGGCACCCTGGCGCCTGAAGTGCTGTTGCCGATCCCTGAAGCCGGCGGCGTGGCGCGTGCCGGTGGCGAAGGCGTGCCGACCGAGTTCGTCATCGACGTACACGGCGAAAGCTATCGTGTGGACATCACCGGTGTCGGTGTGAAAGCCGAAGGCAAGCGGCACTTCTACTTGTCCATCGACGGCATGCCCGAAGAAGTGGTGTTCGAACCGCTCAACGAGTTTGTCAGCAGCGGCGGCAGCAAGCGCAAGCATGCAACCGAGCCGGGCCATGTCAGCACGGCGATGCCGGGCAACATCGTCGACGTATTGGTCAAGGAAGGCGACGTGGTCAAAGCGGGCCAAGCCGTGCTGATTACCGAAGCCATGAAGATGGAAACCGAAGTGCAGGCAGCGATTGCCGGCAAGGTCACCGCCGTTCATGTGGCCAAGGGCGACCGGGTCAACCCTGGCGAAATCCTGATTGAAATCGAAGGCTGATACAGCCTTCGACACTACCGCTTAATCCTCGGGGGGGCAGGTGCCCCCCTTTTTTTTTGCCTGAAATTCAGGCGCTGGCAGGCGCTTTGCGGGTGAAGCTGATAAAGGCGCCCGTTGGCGTGTAGATCAGCTGCGGGATAAAGGTTTTTAAGTTGCTGGTGATGCTGTCGAATCGGCCTTCGATCTGTCCGGCGTCGATGATGCGCAGTTGGCGGGTAAGCAACTCGTCGCTTTCGTTATCGACATTGAGGTTGAGCGTGGCACCTTCGAGGTTGACGCGATTGCCAACTTTCAACGTACTGTGGGCCTCGTCCTTGCCGACGCAGAACGCGAGGCTTGAGCCGCGCTTCATGTGCAGGTCGTGCTTGATTCGGGTGCGGTTCTGAGGGGGCGTGTCCAGCCGCAGCGTACCTGCGACATTGAGCCTGTCCACCGTGCCGCCCATGTAGGTGGCACCCGACTCAACCGTCATGGCGCCGCTGATGCGGCTTTGGTTGATCAGCGTTGCACCGCTATGGACCCGACCTTGCTGGTTGGCATCCAGCGTGCCGTTAAGTGTCCAGGTGCCAGTGCTCACCTTCAGGTGCTGCATCCGGCGGGCGCCGTTGAAGGTGCCGCCCTTGGCATCCTCCAGAATGACGCGGTTGGAGCCGCTGCCACCGTCTACGATGCCGTTGAATTGGGCGCCATTTTGCACGGTCAACACGTCGTCGCCACCGCCCATGTCCAGGGCGAGGCCGTTGGTCCCGCTGATCACGCCGTTATTGGTGATGCTGTCATTAAACGCGCCGATCAGTTTTACCCCGTAGCCGTTATGGCCGCTGATGGTGCCCTCGTTGACCAGCCGGGTTTTCCCATGGGCTGGCCCCAAGTCACCATTGTCTACCAGTACGCCGTGATGGGCGCCGCGAATGACCCCGTAGTTGTGGATTTCGCCGCCGCCCATGGCGATGCCTTCGCTGGTATTGGGCGCCCCGTTTTTATCTGCACCATTGGCGCCTGTGCCCTCAATGATGCCGTAGTTGCGAATCCGGGCGAGCTTGTCGATATCCAGGCCATCGCCATCGCCGTCATTCTGCTTGGAGCGCTGGGTATCAGCTCCTGTGATGATGCCGTAGTTGATGACCTGTGCATTGCCTTTGGACTTTAAGCCAGCACCTTTTTGGCCGCGTAGCAGGCCTGAATTGAGAAGCGCCACGTCGTCGGTTGCTTTTATGCCATTGCTGCCGCCGCCCACACTGCCGTGATTGACGACCGTGCCCCCTGCGCGGTTCAGGCTGATGCCGCTGTAAGACTCTTTGAACCGCATGGAAGGGCCGGTGGAAATGTGCCCATCGTTTCTGAACACGCCGCCTGTGGTGATCTCAACGGCGTTACCTGCTTCAGCATGCACAGAGGCGCCGGCTGCATGGGGTGCAGCCGCTGGAAGGGAGGGAGTATAGGCAGGAGGATGCAAGGATACGCGTGACATAGATTTCGACCTCGTGTGTGCTTGAGGTCGAAAACTAACGTAGGCGCTTGCCGTTTTATGTCGGCTGATTGAGCCGACGAGCGTAAGACCGCTCGCTATCCATGCAGCACTTGCGTTTAGAAACTCATCTTCCACTCGCCCATCAGGCCATGGTTTCGGCTGTTGGTACCGGCTTGGGCGCTGTAGGTCAGGCCCAAGCTGTGTTCGGTGGACAAGGCGAGGTCCAGGCCGGCTTGCATGTCGAGGCTATTGCGGTCCAGCGAAGTGCCGGTGATGGTAAAGCTGTCGATGATCCCCGGTGTGGCGCGCGAGGATTGACGCACTTGGCTGTCGACTTCGCCATAGAGGTGCTTCCAGCCGGTACTCAGGTGGGGTGTGAGGCTCATCCGATTGTCGAGCCGGTACACCGTGGCCAGCCGCAGGCCAAAGGTGCTGCTCAGGTTTTGTTGGGTTTGTGAGCCGACGTTAAGCGCGGTGAAACCGCCCTTTTCTTTGAAGCTGTCACGGTGGTAGCGCTGATAGCCCAGGCCTGCGAAGGGCTCTACGTGTACGTCAGCATTGCCCAGTTGGTAACCCAGCTCGGAAAACACCGTTTGGCTTTGGGCGTCGTATTTGCCCTGGAGTTGCTCCTTGAAACCGAGCAGGTTGACGTCACGTTTGTTCTTGCCCGCGTGATTGCTGTAGAACGCCCCCAGGCGCAGGGCCAACGGGCCGTCCTGGCGCACGGCATAACCGCCCAGGTGCAAGCTGTCGAGTTCGCCTTTGAAACGTTGAGCTTGGAGCTCGCTGGTGGACTTGGCGCCCATTACACCAACTCGCCATGCATGGTCCACGGCCCAGTCGGCGCCCAGCATCAGGCCTTTAGTGCTGTGCTTGAGACCGTCGCTGCCGCCTTGTTTATCGAGCTTGCCGCCGTTGCCCAGGCCTTGCATCCAAAAGTGACCGTTGCCGTCGTTGGGCAGCGTGCGCAGGGAAGAGAGCAATGAGTGGCTGATGTGTGCGGTGGCGTTTTGGGTCGCGCCAGCCAAGTTGGCATTCTGGCTGCCTGCCAACTGTTCGAACGCCGCACCCAGGCCGCCCGGTTGTTGGGACAGTGCTTCACCGGCTTTTTGCAGGCCTTTGATTTCTTCCGAGGTCAGGTCGCCGGCTTGCAGTGCACGTTGCAAAGCAGGTTTAAGCACCGCAGCCAGTTGCTGGCCGTTGTGAGTCGTCGCCTGGTTGAAGTAGCTGTCGAGGGGCACGATTGGGGCCGGTGGCTGGTAAGCCAGGGTGCCGTTGGAAAAGTCCAGTTCGTACTGAAAAGGTGTGCCTGCCAGGGCAAACGGGGTACTGGCTACGCCAACAGCCAGGCTGATAGCGCGTGCAAGGTTTAGGACGGAGAAGGGCATGAAGTCATAGCCTCTGGTGATTGAGGCCGGGAATTTAGCGAGATGGCGGGGCGATAACTGTCAGGCTATCGACCCGTGATTCGCGGGAGTTTTCTCTACTGCGTTGCGATTAAAATCGCATTTGCCATTGGCCCGTCAGCGCGTGGTTGTGGCTGTTGTTGCCCAGCTCGCCGGTATACCCAAGGCCCAGGCTGTGGCGGGCCGACAAGCCCACGTCCAGGCCTGCTTCCAGCAACAGGCTGTCGCGGTCCAGCGCGCTGCCCTCAACATTGAACGCCGTGCCGCCGGCCACGAAAGCCTGGCGCGTGTTGCTGTCGACATTGCCGTAGGTGTGCTTCCAGCCCGCGCTGACGCGCGGCGTGAGGCTGATGCCATTGTCCAGTTGGTTCAGGTGCGCCAGGCGCAGGCCGAAGGTGCTGTTGAAATTGTCCTGGGTCTGGCCGTCCACATGCAGCGCGGCAGCCCCGCCTTTTTCGCTGTAGCTGTCACGCTGGTAGCGCTGGTAGCCAAGGTTGGCGAACGGCTCGGCACTCAGGCGCCCATTGCCCAGGGCGTAGCCGAGTTCGGCAAAGGCCTGCTGGCTGTTGGCGTCATAGTCGCCCTTGGGGCGGTCGCTGAAGCCGTTGAAGGCCACCGTGCGTTTGCTGTCGCCTTGGTGCCCGCTGTACGCAGCGCCCAGGCGCAGGGCCAATGGGCCGCTTTGGCGCAGGGCATAGACGCCTGCGTGCCAGCTGTCGACGCTGCCGTCGACGCCGGTGGTGTCCAGGTCGGTCTTCGAATAGCCGCCCAGCACGCCCACGCGCCAGTCGCTGTCGAGCGCCCAGTCGGCGCCCAACAGCGTGCCCTTGGTGCGCTGGGTCAGCCCGTTGCTGCCGTGCTCGCCGTCGAGCTTGCCGTAGCTGGCGATGCCTTGCAGCCATAAGCGACCGCGTGCGTTCGGATCGTTGAGGTTGCGTGCATCGCTGGGCACGCCGGTAGCGGCGAGCGCAGGTGTGTCTTTTTGATCCAGCCCAACCAGCAGTCCGGCACCACCGCCCATTTGCTGCATGGCGGCCAGCATGCTGTTGCCCACTTGGGCGCTGGCGCCCAGGGTGGCGTTGGTGAGGTTGGCGGTGCTGCTGCCTGCCAGTTGCTCAATCGCCCCACCTGCCGTGGCATTGGTGGTGTTAAGCAAGGCGGTATACAGCGGGCTGTTCTTGCCTAGGCCCGCCAGGCTGGTGGCCGCGTTGGCGCCGTTGCGGGTCGTGGCGAACTGGTTGAAAGCGATGTCATTGCGGCTATACGTCAGGCCAACCTGGGTGGGGCTGTACTCCAGGGTCGGGGTCAAGAAGGCGTAGTCGCTGGTGACGTTGCCAAAGGTGCCGTTGATGCTGCCTGCTTGCAATACGGTGTAGTGGCTCTGCCACGGGTACGCGCCTTCGCCGGGGTTGACCGCCAGGGTCGCGCCATTGAGATAAGCCGTACCCCCGACTTTGATCGGCGCACTGCTGCCATCGGCGTTCACGCCGTAGGCCAGGGTTGAACCGCTGCCCATCTTCAAGTCGCGGGTGATGGTCGCGGTGCCCAGGGCCGTGTTGGTCTGCAAGGTGCCGTTGACCACCAGACCGCCCACCGAACCGCCACCGGCATAAATACCGCCGGCATCGACCGTCACATTACCGGCAATACTGCCTTGGTTGATCAGCGCGGCGCCGCTGAAAATCTCACCGCCATCGCTGAAGTCGCCATTGCTGGTGAGCGTCCAAATGCCTTGTTTGACGTCCAGCCACTCGAAGTTACGGCTGTTGCCGAAACTGCCGCCCGCCGGGTCATCCATGCTCACACGGTCGTAACCAGTACCGCCGTCCACCAGGCCGACAAAGCGGCTGCCACCGAGCAGCACCAGCTTGTCGTCGCCGCCGCCCAGGTCAAGGGCCAGGCCGTTGCTGGCGCTGATCGTACCGCCGTTGATCACGGTGTCGGCGAAGTTGCCGACGAACTTCACCCCAAAACCATCCAGGCCTTGAATAACGCCGTGGTTCTCCAGGGTGGTCGCGGCCACGCCCGGGCCGTCGCTGCCATCGTCCACCAGCACCGCATTGTTGGCGCCGCTGACCAGCGCGCCCTTGGCGTTGTACACATAACCGCCGCCCAAGGCGATGCCTTCACTGCCGTTGGCAAAGCCGTTCTTGTCGACGCCGCCCGCGCCGATGCCCTGGATGATCCCGTAGTTTTCGATATGGGCGATTTTGTCGATATCCACGCCATCGCCGTCGCCATCCGGTTGCAGCCCGGAGAACGCGCCGGTGATGGTGCCGTAGTTGATCACCGTGCCGTCGCCATCGGAGCCAAAACCCGAACCGTTGCGGCCGATCACCGTGCCGTAGTTGGTCAGCGTGGCGCCCAGGTCAGTGGTGATGCCGTGACGGCCACCGGAAATCAGCCCGTAGTTGGTCACGGTCACGCCGGTGGCGGAGTCGATGTCCACGCCGTCGAACTTCTCATCGCGGTTATGGGTATCGCCGCTGGAGATCTCGCCGTAGTTGGTGATGCTGGCATTGGCGCCGGTCTTCATGCCGTCGTTGGCATCGCCACGAATCAAGCCCCCGGCGCGGTTGATGATAGTGGTGGTGACGTTGGCGCTGCGCAGTGCATCCAGGTTCAAACCCCGGCCGGTGGCGGAACGCAGGGTGCCACTGTTATCAATCAACACGCTGCCATTGGCGAAGTTGCTGTTGATGCGCAAGGCGTCGTTGCTGCCCTGGATCACACCGCCCGTGCGGTTATAAAGGCTGTAGTTGCGCGTGGTGTTGGCGTCCCCCGTGACGTCGATGGCCCGGCCGCCTGTGGACAGGATCTTGCCCGCGTTATCCACCACCACGCCTGCGCCGCTGGTGCCATCCTTGAGACCGACCGCCACCCCGGAGGTGGTGATGCTGCCTGGCGCCGAAACCTTCAACGAATCACTGCCGCCCAGGGTTTGCCCGGTGGTAGTGGGGGTGTCGATTTGCAGGTTTTTGGTAGGGGCAGGCGCAGCTTCTGCGAGGCCGCTGGCCAATAAGGCAATGGCAAGCGCGAGGCGATGGGGCGACGGGGGCATGGCGGACGACCTTGTTATGGAAAACGAGGCGACCTGTATAGCGGAGGGGGATTGCAGGAATGTGTCAGAGCGATGACGGCTTATTCGTCTGCATTAAATTGCGTTTTTTGAGCGATCTAACCCCGATATATGCATTATAGTGCATAAAAAGAACCGCTCGGCTTAGCTCAAATGCACTATATTGCAAGAGTCACTCGCGTAACTGCTTAACAGGTGCACTAAAATGCAGATGGAAGCCCCCTACTCTTTGATGTTGCAGATTTTCGCCGATGGGCAATGGCGTGATGCTATGCGGCTGGAGTTTGCTGAGCCTCAGAAGGGCTTCAATGGGGCTTGCAGGTTCCATTACCGTCAGGATTATCTCGTCGATAACCTGGAGGACATCCAGCGACCTTTCTCCAACGCTGTCAGTGCGCGGCTCCCTCTAGAGTGGGATGTTGTCTTGCTTAAGTCGGCGCCTGCCTTCTTGCACGATATTGCGCCCGCTGGTGCGGCCAAGCGGTTTTTGATGAAGCGTATTGGGCGTGAGAAACCGCAGGACGTCGATGCTGATTTGTTTTTATTGGCGCGCAGTACCCCGGCACCCATTGGGAATATGCGCATCAGGGAATCCGTGCAAGCCCTTGAGGGTGAAGCACCGATTGGCTTCGCGCGACAGGATGTAATCAGTCGCGATAACCGCTTTCTGGAGTATGCCTACGAGCAAGGTGCCGCAATAGGAGGGGCTACTGGCGCGGGTGGCGAGGCGCCTAAGCTGTTGATGACACAGAGTACCGACGGCTTGTTGTATCCAGACGCCGTCCTGAATGACGATAACGTTGCTCAGCACTGGTTCATCAAGTTCGCCCGCAACCAGGCTACGCAGAATGATCAAGACATTCTGAGAAGTGAGTACCACTACTACAGAGCACTTCAGACGCTTGGAATCGACACAGTTGCCACCGAAGGGTTGGCTTTGGAGGAGGCCACAAAGCCGAGTCTGTGGATGCACCGTTTTGATCGCAGGCTCACTGAAAGCGGTGTTGAAAGGTTGGCAGTCGAGTCGATCTACTCGTTAGCGGGTGTGACGAACCCTGGCAGTTACATGGATCATTCAGAGGTCGTGAGGCTGTTGGTGGAGCAATGGCGAGCGGTGGGGCAAGAGGCGCAAGTTGTTGATCTGGTCGCTGAGTACTTGCGCCGGGATTTGCTGAATAAGGTGTTGGGCAACTCAGATAACCACGGGCGCAATACATCGATCATCCGAGAGCGTGATGCTTTGCGGCTGGCCCCTATTTATGACCTGGCCCCGATGGTCATGGACGCTGAAGCTGTGACTCGAACCACCAAGTGGCCCAAAGCACTGGAGGTCGCGGGTGATATCAATTGGAGAGGGGTATGCGAGGCGATAGCCGATATTGTCGACCCCGAGCAAAGCTTTGAACGGTTACGACAAGACGCAGAGCACCTGCGTGCGTTGCCGGATCTTCTAGTGACCAGTGGTTTGCCCGCTGTGACCTTGAATCATCCCAGCATTCCATTGGGGAAACTGGACTTGCGCCTGAAGCAATGGGGACTGAGATGACTATCACTTTGGACGCCCGTGCCCTGCTGATCGAGAGCGTCGAACAAGGTTTGGCCGACGGCTCGCTGGAGATAGGCGATGCTGTTCGCCGCCTGCGCACCGAAGTTACCGGTCTGCATCAAAGTCAGTTCGCCAAGATGTGCAAAATTTCCGTACGTACCTTGGTGCATATCGAGCATGGTGAAGGGAATCAGACGCTGAAGTCGTTGAATGCGGTGTTCAGGCCGTTTGGGCTGAAGATGGGTGTTGTGAAAGTTCGCAGGAGCGCATAACTGGAAAACGCTGAAGATCCATGTGGAAGCGGGCTTGCCCGCGAATGCGGTGTGACAGTCACAGCATTTGGTGACTGATCTAGCGCTTTCGCGAGCAAGCCCGCTCCCAGATTTATTTTGTGTTGTACCTGAGATTCAGGCGCGGCACTCGGCCAGAGTTTTCACTTGGCCATCACCGTGCTGGTTGGCTTCTGACAACCACGCTTCAAAGCCTGCGCCCACGGTTGGCCATTCCGAATCCAGGATCGAATACCACGCCGTATCACGGTTCTGCCCTTTGACCACCATGTGCTGGCGGAACACGCCTTCAAAGCTGAAGCCCAGTCGTTCGGCGGCGTATTTTGAGCGGGCGTTGCCGTTGTTGCACTTCCACTCCAGCCGACGGTAGCCCTGCTCGAACGCGTATTTGGCCAACAAGTACACCGCCTCGGTGCTTTTGGGCGAGCGTTGCATCGGCGCGCCGAAGGTGACGTGGCCGATTTCGATACGGCCCTGGGCCGGGACGATGGACATCAGGCTGAGGATGCCCTGCACGTCGCCGGTGGCGCGGTCGATCACGCTGAAGAAGTACGGGTCGCTATTGGCTGCGTGATTATTCAGCCAAGCATCAAAGGCAGCGCGCTCGGGGAAGGGGCCGTAAGGTAAATAGTCCCAGAGTTTCGGGTCGGCACCGGGGCCTTCAAGGGCGCGGAACAGGCCGTCGGCATGCCGCGCCGGGTCGAGTTTTTCCAGGCGGATAAACCGCCCTTCCAGCAGTTGAACGGTGGGCGCCGGGACGCCTTTCCAGTCGGCGGGTGAGATAGGCATGCTGCGCTCCTTAAAGACCTTTGCGAAATTGAATAAAACCTGGGCGTTCGGCGATGCGCTCGTACAGCTGGATCGCGGTGGCGTTGGTCTCGTGGGTCAACCAGTGCACCTTGGCACAGTTATCGGCCTTGGCGGTGGCGTAGACGAATTCGATCAATTTGCGGCCCACGCCGGTGCCGCGTTGGGACGGATCCACCAGCAGGTCCTGAAGGTAGCAGGAATTCTCGATGCTCCAGTTGGAGCGATGGTAGATAAAGTTGACCATGCCCACCGCCTTGCCGTCCTGCCAGGCAAGCGCCGAATGGGTCGGCTCGTTGGCATCGATCAGGCGTTGCCAGGTGTTTTGGCTGACGGCGTCCGGCAGTTCGGTTTCGTAGAACTTCAAATACGCCTGCCACAGCGGTAGCCACGCGGCGTGGTCGACGGCAGTCACCTGGCGGATGTCGATCTGACTCATTCTGAAACTCCTTGGGGAATAAAGCGCGCGAGGGTCTGGTCGCGCACATCAATGCTGGCAGCCAGGCCTTCGCGCACGCCGGCGATATCGGCAGCGCTGCGGTTCTGGCTGAGTTTGCGTTTGCCGATCAGGCGCTCGACGGGCAGGGCGAAGCCGACGATGGCCTTGAGCATGCCGTCTATGTAGTCGGCCGGCGCGTCGCTGACTTTCCATGGCTGGGCGCGGTTGCCTTCATGGCGATCGGTAAGTGCCGTGACCACTGCGAGCAGACGCTCGGCATCGGTAAATACCTCAGCCTTGCCGTAGGCATGCACGGCGAGGTAATTCCAGGTCGGCACCACTTTGCCGTGCTCGGCCTTCGCCGGATAAAACGCCGGGCTGACATAAGCGTCGGCACCGGCAAAGATCACCAATGCTTCGCTGCCATTTTGCAGGTCACGCCACTGCGGGTTGGCCTTGGCCAAATGCCCGTACAGCGTGCCATTGGGGCCTTCATCGGGGTTGAGCAGCAGCGGCAAGTGGCTGGCCAGCAGGCCTTGTTCGCCAAAGGTCACCAACTGCGCCAGGCGGGTGTGCTGGATCAGTTGCTGCAGTTCAGGCAAATCATCGAGGGCAAAGGCGCGCGGTGTGTACATGGAAATTTTCCTTGGCGAATGCCTGCATCCTAGGCAGGCTAATGGTTCGTTGTAAGAGCCATCTGGCACCAATTTCATAGGTCCAATATGTCGCCCATCACACCACCGCTGTCGTTCAACCCCGCAGGTATCGAGCTGGATCGCCGTCAGGGGCTGACGCGTCAACTGTATGAGGCCCTGCGCCAGCGGGTGCTGGACGGGCGACTGGTCAGCGGTACGCGATTACCCGCCACACGTGATCTGGCGGCGGCGCTGTCGATCTCGCGCAACAGCGTGGTGCGTGCCTACGATCAGCTATATGCGGAGGGGTTTATTGAAAGCCGGGTGGGTGACGGCACCTATGTGGCCCAACTGCCCACGGCAAAAAAACTATCCACAAAAGTATCCACAGGGTTTTCAACAGGGTTATCCCCAGCCTTATCCACAAAATGGGCGGATTTGCCGGACGATCTGGACAATGAAGTTATCCACAGTGCGGGCCTGGCGCGGGTAAAAAACAACCACCTGGCTCACCCTCCAGCGGGACCGCCTCGGGCCTTTCGTGTGGGTGTGCCGGCCTTCGACCTGTTCCCGTTTGATATATGGGCCAAGCTGAATGGGGCGTTCTGGCGCAAGCCAAACCTGGAACTGCTGTGCTATGGCGACCCGGCCGGTGACGATCGTTTGCGTGGTTTGATCGCTGCGTATTTGCGCAGTTCGCGTGGCATGCAATGCACGGCTGAACAAATTGTGATCACCAGTGGCGCACAGCAAGCGATTAGCCTTTGTGCACAGTTGCTGGTAGAGCCTGGGGACGGCGTGGCGGTGGAAAACCCTGGTTATCGCGCTGCCGGCCACGCGTTCGCCTTGGCTGGCGCGCGATTACATGGCGTGCCGGTAGACAGTGAGGGCATGGATAGCCAGGTGCTCAATACCCTTGATGACTGTCGTGTGGCCTATGTCACGCCGTCCCACCAGTACCCGCTGGGTGTGGTAATGAGCCTGGCGCGGCGCCTGGAATTGCTGGCCTGGGCCGAGCGTAGCGGCGGCTGGATCATCGAGGACGATTACGACGGTGAATACCGTTACAGCGGGGCGCCCCTGTCGCCCTTGGCGGCGCTGGATCGCAGTGGACGCGTGTTGTATGTCGGCACCTTCGGCAAAGTGGCGTTCCCGGCATTGCGCCTGGGTTATCTGGTTTTACCGCCGGGGCTGGTGCAAGCCTTCACCCGACGTCGTGCGGTGGACATGCGCCATTCCGAAGTCAGTACCCAGGCGGTGATGGCCGAATTCATGGCGGCCGGGCATTTCCAGCGGCACATCCGTCGCATGCGCCGCGCGGCCTTGAGCCGGCGCAACGTCTTGCTGGCCGGCTGGCCCGACGGGCTGCCCGGCGTGGGTGCCCTGCCCAGCGTTGCGGCGGGGTTGCACCTGACGGTGCGGGTGGACAGCCTGGCCCGTGAGCAGGCGTTGCTCGCCCAGGCCCACGCGGCGGATGTCGAGATCAATGGTTTGAGCGGCTATTGGCTGGCAGACAGCGGCCCACCGCCGGACCAGCGTGCCGGCCTGGTGATGGGCTTTGCCGCCGTGCCCGAGTCGGCTATCGCGCAAGCGCTGGCGCGGTTGCGCCAGGCATGGCGCGGTTGAAGCCGATTAATGGCTAAAAAAACAGCGACTTGGCCAGTTGATCGCTAATCGAGCTGCGATGAATTTCGATCTCCTCCCAGTCGTTACGCCCCGTGCGCTGGCGGGAACCACCGAGCCGTCGTTGTTCGCGGGTTTTGAGATGAGCCTTATCGAATACCTCCAGGGCAGCGTTTTTCTTTGAGTAGTGAAAGTGCGCGTACCACAGCACGGTATTGGTCTCTTTATCGCGTACTTCGTACTCGTCCAGATAGCCCTTTGGCGGCCCTTTGACGACGCTGCGAGTTAAGGTTTTGTGGATACTTATCAGCCCTTGGCTATGCAACCACTCCACCCGCGCCGCAGTGGGCGGTTGCTGTTTGATCATGGCGATGTAGGTTTTTCTACCCAGGCGATAAAGCCGCTGTGCTTCGTCGTTGAGGTTGCGTTTGGTCGATGCGGCTGAGACATGATCACTTTCGGTGAGATTGCGCCGGGTCAGCGCTTGCTCGATATCGTTTGACGCATCCTCCAGTTTTTTCGCATAGGCCTCGAACATATCTTGGATATCCTGGGGCGTGTGCCAGGGTTTACTCGAGAAGCCCTGATACTTGCGGGTTTCAGCTGGCGCGCTATCCAACAGCGTTTGCCCGGTGTTAATGCTGGTATCCAGGTCCACCGTGGCAGGCACTGGCGGTGGAGGGGTGACCTTTTGCCGCTTGACCCAGACGCCTGGGGTTTTTTCATGAAACGTAGCGAGTACTTTGCCCGTCACCGACGCTTTGACATCGAACAGCGTACTGTCGGACTCACGGGGTTGAGCTATTAAAACCCCGTCGTAGCGTGTCTTGATGACTTTGCGTTGTGGCGCGCGCGGCGCTTTTGAGCTGCCGGGTTTGGGTTCCAGGGCTTTTTTCTCGCGTAGCAGTTGCGCCAGGTCATGAATGGCGCGCTGGCTGAATTCGCCAATCTGCTGGCGAAAACTCTGAAGGCGGGTTTTCAGCAGAAACTGCGGGTGTTCGGCGTGCAGGTCCAGCAGACGTTCATCTGCACTGGAAAATTGCTCAACCAGGCTGTTGAGCACGTCAATGCGCTCATCCAGCGACGTGTCGTTACCCCTTTCGATGATTTCAGTGAAACTCTCGACGTTAAGTTCGGCTGTCTCGACGCACTGGTCCATCTGCTCTCGCAGCGTAGAGGGGATCTGGCTTTGCTCTTCATCGATACACAAGTAGCGAGCCAAGCCGATCTCAAGAGATTTGAGCTCAGTGAGGGTGAGCGTTGGCAACTCGCTCATGGTTTTGAGAATGACCGCCGCGCCTTCCTTTCCCAGCGCTTTGAGGTCGCTGAAGCGGTTATTGATGAACTCCATGCGTTTGATGATTGCCAGGTTCAAGGTGGACAGGTTTTGCGCGCTTTGCGCCTGGTTTTTATAGCCTATGTCTACCTCGGCATCGAGGATTGTGGACGACGATTTCAAGGCCTGCTTATAGCCCACCAATTGTTGTTCCATGGCTAATTGAGTCATTTGTATTTGCTGCTTCAGGTATTCACTCATGCCGCTTTCATAGGTGGGCACGGCCTCGATGACGCTCAAGGACTTCAACTGGCTGATCGCCTCGTCGTACGCCTTCAGCCGGTTTTCGACTTTACCTATGAACGCTGTACGCCGCAGGTCAGTGGAAGGGCCAGGGGCGGCGTCCAGTGCCGGCTCTGACTCAAGCAAGTCCAGCTGTTGTCTGGCGGCGACCGCATCAAAGGCGTTGATCTGGCTCATGAGTGCCGCAATGCGCTCAGGCTGATTGACCTTGACCGCACGCTGACGGTTTCGAAGGCCGCCGCCGCGCAGACGCAAACGGGTGTCAACGAACCACTGGCCCGCCAGATTGCCGATCAGCGGCGGGCCAGTACGCAACGGTACCTTCGGGTCAATGATGATGACACTGTCGTTGTCATCCACCCTTACCTCGAACCAACGCTCACCAACCGGTGCATACCACTTGTCTGCAAGGGGGTACAGATTCAGGTGGCGCCCGGGCGTTTTGTTTTGCTCGCCAAGCTTATCGGGTTTGGTGATATTGAAACTGTCGAGTGTCTTGGCCAGGCCCAAGCGGCTATGGCTCAGGGCCCCCAGGATGTGTACGGCGCCTTGATGCTTGGCGGGCAGTTGGCTGTCGGGAATATTTGCTTGTTGAATAGAGTTGTATTTTTTCTCGATAACGGGTGGTTTACCGGCGGTTTCGAGCGTTGTTGATTCGGATTCAGTTTTGATCTTCGGTGTATCGTACTGTTCCAGCAGGCGAGGGTGGCGTAGGGCAATGTGCAGGGTCAGAGCCATGCCCAAGTTAAGGAATACATCCACTAACGCTGTCCACGAGGCTTGTTGATCGCCCTTGTTCACAGCTTCCTCGGTGGCTTGCAGATCGTCCATGATTTGCCAGATCCAGGCGGCAATGCCGACGGTGCGGCCCATGAACGGCAGGGCCGCGTTGAATATTTGCCAGCCGGTGTGTCGAAAGGTCGCCCAGCGTTTCTGTACATTGGACACCGACTGACGGTCCGCCAATTCGACCATGGCGCCGGCATTGGCCTTGAACAGCGTTGCCAGGGCGTCATTGCCCACTTCTTCATCGGCCAGGGTCACGGGGCCGCTCATGTAAAGCAAAGTGAGGGGCTCGACCAGGGCCCGCACCACCGTCCACGGCGAGGGCAAGCTGTCGGGAAACACGTATTGGGCGTAATTGAAGCTCTGCGCTTGCGGCAGCCAGGCCAGCACCGATTCGCGCAAGGGGCGCTCATGTTTGATGGCGTACAGCAGGTTTTGCCGTGACGGGTATTGCATCAGTACCGGTTCCAGCAATGGGCGATAAAGCAGGGACGGACCGGCGTCGGCGTCCCTTGGACCGATCACGAACATATTGGCAACCACGTCGCGCTCATTGCCGGGCCGCAAGGTGGGTACGAAGGCCAGGGCGCGGATAACAATGAGCTGCCCGTCTACATGACGGTCGTGTTCATCGGCGTGCATCACGGCGGCAACGTAGCGGTAGCCGCGCTCATCAATTGCGCCTTGTTTGCGGATTTTCATTTGCAGGGCCAGCAACGGCAGTTGCAGGCGTAGATGGCTGATGTAGAGCTGTTGCCGGTGACTGGATTGCGCAGTGTCATCAAGCAGTTTCTGTTTTATCAGCGCGGGGTAGTGTTCGCCGATATCAATGCCTTCGATCAGGTCTTTTAAGTAGCTGAAGGTCAGCCAGCTGGGGGCACCATTGTCATTGCCGTTGTAGCGCACCGTGGCGTTGCCTGTGGGCAGGCCGGTGAGGTTGTCCAGCGCCAGATCGATCAGGCCGCGACGGGTGATGTCCACGCTGCCCGGCACGATGAACGTGCCCCATACCACCGGGCTTTCGATCACTACCTCAATTTTGTCCAGGTTCAGGCGTGCACCGTCTTTATGCGACTGGATGCGGCTTTTCAGCTGTGCGCGGGCATAGTCCCGAATGGGCGCAATGCCGTCCTGGAATGTTTCGCCGTGGTAACGGGCATGCAGTTGGGCCAGGTCGATCATGTAGCGGCTATAGGCGGCGGTGTCCGAGTCCGACGCCGAAGCCAGCCAGTCGGGCAGTTGCTGATGAACCTCTCGGATACTCGAGAGTTGGTGATCGCTCAACTCTTCGATGCTGGGCACAATGCGGGCGACGGTGGTGGGGCTTGGCTGGACCTCTGCCGGCTCATCGACAACGTCTTGGCTGTAACTGCCGATGGCGCGGATTTGCAGCTCTATCAGGGTGCAGGCCAGGGTATCGAAAAAATTTCCAGCGGGCTCATACAGGCGCCATTGCAACGTGGTATCGCGCTGTGGCGCACTGAGCCGGGCCGGCAGTGAGGCGCCGAATGCTTCAAGTGACTCGAAGGTGTTATAGCCACTGACCAGCGAGTGCGTCAGGATCATTTGGCGTTTGTCATGCTCGCCAACCAGTACAGTCATGTCCATGAAGCTGAGGTGAATGGACTCGCCGTCCCGAAGCAGGTCGACGTCAACCAGGTAAGCGTGACACTTGTAGCGATCATTCAGCGAGCGCCTGTCCCGGTCGGGTTCCTGGAACACTCCACGGGCCATGGCCGCTTGGTGTTCATCCAGGCCTTGCTCTTCGGTGACATTCCACACTTTCCTCAGCGAATTGGAAAACGCCTGCCAGCGTGGTCCGCTGCTACCGTTGGAGGCGTTCCAGAAGTTAAGTTGCTGTTCCTGAAAAGCGGTGAACAGCAAATCGGATAACTCGTTGATCAAGCGTGCGATGGCATCGATCTTCACCGCAAGGTGCACTGGCGCCGTGGCGTTCGGCTGCAGCGTGAGAAAATGCTCGCCATCGATGTAAGTGACCCGCTCGCTGGACAGCGCTTGATGAGCCAGCACTGAGGTCAGGGGTTGGATAACGGCTGGCGCCGGTTCGACGGCGTTGCCCACGATATGCCAGCGAGGGCTGACCACCATCGCCAGGTCGGGGTCGATATTGAGGGTGGGGTAGAGTTCTCTGAGTGCCGAGCGCAACGTGGTGGCGGCGACCTCATGGAGGGTAGGCCCGGTGGTTAACTGGGTGAGCAGTTCATAGGTGCTGGGGGGGCGATGATTGTTGTTAAGTAGATCATTGGGCATGGGTTGCTCCTCTGCAATGGCTAGCCTGGACGGGCGTTGAGGATGTGCAAGGTAGCGATGGCCGTTGCCGGGAGGACGGTAGTTAAATAGCGGCGGCGCCGCTGAATCAGATCAGAGAAGCTTGCCCGCAAAGGCCCCATGCACAAGGTGTGAACATGAGTCCTTCACGGGCACTGAGGTTATTTCACCTTGAAAAACAACCGTTGGGCCTGGTCCCGGTTGATTTCGCTGAGGTAGAACGCGGTTTTTTGCTTTTCGTCGAGGCCATCAAGACTGTCGGCATCTACTCCTCGGGCGTGCTCTTGCGGGGTTTTCAAGCGGCCCCGGAGAAAAGTCCTGGCGGGTACCCATTCGGCCGAATAATGGAAGTGTGCATACCACAGCACCGTTTTATCACTGCGGTTACTCAGGGTGTACTCATCCAGGTAGACCTTGGCAGGCCCTTTGAGTCGGCGGCGTTTGACGGTTTTCTTGATCACGATCTCGTTGTTTTGCTTAAGCCATTCCACGCCACTGATTGTGGGTGGGCGTTGTTTGATCATTTGCAGTTTTTGGCGCGCAGCCTCTTGATAGAGTGCCTGTGCCGCGTCGCTCAGCTGTTTGCCGACCAGAACCGCCGAGCCCTGGTTGCTATCGGTGGCGTTGCTTTGGGTGAGGGCCTGCTCAATGTTTGCAGAGGCCTGTTCCAGTTTCAACGCGTGCTGGTGGTACAGCCATTCGATGCCAGTGGCGCTGCGCTCAGGTTTGATGGCCTGTTGGCCAGTGCGTTGCTTGAAGGCTCCCAGCCCGTCCAGCAGTTCCTTCGCCTGGCTGATACTGGTGGCGACGTCCAGGGTCGTGGTGGTAGTGGTGGTCTCGATGGGATTGACGTGCTGCACCCACACACCTGGAGTTTTTTCATGGAAGGTCGCCATGATCTGCTGGTTGAGAGGAGAGATGACATCCACCATGCCGGTTTCATCGCCAGTCTCTGTCAGTCGTGGTACCCCCACCAATACACCGTTGTAGCGGGTGTGAATGATTTTTTTCTTTGCTCTTGGCGGTGTTGACGGCGGTGTCGGGCGGCTTCTGAGCGTGTCCCGATCCGCGTGCAGCAGTTCCAGGTTACCCAGGGTTTCGCGGTAGAAATCGCGGATTTTTTCGCGCAGGGTCGTGATACGTGTAGGCAGCGCTGCGTCAGGAAACTCGTCTGGAAAATCCTGCAGGCGTTCGTCGATGATCTTGAGCTGTTCGACCAGGCTGCCGAGGGTTTCGATGCGTTCATCCAAGCGCGCCTGGCTACGCTCCACCGAGGTTTCATGCAAGGCCTGAATCGACAGGCTGGCGTTGTCGACGATGGTGTCAATGGCACTCCAGGCTGAGGAGTCTGTGGCGATGCTGTTGTCGTCCAGGCATAAATTGCGCGCCATCGACACTTGCAAGGCCCTGAGGTCGCGGGCGGTGTAGCCCGGCAATTTTGTTCTGAATTTGCGAATTTGCTCGAATCCCAACTCACCCAGCGCTTTGAGTTGAGTGAGCCGCGTTTGGGTGTAATTCAGGCGCTGGATCATGTCCTGGCTCAATTCGGTCATGATGCGGGCATCGTCGATATGACGTTCCTCGGGATGGTTGATTTGGTGCTCGATCTGATCCAGCACGGTTTTGAGTTGAGGTGTGAAGGCCACTTGCGCTTCGGTGATACCGGTTCGGGTCAGCTCCAATTGGGCGTTCACGTAACGGATCGCGTGTTGCTGATAGTCAGCGCTCGGGGAGAACACGTTCAATATTTTGAGCTGTTGCAGTGCCTCTTCGTAGTCGCCGCTCTGGCTCTCGAGTTTTTGCAGGTAGGTTTGGCGGCTGACCTCGGGGGAGGAGGGGGAGGCGCTGTCCGACATCGCCAGCCGGGCCTGTTGCAACTCAAATTGCGCAGTGGGTTTGTTTAGCTCAAATAGCCTCAAGCGTCTTTTGGCTTCTAGCGCGTTGATCTCAGCCTTGGATTTTGACTGCTCCTGCAGGTGCTTGGAGCCGGCACCGCGCAGACGCAGTCGAGTGTCGATAAACCATTGGCCCTGAGCGTTATGAATCAACGCCGGCCCTGTTCGTCCGGGTTGCTTCGGGTCGATGATGACCACTGCTTCATCTTCACCGGCACTCACCTCAAACCAGCGTTCCCCTACGGGGGCGTAGTATTTTTGTGCCTGATGAAAGAGGTGCTGGTACTGGTTTCCTGAAGTTTCAGCCTTGCCGAGGCCTTGCGGTTTGCTGACCTTGAAGCTGTCGAGCACGGTGGCGAGTTCGCCGGGCATGCGCTTGATTGCGCCGCTGGTGTGCAAATGCGGTAAATGTGTGGCCGGCAACTCCTTGGTCAGGGTCGCCTCTTGTTTGATCGTGACCTGTTTGGCGCGGATTGCCTCGGCCAGTTTTGGCGCGGTCTTGCGTGGGTAGCCGGTACGGTGGCTGCGGCTGGCGGCGTGCAACGTGATCGCCATGCCCAGGTTCAACAGGACATCGGTGAATGCCGACCACTCGGCTTGTTTCTCACCGTGTTCATGCGCTTGCACAAAGGTTTGCAGTTGATCGACCACCTGCCAAATCCAGGCCCCTGTGCCGATGGTGCGTCCGAGAAACGGCAGTACACCATTGAAGATCACCCAGCCGGCGTGTTTGAAAGTTGCCCAACGGCTTTCGGCATTGGATACCGATTGGCGGTCGGCCAGCTCTACCAGCGCCTGGGCATTAGCCTTGTACAGTGTGGTGAATCGATCACCGTTGAGTTCCTGGGGGGCCAGGCTCATTGGCCCGCTCATGGTCCATAGCTTGTCAGGCTCCACCAGGTAATCGGCGACCGCCCAAGGCGAAGGCAGCGAGCCTGGAAATACATAGTTGCTGTAGTCGCTGCGGACCGCGTCCGGCAGCCAGGCCAGGACCGACTCGCACAAGCTGCTCGATTGCGCGATCGTATAGATGAGGTTGGCCGGCGATGGGAACTGCATCAGGGCCGGTGTGAACAGCGGCCGGTACAACAGGCATGGGCCGGCCACCGGGTCTTCGGGGCCGATCACGTACATGTTGGCGACCGTGTCCGTAGAGGCGTCTGTGCGTCTTAGGGGTACAAAGGCCAAGGGCCTGAGCACAATGGTCTGCCCGTCGACTTTGCGGTCAGTGGCCTCCTCTTGCATCACCGCGGTCACATAACGGTAGCCACGCTCGTCAATGTTGTCTTCCTGGCGAATCTTGGCCTGCAGGGCCTGCATTGGCAGTTGGATACGCAGGTGTTGGCTGTATAGCGTATTACGGCGTGCCGATTCCTGAGTGTCGTCCAGCAGCTTTTCCTTGATCAGCGCGGGGTAGGTGCGGCCTATATCGACAGCGGTGACCAGCGATTCAAAATAAGTTGTGGTCATCCACTCAGGCAGGTTGAAACCATTGGTGGTCTTGACGATTTTGGTGCCAACCGGCACCGCAATCAGGTTTTGCAGGGCCAGTTCAACCAGGCTGAAGGTAGTGGTCTCAACCTGGCCCGGAACTACGAAAGTACCCCAGACGACCGGGTTCTTTACTTGTAGGAAAATCTTCTCCAAGGGCAGGTGGGTGCTATCTGGGTGGTCCTTGATCACCTTTGCCTTGATGACCTTCAACGCGTAGGCCTCGATAGTCGGAATGTCGTCCAGGAAAGAGCGACCGGTATTCTGGTTATGCAGCGCGGCAAGGTCTTTGAGGTGCCGAGCATAAAAATTCGAGTCGCTGGGTGAGGCGTTTGTCAGCCAATCGGGCATCTGGTTGCGGTACCACGCCAGGTCCGGGCTGCTTTGCGCAGGCGGCGGGGCAGCAGCAGGTGGCGTGCCCAGGGCGACATCGACGTTGTTGGCTTTGCGCAGGTCGGAGAAGTCGATTTCAGCGATGCTATCGACTTGCAGTGACACCAATGCACAGGCCTGGTGATCAAAGAAATCGCCGTCCGGCTCAAACAGGCGCCATTGGATTTGTTGGTCCGTGGCAGCGTCCAACAGGTGTGCGGGCAAGGAGTTGCCCAGGTGCTCCAGCGAGGGAAACTTTTCATAACCCTTGAGCAGCGAATGGGTGAGGACCGTGGTTTTCCCTTCATGTTCGCCGATCAATACCGCGATGATCACATCATTGAGGTGCTTGACCTGCCCATCATCATCGACTCGGTCGATATCGACCAGGCAGGCCCTGAGCTTATAGAGGTCGTTGTCCTTTCTATCGGCTTTGTCGGGGTGAGTGAACAGAGCGCGGGCCATGGCGCACTCAGTCGCACTCCAGTCATCGGCGGTCTCGACATTCCACACCGCACGCAACAGGTGCGATAACTCATGCCAATGCGGACCGCTGCCGTTAGTTTGGTTCCAGTGGGTGATCATTTGTTGCTGGTAGGCCCGCAGCATCGAGGGCGCCAGCAAGTTAATGGTCTTGGCGATTTCAGTGACACGCACGGGCAGGTGTACCGCGGGCTCCACGATCGGTTGACGGGTGAGAAAGTGCTCGCCTTCGATGCACAAGAGTGGCACCGCCAGCACCGCTTGTTTGGCGAGGACGTCACTGAGGGCCTGGTACTCAGTGGGGCCGGCTCTGACCTGGTCGTCCTCGAGTTGCCAAGTCGACGTCGCGAGCATGACGGTGTCCGGGTCGATATCCAGTGTCGGGTAATGTTCCTGCAACGCCTCACGCAACAGGAGGGTCGCTGTCTCTCTGAATGAAGGGACGATATAGAGTTGTGTGAGCAGCGCTATCCGTTTATCCGGGCGATGGGTGTTCAAGGGCGTAGCATTTGAAGCGGGGGAGTTCATGGTGAGGCATCCCTGTCTGGCCGTTAGATGGAACTAGCCCGAGGTAAAGGCTAGGGATTTCCATGCTAGGGCGCGGCCAGGCAGAGAGGCGGTGCTTAATTAGGCACACCTTCAAATCTGCATTCGGCGAAGGTGGCCGTCTTATCAAGGCACTTCAGGTGCCGGATTTGATCTTGGTCCAGGCCCTGGTCCTGGCCCGTTCGGCTTTGCTGTCCAGGGGTTTGAGGGTGTAGAGCGTGGCCATCGCCGCCTCGGTCGGGTACAGGTTGGGGTTGTGGCGAATGGCCGGGTCGACCAGTTCGGTGGCGTCTTTGTTGGGGTTGGGGTAGCCGACAAAGTCGCTGACCGGCGCAATCACATTGGGTTGCAGCAGGTAGTTGATGAAGGTGTAGGCGTCGTCCGGGTTTTTAGCGCCCTTGGGGATGGCGAGCATGTCGAACCAGATCGGCGCGCCTTCTTTGGGCAGGCGCATGTCCACGGTCACGCCGTTTTTGGCCTCTTTGGCGCGGTTGGCGGCCTGGGAGAAACTGCCCGAATAGCCCACGGCCACGCAGATATCACCGTTGGCGATGTCGGCCATGTATTTGGACGAGTGAAAGTAGGTGATGTACGGGCGGATCTTCATCAGCAGCGCTTCGGCCTTTTCGTAGTCCTTGGGGTTGCTGCTGTTGGGGTCCAGGCCCAGGTGCTGCAAAGCCAGGGGCAGGATTTCTGATGGCGAATCCAGCAACGCCACCCCGCACTGCTTGAGCTTGCTGATGTTCTCTTCCTTGAAGATCAAATCCCAACTGTCGACCGGCGCATTGTCACCCAGGGCGGCCTTGACCTTGGCCGGGTTGAAGCCAATGAGGATGGTGCCGTACATGTAGGGCACGGCGAATTTATTGCCGGGGTCGTTGGCTTCGATCAGCTTCATCAGCTTGGGGTCGAGGTGGTTCCAGTTCGGCAGCTTGCTGCGGTCCAGCGGCTGGAACACCCCGGCCTCAATCTGCTTGGCCAGGAACACGTTGGACGGCACCACCACGTCATAGCCGGAATTGCCGGTGAGCAGCTTGGCTTCCAGCGCTTCGTTGGTGTCGAAGATGTCGTAGACCAATTTGATAGTGGGGTTCTGCGCCTTGAAGTCTTCCAGCGCCTTGGGCGTGATGTAGTCGAACCAGTTGTAGACCTTGAGGGTTTTCTCTTCGGCGTGGGCTGCACCACCGATGACGGCGGCACAGAGGGCGAGCGACTTGAGCCTGTTCATTGGGCAGCTCCTTCAAAACCTTCGAGGACGTTGACGGCGTTGATGCCGATTTCTTCCACGGCGTAGCCGCCTTCCATCACAAACAGCGTGGGCTTGCCCAGGCGGGCAATGCGCGCGCCCATGGCCAGGTAGTCCGGGCTGTCGAGTTTGAACTGTGAGATAGGGTCGTCCTTGAACGTGTCCACGCCCAGGGACACGACGATGATGTCGGCGCCATAGCGTTCGATCTCGGTGCAGGCTTCTTCCAGTGCGGCACTCCAGGCCGCCCAACCGGAACCGGCCGGCAGTGGGTAGTTGAAGTTGAAGCCTTCGCCGTCACCTTCGCCCAGCTCGTCGGCATAGCCGAGGAAAAACGGAAACTCCGCTTCCGGGTGGCCATGAATCGAGGTGAACAACACGTCGTTGCGTGCGTAGAAAATCGACTGGGTGCCGTTGCCGTGGTGGTAATCCACATCCAGGATCGCGACGCGCTTGTGGCCCTGGTCGAGGAACGCTTGAGCTGCGATCGCCGCGTTGTTGAGGTAGCAATAACCGCCCATCAAGTCACCAGCGGCGTGGTGCCCGGGTGGGCGGCACAGGGCGAAGGCACTGTGGGCGCCGTTCTGGATGGCCTGCTGCGCCGTGAGGGCCACTTGCGCCGCGCTGTAGGCCGCTTGCCAGGTGCCGGCGGTAATTGGCGCGCCGCCGTCGAAACTGTAATAGCCCAGTTGGCCATGCAGGCTTGTGGGGATCACCCGCCGCAGCGTGCGCGCGGGCCAGGTGTAGGGCAGCAAGTCGCCCTCCTGGCCGTACTCGGTCCAGCGCTGCCAGGCGCCTTGGAAGAAGTCGAGGTAGTCGTGGCTGTGGATACGCTGCAGCGGTGCCAGGCCGAAATCCTGCGGCGCGTGTACCTGGCCCAGTTCGCGGTCTTTGACCCGTTGCAACACGTGGTCGGCGCGCGAGGGCATTTCAAAGCAGGGCATCAGTTGCCCGTCCATCAATTCACAGCGGCCATGGTGCAGGTGGTGATCGTCCGAGTAGATCGTCAACATTTGTTGTTCTCCGCAGGCTGTATCGGTGGGTCCAGTCTTGCGGCGGGCGTGCTTTAAGAGAACGGCAGGAGCGGCCAAAAGGGGATTAATATGGCCAAAGTGTCTGTCCGAAATTCGCCCCTTGATGGAGCATCACGCTCGAAATTGGCTCGGCGCCACGCCACTCCAACGCACAAAGGCATGCCTGAAACTTGCCGTTTCGCTGAAGCCCAGTGCCTCGGCAATCCGGTAGATCGGCCACTGGTCCTCGGCCAGCAGTTGCTTGGCACGCTCGAAACGCAGCTCGTCCAGCAGCTCCTGGTAGCTGCAGCCCAGGTCATGCAGGTGCCGGCGCAGGGTGCGCGCCGAACAGTTCATCTGCTCGGCCAAACCCTCAAGGCCGGGCGCGGCATTGAGCTGTGCGGTGAGCAGTTGGCGAATCCGGCCGAGCCAGGCCTGGCGGCCGGTGAACTCCAGGTTTTGTTTGCGGCAACGCTCAGCCATGGCCTGGTGGGTGATGGCGTCGGCCAGGGGCAGAGGCTGGTCCAGCCAGTGTTTATCGAAGGCAAAGGCATTGGCGGTGGCCTGAAATTGCAGCGTGCAGGGGAAACGTTCGGCGTAGCGCGCGCGGTAGTCGGGGGCGTCATGTTCAAAACGTGCAGCCAGTAAGGGCAGAGGCTGGCCGAGCAGGTCGTCGCAGATCACTTTCAATGACGCCAGGCACAGCTCGACGTTGAACATTTCCAGGCTGGGGTTTTCCCGGTAGTCGCCGGCGGTGAACCAGATGCGCTCGCCGTCCTCTTCAAGGCTCAGCTCGAACAGTGTTCCCAGCAGCGCCGGATAGCGCAGCGCCAAACGTAACGCGTCACCAAAGGTGGCACTGGTGAGCAGGGCGTAACCGAGCATGCCGTAAGCCGACACATGCATTTGTGCGCCCAGCTCCAGGCCGACATCGCGGCGCAAAGCCACGGCATTGGCGCACACGCGCATTTCCTGATTGGTGGTGATGCGCGTGTCGGCCCGGCTCAAGTCCGCCGCACAGATGCCGCTGCCGGCCAGCAGTGCTTCGTGGGGCAAGCCTTTGAAGGTGTTGAGCACCAGCGAAACAGCATTGAGTGTGGTGAGGTGGGAATGCAGCATGGGAACTTCCAGCCAGGGGATGGCTGGAAGGGCAGCAAGTTATATGCCGGTCAGCTCAGCTCGCCGCACAGGTCCAGTTCCACCAGACGGCGCACTTCGCTGGCCTCAAGCCCGGCGCCGAGCAAGGCATTGAGCTTGCCGAACGCCGCTTCGCGGGTCATGCCGCCACCGGACAGCACGCCCACGCCACGCAAGCGGCTGCCAGCTTCGTACACGTCCAGCTCCACGCCGCCTTCATGGCATTGGGTGATTGCGACTACGACCACACCCAGATCCTGCGCACGCTTGAGGCTGGCGAGGAACTCAGGGTTATCGCTCGGCCCGGTGCCGCTGCCGAAGCATTCCAGCACCAGCGCCTGGATGCCGCTGTCGATCAACGCGTTCAGTTGCGCGGCGGCGATGCCCGGCACCAGCGGCAACACGCCGACATTGGCCAAGGCTTTGGGCTGGCGGTAATGCAGGGCGGCCGGGATCATGTCGGCCTGGGCGACGCCGCCATTGCGCTGCAGGGCTGCAAACGGGTGGCGACCGAAGCTGCGGATTTTCGCGCAACGGGTCGGCGCCATCAGCGCGCCGTGGAAGTACAGCTGCACGCCCGGCGCCAGGCCTTCGCCCAAGGCCGTCAAGGCGCCGCTGACGTTTTCCCAGGCATCGCTGTCGGGCACGCCGGCCGGCAGCATGGAACCGGTGAAGACTACCGGCGCCGGCAGGCCCAGCAGTTGAAAGCTCATGGCTGCCGCGCTGTAGGCCAGGGTGTCGGTGCCGTGCAGGATCAGCACCGCATCGCAGCCTGCGTCCACCGCCTCAACCACGGCGCTGCGCAGATGCTGCCAGTAAGTGGGCGTCATGTTGGCGCTGTCGATCAGCGGCGACATCTCTTGAAAGCGCCAGGCCGGTAGCGCGGCATCGACAAGCTGTTCGCGCATGCGTGCTTCAAAACCCGACGCCGGCGCCAGGCCGTTGGCGCTGGCCTGCATGCCAATGGTGCCGCCGGTGTAGAGCACCATCACGTTGTTAGCTGGTTGCATGAAAAATCTCCTGAACGAAAAACGCCGCCGGGCCCAGAGCATGCCCAAGGCCGGGCGGCGTGTCATCTAGCGGTGATTAACGCTGCGCTTGAGCGCTCAGTTCAGCCGAAGCGACTGCTTGCGGCTTTGCCGGGTTAGCCGGCCAGGCCTTGCGGTCGAGGTCCAGGTCGGGGAACTGGCTGGAGTCGAACACCGGCGTCTTGATACCCGCTGCACGCTGGTTGTCGTAGTCATTGAGGATGCGCATGGCAATCTTGAACAGGAACGCCAGGGCGAACAGGTTCACGAACGCGAGCATGGTCATGGTGATGTCGGCGAAGGCGAACACGGTGCTCAGGTTCTCGATCGAACCCCAGAAAATCAGCACCAGCACCAGCGCACGGTAGCCCATCAACACCTTGCGGTTATTGCCGACCAGGAAGCGCAGGTTGCTCTCGCCCAAGTAGTAGTTGTACATGATCGAGGTGAACACGAACAACGCCAGGGCCACCGAGATGAACATGCGGCCCCAGTCACCGACCACCGCCGCCAGGGAGTTCTGGGTCAGGGCAATGCCGTCGCCTTCAAAACCTGGGGTGTAGAAGCCGGAGAGCAGGATCAGCAACGCGGTGCAGGTGCAGATCACAAACGTGTCGAGGAACACGCTGAACGCTTGCACCACGCCTTGGGCGATCGGGTGCTCTACCGAAGCCACCGCTGCCACGTTAGGCGCACTGCCTAAACCTGCTTCGTTGGCGAACACGCCGCGCTTCACACCCATGATGATCGCGCTGCCGACCAGGCCACCAAAGGCTTGGTCGAGGCCGAAGGCGCTCTTGACGATGGTCGCGAGCATGGCCGGCACGTGGTCAAATTGCAGCACGATCACGTACAGGGTCACGGCGATGTAGACCAGGGTCTTGACCGGCACCAGCAGGTCGGCGATCGACGCGATGCGCTTGATCCCGCCGATGAACACCAGGCCCAGCAATACCGCCAGCGCCAGGCCGGTGTAGGTGGTGTCCAGGCCAAAGGCGCTGTTCAGCGAGTGGGTGACGGCGTGGGCTTGCAGGCCGTTGAAGGCGAACCCGAAGGTCACCAGCAACAGGAACGCGACGACCATACCCAGCCAGCGTTTTTGCAGACCGTGCTGGATGTAGTAAGCCGGGCCACCACGGTAGGTGCCGTCAGCGTCAGTACGCTTGTACAACTGGCCGAGGGAGCACTCGATAAAGCTCGAAGACATGCCCACCAGCGCGGTGACCCACATCCAGAACACGGCGCCCGGGCCGCCCAGGGTCACGGCAATGCCGACACCGGCGATGTTACCGGCACCCACGCGGCCGGCCAGGCTGAGCATCAGCGCCTGGAAGGAACTGAGCTGGCCGGAGCTGCTCTTCAGGCTGTCTTTGAACACCGAGAACATGTGGAAAAAGTGACGCAACTGTACGAAACGCGAGCGGATCGTGAAATAACCGCCGAGCCCGACAATGAGCACGATCAGTACTTTCCCTGAGAGGAAGTCGTTGATGACTTCGAGCATGGAGTGTTCCTCGCTGATTTTTCTAATGGCAAACGCAGGACGGTGCGACTCATCGCTCGGCACCAGGCAGTGCACGACGCTTCGACCCAATCCTTTTGCGGGTGTTGTTATTCATGCGCTTTCGCGTTGTATCCGGGCCTCGTTACCGACGGCCGCAGACGCGAAGAGGGGCGGCACTATACCTAGGCGAGCGTGATCCGTCTGCACGGGGCGATTAAAGGTTTCAGCCAGGCGGTTGCAGGCAAGGAGGGTTTGCAGGGCGATATTGGATTTTTTATGGGCTTCATTTCACAACCTTGGGGCAAAAAAAAGGGCCTGAAGAACGAGCCTTCAGGCCCTCAAAAGGTGAGAGGTGTCTAGTCCCTCAACCTGGTGAGCGGTGCATCAAACGCTTAGGCCTTCAGCGGGACCAAGCGTGGGGCAATCATGTTTTCGGGGCGCAGGATGTCGTCGAGCATGGCGTCGTCGAGCAAGCCTTCTTCGCGCACCAGTTCCAGCACGCCGCGGCCGCTTTCGAGGGCGATACGCGCAATGCGGGTGGCGTTTTCATAGCCGATGTACGGGTTCAGCGCGGTGACCAGGCCGATGGAGTGTTCCACCAGTTCGCGGCAGCGTGCTTCGTTGGCGGTGATGCCGACGATGCAGTGCTCGCGCAGCATGTCCATGGCGCGTTGCAGCAGGCGGATCGAGTCGAAGATCTTGAAAGCGATCAGCGGCTCCATCACGTTCAACTGCAGTTGGCCGCCTTCGGCTGCCATGGTCAGCGCCAGGTCGTTGCCGATGACTTGGAACGCTACCTGGTTCACGGCTTCCGGGATCACCGGGTTGACCTTGCCGGGCATGATCGAGCTGCCTGGCTGGCGTGCCGGCAGGTTGATCTCGTTGATGCCGGTGCGTGGGCCGCTGGACAGCAGGCGCAGGTCGTTGCAGATCTTCGACAGCTTCACCGCCGTACGCTTGAGCATGCCGGAGAACAGCACGAAAGCGCCCATGTCGGAGGTGGCTTCGATCAAGTCGGCAGCTGGAACCAGCGGCTGGCCGCTGATCAGCGCCAGGCGTTGTACGGCCAGGGCCTGGTAGCGCGGGTCGGCGTTGATGCCGGTGCCGATGGCGGTGCCGCCCAGGTTTACTTCGGTCAGCAGCTCTGGCGCCAGGGTTTTCAGGCGCGCCAGGTCTTCACCCAGGGTAGTGGCGAAGGCGCGGAATTCCTGGCCGAGGGTCATCGGCACGGCGTCTTGCAATTGGGTGCGGCCCATTTTCAGCACGTGGCCGAACTCGACGCCTTTGGCGGCGAATGCCTGAATCAGGCTGTCGAGGCTGGCCAGCAGCGCGTCATGGCCCAGCAGCAGACCCAGGCGGATCGCGGTCGGGTAGGCGTCGTTGGTCGACTGCGCCATGTTCACGTCGTTGTTAGGGTGCAGGTACTGGTACTCGCCCTTGTTGTGGCCCATGGCCTCCAACGCGATGTTGGCGATGACTTCGTTGGCATTCATGTTGGTTGAAGTGCCGGCGCCGCCTTGAATCATGTCCACCACGAACTCTTCGTGGAAATCGCCGCGGATCAGACGGGCACAGGCTTCGCTGATGGCAGCGTGCTTGGCTTCGCTGAGCTGGCCCAACTCGCGGTTGGCGTCAGCGGCTGCTTGCTTGACCATTGCCAGGCCGACCACCAATTTCGGGTAATGCGAAATCGGAACGCCCGAGAGGCGGAAGTTATTCACCGCTCGCAGGGTCTGGATGCCGTAATACGCTTGAGCTGGTACTTCGAGTACGCCAAGCAGGTCTTTTTCTGTGCGGAATGATGCAGCGGAGGACATGACGGAAATCATCTCGATATGGACCCGGAACAGGCCGGAACGCTGCGAATGCTAGGCTTGTAGAAGTTTTTGGGCCAATGCTGTTCAGCACTGGCCTATGCACAAACGGCATAATGTAGGTGTGACCCGGTTATCATGGCGGGCGTGTGTGCCAAAATGGTGCGTACCCGTGGGAGGAAGTGATGAACCTTGAGAGCAAATGGCTGGAAGACTTCAGCGCCCTGGCGGCGACGCGCAGCTTTTCCCAGGCGGCGGAGCGGCGCTTTGTGACCCAGCCGGCGTTCAGTCGACGTATTCGCAGCCTGGAAGCGGCGCTGGGGCTGACCCTGGTCAATCGCTCACGCACACCGGTGGAGCTGACGGCGGCGGGGCAATTGTTTCTGGTCACCGCGCGCACGGTGGTCGAACAGCTCGGTGAAGTACTGCGCCATTTGCATCACCTGGAAGGCGGGCAAGGGGAGGTCATGCAAGTCGCGGCTGCCCACTCCTTGGCGCTGGGCTTCTTCCCCCGTTGGATCGCGCAACTGCGCAACGAAGGTTTGAACATTGCCACGCGATTGGTTGCCACTAACGTCGGTGACGCCGTGCACGCGCTGCGCGAAGGTGGCTGCGACCTGATGCTCGCGTTCTACGACCCGGACGCGGCCATGCAGATGGACGCCGAGATCTTTCCCTCGCTGCACCTGGGCAACACCGAGATGCTCCCGGTGTGCGCCGCCGACGCCAACGGCAAACCGCTGTTCGACCTGGAAGGTGAGGGCAGCGTGCCGTTGCTGGCCTACAGTGCCGGTGCGTTCCTGGGGCGCTCGGTGAATTTGCTGCTGCGCCAGAGGGCTCTGCGCTTTACCACCATCTATGAAACCGCCATGGCCGACAGCCTCAAGAGCATGGCGCTGGAAGGGCTGGGCATCGCCTGGGTGCCGCAGTTGAGCGTACGGGCGGAACTGGCCCGTGGCGAGCTGGTAGTGTGCGGCGGCCCGCAATGGCATGTGCCGCTGGAGATTCGCTTGTATCGCTGCGCACTGGTGCGCAAGGCGAATGTGCGGTTGTTGTGGCGCAAGCTCGAAAGTGGCAGCGCAGTGAGTTCCTCCGCATGAGCGGAGGGAGGTCAGTGATTGTTCGAACTGATGGAAGTAAAACGGTAAAAGGGCTGTTGGTATTAATCTTTGCTGGCCAGATAATTCTTAATATTTTGCCGATTGGCGGGGCTGAAAGTATAAGTGGTGGAACTGCTACTGTGGGGTGCCATGTAGGTATAAGTCTTAATGTCCTCGTACCAGCTTCCGAATAGCCACCAAGCCTTGAGGAGCTTAAGGCCATTGGCCCAGCGGCGCTTGATATGCACTTCAGAGTCGTCATGTTTGGCCCCTAATAAATGACCGATCTCATGCGCGACGACTTCTGGCGAGACCAATGATGCGATGGCGAATGTTCCGCCTTTGGTTTCCCCATATGTGCTCGCGACGCCTAAAACGTTATCGTTTAATTGATCGTTGGTAACGAGAACGACTTTGGTCAACTCATTGGTTTTTAAGCCGTCATTTGTCATTTCTTCGAGAATTTGAGTGCCGACAGTTTGCCAGCGTGTTGCAGCGTCATCAAAAACATCGCCTTTGTATTCCATGCTGCTTTGGGGCTCGCGTTGCGCGAAGACGACATGGATTTTCCGCTCTGCGAAGCTCTCCAGCTCGTTTACGACTGCGTGAAAATAATCAGCGTAAATGGTTTCTCGTTTTGACTGCGCCACGTCATTATGAATAACAGCGATAATGGTAATGTCTTTTTTGGGTAGGTCTTCGATTGTCTGAGTCATCCTTTAATCCTTTCAAGAAGTTCAAAGTTACTGATAGTGAATCAGGATGTCAGTGAGTTTATTGAATGAGGGCATTCCACCGGGCGGTAATTAATGCTCGACGGTACGGCGGTTTGGCGAGCGGACGTGAGTGTGTGCTTTGGCGTGCGTTAGAGGCTGACCTTAGAGTCAATAAATCCCTCGGTAGCAAGGAATGACAGATGGTCATCCCAGGGGCTGTTTATCTGGATTATTACGGTATACTGCGCGGCCTTCGGCCGGTCCAACCGGCCTTAATTCGTACACCAAGCCACGCCGGATTTCCCGCGTGGCTTGTTGTTTTTTGACGCGCCTGCGGGCGCCCAGAGAGAAGAGGCACGACGATGAGTGCATTGGTTGGCGTGATCATGGGCTCCAAGTCCGATTGGTCCACCCTTAGCCACACCGCCGATATGCTGGAAAAACTCGGCATTCCGTATGAAGTGAAAGTGGTCTCTGCCCACCGCACCCCGGATTTGCTGTTCCAGTATGCCGATGAAGCAGAATCCCGTGGCATCGAGGTGATCATCGCCGGTGCCGGCGGTGCGGCGCACCTGCCAGGCATGTGTGCGGCCAAGACCCACCTGCCGGTGCTCGGTGTGCCGGTGCAGTCGTCGATGCTCTCGGGCGTGGATTCGCTGTTGTCCATCGTGCAGATGCCGGCCGGTATTCCGGTGGCCACCCTGGCGATCGGCAAGGCCGGCGCGATCAACGCCGCATTGCTGTCCGCCAGCATCCTGGGCGCCAAGCACCCGCAGTTTCACGCGGTGCTGAAAAAATTCCGTGCTGAGCAGACAGACAGCGTGCTGGACAACCCAGACCCACGTATCGCCTGAAGGTATTGATTGATGAAAATCGGTGTAATCGGTGGCGGCCAACTGGGTCGCATGCTGGCCTTGGCGGGCACCCCGCTGGGGATGAACTTCGCTTTCCTGGACCCGGCGCCCGACGCCTGCGCGGCGGCCTTGGGTGAACACCTTCGCGCTGACTACAGCGACCCCGACCATCTGCGCCAACTGGCCGATGAAGTCGACCTGGTGACCTTCGAATTCGAAAGCGTCCCGGCCGAAACCGTGGCCTTCCTGTCGCAGTTCGTGCCGGTATACCCGAGCGCCGAAGCCTTGCGCATCGCTCGCGACCGCTGGTTCGAGAAGAGCATGTTCAAGGACCTGGGCATTCCGACCCCGGCCTTCGCCGATATCCAGTCCCAAGCGGACCTGGAAGCGGCCGTCGCCAGCATCGGCCTGCCGGCCGTGCTTAAAACCCGCACATTGGGTTATGACGGCAAGGGCCAGAAAGTCCTGCGCACCGCTGCCGATGTGGTTGGTACTTTTGCCGAACTGGGCAGCGTTGCCTGCCTGCTGGAAGGCTTCGTGCCGTTCACCGGTGAAGTGTCGCTGATCGCCGTGCGCGCCCGCGATGGCGAGACCCGCTTCTACCCGTTGGTGCACAACACCCACGACAGCGGCATCCTCAAGCTGTCCGTGGCCAGCACCGACCACCCGTTGCAGGCCCTGGCCGAAGACTATTCCGGTCGCGTGCTCAAGCAGCTGGATTATGTCGGCGTGATGGCGTTCGAGTTCTTTGAAGTCGACGGCGGCCTCAAGGCCAACGAAATCGCCCCGCGCGTACACAACTCCGGGCACTGGACCACCGAAGGCGCCGAGTGCAGCCAGTTCGAAAACCACCTGCGGGCGGTGGCAGGCTTGCCGTTGGGCTCCACGGCCAAGGTTGGCGAGAGCGCGATGCTCAACTTTATCGGTGCAGTGCCACCGGTGGAAAAAGTCATCGCCATTGATGACTGCCACCTGCATCACTACGGCAAGGCGTTCAAGGTCGGGCGCAAGGTCGGCCACGCCAACCTGCGTTGCAAGGACCGTGCGACCCTTGAGGCGCAGATCCTCAAAGTCGAAGCGTTGATCGCCGAGCAATAACCTTGAGGGCGGCGGGAACCATTGGTTATCGCCGCCTCTCTGATTGCAGGACGCTAAAGTCTGACTAGGCTTTTGTGTAGTTCACTTCATTCAGAGGGAAATGCCATGGGTATCATCGGAACCATCTTTATCGGCTTGATCGTCGGCCTGCTGGCGCGTTTCCTCAAGCCTGGCGACGACAGCATGGGCTGGATCATGACCATCCTGCTGGGTATCGCAGGTTCTCTGGTCGCCACCTACGGTGGTCAGGCCCTGGGCATCTACCAGGCGGGTCAAGGCGCGGGCTTCCTCGGCGCGCTGATCGGCGCCATCGTGCTGCTGGTGATCTACGGCCTGCTGAAAAAGAAATGATCTAAGCGACAAAGCCCTCTGCGCTGCGCAGGCGCAGAGGGCTAGAATGCTCGGCATCTGAACTTGCCGAGCTTTTTCATGCGCCGTCTTTTATTCACACTCCTCCTGTTGGGCTCTGGCCTGGCGCACGCCGGCGAACTGCCGGAAACCGATTGGCTCGACCTGATGCCGCTTTCAGACCAGAAAGCCCTCGAAGCCATGCCCGAGATCGACCACAACTCCCCCGAAGCCCAAGGCACGTTCACCGACAAAGGTGGCTTGAAGCAGAGCAAAGGCTTGCCGGCGGTGATGTATTCGACCAAGACCGTGGCCGCCATGAACGGCAAGAACATTCGCATCGGCGGCTACCCAGTGCCGTTGGAAACTGACGCCAAGGGCCGCAGCACGCTGTTTTTCCTGGTGCCGTACCCAGGCGCCTGCATCCACGTGCCGCCACCGCCGCCTAACCAGTTGGTGCTGGTGCGTTATCCCAAGGGGCTGAAGCTGGATGATATCTACACGCCACTGTGGGTGACGGGCACATTGAAGGTGGAGAAGGTCAACAACGATTTGGCGGACGCGGCGTATGCGCTGGATGCTGGGAAGGTCAGGGTAGTGAAAGAGTCCGATCTCTAGATCATGACGCAGAACCTAATGTGGGAGCGGGCTTGCTCGCGAAGGCGTAGTGTCAGTCAATATAACTTTGACTGGTCCACCGCATTCGCGAGCAAGCCCGCTCCCACATTTTTGATTGGGTTTACAGGCCGATACTGGTGATGCTCACGCCCAAAGTATGGCTTTCGCCCGGCGCCAAGCTCACCACATCATCCCGCACATTTGCCGTCTCGATGCACAGCATGCCCTGCCAGCCATCATCGGCCATGTCGTCAAACGCCTTGGCACGTTCGGTCCATGGGTTCCAGATCACGGTCGAGTTCGAACCCTGACTGGTGAGCTGGATGCAACGCTGCCAATCCTTATCGACGATATTCAATTGCGCCGGAGTATCCAGGTAGATACGGTCAGTCTCGCCGCTGAAGTGCAGCAGGCCGGATTGCTTCTTCTCGGCCCAGCCATCGGCGGTGTCGATATACGCGAGTCCATCCAACCCTTCGACTTGCACCTTGCGCACGTCACTCACTGCAAAGTAAGTGTGCAATGCCTGGCTGAGGGCCACGGTGTCGGTGCCACGGTTGTGACTGGTCAGGCGGATGTGCAGTTGATCGTCCAGCAACAGGCTCAGTGTCAGGTCGACCTGATGCGGCCAGCCGGGGAAGCCGCCCGCGGGAACTGGCAGCACCAAATCCACCCGCAGCGCTTGGCCTTCGAGTTCGCTTGCAGCCAGCTCCCACAGTGCGGTGCGCACAAAACCATGGGCACCGGCCGGTTGCTCGCTCTGGCGCATCGCTTTCACGCTCTGCGGGTTGCGATCAAATACGCCAAACCACGGCCAGCACACCGGCACGCCGGTACGAATGCCTTTGCCTTGCTTGAACACCGCTTCAGGGTTCGGCCAGATCAGCGGCTGTTCGCCCTGGCGCTGGTAACTGAAGATGTGCGCGCCCTGTTGGGCCACCATCAGTTCGGCGCCGTTGTGGCGAATGCGCCAGCAGTCCAACTCGTCGATTTTTACGCTTTCAACGTGGGGCACAGGCATACAAAGCACTCTTTATGGCAGGCAATGGGGCAATTGACCGTCAAAACCCGGTGAGGTTTAACGCGCGCGTGACGGCACCGAACGCGTGCGGCCGCTGCCATCGATGGCGACAAACACAAACACCGCCTCGGTGACTTTGCGCCATTCACTGGACAGCGGGTCGTCGCTCCACACTTCAACCATCATCTGGATCGAGCTGCGGCCGATTTCCAGGGCTTGGGTATAGAAGGAGAGTTGCGCGCCCACCGCTACCGGCACCAGGAATGCCATGCGATCAATGGCCACGGTAGCCACGCGGCCACCGGCGACCTTGCTGGCCATGGCCGTGCCGGCCAGGTCCATCTGCGCGACCAGCCAGCCGCCGAAGATATCGCCAAATCCGTTGGTTTCACGCGGCAGTGCGGTGATTTGCAAGGCGAGATCGCCTTGCGGGATAGGATCTTCTTGTTCGAATTCGATCATGCCGAGGGTGCCTCTGACCCGTGACGCTTCATGGGTATTTCAAGTGGATAGCCGTCTTCTGGAAAAACGTTTCAGCACCAACCTACACCGCTCGATACGTTTCTCGTAAGGCGCACTAAAGGGAAACTCTGCCAAAGCGGCTGGAATACACCCTTAGGGTCACCCAACAACGTTTTGGCACAGCAGCCCCTCAAGACAGCGGGTTTGGCGCTTGCACGGGCCGAGTATATCGAGACCCTGTGGCGGCGACGACCTCTGCACGCTCATTTGGTCGGCAAATCTGCGCTGTATCGCGGCTTTTTGCAGAAACTGTGCCTATCGCCGGGAATATTTGCGGCATCTGGACTGTTATCCGGGTCAGCACCTTTAGAAGAGAAGCCCGATATGCCCACCGTTCCCGCGAGCGCCGTGCAAGCTGCCCGCCCGTTGACGCGCACTGACTACAAAACCTTGGCGCTGTCTGCCTTGGGCAGCGCCCTGGAGTTTTACGACTTCATCATCTTCGTATTTTTTGCCGCGATGGTGGGCAAGCTGTTTTTCCCGCCGGACATGCCCGAGTGGATGCGCCTGGTACAGACCTTCGGCATTTTTGCCGCCGGCTACCTGATTCGCCCGTTGGGCGGCATCGTCATGGCGCACTTCGGTGACCTGCTGGGGCGCAAAAAGATGTTCAGCTTGAGCATCTTCCTGATGGCGCTGCCGACCCTGGCCATCGGCCTGTTGCCGACCTATGCCCAAGTCGGCCTGTTAGCGCCGGTACTTTTGCTGTTGATGCGCATGATCCAGGGCGCGGCGATTGGCGGTGAGGTGCCGGGTGCGTGGATCTTTGTGGCTGAACACGTGCCGGCCAAGCGCATCGGTTATGCAGTGGGCGTGCTGTCGGTGGGCCTGAACCTGGGAATCTTGCTCGGCTCGCTGATCGCCACGGGCATTAACAGCACGTATAGCCCGGAGCAGGTGGCGGATTACGCGTGGCGCATTCCGTTTCTGCTGGGTGGAGTGTTCGGGCTGTTGTCGGTGTACCTGCGCCGCTGGCTGCATGAAACGCCGGTATTTGCCGAGTTGCAGCAGCGCAAGGCATTGTCGCGGGAGGTGCCGTTGCGCACGGTGCTGCGCGAGAGCCGTGAGTCGATCGTGCTGTCGATGTTGATGACCTGGTTTCTGTCGGCTGGCGTCGTGGTGGTGATCCTGATGACGCCCGCGCTGCTGCAAGGCGTTTACCACTTCGCGGCCAAAACCGCGCTGCAGGCCAATAGCCTGGCGATTGTCAGCATGGCGCTGGGCCTGGTGATTGCCGGCAAGCTCTGCGATCGCATTGGCGCGGGCCGGGTGCTGGTGTTTGGCTGCTTCGGCTTGATGGTGGTGTGCTGGGCGCTGTATGCCAGCCTGGCGATTCACCCTGAGTGGCTATTCCCGCTCTACACGCTGACCGGCCTGTTCGTGGGCACGGTGACGGCGGCGCCGTTTGTGATGGTCACCGGCTTTGCACCGGCGGTGCGTTTCAGTGGCCTGTCGTTTTCCTACAACCTGGCCTATGCGGTATTGGGTGGCCTGAGCCCGGTGTTCGTGTCACTGCTGCTCAAAGAGAGCCCGATGGGCCCGGCTTACTATGTGGCGCTGGTGTGCGTGATGGGCATGGCTGTCGGTGCCTATCTATGGAAGCGCGGGCGTTAAGCAACGCTGTGCTTTTGCGGGCGATTTGTTATCGTGCCGAACCGACCCCGGCGCTTGCCGGGGTCTCGCGTTCGCCGTTCTGACAATAAGAGAAGCCTTGCCATGTCCTCCGTGCCTGCAAGCAGTGCGCAACCTTCGCGCCCGCTGACCCGCAACGACTACAAAACCCTGTCGCTGTCTGCCTTGGGCGGGGCGCTGGAATTCTACGACTTCATCATCTTCGTGTTTTTCGCCACGGTGGTCGGGAAGCTGTTCTTCCCCGTCGACATGCCCGAATGGCTGCGCATGATGCAGACCTTCGGCATCTTCGCCGCCGGCTACCTGGCACGCCCGCTGGGCGGCATCATCATGGCGCACTTCGGTGACCTGCTGGGCCGCAAGAAAATGTTCACCCTGAGCATCTTCATGATGGCCGTGCCGACCCTGATCATGGGCCTGCTGCCGACCTACGCACAGATCGGCCTGTGGGCGCCGCTGCTGTTGCTGTTGATGCGCGTCATCCAGGGCGCCGCCATTGGCGGCGAAGTACCGGGCGCCTGGGTGTTTGTTTCCGAACACGTACCGCCGCGCCATATCGGCTATGCCTGCGGCACCCTGACCAGCGGCCTTACCGCCGGTATTTTGCTGGGTTCGCTGGTGGCGACCGCCATCAACACCCTCTATACCCCGGAGCAGGTCTCGGATTACGCGTGGCGTATCCCGTTCCTGCTTGGCGGTGTGTTCGGCCTGCTGTCGGTGTACTTGCGCCGTTGGCTGCATGAAACACCGATCTTCGCTGAGATGCAGCAGCGCAAAACCCTGGCTGCCGAGTTGCCATTGCGCGCGGTACTGCGTGACCACCGTGGCGCCATTGTGCTGTCGATGCTGCTGACATGGTTGCTGTCGGCGGGTGTGGTTGTGGTCATCCTGATGACCCCGACCGTGCTGCAAACCGTCTACCACTTCAGCCCGACCGTGGCGCTGCAAGCCAATAGCCTGGCGATCGTTACGCTGAGCCTGGGTTGCATCGCTTCCGGCGCGCTGGCTGACCGTTTTGGTGCCGGTCGCGTTTTGGTCACCGGTTGCGCGTTGCTGCTGGCCACCTCCTGGACGCTGTATCACAGCCTGATGGCCCACCCGGACTGGCTGTTCCCGTTGTACGCATTGACCGGCCTGTTCGTGGGCACCATCGGTGTAGTGCCTTACGTGATGGTGAAAGCCTTCCCGCCGGTGGTGCGTTTCAGCGGCTTATCGTTCTCTTACAACGTCGCCTATGCCGTATTCGGCGGCCTGACGCCATTGGCGGTATCGCTGCTGATGAAGGAAAGCCCGATGGGGCCTGCTTACTACGTGGCTGTGCTGTGTGTGATGGGGATAGCGGTCGGTGGTTACCTGTGGAAGCGCGGGCGCTGATTGATCGTTCCCACGCTCTGCGTGGGAATGCCGGCCTGGACGCTCTGCGTCCGCTTTTGAAGGTCGTGACGCAGAGCGTCACTGGATGCGTTCCCACGCAGAGCGTGGGAACGATCAATGTCAGCATAGATTACAGAGTGTTTCCGAAACATCGCGCCAACCGCCTGAACCTCCTCGCAAGCCCCGGATTTATTGCACTTTCCCCTTCCTGTCAGGTTTTTCATAAATACTGGCCTTTCATCTAATTGTCATATTCCAGACATAGAGTGTTCACACGGCCTACCGATACTTGGCCCCGATCCAACTATCCCTATCTGCTAGGAGCAAGGCATGAAACTGAAACGTTTGATGGCGGCAATGACTTTTGTCGCTGCTGGCGTTGCGACCGCCAACGCGGTGGCCGCTGGTGTTGATCCGGCAATCCCGGCTTACGTTAAGACCACTGGTGTGTCGGGCAACTTGTCCAGCGTCGGTTCCGATACCCTGGCTAACCTGATGACCCTGTGGGCCGAGGGTTACAAAAAGGAATACCCGAACGTCAACATCCAGATTCAGGCCGCCGGCTCCGCCACTGCACCTCCTGCGCTGACTGAAGGCACCTCCAACCTGGGCCCGATGAGCCGCAAGATGAAGGACACCGAACTGGCGGCCTTCGAGCAGAAGTACGGCTACAAGCCAACCGCTATCCCGGTTGCCGTGGATGCCCTGGCCGTGTTCGTGCACAAGGACAACCCGATCCAGCACCTGACCATGGAACAAGTCGACGCGATCTTCTCCTCGACTCGCCTGTGCGGCGCTAAAGCCGACGTTAAAACCTGGGGTGACCTGGGTGTGACCGGCGACCTGGCCAACAAGCCAGTTCAGCTGTTCGGTCGTAACTCGGTATCCGGCACCTACGGCTACTTCAAAGAAGAAGCCCTGTGCAAAGGCGACTACAAGCCAAACGTCAACGAACAACCAGGCTCGGCTTCGGTCGTGCAGTCGATCAGCTCCTCGCTGAACGGCATTGGTTACTCGGGCATCGGCTACAAAACCGCCAGCGTGAAGACCGTGGCCCTGGCCAAAAAAGGCAGTACTGACTTCATCGAAGACAGCGAAGAAAACGCCCTGAACGGCAAATACCCGCTGTCGCGCTTCCTCTACGTGTACGTCAACAAAGCCCCGAACAAGCCTCTGGCCCCGCTGGAAGCTGAGTTCGTGAAACTGGTTCTGTCCAAACAGGGCCAGGAAGTAGTAGTTAAAGACGGTTACATCCCACTGCCAGCCAAAGTTGCCGCCAAGGCACTGGCTGACCTGGGCCTGAAAGAAGGCGGTAAGTAAGCCTGCAATACCTGATGTAGCAGCGGGCCCTGTGGGAGCGAGCTTGCTCGCGAAGACGGTGTGTCATTCAACTCATCTGGCGACTGACACACCGCCTTCGCGAGCAAGCCCGCTCCCACACAAAGCCCGCCCGCATCTCTAATTCTTTAATCCGCTGCCAGCCCTGCTACGCGGCGGATTTCTTGCGTCACTGCATTGTCATCTTTCTGTCATACAGGATCGCTAGGGTGTGCGCATGAATGATCTGGCCAATTCCACCATGACGACGACTTCTCCCCCCAAGCGTATTGATTTCAATACGCCTGAGCTGCAACGCAAGCGCCGCATTCGCGCGCTCAAAGATCGCCTGACCCGCTGGTATGTGTTGATCGGCGGCCTCGCCGTGCTCGGCGCGATTACCCTGATCTTCTTCTTCCTGGCCTATGTAGTTGCGCCCCTGTTCCAAGGTGCCTCGCTGACCAAGGAAGACGCGCTGACACCCGCCTGGATGCAGGATGCCGGCAAGCCGTTGATGATCTCCCTCGAAGAACAGAACCAGGTTGCCATGCGGGTTTCCGACAAGGGCCAGGCGTTGTTCTTTGACGTGAGCACCGGTGCGGAGCTCAAGCGTGTCGACCTGCCATTGCCTGCGGGCGCCACTGTGGTTTCGATCGGCAAAGACCAGCCAGGCAGCCCGTTGGTGATCCTCGGTTTGTCCAATGGCCAGTCCCTGGTGTTCCGTCACACCTATAAGGTGTCCTACCCGGACGGCAAAAAGACCATTACGCCAGCCATTGAATACCCTTACGGCGAAACGCCTATCGTCCTTGACGAGCAGGGCCGCCCGCTGGAGCACGTCGCGCTCAACGCCACCGATTCATCGCTGGTGGTGGCAGGCTCCGCTGGTTCGTTCTTGAACGTACTGAGCCTGAGCCGCGAAGAAAACATGATGACCGGTGAAGTCACCAGCGAGCAGAAGCGCATCGAGCTGCCGCAAATGACCGAGCCGGTGAAGGCGATTTTCGTCGACCCGCGCCAGCAGTGGCTGTATGTGATCAACGGCCGTGCCCTCGCTGACGTCTTCAGCTTGCGCGACAACAGCCTCAACGGTCGCTACAAACTGCTGGAAGACGGCAACGCCGAAATCACCGCCAGCACCCAGCTGGTGGGCGGTATTTCGCTGATCGTCGGTAACTCCAAGGGTGGCCTGGCCCAGTGGTTCATGGCCCGTGACCCGGACGGCGAGCAACGCCTGAAGCAGATCCGCACCTTCCAGATGGGCACCGCGCCTATCGTGGAAATCACCGCCGAGGAACGTCGCAAAGGCTTCACCGCCCTGGACGCATCCGGCAAGTTCGGCGTGTTCCACAGCACCGCGCACCGCACCCTGCTGGTCGACCCGGTGGTGGATGGCCAAGGCCTGTTTGGCATGTCGCCACGCGCCAATCGCGTGATCGTCGAGGCCGGCGGCAAGCTGCAACCACTGCTGCTCGACAACCCACATCCGGAAGTGTCGTGGAGCGCGCTGTGGAGCAAGGTCTGGTACGAAAACTACGACGAGCCTAAATACGTCTGGCAATCGACCGCCGCCAACACCGACTTCGAACCCAAAATGAGTTTGGCCCCGCTGACCTTCGGTACCCTCAAGGCTGCGTTCTACGCCATGCTGCTGGCGGCACCACTGGCGGTGGCTGCGGCAATCTACACCGCTTACTTCATGGCCCCGAGCCTGCGCCGCAAGGTCAAGCCGGTGATCGAACTGATGGAAGCAATGCCGACGGTGATCCTCGGCTTCTTCGCCGGCCTGTTCCTGGCACCGTACGTGGAAGGGCACTTGCCGGGGATTTTCAGCCTGCTGATGTTGCTGCCGATTGGCATCCTGGTCGCCGGTTTTGTCTTCAGCCGTTTGCCTGAGTCGATCCGCCTGCGGGTTCCGGATGGCTGGGAAAGCGCGATCCTGATCCCGGTGATCCTGTTTGTGGGCTGGCTCTCGCTGTACATGAGCCCGTACCTGGAAACCTGGTTCTTCGGCGGCGACATGCGCATGTGGATCTCCCACGATCTGGGCATCACTTACGACCAGCGCAACGCACTGGTAGTCGGCCTGGCCATGGGCTTTGCGGTGATCCCGAACATCTACTCCATCGCCGAAGATGCCGTGTTCAGCGTGCCGCGCGGCCTCACCCTGGGCTCGTTGGCCCTGGGCGCCACGCCATGGCAGACCATGACGCGCGTGGTGATCCTGACCGCCAGCCCAGGCATCTTCTCCGCACTGATGATCGGCATGGGCCGCGCAGTGGGTGAAACCATGATCGTGCTGATGGCCACCGGTAACACGCCGGTGATGGAGATGAACCTGTTCGAAGGCCTGCGCACATTGGCGGCCAACGTTGCGGTGGAGATGCCTGAGTCGGAGGTCGGTGGCAGTCACTACCGCGTGCTGTTCCTCTCGGCGCTGGTGCTGCTGCTGTTCACCTTCATCATGAACACCCTCGCCGAGCTGATTCGTCAGCGTCTGCGCAAGAAATACTCGTCGCTTTAAGAAAGGTAGAAGTCTGTGAAACAGAACTCCCTGAATGGATGGTTCAAGAGCGGCGCCCCGGGCGTCTGGATCAGCGGTGGCGCGGTGTCCATCGCGGTCATCATGACCATTGGTTTGCTGGCCGTGATCGCCGTGCGTGGTCTGGGCCACTTCTGGCCGGCCGACCTGATCCAGGCCAACTACAGCGTGCCTGGCCAGGAAAACCATATCGTCATCGGCGAAGTGGTGCAGAAGGAAGAAGTGCCGCGCGAACGCCTGAAAAGCGCGGGCCTGCCGGTGCCGGACCAAGGCCCGGAGTTCATGACCCGCGAGCTGATCAAGGTCGGTAACCGCGACTTGAATGGCAACGACTTCACCTGGATCGTCGGCGAGTGGTTGAAAGACCAGACTACGCCGAAGAACCTGATGGCCATTGAACGCCGTGAGTGGGGCAACTTCTACGGCACCCTGGTCAACGTCAAGCAAGATGGCAAGGTGATCGCCGAAGGCGAAGCCGCATGGCCGCAGCTGCAAGCCCGCGTCGACCGTGTGAACAAGCTGGCCGCCCAGCTCAAGAGCCTTGAGAAAACCGACATAGGCGCGATCAACGCAGGCCTGGAACGCATCCGCCTGCACGGCCGCAAGCTGGAGCTGGAAGGCAAGCTCGACGCTGCCGCCCAGGCCGACATGGACTCCGGCCGCGCCGAGCTGAATGCCCGTTACCAGGACATCGAAGCGCGCCTGGCCGACCTGCACACCCAGTTCAACCGCGACAGCCTGACGGCCCGCGACGGTAACGGCAAAGAAATCGAGATCGGCATCGGCAAAGTGGTGCACGCCTACCAGCCGAACGCCATGGGCACCCTGACCAAGGTGGGTTTCTACTTCAGCAAAGTCTGGGAATTCTTGAGCGACGACCCACGGGAAGCCAACACGGAAGGCGGGATTTTCCCGGCCATCTTCGGCACCGTGATGATGACCCTGATCATGGCGATGATCGTGACCCCGTTTGGCGTGCTGGCGGCGGTGTACCTGCGTGAATACGCCAAGCAGAACACGCTGACCCGCATCATCCGTATCGCGGTGAACAACCTGGCCGGCGTACCGGCCATCGTTTACGGCGTGTTTGGCCTGGGCTTCTTCGTTTATGTACTGGGTGGCTCGGTGGACCGCCTGTTCTTCGCCGAAGCCCTGCCGGCGCCGACCTTCGGTACGCCGGGCCTGTTGTGGGCCTCGCTGACCCTGGCGCTGCTGGCCGTGCCGGTGGTGATCGTGGCCACCGAAGAAGGCCTGGCGCGGATTCCCCGCACCGTGCGTGAAGGTTCCCTGGCACTCGGCGCAACCAAGGCGGAAACGCTGTGGAAGATCGTGCTGCCGATGGCCAGCCCGGCGATGATGACCGGCATGATCCTCGCCGTGGCCCGCGCCGCCGGTGAAGTGGCGCCGCTGATGCTGGTGGGTGTGGTCAAGCTGGCACCGTCGCTGCCGCTGGATGGCAACTACCCGTACCTGCACCTGGACCAAAAGATCATGCACCTGGGCTTCCATATTTATGACGTCGGTTTCCAGAGCCCCAACGTCGAAGCGGCGCGCCCGCTGGTGTACGCCACCGCGCTGTTGCTGGTGCTGGTGATCGCCACGCTGAACTTGTCGGCGGTGTGGATTCGTAACCACCTGCGCGAAAAATACAAAGCACTGGACAGTTAATTGAAGTGAACGCGGACTAAATGTGGGAGCGGGCTTGCTCGCGAATGCGGTGTATCAGAAACCTGTTTGCTGGCTGAACCACCGCTTTCGCGAGCAAGCCCGCTCCCACACTCGACCGCGTAACACGCAGATTTTTGAGTAAACCGCCTCGGCGGTTCAACCAAACGAATTGGTAGCACAGGGAGCATCCCATGCAACATGAAACCCATTCCCACGGCATCAACATGTCAGCCCTGGGTCGCGACAAGCAGAGCCTGAGCCTGGCCCAGGAAACCGTGGCCATCGAAGTGCCGGGCCTGAGTCTGTACTACGGTGAGAAGCAGGCGCTGTTCGACGTCAGCATGAACATCCCCAAGCAACGCGTGACCGCCTTTATCGGCCCATCGGGTTGCGGCAAGTCCACGCTGCTGCGCACCTTCAACCGCATGAATGACCTGGTTGACGGTTGCCGCGTAGAAGGCGCGATCAACCTCTACGGCACCAACATCTACCGTAAAGGCGAAGACGTGGCCGAGCTGCGTCGCCGCGTGGGCATGGTGTTCCAGAAGCCAAACCCGTTCCCCAAGACCATCTACGAAAACGTGGTGTATGGCCTGCGCATCCAGGGCATCAACAAAAAACGCATCCTCGACGAAGCCGTTGAGTGGGCCTTGAAAGGCGCGGCGCTGTGGGACGAAGTCAAAGACCGCCTGCATGAATCGGCACTCGGCCTGTCCGGCGGCCAGCAGCAGCGTCTGGTGATCGCCCGTACCATCGCCGTGGAGCCGGAAGTATTGCTGCTCGACGAACCGTGCTCGGCACTCGACCCGATCTCGACGCTGAAAGTCGAAGAGCTGATCTACGAGCTGAAATCCAAGTTCACCATCGTCATCGTGACCCACAACATGCAACAGGCGGCGCGGGTTTCCGACTACACCGCGTTCATGTACATGGGCAAGCTGGTGGAATTCGGCGACACCGACACCTTGTTCACCAACCCGGCGAAGAAGCAGACCGAAGACTACATCACCGGTCGTTACGGCTAGTACGCGGTGGTTCTGATTGCATTGAATGCTGCGGTTCTCCGCACCTTACCGGACGTTCCAAGGACGCCAACATGATTAGCAAAGAAGGCCTTACCCACCACATCTCCGCGCAGTTCAACGCCGAGCTTGAGGAAGTGCGCAGCCACCTCCTGGCGATGGGCGGGCTGGTGGAGAAGCAAGTCAACGATGCGGTCACCGCGCTGATCGAGGCCGACTCGGGCCTGGCCCAGCAAGTGCGCGAGATCGATGACCAGATCAACCAGATGGAACGCAACATCGACGAAGAATGCCTGCGCATCCTGGCCCGTCGCCAGCCGGCGGCCTCCGACCTGCGTTTGATCATCAGCATTTCCAAGTCGGTGATCGACCTGGAGCGCATCGGCGACGAGGCCACCAAAATCGCCCGCCGCGCCATCCAGCTGTGCGAAGAAGGCGAAGCGCCACGCGGTTATGTGGAAGTGCGCCACATCGGCGACCAGGTGCGCAACATGGTGCGCGATGCGCTGGACGCGTTCGCCCGCTTCGACGCCGAACTGGCATTGTCGGTGGCGCAATACGACAAGACCATCGACCGCGAATACAAGACCGCACTGCGCGAGCTGGCCACCTACATGATGGAAGACCCACGCTCTATCTCGCGGGTCTTGAACATCATCTGGGTGCTGCGCTCCCTGGAACGTATCGGCGACCACGCCCGTAATATCTCGGAACTGGTGATTTACCTGGTGCGCGGCACCGACGTGCGGCACATGGGCCTCAAGCGCATGAAAGCCGAAGTTGAAGGCACGGCCGATCAAATCCCTAATGTTCCTGGCGAATCTGACGATAAGTAAGGTTGCCCGAGAAAATAACGCCCGGCCTTTGGTCGGGCGTTTTCGTTTGTGGCATCTGAATTTTTTGCGCAGCAGGAGCAATAAAGTCCTTCTGTGACCAGCGGGTTTTGGCAAAATGCCATCAGTCAGGCGTTTTGCATGCCGACGTTTTAATAGGATGAAGGGTCGATGAGTAAAGTCAGTGTATTGGTGGTGGACGACGCCTCGTTTATCCGCGATTTGGTGAAGAAGTGCCTGCGCAACTACTTCCCGGGCATCAAGATTGAAGACGCGGTGAACGGCAAAAAGGCGCAATCCATCCTGATGCGCGAGACCTTCGACCTGGTGCTGTGCGACTGGGAAATGCCTGAGATGTCCGGCCTTGAGCTGTTGACCTGGTGCCGAGAGCAAGCCCATCTGAAGGCCATGCCGTTCGTGATGGTGACCAGTCGTGGCGACAAGGAAAACGTGGTGCAGGCGATTCAGGCCGGGGTTTCCGGTTATGTGAGCAAGCCGTTCACCAACGAGCAACTGTTGAACAAGGTCAAGCAGGCTTTGCACAAGATTGGCCGCCTCGACGCCCTGATCGCCAGCGCGCCGACCAAGATGAATTCGGCCTTCGGCAACGACTCTTTGAGCGCCCTGACCGGCGGCAAGCCCGAAGCGATCAAAGCGGCGCCGGTTGCTGCACCGAGCAAAGGTCTGCTCAACAGCCCGCCTGTTGCAGCCCCTGCCGCATCGCCCGCCGGTGGTCGTGGTCAAGGCCAGTTGCGACTGTCCAGCGGCAACCAGCAATGCGTGATCAAGGCGCTGAGCATCAAGGAAGCGCTGCTGGTGGTGCGTCGCGGCGAAGTGCTGCCCCAGGTACTGGAAAGCGCCGTACTCGACCTTGAGCAAGGCGAAAACGCCGAAGTCGCGCGCCTCAACGGCTACCTGCACGCCGTCGTCGCCTATGAGCCCAGGCCCGACAGCGATTGGCTGCAACTGACCTTCCGGTTTATCGACCAGGATGCGCAGAAGCTCGACTACATCTCCCGCCTGATCGCGCGCGGTACGGCGCAGAAGCACTTTGTGCCGGGTGCTTAATCGCCTGAATTGAGGGAATCGACCGACTGTCTGATTCCCGCTGGGTCGCTTGATTTATATCTGTTTCGATATAGTCTCTCGATAACGCGTCAGTGTTATCGAGCCTTTGCTATGCCTTGAAACACACCCGTAACGCCTCTGGCTGAATCGTCGATTAGGCTTCTTCTTTCCAGGAAAGGAGAAATCAATGCCAAGGCACAAGGATGTGGTGTTTTTAGGAAGCTCGCTCAAGGATCTCAAAGAATTCCCTCTCGACGCCCGAAGGGCTGCCGGCTTTCAGTTGGATCTCTTGCAGCAGGGTGAACAGCCTTTTGATTGCAAGCCGATGAAGACTATCGGGAGGGGCGTCAGCGAAATTCGGATCACTGAGGAATCGGGAGTGTTTCGAGTGTTCTACGTGGTCAATCGGCCGGAAGCGGTCTATGTGCTGCACGCGCTGCGCAAGACCACACAGAAAACCGAAGGGCGGGATATCGAACTGGCTCGTGCCAGATTGCAGGAGATAGGTTAAGCCCATGACAGACTCAAAAATCCACACCGAACGTTTCAGCAGCGTCTGGGATGCTCTGGAAGACACACCCCAACAAGCCGCCAATATGCGCCTGCGCTCAAAATTACTGTTGGAGTTGTGCAACGCCATCCGCAGTTGGGAGCTTTCTCAGAAAGACGCGGCACATAGACTCGGTATCAGTCAGCCGCGCTTGAACGACGTGCTCAACGGCAAGATCGACAAGTTTTCCCTCGATGCGCTGGTCAACCTGTCGGCCGCCGCCCAGATGAATGTGGATATCTGCTTTACCGCGTTGCCCGCTTAGAGCTGTCATCAACCCTTGCTAGCCTGCCGTTCAGTCATCCCGGCAGGTACGCCATGTTCATTCGCCTAGTCCTGTTCTGCGGGCTGGCCACGGTTTGTACGTCGACCCTGGCCATGACCCTCTACAAATCCACCGATGCCAATGGCGTGGTGTCTTTCAGCGACCGGCAAACGCCGGGCGCCCAGGCGTTTGTGATGCAGGAGCGTAAGGTTGAGCGGGCTGAACGGCCAGTGCTGGATATCCCACGATCGAGTTACCCACAACAGGCCTATCGCTATCCTTTGCCCTGGCGTGGTGGGCCGTTTCGCTTGACTCAAGGGCCTAATGGCAGCTTCAGCCACACTGACGCCAAGAGCCGCTATGCCATGGACATCGCCATGCCCGAGGGCACGCCGATCATTGCGGCACGTAGCGGTGTGGTGGTGAAGACTGAAAACCAGCAGGCGGGGCGTGGAGGTGATGCCTCAGGAAATTTCGTGCGCATACGCCACGATGACAGCACCGAGGGCGTGTATCTGCACCTCAAGCAAGGTTCGGTCAGCGTCAGGGCAGGGCAGCGTGTAGTAGTGGGAAGCCCGCTGGCGTTGTCGGGCAATACCGGCAACAGCAGCGGGCCGCACCTGCATTTTGTGGTGCAGAAGGCTTCCGAGGCCGGGCTGGTTTCGATTCCGTATGAGTTCAACCAGCCGCTTGGCAATTTGCCCAACTTTGCGTTGGGCAATTAAGGCGTCAATCCAGCAACAACACCTTGGCCAGCACGATCTTCGGCCCTTTCATCTTCTTGATGATGATGCGCAAGCCTTCAACTTCCAGCACTTCTTCCTCTTCCGGCACGCGTTTGAGCGTGTCGTAGATCAAGCCCGCCAGGGTTTCGGCTTCGATGTGGTCCAGGTCCACGCCCAACAGACGCTCGACCTTGAACAGCGGCGTATCGCCACGCACCAGCAGCTTGCCCGGCTGGTAGGCGAGGATGCCACGCTCGGCTTTGCGGTGTTCGTCCTGAATATCGCCGACCAGCACTTCCAGCACATCTTCCATGGTCAGGTAGCCGATGACTTTGCCGTCGGCTTCTTCCACCAGGGCAAAGTGCGCGCCGCCTTTGCGGAACTGCTCCAGCAACTGCGACAGCGGCATGTGGCGCGATACGCGCTCCAGCGGGCGGGTCAGCTCGGCCAGGTTGAACGACTCGGGAATGTGGTCCAGGGCGGCCAGTTCCAGCAGCAGGTCCTTGATGTGCAGCAGGCCGACAAACTCATTGCGGTCGGCGTCATACACCGGGTAGCGGCTGAATTTGTGGCGGCGGAACAGCGCGAGGATTTCCTTGAGCGGGGCGTTGAAGTCCAGGGTTACCAGGTCTTCGCGGGAGTTAGCCCAGTCCACCACTTCCAGCTCGCCCATTTCCACGGCCGAAGCCAGTACGCGCATGCCTTGGTCGCTGGGGTCCTGGCCACGGCTGGAGTGCAGGATCAGCTTGAGTTCTTCGCGGCTGTAATGGTGCTCATGGTGCGGGCCAGGCTCGCCTTGGCCGGCGATACGCAAGATGGCGTTGGCACTGGCGTTGAGCAGGTAGATCGCCGGGTACATGGCCCAGTAGAACAGGTACAGCGGCACCGCCGTCCACAGCGACAGCAGCTCGGGTTTGCGAATTGCCCAGGACTTGGGGGCCAATTCACCGACCACGATGTGCAGGTAGGAAATCACGAAGAAGGCGGCAAAGAACGACACGCCCTTGATCACTTCAGGCGATTGCACGCCGATGGCGCCCAGCAATGGTTCGAGGATGTGCGCAAAGGCCGGTTCACCGACCCAGCCCAGGCCCAGGGAGGCAAGGGTAATACCCAACTGGCAGGCCGACAGGTAGGCGTCGAGCTGGCTGTGGACGGTGCGCAGGATCTGCCCGCGCCAGCCGTTCTTGTGGGCGATGGCCTCGACCCGGGTAGCGCGCAGTTTGACCATGGCAAATTCCGCCGCAACGAAGAAACCGTTGAGCAGTACCAGGATCAGTGCAAAAAGAATCATGCCGAAATCGGCGAAGAGTGTAGCGAGGGTGATACCAGGGGAAGGGTCCATGATGGGGTTTTGCAGGTTCCGTGTGTTCAATAAGGGGTGACAGACAGGCCTGAAAGGCAGGCGCAAGTCGGCCAATGTAGCGGCTGACGGGGCGCTTGCCTAGTGCCCGCTGCCGGGCGGAGCCTGGAAAGCATCCGTCAACACGCTGCATGACCAATGTGGGAGCGGGCTTGCTCGCGAAAGCGGTGGGTCAGTCAACACATTCATAGCTGACCCACCGCCTTCGCGAGCAAGCCCGCTCCCACACTTAGTCCAGCGTCGTTTTCGGGTTATTTATCTGTGCCGATCACCCGCGAGCGGGTCACCTGCGCCGGTGGGAAATGGCAGGTGAAGGTGCTGCCATGGCCCAGCACGCTGCTGATCTCCAACCGTGCGCGATGGCGCAACAGCACATGTTTGACGATCGCCAGGCCCAGCCCGGTGCCGCCGGTGTTGGAGTTGCGGCTGGAGTCGACGCGGTAGAAGCGTTCGGTCAGGCGCGGCAGGTGCTTGGCGTCGATACCGATGCCGGAGTCCTGCACGCTCAAGTGGGCGCCGTGTTCGTCGCTCCACCAGCGGATGCGGATATTGCCCTTGTCCTGGGTGTACTTCACGGCGTTGAACACCAGGTTGGAAAACGCGCTGCGCAACTCACCTTCGCTGCCTTTGAGCAACACCTGCGGGTCGGCCTCCAGGGTGATCTGTTGCCCGCGCTCGCCGGAAAGCGCCTGGGCGTCATTCTTGATGGTCTGCAGCAGGCTTTGCACCGCCACCGGATGGTTGTCCGATGGGTAATCAGTGGCTTCCAGCTTGGCCAGCAACAGCAAATCATTGAGCAGGGTTTGCATGCGTGAGCCCTGCTGCTGCATCTGCTGCAGGGCACGGCTCCAGCGCGGGTTGATCTCGTCGACGTTGTCCAGCAGCGTCTCCAGATAGCCGCAGATCACCGTCAATGGGGTGCGCAGCTCGTGGGAGACGTTGGCGACGAAGTCTTTGCGCATCTGTTCCAACTGGTGAATGCGGGTCACGTCGCGTACCAGCATCAGGTGCTCGTTGTTGCCATAGCGCGTCAGGTACAGCTGGATGCGCACGCGGTCATTGGTGGGCGAGGGTATTTCCAGGGCTTCTTCGTAGTTGTCCTGTTCGAAGTACTCCTTGAAGCGCGGGTGACGCACCAGGTTGGTCACCGGCTGGCCGCTGTCCTGGGGCGTCTTGAGGCCCAGCAGGGTCTCGGCGGCGCGGTTCCACCACTCCAGGTTGCCGTCGCTGTCGAGCATGATCACCGCGTCTTTGAGCGCAGCGGTGGACTCCTGCACCCGGTCGATCACCGCTTGCAGGCGCCCGCGAACCCGTTGGTCGCGGCGTTGCAGGTGGTAGATGCTGTCGAACACCTCGCCCCACAGGCCATAGCCGTCGGGTGGCGCTTCATCGGGTTTGTGCTGGCGCAGCCATTCATGCAGGCGCAGCAATTGTTTGAGGGTCCAGCCCAGGTACAGGCCGATACCAACGGCCAGGCTCCAACCGTAATAACCGCTGATCAAACCCACCACCAAGCAGCCGGTGATCAACAGAAGCATGTGGCGAATCAGGGTGCCATGCCAGTTCTGGTTCACTTAAACATGCGTCCTTGTCAGCTGTTAAGGAAAGGAAGGGCCGGCTCAGCCTTTGGTGGAAAAGCGATAGCCGGTGCCGCGCACGGTTTGTACCAGATTCTCGTAGGCATCGCCCAAGGCTTTGCGCAGGCGGCGGATATGCACGTCAACCGTGCGCTCCTCCACATACACGTTGCCGCCCCACACCTGGTCGAGCAATTGGCCACGGGTGTAGGCGCGCTCCTGGTGGGTCATGAAAAATTGCAGCAGGCGGTATTCGGTCGGCCCCATCTCGGCCGGCTTGCCATCGATGGTTACACGGTGGCTGATCGGGTCCAGGATCAGCCCGTCGACTTCGATCGGCGCTTCGCCATCAGTCGGGCCGGCACGGCGCAGTACGGCCTTCAGGCGCGCGACCAGCTCGCGTGGGGAAAATGGCTTGGTGATGTAGTCATCAGCGCCGACTTCCAGGCCCTGGATCTTGTTGTCCTCTTCACCCTTGGCGGTGAGCATGATGATCGGGATATCCCCGGTCAATTCGTCACGCTTGAGGCGGCGAGCCAGTTCGATGCCGGAGGTGCCGGGCAGCATCCAGTCCAGCAGGATCAGGTCCGGCTTGCGGTCGACGATAATGGCATGGGCCTGCTGGGAGTTCTCCGCCTCCAGGCAGTCGTAGCCGGCCATTTCCAACGCAACGGCGATCATCTCGCGAATGGGCGCTTCGTCGTCAACGATCAGAATGCTCCTGCCAACCATGCTCAAAATCCTCTTGTCATTTAACTGTCTTGCGCCGCATTAGATAACGGAATTATTGCAGTCGTGTGACAGTAATTTAGTCGATCGGGCAATTCGCGGCACTCTGGACTACCCTTTGGGTCCGAATCCTGACAACCACAAAAGGAAGGTTCCGATGACTTACAGCACAGTTTCATGGAAAGCCCTGCTGGTATCGGCTGCGTTGACGCTGCCGGGCCTGGCATTTGCGGCGGAACCGGCGATGACCAAAGACGGGATGCTGGTGGACCACAAAGGGCTGACCCTTTACACCTTCGACAAGGATGCCGACGGCAAGTCGGTGTGCAAAGACCAGTGCGCTACCAACTGGCCGCCGCTGAAGGCTGAGTCTACTGACAAGTCGATGGGCAAATGGACGGTGATCACCCGCGACGATCAGACCAGCCAGTGGGCCTATGACGGCAAGCCGGTCTATACCTACAAGGATGACCACAAGGCGGGTGACAAAACCGGTGATGGTAAGGGTGGGGCATGGCACGTCATCAAACCTTGACTACTCGGCGCCACTGAGACCTTCGCGAGCAAGCCCGCTCCCACATTTTGATTTGTGAATACAGTTCAAATGTGGGAGCGGGCTTGCTCGCGAAAGCGTCCGAACAGCCACCGCAAAACTCTTAGCGAAGAGCGTAATCCGCCACAATCCCCACAAAAATCGCCAACCCCGCCCAGTGGTTGTGCAAAAACGCCTTGAAGCATTTCATTCGATCCTTGTCCCGGGTGTACCAGAACTCCCAGGCAAAACAGCCCGCCGCCGCCAGCAACCCCAGGTGGAACCAGCCACCCAGCTCGAACCGCTGCCCCGCCAATAGCAGGCACACCAGCGACAAACCTTGCAGGCTCAGAATGATCACGCGGTCCGCATCGCCGAACAGAATGGCGGTGGATTTCACACCGATCTTCAAGTCGTCATCGCGGTCGGTCATCGCGTAATAGGTGTCATAGCCCACTGTCCACAGCAGGTTGGCGATGTACAGCAGCCACGCCGTGGCCGGCAAATGCCCGGTCTCGGCAGTGAACGCCATCGGCATGCCCCACGAAAACGCCGCGCCCAGTACCACCTGCGGGTAATAGGTGTAGCGCTTCATGAACGGGTAGCTCGCCGCCAGCGCCAGGCCGCCCAGGGACAGCAGGATGGTGGTGGCGTTGGTCAGCAGCACCAGCAGAAAACTGATGCCCATCAGCACCGCAAAAAACACCAGTGCCTCTTTGGAGCTTATCTTGCCGCTCACCAGCGGCCGCTGTTCGGTGCGTTTCACATGGCCGTCGACTTTGCGGTCGGCCCAGTCATTGATCACGCAGCCACCGGCACGGGTCAGCACTACGCCGAGCACGAAAATCACGATATTGAGCAACGACGGCGAGCCCTTGCCCGCAATCCACAGCGCCCACAGCGTCGGCCACAGCAGCAGGTAAATGCCGATGGGTTTGTCCATGCGGGTCAACTGAATGAAATCCCACGCCCTGGGGTTCAGGCGGTTCAAGGACTTGAGCAGACGTTGATACATCAGCAGTTCTCCGGGTGGTCATGCAGCGCATGCCAGAAGCTGGGCAGGAAAATTTCCGCGACCAGCACGCTCAACGGCCCGCGATCAAAGCGTGAGCGGCGCGCCCACAGGCCATCGGCCTGGTCGACGCTCGGCAGCCATTGCCGTGGGTAATGGCACACCTCGATCGCCTGGCGAGTGAAGGCGCGGTCGCAGAACAGCAATTCGCCCAGCGAACGGCTGCCCAGCTCGTCCATGTGCAAGCCGTCGCCCTGCAAGGCACTGCGCGCCGCCACGCTGCGGGCAAACACCCACGGCTGGCCATGCCCACGCAAATACACTTCGCGCACCCAGCCGACAGTGGCGGGAGCCATGCCTAGCGCGGCACATTCATCCTCGCGCAGTGGCTGCCAGCCTTCGAACAGCGGCGTCACGCTGAAGCCGTCGTTGGACAGCCACGTGAGCCGGCGCGTCAGCGAGCCTTCGTCGAACAGCCAGTTGAGGGTCAAAGGCCCAGGCATTGGGCTCAGAAGGCTCTGGGTCAGCCATTGGCAAGCATCGGGATGGGCGATTGAGTGCGGCACAGTGAGTCAATATTGGCAGCAAAAGAGGCGGCGAGCTTACCATGGCGTCCTGAGCTTTTGCCGGGCTGAACCGGCCGTTTGCGCCGAACATGCTTGCATCTGTCGGCCCCGATCAGTACAAAACGCCCTGAGCCGCACGGCAACGTTGGTCTATCGACCGTCGGCCAAGACGCCTGGACCCTGAGGAAGCAAGTAATGAAGAAGTGGCAATGTGTAGTCTGCGGCCTGATCTATGACGAAAAAGACGGCTGGCCGGATGACGGTATCGCACCGGGAACCCTGTGGCAGGACGTCCCGGAAGACTGGCTGTGCCCGGACTGCGGCGTGGGCAAAATGGATTTCGAAATGATCGAAATCGGCTAATCATCGCTTTAAGAAACGTACTACAAGGAGAAAGGAATGAACGCACCTGTCGTGATCATCGGCACAGGATTGGCCGGTTACAACGTGGCCCGGGAGTTTCGCAAGCTCGACAGCGAGACCCCGTTGCTGCTGATCACCGCGGATGACGGGCGCTCCTACTCCAAGCCCATGCTCTCCACCGGCTTTGGCAAGAACAAGGAAGCCGATGGCCTGAGCATGGCTGAGCCGGGCGCCATGGCCGAGCAACTCAAGGCCGAAGTGCGCACCCACACGCGCATCAGCGGCATCGACCCGGGTCACAAGCGCCTGTGGATCGGCGAGGAAGCGGTGGCCTACCGCGACCTGATCCTGGCCTGGGGCGCAGAAACCGTGCGCGTGCCGGTAGAAGGCGATGCGGCGGAACTGATTTTCCCGATCAACGACCTCGAAGACTACGCACGCTTTCGTGCAGCTGCCGCCGGCAAACGCCGTGTGCTGCTGCTGGGCGCCGGCCTGATTGGCTGCGAATTTGCCAACGACCTGATCCTGGGTGGTTATGAAATCGACCTGGTGGCACCGTGCGAGCAAGTCATGCCGACCCTGCTGCACCCGGCGGCGGCCGCAGCGGTAAAGGCCGGCCTGGAAGGCCTCGGTGCGCGGTTCCATCTGGGCCCGGTGCTCAACCGCCTGCAGCGCACCGCGGATGGCCTGGAAGCGCACCTGTCGGATGGTGAAGTGATCCATTGCGACCTGGTGGTTTCGGCCATCGGCCTGCGCCCGCGCGTGGACCTCGCCGCCGCTGCCGGCCTGCAGATCAACCGTGGAATCATGGTGGACCGCCACCTCAAGACCTCCCACGCCAACATCTACGCCCTGGGCGACTGCGCCGAGGTCGATGGCCTCAATCTGCTCTACGTGATGCCATTGATGAGCTGCGCCCGCGCCCTGGCCCAAACCTTGGCCGGCAACGCCACGGCCGTCAGCTATGGGCCGATGCCGATCACCGTGAAAACCCCGATCTGCCCGCTGGTGGTATCGCCACCGCCACGCGGCACCGAAGGCGTGTGGAGCGTCGAAGGCCAAGGCGCCGACATCAAGGCCTTGTGCCGCGATGCCAGCGGCCGCCTGCTAGGTTATGCGCTGACCGGCAGCGCCGTCATGGAAAAACTCGCCCTTAACAAAGAACTTCCGCCATTGCTGGCGTAAATACCGGTCGTTCTGTCGGAATCAGCACCTTCTTACCCCCAGAAAGGTCGCCGCGAGACTGGCGGAGCGTGCGAGGGCATGCCATCCTCACTCCCGTCTGCCGCAGAGTAGAGCCTGCGGCGCCTTGGGCGCTGCTCCACCAGAGAGCAGCACGGACATAACAACAAAAAACCGTCAAAGAGGCTTCACTTATGCGTAAACCAGAACTCGCAGCCGCTATTGCAGAAAAAGCAGACCTGACCAAAGAACAGGCCAACCGCGTTCTCAACGCCGTTCTCGAAGAAATCACCGGCGCCCTGCACCGCAAAGACAGCGTCACCCTGGTGGGCTTCGGCACCTTCCTGCAACGCCACCGCGGCGCCCGCACCGGTAAAAACCCGCAAACCGGCGAGCCAGTGAAAATCAAGGCGAGCAACACCGTTGCATTCAAGCCGGGCAAGTCGCTCAAAGACAGCGTCAACCCGTAAGAGCAGGACCGTCTGAAGGGAGGCGGGTGGGTAAGAAAATGGGCACGCCGACTGGGTTGGGTGCCCATTTTTTGTGAGGGCCTTGCTGGTTAATCACACACCAGCGAGTGATCCGGCAATTGGCTCAGCTTAAACTTCTTTAATTCTTGTGCGACGGAGCTCTCAAGATGCTCCGGGGCCATCAGCGTTTTAACTTCACGCTCCCAGCCCGCTGCTCCGCCTACACGTTGCGTCACTCCATCCGGCCATCCTTGAAGGATGGACTTGTAATACTCGATGCGTTCGTGGGCCATTTCACGCTTCTTGCACCAGGCCAATAACAATATATTGTCGGTCATGGCCTGTACTGGAAAGTTGTCTGCGCCGGCTACAGTAGTTTGATAAATAGAGTCCAACAGGGTGCATGAAAGTGTATCGAGGAACGCGGTAGGGCATTGCGATCGAAAACGTTCAACAAGTTCTTCGAATTTGTTTGAGTGGCGCAATGGGCTTATCGATTCCTCAATACCTTTGCTGTTTAAGAGTGATATTGGCGCAACCAGCGAGACCACCGGGAAGGACATCATCAATGAGTGAGTATGGTAGACCGGAACATAGTGTTCCTCACCATAAACAGGCTTGAGGTAAATGCCGGTCAATAGAGGGCCGTTACGCTTTAACAAGTGAAGGGGCTTATATATCTCATACGTCCCCATTACTTCTTTCCAGTCTTGGGTAATTGCCTTTTTTTCAGTGGCCGTCATTTTTTTCATAAGGTGTCTCAGGGGTGTATCGCTGTCTGTGAAGGTGGTTTTATCGGGAGGTTATTATTATTGTTGGTCTGTTGTCGACTGCTAATCGGCCCGTTCGGGTCTTTCGTGAACTTGTAATCCAGTACTTCCCCGGTGTTCTTGTTGTAAACATCTGGCCGCGCGCTGCCGGCGGTTCCCTTCGGGACCTCGACGCCTTTCAAGTAGGATTTCTCCACTGCCAAGTGAGTCTTTTGACCGGTCATGCGCTGATAGCGATTTAGCAATTTGTCGGCGTAGGTGTGCTTTTTACTGCCTTGGACCGGACCAGTACCTGCAGCACCATGTTTGTTTTTAACGCCCCATTTTTCCGCCTTGCTGGCAATTTTTTTGACGAAATCCTTATCCGACAGACTGGCTGCTGTAGGTTTTTTGCTTGTGCAGGACAATCCTAGTGGATCTATCCAGGTGATCGGGTTGGGACCGTAGGCGTACAAATTGAGCCCACCCAGTAGCCCGATAGGATCCGGTGTCGTGAAGCGGCCAATATCCGGGTCATAAAACCGGAAGGTATTGAAGTGAAGCCCCGTTTCTCTATCCAGGTACTGGCCTTGGAATCTGAGGTTTTGCTCCTCAATGTAAGACGGTTCACGGGTTTCCCGTATGGTGTTTCCCCATACTCGATAGGAAGCCTGCCACAGTGTTTGGCCGTCGGCTTCAGTGAGCTCAAGAGGGAGTCCATTGAAATCGTTATGGTAGTAGCGGATTTTTTGCTGAGCGCCTATGCCGTCGACCTTGGCTAATGGCTCATAACCGTCCTCTTCATACAGATAGAGGCTGGTCTGGTTGTTTCGGTGTTCTTGCAGGAGCCGTAAGCCATCCCAACTGAAGTGTGTTGACCCGAGTAAGTACCCGTCGCTGCTCGTTTCGTTTTTCTCAATGCGTCGACCCAGCGGGTCGTAGGTCATGCGGACCACATTGCCGTTCTGGTTCCGTACTTCGATCAGACGATGCTCAGCGTCATAACGCATGTGCTGTACACCACGATGACCGCTTCGCTTTTCGACCATTCGGCCAAAGCCGTCATAGCGATAACGTTTGTCTTGGTAAGTCAGCAGACGGTTATGCACAATCCGTCCGCTACCGGTTGGAGGCCCATCCAATAAATTGGCGGCGGCGTCATAGGAAAAGGTTTCGTGCTGCCCCAGTCCGCTGTCTTGGCTGGCAATAATCCGGGCGGTGGCATCGTAGTGCAGCAACTGGCGAGCTTGGTTCGAAGGGTGCCGGTCTAACTGAGTGATCAGATTATCTGCCGCGTCGTATTCGAACTGCTTTTGTAACGATGTCGCTCCCAGCGCACCCGGGCTGGTCTTTAGGCGTTGCCGTGCACGCAGGCGTCCTGAACGATCGTAGTTGCTCTGGGTACTGATCTGGCCCTGTGTGCGCAGTACTTCGCGGTGCAGCCGGTCGCGCTCGAAATCGCAGATGACCTGGCCATCGAGGTTAATTTGATGCAGATGGCCGCTGCCATAATAAAGACGATTGATCCAGCGCCCGTCGGGCAGTTTGCTTTGGATCAGGTTCCCCAATTCATCGTAGTGATGTTGCAACGAACCCGCTTGGTTCTGTTCTTCCAGCATCTGCCCGAGAGCGTCGTACGAGAACGCTAGTGTCTGTGACTGGCCGCTCGTGTCCATAAAGTGGACGCCAGTCAGTTGGTCCAACATGTCGTAGGTGTATTGGGTGTGGCCATCATCGGTTGTCTTGGCGCTCAATCGCCCCATTGCATCACGCTTGAGGCGATGAACAATGGGTTTGGTGGCTATTTCCGTTACTAGCCCGGTCCCGCTGCCGTAAGGTGAGGGAACGCTTTCAAACTGGATGACATTATCCAGGCAATCGTGTTCATAGCGTTTGGAACTGCCATCCAGATCCTGTTGCTCGGTTAGGCGATCGCCTGCATCCCATGAAAATCGATAGCTTTCGCCATTCTCGTTGGTCAGAGACAGAAGGCGGCCATAAGCGTCGTATCCAAACTGCACGTTACGACCGTGGGCATCAGTGCGTTGCCGTACCTGACCGCGTCGTGTGTATTGGTAAAAGGTGCTGTGGCCGGCGGGATCCGTGTACCCGACCAGTTGTCCGCTGGCATCGCGCTGATAGTGTTCCTCCCGACCGTCCGGCAGTTGCACCCCAATCAGTCTGCCCTGCGTATCGTGATTGAACTCAGTCCGCTCTCCCAGTGCATCAGAGATAGCCTGCAAATGTCCGCGTGCGTCATAAATGAACCGTGTGGGCGAGCCTGAGCAATCGACGTGCTCAATCAGTTGCCCTGCCTGGTTCCAGCGGAGTTTTTTACGTCTGCCGGTGGCATCGATGATTTCAACAGGCTGACCGTGAGTGTCGTACTGATAGCGTGTGATGTTGCCGAGAGGGTCGGTCTCACGGATACAGTTGCCTCGCGGGTCATACAGGAATTTCCAGCTGTTGCCGGCGGCGTCAGTCTCGACTAACGGCAATGCCCAATGATCAAGCCAAAGGGTTGTGTCGCGGCGACCCAGAGGGTCCATTTCGCTGATTAAATTGCCAGATTCGTCATAGCAGTATTCATAGCGTCCGCCTTGCGGGTCTGTTGCGCTGAGCAGTTGGCGTTCGTCATTCCATTCAAAGAGCCAGGCTTGCCCCAGATTATCGGTGTACTGGGTAACCTGATATTGGGTATTCCAAACGCGTGTGCTTACCCGCTGTAAGCCGTCGGTGATACGTGTCTTTCCTACGTTCAGGTCATAGTCGAAATGATAGCGATCGCCTTCATTGGTCCAGTGACCTGTCACACGCCACTCGACGCCTTCAATCAAGCCCCATTCATAGAAGCAGCGCAGCCCGGTAGGCAGTTGATGCTCCACCATGCGACGTCCGGCGTCGTATGCGAAGCGCCGTTGGACCTGATCCGTAGCGTCACGTACTTCTGCCAGGTCGCCGGCTTGGTCGTAGCCATAGCTGACCAGGACTTCCCGACGATGATCGGGATACAGCCGCTCAATCCGATCGAAACGGCCTTGCTCGCGAATCAACTCGACTCGGACCAGATCAAATGTGTCGCGCAGCGCCATCAGTTGACCCGCTGCGTCATAGTCCAGATAGATGCGATTGTCGTTGCGGTCACCCAATTGGCTCAGGCGCAGCGACGAAGCGTCGCCGGGGGAGACGTCAAATAGCCGATACAGGCCGTTGTCGCTTTCAATCAATAGCTGCCCGTTACGGTGGCGCCGAATGCTCAAACCTTCGCCCGGGCTGAACATCGCACTACCCAGCGCCACTGAGCCCAGGTTGATACGACGGCCCTGCTCATCGGTATAGATCAGCTCTTCCCCGCCATCCGGGTGAGACAGTATCTGCACGGCGACTTCATAAGGCACGCTCCAGCCTGCACCGAACAGCCCATCGCGGCGAACGTCGCGGCTGTTGTAGAAGCGCTGCCAGTCAATCGGCAACAATCCAGGCAAGGAAAAGTCCAAGTCGAAATCGCTGCCCAGAACTTTAGCGCCTGTTGCCGCATGCACGGGGTTGGGCGACCCCATCGCAGCGTTTGCCATCGCCCCCATGGCTTGGCTCACCGCGTAAGACCCCACGCCACTGAGCAACATGCAGGGCAAATTACTCAGCGTTTTCCCCTTCGCGCCCTTGAGCATCATTAGGGCTTCAATCGCCAGCCCCACACCGGGCGTCTTGCCGCTGCGAATCTCCTGCACCACTACCGTACCGCCACCAATTGTGACGTTTGATGAAATTAGGCCTGAAGAAACCACCGTCGCATCGCACATGCTGCGGTCGCCACTGCGTACGGCGGGTTGGCCGTTGATAGTGACTTTATCGGAGCCCTCGGCAAGGAGCTGCGGGGGCATTGGCGGGTGGCGGGCGCATAGGACCAGGTCGGTGGGTAGCGGCACGACACCGGGTGCTGGCGACGCAACGGTAGGGCGCCACAGTTGAGAGAAGAATCCCTCGGCCATGTCGAGGAAGCCAGGCTCTGGCGCAGTTTCGACATCAGGTTCGGGTTCGTCGGGCTCCAGCTCGGTCCCGGCGGGCGCGACATGGGAGGGAGTTGCACCCGCGGCCCGCGCAGCCGGAATGCTGTTGACGAAGGTGTCGGTCGAACCGACTGCAATGGTGGCTTCCACTACCGGCGGAAACAGCGCATTGGCGAAACTCTCGCACATCTTACTGAGGCCCTTGTCGGCCCCCGTCTTGCTCATGGCCATGCCGACGACGATGCCCACCACCGCGCCGAGGATGCAGCCGCCGATACCGGCGGTAGCAATCGTCACCCCCACGGCCGCTGCGACAGCGGCAGTCGCCAGCGCAGTAATCGCCACGTTGGCTGCCACCTCCAGCACACCGCCGAGGATATCGGCCATCATGGAGGTGTGGGTCAGCGCATCGCCCATCCGGGCGGCCCATAACGCGTCAGACATGCAGGCAGCTCATCAGGAAATAGCGTCGAACGACAGTGAGTTTTTGATCAATGCCCAGTGTGCCGCCTCGGCATCCCCTAGCTTGTCCGCCTTCACATAACTTAACGCGAGCATCTTGCGCGTCCCCGGCAGCACCAGCGCTAATTGGTACTGGAACACCTTGTCATTGCCCTTGTTGAATTGGCTTCGCAGTTCAATGCCTTCCACTTCCTGAGCCGCGCCTAAACGCACATCCACACCGGGTTGGAAACGCAAATCCTGCACCTGTTTTTCCAGGCGCTTGAGCTGGTCATCGAAGTTGCTGTGCAGGGTTTCGCCTTCTGCCAGCAAGCTGCGACTGACGATCAAGGAAGTCCCCAATTCAGGAAACTTGAGAATATTGATCGTCGCGTCCTGCAACTCACTGGCGGGCAGTTGAAACTGAAATTCGTTGATTCGGTACGTCATGGCAAACAGGTCTCGTCAGGAGCTTTTAGGCGCGGGGAACGCGGCTTTAATGTTGGCGTCGATAGCGCCTTTTTGGCCCTGGCCATCGGGCGTGGCACCGGGTCCGCCGCCGTTGTTCAGGTGCAGCACGCCGCCGGTGTTGAACTCGGCGTCGCCGCTGGCGTAAAAGCTGATTTGCACGCCGGTGAGGTTGATCTGCCCGCTGGCATTCAACTCCAGAATGCTTTCGCCGCAGACCAGCCGCAGGTTCTCGCCCACTTCAATCACGTAGCTCTGGCTGATGCTGTCGGTCTTCCTTTGGCCCACCGAGAGGATGTCCTCCTGCTTGACGATGCGCAGGCGGTTATTACCAATGGTCACCGTCTCGTTATGCCCAATGCTCTTGTTGCGGTCATGCCCCACCGAGTGGCTTTCATCCACTTCCACCACGATGTCCTGGTTGCGCTCGGCGTGGATATACAGCTGCTCCAGGCCCTTCTTGTCCTCCATGCGGATTTCATTGAAGTTCGCCGGCGTGCCGCCTTTGCTGGAGCGGCTTTTCATGCCGCTCTGGGTGGCGTTTTCCGGCAGGTCGTAAGGCACGGTCTGCTCGGCGTTGTAGACGCGCCCGGTGATGATCGGCCGGTCCGGGTCGCCTTCCAGAAAGCTCACGATCACTTCCTGGCCGATCCGTGGGATCTGCATCGAGCCCCAGTTTTTACCGGCCCAGGACTGCGACACACGAATCCAGCACGAGCTGTTTTCGTTGGATTGATCGTGCCGGTCCCAGTAAAAATGCACCTTCACGCGGCCGTACTGGTCGGTCCAGATTTCCTCGCCCTTGGGGCCGACCACCAGTGCAGTCTGCGGGCCTTTGACAATGGGCCGATAGGTGCTGGCCAGCGGGCGGAAGCTTTGCTGGGCGTCAATACAGGTGAGGCTGCTTTCGAACTGCGCCGCTCCCGAGCCGCCGCCGCTTTCCAGGCTTTCCTGGACGATGACATAGCGGCAGCCGACGATCAGGTATTCGCGGTTCTGGTCCTGGCGGCTGAAGCCGGTGAGGCTGAACAAATGGCCCGAGCCCAAGCCCCGCGCATTACCGCTGAACTCGATCTGCTCATGCAGGGTTTGCAGGGCTTCAATGCGGGTGCGCGCGTAGTGTTCGCCATCGGCGCTTTGCACGTAGGTGCCGGGGTAGTCGTACAGCGGGTAGTCGCCGGCGGTGTGCGGGCGCGGCATGGCCGAGCGCACGTCGATGCTGGCGCTGGGGCGCTGGAAGTCGTAGTCGTTAAGCTCCAGCGACCCCGGCTGTACTTCCTGCGCCAGGTGCCAGTTGTGCATATGGTCGCGTTCGCGCTGCTGTTCGTCCTTGGGGTAGTACGGGATCGATGCGTAGCCCGGCACCGTGGTGTGAGCGCCATAGGCATCGGCCAGCACCAGCACATGGCGGTCCTGTTCATGGCGGAAGAAGTAGTAAATACCTTCCTGCTCCATCAAGCGGCTGACGAAATCGAAACTGGTCTCGCGGTACTGCACGCAGTATTCCCACTCGCGATACGGGCGGCTCAGCGCGTCTTCGAAGTCGGAAAAACCCAGGTCGCGGAACACCTGCTTGATGATCTGCGGGATGCTCAGGTTCTGGAAAATCCGGCAGTCCGAGGTGCGGCTGAGCAGCCAGAACCACGGGCGCAGGGTCACCTGATAACTGGCGAACTGGCCCTGGTCGATATTCTGGCTGCAGCGCGCGACGATGCCGTGGAAGTGCCGCTCGCCACCGTCCGCCAACTGCACGCTGACGCTCATCGGCTTGCCGAGCAACTGGTTAAGGTCGATGTTGGCGTCCAGTGAGGTCAGTCGCAGCTCATAGTAGAACAACCTGCCCAGCTCCTCGCCGCCGCCCATTTCATTGAGCAACAGCACATCCGGCCCGAGCGGGCTGGAGATTTTGGCCAGGCGTGAGCTTTGGTTGAATAGCATCGGTAGTCCCGTAAATACCTAAATAACTGAAGAAACCGTATCCAACTGTGGGAGCTGGCCTGTGTGGGAGCTGGCTTGCCTGCGATAGCATCACCTCGGTGTGCCTGACACACCGAGGTGCCTGCATCGCGGGCAAGCCCGGCTCCCACACAAGCCCGCTCCCACAGTTTTGATCGTATTCCGTCAGGTCAATCGTTGAACTGGTAGTGCAATTCATTATCCCGGCTGCTGATACGCACACCCGCCAGCGCCTTGCCTTCGAGCATGCGCGTGAGGAATTCACGGCTCATGTCCGGCAGCAGGCTGTTGGTCAGGATGGTGTCGATCATGCGCCCGCCGCTTTCGGTCTCGGTGCAGCGCGAGACGATCAAATCGACCACCGCGTCGTCGTAATCGAAAGCAACTTTATGGGTATTCTCCACGCGCTTTTTGATGCGGCCCAGTTGCAGGCGGGTGATCGCCTTGAGCATCTCGTCGCTCAATGGGTAGTACGGAATCGTCACCAAACGACCCAGCAGTGCCGGCGGGAAAATCTCCAGCAGCGGTTGGCGCAAAGCCTTGGCGATTTCTTCCGGCTCGGGGATGTTCGCCGGGTCTTTGCACACCTGGGAAATCAGCTCGGTACCGGCGTTAGTGGTCAGCAGGATCAGGGTGTTCTTGAAGTCGATCACCCGGCCTTCGCCGTCTTCCATCACGCCCTTGTCGAACACCTGGAAGAAGATCTCATGCACGTCCGGGTGGGCTTTTTCCACCTCGTCCAACAGCACCACGCTGTAGGGTTTGCGCCGCACCGCTTCGGTCAGCACGCCGCCTTCGCCGTAGCCGATATAACCCGGTGGCGCACCCTTGAGTGTGGACACCGTATGGGCTTCCTGGAACTCGCTCATGTTGATGGTGATGACGTTCTGCTCACCGCCGTACATGGCTTCGGCCAGGGCCAGGGCGGTTTCGGTCTTGCCCACGCCCGAGGTGCCGGCGAGCATGAACACGCCAATAGGTTTGCTCGGGTTATCGAGCCCGGCGCGGGAGGTCTGGATGCGCTTGGCGATCATCTGCAAGGCATGGTCCTGGCCGATGATGCGTTTTTTCAGATGCTGGTCGAGGTTGAGCACCGTCTCCAGCTCGTTGCGCGCCATGCGGCCCACCGGGATGCCGGTCCAGTCGGCGACTACCGAGGCCACGGCCTGGTAGTCCACGGTTGGCAGGATCAACGGAGTTTCGCCTTGCAGGGCGGTGAGGCGTTGTTGCAGGTCGACCAATTGCGCGCGCAGTTCATCGTTGCCGCTGTCTACCACGCCGGCCTTTTCCCGCAAGGTCGCGCGAGTTGCCAATAGCTCATCAACCAGGGTTTTTTCTTCGGCCCAGCGGCTTTCCAGGGTCGCCAGGCGTTCGCGTTCGGCGCTCAGCAACGTTTCGCTGTTGGTTTGACGCGCACCAATGGCAATGCCGATGGCATGCTCACGGGCGATGATTTGCAGCTCGGTTTCCAGCGCTTCGATGCGGCGGCGGCTGTCGTCCACTTCGGCTGGCACAGCATGCAGGCTGATGGCAACGCGGGCACAGGCGGTGTCCAGCAAGCTCACGGATTTATCCGGCAACTGGCGCGCAGGGATGTAGCGGTGCGACAGTTTCACCGAGGCTTCCAGCGCTTCGTCGAGGATCTGCACCTGATGGTGTTTTTCCATGGTCGAGGCCACGCCGCGCATCATCAGCAGCGCTTTGTCTTCCGACGGCTCGGCCACCTGCACGACCTGGAAGCGGCGGGTCAGGGCCGGGTCTTTCTCGATGTGTTTTTTGTACTCGGCCCAGGTCGTGGCGGCCACGGTACGCAAGGTGCCACGGGCCAGCGCAGGCTTGAGCAGGTTAGCGGCATCGCCAGTCCCGGCGGCGCCACCGGCACCTACCAGGGTGTGGGCTTCGTCGATAAACAGAATGATCGGCTTGGGCGAGGCCTGCACGTCTTCGATGACCTGGCGCAGGCGCTGTTCGAACTCGCCTTTCATGCTGGCGCCGGCTTGCAGCAGGCCCACGTCGAGGCTGCGCAGTTCTACATCCTTGAGCGCAGGCGGCACGTCACCGGCGACGATGCGCAGGGCGAACCCTTCAACCACGGCGGTTTTGCCCACACCGGCTTCACCGGTGAGGATCGGGTTGTTCTGGCGGCGGCGCATCAGGATGTCCACCAGTTGGCGGATCTCTTCATCACGCCCGACGATCGGGTCGAGTTTGCCGCTGCGCGCCTGTTCGGTCAGGTCGACGGTAAAGCGCTTGAGCGCTTCCTGCTTGCCCATCGCACTCGGCGCCATGGCACCGCTGGCTTCGCCTGGCACGGCACCGGCACTGAAGCCATCGCTGGCACTCAGCGCATTCTCCGGCGAATCGCCGACGTATTCGTCAAACCGTTCGCTCAGGGCCTCGGCCTTGATCTTGTCGAACTCAGATGACAAGCCCAGCAGCGCATGGCGCAGGCTCGGCGTCTTCAGAATGCCCAGCACCAGGTAGCCGGTACGCACCTGGCTTTCGCCAAACATCAGGCTGCCATAGACCCAGCCGCGCTCTACGGCTTCTTCCACATGCGACGACAAGTCGGTGATCGACGTCGAACCGCGCGGCAGGCGGTCCAGCGCTTCGGTCAGGTCACGGGCCAGGCGTGCCGGCTCCACGTTGAACTGACGGATGATGCGGTGCAGGTCCGAGTCCTGCAGTTGCAGCAACTGGTGAAACCAGTGGGCCAGTTCCACATACGGGTTGCCCCGCAATTTGCAGAACACGGTGGCGGCTTCGATGGCCTTGTAGGCCACGCTGTTGAGTTTGCCGAACAGTGCGGCGCGGCTGATTTCACCCATGCTCTGGATTCCTTGAGGTGGTGGCGTGGTCGGCGTAGTGCCGGGCCAGGATTAGGTCGTTGGCGTCATGCTTGGGTTGGCCAAGCCAGGTGTTGAAGCCCAGGCGGAACTGACCATTGAGTTGCAGCTTTGGGACTTCGGGTTGTTGCAAAACCAGGTTCAAGTCCCAGTCCAGTTCATGGCCCAAGTACTCGGCCACCCACGCCACCAGCTCGTTGAACGGCTGGCTGCCGGGCAGCATGCCCATGTAATCGTCCAGCTTGAGCGGGCCTAAACGGATGCGAAATTTATGTTGGCGATCCCACACATGGCGGCCCAGGCAAAAGTCCACGCCCAGCTGGTTGGCGCTGACGCTTACGCGGCTGCGTTCGGGCAGTTCCAGCCATTGGCCGACGTATTCTTCGATGGCTACCGGCAGGCCGAAGTATTCGCTGAGAATGGCCTTCAAGCCGTCCGGGTAGCGGGTTTGCGCCGAGAGGTGGCCGCTGTAATGCAGCTTCGCCGTGTCGGGAATCAGCCCCTGATTCAGCAGGCTCGGCATGCCTCGGCCACTCAGCGCTGCGAGGCGCGCGGACCAGTAGTCATCATCCGGGCGGTCATGGCTGACCGTCGGCCGCGCCTCGGCCCAGGCTCGGTAAAACAGGCTGAGCAGGCGATGGTGGAACACATCCAAAAACTGTTTGCTGGTGCTGTCGGCGTTGTTGCGCTGGCGTTCACGCACGTACTCGGTGATATGCAGCGGTAGCGGGCCATTGGGGCCGCCGAGGCCGAAAAAGAACTGCTCCAGCCGCGCCGGTTTGCCATCACCGCCGGGGTCGACCGAGGCCAATGTGGCTGGGGCGAAGGTGCAATCGGCCTGTTGCCCGAGGCGCAGCGGGTCATCCGCCAGACGCAGGGAATGGCCCAGGCGCGGCAGCTCGGGCGATTCGCACTCGATACGCCGCAGCGCCTGGAAGAAATCGTATTCCCAGGGCTCCTGATGCATCGCATCCAGTGTGTTCACAGGGTCGGACGTCGCCCGGGCTTGGCTTTCCATCGCATGATCTCGCCGCGTTCGGTGGTACGGATCACCGTCTCGGTAAAGCTGTTGATCGACACGTAACGTGCCAGGAAGCGTTCCAGCACCGCACCGAGCAGGAACACGCCGGTGCCGCGAAACGCGTTTTCATCGAATTCCAGGGTGATTTCCAGGCCACGGCCAAACACGATGGGGCCGGGCATCGGCAGGCGCCGGGTCACGGCTTTGCTGCTGACTTCGCGCAGGCCTTCGATCTGCAATTGCAGCGCCGCATCATTGCTATCGCCGTACAGGCGCAGCAGTTCACGCAAGGCGCCGGCGCCCTGGCCTTGTTCGCTCAGCGACAGGTAGTTGAGCGACAGCTGGCTGATCAGGCGCCAGGCCTTGGCGTCATGGGCATGGCTGGCACGCGGACGACTCGGCCCGGCGACGCAACGCACCGACAACACCGGCGCGCTGTCGGCCAGGGTGAAGTCGGTCTTGCCATTGCCCACGCTCATGAACAGCGGCAGATCGCGGTTGGTACACAGCGCGGTCACGCCGAGCTGGCGCAGGTCATGGCGGTAGGGCGCTTGCTGGCTGTCGACCAGGCTGACGAAGGTTTCGCTGCCCACATAGGTAGAGCGCGGACCGTTACGGCGTTGGTCGCTGGACAACACCCGAGGCTCGCGGCGCAGCGTGTAGTAAGCCTGATCGCGGCCGTAGCGGGATGGATCGCGCACCGCATAGAACGGCAGGAATGGCTGCTCCGGCCCAGTGCCATGGCCGGTAATGCCGCTCAACGAGTGAATCTCGAAATCCATCGGCCGCGTGCGGTCGGCAATCACATGGTGTTCGTTGACGCGGTCCGACAGGTGGATACGGTCCACGCGTTTGGGAAACAAGTTGATTGCCGGCGTGCAGAACGGCATGAACTGCGCCGCGCCGACGCTGCCTTCCAGGCTCGGCTCATGACGGTCGAACAGCACGATCAGCTCCAGCTCCTGGCCGTCGCAGCGTTTGACCGCACGGCTCAGCTGCGCGAATTCGACGAACAGGAAGCGGTGGGGCAGGGCGAAGTATTCCTGCAGTAGTCGATAACCCTGAAACGCGCGGGCCACCACCGGCATGGCCGCATCGGCGTCATCAAAACCACGGGAGCGCAACGCGTCTTGCGGCAGGCGCTCGACCCAATCACCACCGGGTTTGCGGGCAAACACCGCGCAGGCATTGCCGAGTAATTGTTCGTAGAGCCGAAACGGCTGCTCATCGGCACCGCTGAGGTACAGCGGCAGGCTGTCGAGGTCGAGGCTGTTGAACTGCAAATCGGCGCCGGTGCGCAGGGTCAGGCGCAAACCCGCCTTGGCTTTGGGTTCGCTGGCGGCCAGGCGTCCCAGCACGGCGCCAGGGTTGCCGAAGTACTCAGCATTGCTGACCTGCAACGGCCACAGCGTCACCGGGTGCGCGGTGCGGTACTCGCAGCAGGTCTGGGTTTCGCGGCCCAGTGCGGCGCGCAGCACGGTGTCGCGCGGCAACGGGAAACCGCTGGCCAGCGAGCCTTCGTCGGGGTCGGTCTGCAATTGCACCACGGTCATCGACGGCGTGGGCGCGAGGTAGTGCGGGTAGGCGATTTCCAGCAGGTTATGGGTGAAGGTCGGGTACTCGGCGTCGAGCTTGAGCTGCACCCGGGCCGTGAGGTAGGCAAAGCCCTCGAGCAAGCGTTCGACATACGGGTCGGCGCAGTCCATGCCGGACAACGTCAGCCGACTGGCGATCTTCGGGTATTCCTTGGCGAACTCGGCGGCGCTTTCGCGCACGTGGTGCAGTTCCTGGTTATACAGCTCCAGCAGGCGCGGGTTCATGGGCGCCTCCGCTGGTCGGCATTGACGACACGCACATGCCCGGACTCCAGGTCGAGGTCGGTTTGCAGCAGCAGGCGCAACGGCACCGGCTGCGCCCACAGGTCGCCTTCGATCTCGAAACTCAGCGCGTTGTGGTTCATCTCGCCATGGCCCACGCGGGCTTTGACGCGCAGCGTGTGGCGCAAAATACGTGGCTCAAAGGTGGCGATGGCTTGGTAGATCAAGGCTTCCAGGGCTTTGATATCCACACTGGAAACGCTATTGCCCGCCAGCGCCGGCAGGCCGTAATTGACCACCGAAGTACCGGCTTGGGTGTGCAACGTCGCATCGGCGTCGAGTAGCGACGTGGTGTTAAGCAACCACGCCAGGTCACGCAGCACCGAGGTTTTTAATTGGGTCAGGGACAGCACGCGTTTATCGGCGCTTTCCTTGGGATTGGTCGGGTCGTCGTCGGTCAGCCGGTCCAGCAGGGACGGTTGCAGACGGTCGCGGGAAGCGATTTCAGTTACCACCAAAGCAGCTCCACGGACGGGCTAAGAGAGGGACAAGGTGCCAGGGGCCGCAGCCAGGGGCTGCGGCCGCCAGGGCTATCAGCGCTTGGTGTTGGAACGGATGTTCCAGCCAAACTTGATCGCGCCGCCGTCTTTGGTGCCGTCAGCTTTCTGCGGCTGGTAGTCGACCATCACTTGAGCGAAGTTCAGGGTGACGTTTTCGGTCAGGCGATCATCGGTGCCCGAGCCGCCGGTGCTCAGGGACGTGACCAGCACTTCTTCCAGGTTGATCACCATGTACTCGACCTGGCTTTCGCCGCCGGCCTTGCGCACGGTCAGCTTGACCTTGTCGATGTGCTTGCCGCTGGCGCAGTGCATCATCAGGTTGGGCGAAGCCTTGTCGACGTACTTGGTCAGCGACAGGTCCTGGATATTCACCTTGCCCGCGCCGCCGCCACCGCCCACATGCATGTTGCCGGACTGGGCCATGCCCCAGCTCCAGTTCAGCACGTCGATTTCGTCCTTGTGGGCCTTGTCCATGGACTCGCCCTTGATGTCGCCGATCTTGATGAAAATATCAACAGCCATGTTTTCTCCCTGTGTGGTCTCAGCCACAGAATTTATTAACGCTGATCGTTCCCACGCTCTGCGTGGTAACGCATCCTGTGACGCTCTGCGTCACTGGGACGCGGAGCGTCCCGGGCGGCATTCCCACGCGGAGCGTGGGAACGAGCGAGTTAGGCGCTTTTTGCCGAAGGCAGCTTCGATACCAGGCGCAGCGACACGGTCAGCCCTTCGAGCTGGTAGTGCGGGCGCAGGTAGAACTTGGAGTTGTAGTAACCCGGGTTGCCTTCGACGTCTTCCACGATCACCTCGGCGGCGGCCAACGGGTGCTGGGCCTTGGTGGTTTCGGTGGAGTGCGCAGGGTCGCCGTCGACGTAGTTGAGGATCCAGTCCTGCAACCAGCGCTGCATCTCGTCCTTCTCTTTGAAGGAACCGATCTTGTCGCGCACGATGCACTTCAAGTAGTGCGCGAAACGGCAGGTGGCGAACAGGTACGGCAGGCGCGCGGCCAGGTTGGCGTTGGCGGTGGCGTCCGGGTCGTCGTATTCGGCCGGTTTCTGCAACGACTGGGCGCCGATGAACGCGGCGAAGTCGGTGTTTTTCTTGTGCAGCAGCGGCATGAAACCGTTTTTGGCCAGCTCCGCTTCACGGCGGTCGCTGATGGCGATTTCGGTCGGGCACTTCATGTCCACGCCACCGTCATCGGTAGGGAACGTGTGGGCCGGGAGGTTTTCCACTTCACCGCCAGACTCCACGCCACGGATGCGTGAGCACCAGCCGTAGTGTTTGAACGAACGGTTGATGTTCACCGCCATCGCGTAGGCAGCGTTTGCCCAGGTGTACTTGGAGCTGTCGGCGCCGTCGGTGTTTTCTTCGAACGCGAAGGCTTCCACCGGGTCGGTCTTGGCGCCATACGGCAGGCGCGCCAGGAAGCGCGGCATGGTCAGGCCGATGTAGCGCGAGTCTTCCGATTCACGCAGCGAACGCCAGCCGGCGTATTCCGGGGTGGTGAAGATCTTGGTCAGGTCGCGCGGGTTCGACAGTTCCTGCCACGAGCCCATGCCCATCACGGTCGGCGAGGCCGCAGCGATGAACGGGGCGTGCATGGCGGCGCAGACTTTCGACAGCTCGCCCAGCAGCTCTACGTCTGGCGGGGACTGGTCGAAGTAGTAGTCGCCCACCAGGCAGCCGTAAGGTTCGCCGCCGAACTGGCCGTATTCTTCTTCGTACATCTTCTTGAAGATCGGGCTCTGGTCCCACGCCGTGCCCTTGAATTTCTTCAAGGTCTTGTGCAGTTCAGGTTTGGCGATATTGAGCACGCGAATCTTCAGCTGCTCATCGCTCTCGGTGTTGTTGACCAGGTAGTGCAGGCCACGCCAGGCGCTTTCCAGTTGCTGGAAATCCGGGTGGTGGATGATCTGGTTGACCTGGGCGGTGAGCTTGGCGTCGATGGCGGCGATGATCGATTCGATCGACTTGATCGCGTCATTGGAGACCAGGTCCGTCTGCGCCAGAGCCTGTTCGGCCAGGGTGCGTACAGCGGTTTCCACGGCTTCGCGGGCACGCTCGGTCTTGGGTTTGAATTCTTGCAGCAGCAGGTTGGCGAACTCGCTGGCTTCTTCGGTAGCCCCCAGAATCTGGGAGCCTTCGCGGGCGGTATTGTCGGTCATGATTACTGATCCCCTGCTGGCTTAGGCGCGCTGGCAAGTGCCTGAAGCAGTGCCGGGTCCTTGATCGCCTTCATGATGATTTCTTCGGCGCCAGTCTTGCCGTCCATGTAGGTCAGCAGGTTGGCCAATTGGGTGCGGGCTTCGAGCAATTGCTTGAGCGAATCGACTTTGCGGGCCACGGCGGCGGGGCTGAAGTCGTCCATGCTTTCGAAGGTGATGTCCAGGCTCAGGTTGCCTTCGCCGGTCAGCTCATTCGGTACGTGGAAGGCTACGCGTGGCTGCATGGCCTTGAGGCGCGAGTCGAAGTTGTCGACGTCCACCTCAAGGAACTTGCGATCAGCCACAGGCGCCAGCGGCTCGGCAGGCTTGCCGGCGAGGTCGGCCATCACGCCCATTACGAAGGGCAGCTGGACCTTTTTCTCGGCGCCGTAAAGCTCGACGTCGTACTCGATCTGCACTCGAGGCGCACGGTTGCGCGCGATGAATTTCTGAGAACTTTGCTTCGCCACGTTGCTGCTCCTGGTCGCTTGAGCGACGGTGTTGTTACTGCACAGTCCGGCGGCTTACTCGCCTTCCGGGCCGCGCAGGTTTTCAAATTGGGACATGCCGTCGGGGATCAGATTGCGCACGATGGCCGCAAAGTCGGCGTGCACCAGATGCTTCGCACGGTTCAACAGCACCGGCAACGGGCTCGAAGGCTCGTGCCGGGTGTAGTACGCAAGGATTTTGTCGAGGCTGCGCAGCACATCATCGCGGGTGGCGATGTCGCCCGTTGGGCGCGGTGCGGCGGGGGCGGCGGCGAAATCGGCCGAGGGGGCATCGTCTTCACTGACGGCCTCGGGTTCGCTGCTGCCTGCAGGGTCGGGTACGGCTTGATTGAGGATCTGCAGCGCCTGCTTGAGCGGCTGTTTCAACAGGCTCAGGTCCACGCCCTGGGCCGAGCCGACTTGGTCGCTGACCTGTTGTTCGATGGCTTCGCAGGCGGCGCGCGCGGCACTCAAGGCGTCGCGGGTGGCTTGCAGCTGCTCGGGGTCGCTGTCGAGGAACGCGGCGTTGAGTTGCTGGGCGCCGAGTTGTTCATCCGGGAAGTTCGACAGGCCGCTGGCGTTGAGCGCCGCGCGCAGGCTCACCGGCCCGAACGTGCGCGAGCGCGTGAGGATGCTCTCGCGCAGCAGGCGGATGGTCGCGTCGCTGGTCAAGCCAGACAGGGCGTTGATGCGCACCGTGGGGTCGTTATCGTCGTCGGCATCCAGGCGCGGGTACAGTTCGGCCCAGTATTCGCGCAGCAGCGCGTTGATCAGGTTAAGGACTTCGGCAAGCCCGGCCACACCCTGGAGGGCGAGGGAGCTTTGCAACAGGAAATGGGTGATACGCAGGTCTTTGCTGCGTTGCAACAAATCGAGGCTTTGCTGCTGGATGCTGCGCCATTGTGGTGGTTCGGCGGGCAAGATCGAGTCGCCCATGCTGCGCTCGGGTTGGCCCTTGGCATCACGTTCCAGTTGAAGGAATTGCGCGTCATATTCCAGGTCTTCGCCACAGGGCGAAGTCGCGGAAACGGCGGCGAGCAGCAACGGCACATCCACTTGATTCGATCTCCTTATCAGCCCGTTAGATGGCGGGCAATTCATGCATTAGTTGCGCAATGAACTTTGCATGTTTTCTTGGTCATATACTCAGCGTGCCACTACGGTGCCATCACTTATGTTCAAGAAGTTGTGCATTTTTGGTGTAGTAGTTACGCGTTGTCAAGGTAAGCTATTCGCCCTCTGTGACAGATGTGCGGTGTTTAACACACTGCGCGACTGACGGGTCTGACGGCGCCCCCAGACAGGATTTTTGTCACAGAAGCCGGTTAAGATCAGCAATCATGCTGACAAAAGCAGATTTTACGGTCGTTTGCACGACTTGGCAGGGTGCTTGCGGGAAGCGCTCTCCCTTGGAATAGACCGCGCGCGATGTATCAGCAAGGAGGCAAGATGTCGCTGTGTTTGACTATCACTAGTTATCACAAGATCACCCCGGGTCAATGCCCTGAAAAGTCCATGAATCAGGGCGTGATGGCTATCGGCCGCAGTTCCGACAATGACTGGGTATTGCCCGATCCAGAGCGGTTAGTCTCCTCGCAACATTGCGTTATCCAATACAAAGATGGCCGTTACTATCTAACCGATAACAGTACAAACGGAGTGGAGCTGGTTAACGCCGGTATCCGAATGCGTAGAGGGAACAGCGAGCCGTTGCAAGATGGCGAGTTGATCCGCATCGGCGATTACGAGATCCAGGCGCGTATCGATTTCAACGTGCAAGCGCTTGATAGCCAACCGTTTACTGGCGATTCGCCGAACAGTTTTGAAGCGCTGATGGGCGCGGTGGCGAACAAACCCGCACCCGTGCCTGTGATCGCGCCGCAGTTTCAGGGCGCGTCGTCGATGGACACGTTGCCCGACCTGTTCGACTTCCTCACTCCGACCACCGTACCGCCGCCTACCGTGGCGGACCACGTACCCAGCGAGCAGCACGATTTTCGTCCGCCAACGCCGGTCGCGGTGCCCGTGGTCGAAAATCCCGTGGTGTCGGGCTCGGTGATTCCCGAAGACTGGGATTTGTTCGGCGACACGCCCGCGCCCGTTGTTGCAACGCCACCGCCGGTTGCGCCACCTGAACCGCCGGCAGCGCCGGTCGTCCAGCCAACCGCCCCGGCCATCACCCAACAGCCCGACTTGCTGCAAGCCTTCCTGCGCGGCGCCGGGCTGGACCAGTTGCGCCTCGACAAGGCTCAAGCCGAAGCACAGATGGAAAGCATCGGCCGCAGCTACCGCCTAATGGTCGAAGGGTTGATCGATGTGTTGCGTGCCCGCGCCAGCCTCAAAGGCGAGTTCCGCATGCAGCAGACCATGATCCAACCGGCTGAAAACAACCCGTTGAAATTTGCGCCGAATGCTGACGAAGCCTTACTGCTGCTGCTTCGTCATGGAAACCAAGCGTTTATGGCGCCGGACATTGCCGTGCGCGACAGTTTCGACGACCTGCGCGCTCACCAACTGGCGGTGATGGCCGGTGTGGAAGCGGCGATCAAGCACCTGCTCACGCGTTTTGAACCGGCACAGCTGGAAGAACGCATGGGCAAGCCCGCCGGGCTGTCGAGCCTGTTCAACGGCTCGCGCCAGGCGCAGTACTGGCAGCAGTTCACCGAGCTCTACAGCAATATTTCCCGTGAGGCCCAGGAAGATTTCCAGGACTTGTTCGGTCGTGAATTCAGCCGGGCTTACGAAGAACACAGCGCACGACAGCGACGCTAAAACGCGCCGCAATAATGGATAAAACGGATAGCTAAGTACGTCATTGAGGACGCAGGATGATTCCCAGGTTTTTACTCGCAGCCGCCACCGCGCTGTTGCTGACGGCGTGTGCCAAGGACGCGGTCAAACCCGAGGTTGCCGCTGAGGCGCAAGCAGGCACTGCCGCCGTCGAGCTGCACTTTCACGCCATTGCCGGGCTGAACCCCGGCGCCAACGGCCAGGCCGCGCCGGTACGGGTGCGTATTTTTGAGCTGAAAAACGCCGCCACCTTCAGTCGCTCCGACTACTTCGCCTTGGCTGATCGCGCGCAATCCACCCTTGGCCTGGACCTGCTGGACCAGGATGAAGTGATGATCCAGCCCGGCCAGCAACTGAGCATTCAGCGCGACCTTGACCCCTCCACACGCCAGATCGGCTTGCTGGTGGGCTATCGCGAACTGGACCGCGCGCAATGGCGCACGGTGCTCAGCGTTCCGGCGCGCCAATACACCGAATACCAGATCAGCCTCGATGTGCGCGCCGTGCGCGCCGACGTCGTGGTTCCCCCATCCAGCCCTGCCCAATAAGAAACCCTCGGAGTCCCCATGTCCTGGAACAATCGCGTGGTCTGGTCGGAAGGCATGTTCATCGGAACGCAGCACTTCCAGCAGCATGACCGTTACCTGGAAAACCTCATCGACGCGCGCAGCCGCCCGTTGTCCGCCGGTGCCTGGGGCTTTTCCGAGTTGCTGATTGACCAGGGCCTGCTGGCCCAGGGCAAGCTGGCGATCGTGTCGGCGCGTGGCCTGTTGCCCGACGGCACACCGTTCAATATCCCCCAGGACGACCTGGCGCCGAGCCCGCTGAATATCGACGACAACCTGCGCGATGGCCTGGTGTACCTGGCGTTGCCGCTCAAGCGCGCCGGTGCGCGCGACACAGTGGATGAAGGCGAAGCGCTGGAAGCCGCGCGCTACGTCAGCCAGGTGCGCGAAGTGCGCGACGACAACGCCCCGTTTGAAAACCGCGCGCCGGTGGCCGTTGGCTCCCGAGCGCTGCGCCTGTTGACCGCCCAGGACGGCATCAGTGACTACGCCGCCATCGGCCTGGTGCGCATCAAGGAAAAACGCGCCGACCGCGCGCTGGTACTCGACGACACTTACATCCCACCGGTGCTGGACGTGGCCGCGAGCAAACCGCTGACGGCCTTTCGCAGCGAATTGCTCGGCCTGCTGCACCAGCGCGGCGAGGCCCTGGCGGGCCGCGTGGTCGCCTCGGGTGCGGGTGGGGCGTCGGAAATTGCCGATTTCATGCTGCTGCAATTGGTCAACCGGGCACAGCCGCTGATCCAGCATTTGAGCCAGTTAAGCCCGTTGCACCCAGAGCGATTCTTCAGCGAGCTGGTGAGCCTGGCCGGTGAGTTTTCGACCTTTTCAACCTCAGGTCGTCGCCCTCAGGAATACCCGCAATACCAGCACGACGACCTGTCCCTGAGCTTCGCCCCGGTGGTGGCGGCGTTGCGTGAAGCCCTGTCGATGCTGATCGACAGCAAAGCCACGCCGATCCCGATTGTGGAAAAAGCCTACGGCATCCACGTGGCCATGCTCGCCGACAAAACCCTGCTCGACAGCGCCAGTTTCATCCTCGTGGTGCGTGCCGACGTGCCCGGCGAGACCCTGCGCGCACGCTTCGGCCAGCAGAGCAAAGTCGGCTCGGTGGAACACATCCGCGACATGGTCAACCTGCAATTGCCAGGCATCGGCCTGCTGCCGTTGCCGGTTGCGCCACGCCAGATCCCGTACCACGCAGGCAGCACCTATTACGAGTTGGACCGTGGCAGCGAGCACTGGCAGCAACTGAACAACTCCGGCGGGTTTGCCTTCCATATCGCCGGGCAGTTCCCGGGCTTGAACCTGGCCTTCTGGGCGATCCGAGGATAATCCGCGATGCATCCCAATGATGATGACCGCACCCAGTTCATGCCGCGCCCAGGGGGCCGTGCGCCAGAACCTGCACGTGCTGAACCGGCACCGCTGTCGATGCCGGCGGCACCGATTCTCACCGGCAAAAGCCAGGGCCTCAACCCGCTGGAAAGCGCCGCCGGGCCGTTGTTGGCGTTGTTGACGCGCCTGCGCAACACCATCGCCCACCCAGCGCCGGCCAGCCTGCGTGCGCAGTTGCTGGCCTACCTGCGCCAGTTCGAAGAACGCGCCGAGGCCGCCGGCGTGGCGCGCAACGAAGTGCTGCTGGCGCGTTACGCGCTGTGTACGGCGCTCGATGAAGCCGTGCTTAGCACGCCGTGGGGCAGTGCCAGCGACTGGGGCAAGCAGAGCTTGTTGATCACCGTGCACAACGAAGCCTGGGGCGGCGAGAAAGTCTTCCAGTTGCTCGACCATTGCCTGCAAAGCCCGCGTGAGCGCCTGTACCTGCTGGAGCTGTTGTACCTGTGCATGTGCCTGGGTTTTGAAGGCCGCTACCGCGTGATGAACGATGGCCGCAGCCAATTGGAAGCCCTGCGTGAGCGCACCGCCGCTGCGATTCGCAGTGCGCGTGGCGAGCACGAGCGCGAGCTGTCGCCGCATTGGCGCGGCGTGACCGTGGCGCGTGATCGCCTGGCGCAATTCATGCCGCCGTGGATCGCCGTGGCTATCGGCCTGGCGCTGCTGCTGGCGTTGCTGTTTGGCTTGCGCATGAAGCTGGCGTCGGATGCGGAGCCGGTGTTCAAGAATATCCATGCCCTGGGCGAGATTCCGGTGCAGGCCATCGACCGCCCGGTGGCGCAGCCCAAAGTCATCGAGCGGCCGCGCCTGGCCGGCTTCCTGGTGGAAGACATCAAGGCGGGCCGCGTGGCGGTGGAAGACAAAGTTGACCGCTCCGTGGTGACGATCCGTGGCGATGAACTGTTCGCGTCTGCCAGCTCCAGCATCCGCGATGATTTCGAGCCGCTGATGCTGCGCATCGCCGACGCCATCCGCAAGGTCAAGGGCCAGGTGCGTGTCACCGGGCACAGCGACAATCGCCCGATTGCCACGCTGCGTTTCCCGTCCAACTGGGCATTGTCCGAAGCACGCGCCAAGTCGGTGCTGGAAATTCTGGCGGCCAAGACCGGCCAGGCGGATCGCTTCAGCGCCGAAGGCCGCAGCGACACCGAGCCGGTGGCTACCAACAGCACTGCCGAAGGCCGTGCCCGCAATCGTCGGGTTGAAATCACCGTACTGGCGGAGGGCGTCGAGTGAAGGCGTTTTTCAGTTTCATGATTCGCTGGGTGATCCCCGTACTGGGCCTGATTGCCCTGAGCCTGATCATCTGGTTTGTGGGGCCGTTGCTCGATGTGCTGATGCCGGAAGGGCGGCGCTGGGCGCTGATCATTCTGGTGTTTGCGCTGTGGATCGCCTACCGCGTAGTGCGCATTATCCAGGCGCGCCGCCAGGCCGCCGAAGTGATGCGCAGCCTCGCCGCCGAAACCCCGGCTGACCCCAACAGCGTGGCCACGGCCGAAGAGTTGTCGACCTTGCGCCAGCGCATGGACGAAGCCCTGACATTGCTGAAAAAGGCCAAGCTGGGCGGTGATGAGCGCCGCAACCTCTATGAGCTGCCGTGGTACGTGATCATCGGCCCGCCGGGTTCGGGCAAGACCACCGCGCTGGTCAATTCCGGCCTGCACTTTCCACTGGCTGCCCAGTTGGGCGCCGGTGCCGTGCGTGGCGTTGGCGGTACGCGTAACTGTGATTGGTGGTTTACCGACCAGGCCGTTTTGCTCGATACCGCTGGCCGCTACACCACCCAGGACAGCAACTCCACAGTGGATAAAGCCGCGTGGCTGGGCTTTCTCGACCTGCTCAAAAAGCAGCGTTCGCGTCGGCCCATTGATGGCGCGTTTATCGCCATCAGCCTCTCGGATCTGCTGCTCGGTACGGATGCCGAACGCGCCGCCCATGCCGCCGCGATTCGCCTGCGGATCCAGGAGCTGTACACCCAGTTGGGCGTGCGTTTCCCGATCTACCTGATGCTGACCAAGCTCGACCTGGTGCCGGGCTTTATGGAGTTCTTCGACAACCTGAGCAAGGAAGACCGCGCCCAGGTGTGGGGCATGACCTTCGCCCTGGACGACGGCAAAAACAGCGACAGCCCGCTGGCCCATCTGCAAAGCGAATTCGCGGGCCTGGAACAGCGGCTTAACGAACGGCTGGTGGAACGCCTGCAACAAGAGCGCGACCCGGCACGGCGCGACCTGATCTACGGCTTCCCGCAGCAGTTCGGCGCGTTGAAAGATTGCCTGCAAAGCTTCCTCGAAGGCGTGTTCAAACCCAATGCCTTCGAAGAGCGCGTGTTGCTGCGCGGCGTGTACTTCACCAGCGGCACCCAGGAAGGCAGCCCGATTGATCGCCTGATCGGCGCCATGGCCCAGAGCATGAACCTGGACCGCCAGCACCTGGCGCGTCAGAGCGGCACCGGGCGCAGTTATTTCATCGAAAAACTCTTCACTGCCGTGGCGTTTGCCGAGCGTGGGTTGGTGGGTGTGAACCCGAAAGTCGAGCGCCGTCGCAAGTGGATTGCACGCGGTGTGCTGGCAGCTACCGTCGCCTTGGTGGTGGTGGTCAGTGGCCTGTGGTGGGTGAGTTATCGCGCCAACCAGGCGTATATCGCCCAGGTTGATCAGAAGGTCGCGCCGCTGGGCCAGGTCGTACAGAACCTCAGCCCGGCGCAGCGCGAAGTGCTGGCCGTGTTGCCGTTGCTCAACGCGGTGAAGAGCCTTGCGGGTGATTCGCCGAGTTGGTCAGAAGGCCTGGGCCTGTATCAGGGCGACATGCTTGAAGCCGAATCCGCCAGCGTCTACCGCAAGCTATTGATCGCCGTGTTCGCGCCGCGACTCGTGACGCGCATCGAAGAACAACTGCACGGCGGCGGCACGTCCGACTTCCTTTACGAGGGTCTCAAGGCCTATCTGATGCTCGCCGACAGCGAGCATTACGACCCGGACTTCATCAAGGCCTGGATCGCCCTGGACTGGGACCGCAACCTGCCACGTGACCTGCCGGCCGATCAGCGCCAGGCGTTGACCGGGCACTTGCAGGCGCTGTTCGACCGCCACCCGCCCAATGCGCGTCTTGACCCACGCTTGATCGACGACCTGCGTCGCCAGTTGCAACAGCTGCCGGTTGCACAGCGTGTTTACGACCGGGTCAAACGCCAGAAACTGCCCGAGGGCATTGCGGACTTTCGCCTCAACGAAGCCGCCGGCCGTGATGCTGCGCTGGTGTTCAGCCGTAAAAGCGGCAAGCCATTGGGCGAACCGCTGAGTGGGTTCTTCACCGCCAAAGGCTATCGCCAGGCGTTCCTGTTCAGCAGCCTGAACCAGAGCGGCACCCTGGCCGAAGAGCAATGGGTGCTGGGCCGCGAGCAAGCCGATCAGCAGAACGTGGTGAGCCTGGCCGCCGATGTGCGCCGCCTGTACTTCCAGGACTACCAGCGCCAGTGGGATGCGTTGCTTGCGGACATCGACTTTGTGCCGATCACCAGCGTGGCCCAGGCGGCCGATGTGCTGCGGGTAATTTCCGGCCCGACCTCGCCGCTGAAAAAACTGCTGGTAGCTGTCGCCAAAGAGACTGACCTGCAGGCTGAAGAACGCCAACTGGCCGCCGAAGGCGTGCCGGTAGAAGGCGGTGTCGACAAGCTCAAGGAGCGCCTCGGCAGCCTGCTCGGCCAGGAGCAACCGACGGCCAATGCACCTGCCGCTGCGGATGACCCGGTGACCGCGCACTTTGCCGAACTCAATAGCATCGTCAGCAAAAACGAAGGCGAACCAGCGGCCATCGACGGTCTGCTGGCGGACATGAACGCGCTGTATGTGCAAGTCAGCGCCATGGTCGGCGCCAGTGGCGACGCCTTGCTCGGCGAAGCCAAGAACCAGGCGGCGGCTGCGGCCACGCGGGTCAGCCTGAATGCCGAACGCCAGCCGCCGCTGGTGCTGGGCATGGTTAAGTCGGTGGTCAACTCCACCACCAACAGCATGATGGGCGGGGTGCGTAACCAGCTGAATGCGGCGTGGGTGAGTGAAGTGGTCAACGTGTATCGCCAGTCTCTGGCGGGGCGTTATCCGATGTCGCCGGGCAGCGCGCGGGACGCCACGCTGGATGACTTCGGCCAGTTCTTCGGCGTGGGCGGGGTGATGGATAACTACTTCCGCAAATACCTGCAGCCTTACGTGGATACGTCCGCGCAGACCTGGCGCTGGCAGCCGGGCGCGGCGCAGAAGCTTGGGATTGCACCGGGCGTGCTGCAAACCTTCCAGCGTGCGGCGGCTATTCGTGACGCGTTCTTTAGATCGGGGGGCACTCAGCCGATCGTGCGTTTCGAGCTCAAGCCGGTGTCGATGGACCCGACCATCACCCAGTTCCTGCTCGACCTCGACGGCCAGCAACTGAGCTACGACCACGGCCCCAGCCGCCCGGTGGCGATGCAATGGCCAAACCCCGGCAGCATCGGCGTGGTGCGTATTTCGATCATGCCGCCGTCAGCCAGCGGCCGTTCCGGCGTGACCCTGGACGGCCCTTGGGCGTGGTTCCGTCTGTTGGAGCAGTCGGACCTGAGCGCCGGCAATTCGCCGGACCGCTTCAACCTGCGTCTGCGGGTCGATGGCGCGAGCATCGCCTACGAGTTGCGCGCCAACAGCGCCTTCAACCCGTTCAAGAGCCGCGTACTCAGTGGCTTCAGCCTGCCGGAGCGGTTATGACCACGCTCGGCTTCTACGGCAAGTTGGCCAGCCGCGGTGACTTTGTCAGCCGCGCCTTGCCGCAGAGTTTTATCGGCCCGTGGGACAGCTGGCTGGCCGCAGGTTTGCTCGCCAGCCAGAACAGCCTGGGCGGCGATTGGCTCAACGTCTATCTGGTCAGCCCGTTGTGGCGTTTTGTGTTGGCGCCGGGCGTGTGCGGGCCGGATGCGGCGACGGGTGTGGTGATGCCGAGCATTGATCGGGTCGGGCGCTATTTCCCGTTGGCGGTGGTGGCGTTGCTCGATCACGACACTAATCCGGCGTCCCTGGTGGGCGGGCCGGATACATGGTTTGAGCAGGCCGAAGAGCTGTTGCTCAGCAGCCTGGATGCTGGCACGACCTTTGAAAGTTTCAACGACGGCCTCGATAACCTGGGCATCCCGGCCAGTAGGCCGCGTGCGGTGGGCAGCCGCTTCGCGGGCCTGCAACGGGTCGCCGCCACCGTGCCCCACAGCCGCATGACCGCACTGGCCGAGCAGGCCTGTGAAGGCGCCAGCCTGTGGTGGGGCCGTGGTTCAGAACGTATTTCCCCAGGTTTATTGCGGTGCCAGGGTTTGCCTGCTGCCGGCGATTTTGCGCAGTTTTTGCTCGGACAAGAAGGTGTGGTGTAGATGGGGGCGACGTTTAAATCCGCGAGCAAAAGCCATGTGGGCATGGTGCGCCAGGTCAATGAAGATGCGTGCCTGGACCTGCCGGAAAACCGCCTGTGGGTGGTAGCCGATGGCATGGGCGGGCATGCGGCCGGCGATTACGTCAGCAGCTTGATCGTCGACAGCCTGCGCAATGTGCCGGTAGGGCGCTCTCTGGATGAATATTCGGCGGCGCTGCGCAATGACCTGATCCGCATCAACGCCAGCGTGCGTGAGGAAACCGCCAACCGTGGCGTGACCATGATGGGCAGTACCGTGGTGGTGCTCGCCGCACGTGGCCTGCGTGGCGTGTGTTTATGGGCTGGCGACAGTCGCCTGTACCGCCTGCGCGAGGGGCAGTTGGACAGCATTTCCCGCGATCACAGCTACGTGCAAGACCTGCAAGACAGCGGCCTGCTCAGCGAAGCCGACGCGCGCGTGCATCCTCGCGCCAATATCGTCACCCGCGCGGTGGGGGTGGAAGCCCAGCTGGAAGTGGCGGTGGCTGACCTGTTGATTTCCCCCGGCGACAGCTACCTGCTGTGCAGCGATGGCCTGAACAAGACCGTCGAAGATTATGAAATTCGTGAAGTGCTGAGCCACGACGCGCCGGACGAAATCGTGCGCAGCCTGGTGCACCTGGGGCTCAACCGTGGCGCGCCGGACAATATCACTGCCATTGTCGTGAAGGTCTCGCCATGAATATTGTGATCCCGGGCTACGACATCGAAGGCGAGATCGGCGAAGGCGCCATGGCCAGCGTGTACCTGGCGACCCAGCGCTCGCTGGAGCGCAAGGTGGCCTTGAAGGTGATGGCGGCGGCGCTGGCGGCCGACCCGAGTTTTTGCGAGCGTTTTCTGCGTGAGGGGAAGACCCTGGCGCGTTTGTCGCACCCGCACACGGTGACCATCCATGACATCGGCAATGTCGGTGAGCTGTACTACATGGCCATGGAATACCTGCCTAACGGCACGCTCAAAGAGCGCATCGCCGCCGGCCTGACGCCGGAGCAGGGCGTGACGCTGATCCGCCAGATTGCTTCGGCGTTGGGCTATGCGCATGCCCAAGGGCTGGTACACCGCGACGTCAAACCGGCGAACATCCTGTTTCGCGCTGACGGCACTGCCGTGCTCTCGGACTTCGGCATCGCCAAGTCCCTGGACGATCGCACCCAGTTCACTCAAGCCGGCTTTGCCGTGGGCACGCCGAGCTACATGAGCCCGGAGCAGGCGCGTGGCCAGGAAATCGATGGCCGCGCCGACCTGTATGCGTTGGGCGTGGTGCTCTACGAGATTCTCGTCGGCAAGCTGCCGTACAACGGCACCGATGCGCTTTCGACGGCGTTGGCGCACCTGACCGAGCCGTTGCCGGAATTGCCGGTGCACCATGGCCGTTATCAGGACGTGCTACGCAAACTGCTGGCCAAGGATCCGGCCGAGCGTTTTCCGGATGCGGCGGCGTTGCTGCGCGCGCTGGACCAACTGCCGGCAGATTCGCCGGAAGCCACGCTGGTGCGGCCGTTGCCGATTCCGCTGAGTTTTGACTTGGCCGGAATGACGCCAGTTTCCATTGAGATTCCGACCGAAAAACCCCAGCCGCAACCGGTGCGTCAGCCGGTGGTGACGCCAACGCAACACCGCGCTGTGTCCGAGCAGCGCCGTGGACCTGTGTTGGCGCTGGCGGCTGTAGCCGTGGCGGTTGCGCTGGCCATTGGTGGCGCCAGTTATTGGTGGCTGAGTGGCAGCGATGAACCTGCCAAACCGCCCGTTGCCGTAGTGCCCAAGACCACACCGCCGCCGCAGGTAAAACCGGTGGTAGCCGAGGCGGATGGCGGCCAGCGGCCGTTGCTGATGGCTGGTAAAAAGACCTTGTTCCAGCGCGTACTCAGCAAGCCGGGCGCCAAGCTGTCCCATGATGCCGGTGGTGCAGCAGGTGAAGCCCTGCCGGCGTTTTCGGTGCTCTACGTTTACCAGCGCAAAGACATTGACGGCAGCCCGTGGGTGCGCGTCGGTGCCGCTACCGATGGGCGCAGCGATGGTTGGTTGCCCGCCGCTCAAGTCAGCGACTGGAAGCAAAGCCTGGTGCTCAAGTTCACCGAGCGTTCGGGTCGAGCGCCAGTGATGTTCCTGCGCCAATCGACGCAGGTGGAAAAGCTGCTGGCTGATCCCGCCGCCGCCAAAAACGTATTGGCCAAGGCGCAGAAGAACAGCGACGACAATCAACAGGTGCTGGCGCTTGAGCCGACGGCCAGCGCCGTGCCGCAAAACCAGTTTTACCTGCTGCCGATTTTTGATTCCAAAGAGAGCTTCGACGAAAACGGCCAGCCGGTGCAGTTACTCAATGTGGCGTCCATCGACCCGGGCAGCACGGCGGCCAGGCCGGCCACCAAAGCGATCGCCGCGGACGCTTTCCGCACGGCGGTGGTGTTGGTGGTCGACACCACGGTTTCGATGCAGCCTTACATCGATCAGGTTCGCGATGTGGTGCATGAGCTGCAAACCCGCATTGCCGAGCGCGGCGAGCTTGATAGCGTGAGCTTCGGGCTGGTGGGCTTTCGCAACAGCATCAAGAAAACCCCCGGTTTGGAATACGTCGCCAAGACGCTTATCACCCTGGATCAGGGCCGCGACCCGCAGCGCTTCCTCGACATGGCGCGTCAGGTCAAAGCGTCCACGGTGTCCAGCCATTCGTTCAACGAAGATGCATTTGCAGGGGTCATGCAGGCGGTCGATGGCATGGACTGGTCCGGCTATGGCGGGCGCATCATTCTGCTGGTCACCGATGCCGGTGCGCTGCGCAAAAACGATCCGTTCGCCGCCACCCAGATGAACGAAGCCGAAGTGCGTCAGGCGGCACTCGGCAAGCAGATCAAGATTTACGCCCTGCACCTGCGCACCGACGCCGGCAAGAAAACCCACGCCGGTGCCGAAACCCAGTACCGCGTGCTCACCGCCGACGCCAACCCGCAGATCGGCGACCTCTACACGCCGGTACCCGGTGGGGATGTGCACAAGCTGGGTGAGCGGGTGGATGAGATCGGCACGGTGTTCGCCAATCTGGTGCACCAAGTCCGCAGCGACACGCAGCAACCGGTACCGTTGCTGAGCGGCGCGCCGAGCCTGGCGGATAAATCCGCAGCGGTCGGCTACGCCATGCACATGGACTTCCTTGGCCGCAAAACCGCAAGCCAGGCGCCGCAACTGGTCAGCGCCTGGACCGCCGACCGCGACCTGACCAACCCGGCGCTGCCGGCGTTCCAGGTGTGCGTGATGCTCACCAAGTTGCAGCTCAACGACCTGCAGCAATCGCTGAAACTGATCGTGGATGCCGCGCGCAAAACCCAGACCTCGCCCAAGGACTTCTTCCAGGAAATTGCCAGCGCTTCGGCTTATATGAGCCGTGACCCGCAGGCCCTGCGCAAGGGCGGCAACCTGGCCGATGGCGGCCTGCTCGGCGAGTACCTGGAAGGCCTGCCGTATCGCAGCAAGTCGCTGAACATGACCCAGGATTTGTGGTTGTCGCTGAGCGTGGCCGAGCAGGAAGACTTTATCGACGAGCTGGATTCGAAAATCCGCCTCTACGAAACCTTCCACAATGACGTGGCCAACTGGGTCCGTTTCGGCGATGCCGAGCCGGGCGATGCGTTGTACCGCGTGCCGTTGTCGACGCTGCCGTAATGCTGAATTTGAGCGCGGTACACAAAAGCCGGGGCACGGGGAGCCAGCGTTACAGCCTGCTGATTCCGGCCTTGCAGCTGCGTGCCGGTGAGCAGTTGGCGATTGTCGGGCCCAGTGGTTGCGGCAAAAGCACCTTGCTGGATCTGTTGGCGCTGGTGTTGGCGCCGGATCACGTTGGACAGTTTGAATTTCACCAGGCCGACATCGGTGGGCTGTGGCGTGCCGATCAGCAATCCACACTGGCTGCGCTGCGCTGCCAGCACTTGGGTTATGTGCTGCAAACCGGCGGCCTGCTGGGCTTTCTCGATGTGCGCAGCAATATCGCCTTGTCGCGGCAATTGCTCGGTTTGAAAGATGATGGCAGCGTGGCGCGCCTGGCCCAACAGCTGGAGATCAGCGACCAGTTGGCGAAGAAACCGGCGGATTTGTCAGTAGGCCAACGCCAGCGCGTGAGTTGCGCCCGTGCCCTGGCCCATGCGCCGCAGCTGGTGCTGGCGGATGAGCCGACCGCGTCGCTGGACCCGCTGAATGCCGAGCGCGTGATGCAAGCGCTGCTGGCCCAGGCCCGCGAACAGCGTGCCGCCTGCGTGATCGCCACCCATGACGAACCCTTGGCCCGCGCCAGTGGCTTGCAGGTACGGCGCATCGGTTGCCGTCGTGACCCTGATGGCGGCGTCACGGCCATGCTCGGGGAGGTGTGCTGATGCGCATCGGCTTGGTGGCGTCGCTGGCTTGGCAGGATTACCGCAATGACGCCTGGCTGTCGGCCTGTTCGGTGCTGGCGCTGGTGGCGGTGATCGCGCCCTTACTCGTGTTATTCGGCCTGAAATTTGGACTGGTTGGCAGTTTGACCGAACGCTTGGAGACCGACCCGGCCACCCGTGAAATTATCCCATTGGGCGGTGGCCGATTCAGCCGCGAATTTATCCAGCAGCTTGGCCAGCGCAGCGATGTGGCGTTTGCCGTGCCGCGCACCCGGCAAATCGCGGCGACTGCGCAGGTGGGTACGCTGACGTTGGAAATGCTGCCGACGGCGGCGGGTGATCCATTACTCAGCGGTTTGCCGATGCCCAGGGGCCTGGACCAGATCGTGCTGAGCCACACCGCCGCCGAAAAGCTCGCGGCGCGGCCTGGCGACTGGCTGGAAACCAGTTTTGCACGGCAAGTGGCGGGGCGCGTCGAAGCCCAGCGTATGCGCCTGCAAGTGCTGGCGGTGTTGCCGTTGGAAGCCTTCGCCCGCGATGGCTTGTTAGCGGATCTGGGCTTGCTGGAAGCGGCGGAAGATTACCGCGATGGCCGTGCCGTACCGGCGTTGGGCTGGGACGGGGATGTAGTTGGGGTGAGCGAGCAGCGTGTGTATCCGGCGTTTCGACTTTACGCGCGCAACCTCGTCGATGTGGAGCCGCTGCGGATGTATTTCGCCGGGCAGAATCTGCTGGTGTCGACTCAGGCACAGACCATTGCCCAAGTGCAGTCGTTGAGCCGCAACCTGTCGTTAGTGTTCTGGATTATTGCCGGGTTGGCCTTGGCCGGGGCGTTTGCAGCGATCTTCGCCGGGACGCTGGCGGCGGTTGCACGCAAGCGGCGGGAATTGTCGGTGTTGCGCCTGCTGGGGTTTTCCACCGGCGCGCTGTTGTTGTTTGTGGTGTTGCAGGCGCTGTACAGCGCAGGGTTTGCCGCCGTGCTCAGCGCCGGGCTGTATGGCCTGGCCGAGGCAGCTTTGAATAAATTATTTGTGCAGGTGCCGGGCGAATACGCCAGTCACCTGCTGGCGCGTCACTACGGCCTGGCCCTGGTTGCAATCCTCGGCGTCAGCGCCGTGGCGGCGGCTTGTGGCGGTTGGCGAGTGGCGCGGGTCCAGGCTTCTGAAGGAATCAGAGATGTATAAGTTACTGGGCGCTTGTGTGGCGCTGAGCTTGGCTTCGCTGGCGTGGGCCGATGAGGCGAGTGACAAACTCGATAACCCTAAACCGTTGCCCGATGACGTGAGCCTGCCGCTGCCCTGCGAAGGCAACATGGTGTTTCGCTACGCTTACGTGCTGGCCCAAGGCACGCTGGATGACCGCGAGATCAGCCTCGGTTACCCCTTTGCCGAAGGCGAGGCGGGTTATCAGCAATCGTTTATTTCCGGCTATCGCCGCGACTTTATCAATGGCCAGTTCACCCTCAAGGACTTGCCCAAGGGCTGGAACACAGTCATCGCGCCGTTGATGCCGAAAACCGACGCCAAAACCCCGCTCAAGCCGATGCTGTATTTCATCGGCAAGTACGAAGTGACGGCCCGCCAGTATGCGCAGGTGATGTCCCAGGCACAGTCACTGGCCAGCGGCGAACCGGCTCCGGCCTGTGATGCACCGACCGGCATGGCCGCGCGTTTGCCCAAGGTAAAACTGTCGCGTTTCGAGGCTGAACGTTTTTCGGCGGTGTACAGCGCCTGGCTGATGAAATACCACCGTGAGTTGCTGCCGGTGAGTGGTCGCGGTTCTTCGGCCGAAGATGGCGGCCTGGGTTTTGTGCGCCTGCCCACCGAAGTGGAATGGGAATACGCCGCACGCGGTGGCCAGGCGGTGAGCCGTCAAGAGCTGGAAGGGCGCCTGTTCCCACGCCGCGTCGAAGGCAGCGAAAGCGACGGCCCGCTGGGAGATTACGCGGTGTTCAACCAGGTCGCCGGCGGCACCGGTCAGGCGGCGCGCTTGATGCCCATCGGTACCAAATTGCCCAACCCTATCGGCCTGTTTGACGTGATCGGCAACGCGGCAGAAATGGTCCAGGAATCGTTCCAGCTGGTGCATGCCGGGCGCCGCCAGGGCACCTACGGCGGGTTTGTGGTCAAGGGTGGCAACTACCTGGAAGGCGAGGGCACGCTGTTTACCGGCATGCGCCGCGAGTACCCGTTGTTCGCGGCCGATGGCACCGAACAAAGCAACGAAACCACCGGTTTTCGCGTGGCAATCGGTGCACTGTCGGCGCCGCGCTCGCGCTACAAGGAACTGTTTGCCCAGTGGCAGAAAGAAGGCCGCCTGGCCTCGCTGACTGACGCCATCGATGACGCCCAGGACCCGACCAAGCGCCTGGACAGCATCATCGCCGCCAGCGTCGACCCCAAGCTGCAAGCCGAACTCGGCCTGGTCAACGAAGAGCTGAAACGCAACGTCTCGATGATTGCCAAGCAACGCGAAGAAGCGGCGGGCAACCTTATCCAGTCGGCCGCGTTGGTGGCCGAGACCATCAGCAACTACAACATCCGCCTGGCCAACTTGCAGAAGAGCCGCCAGCAGGCCAAAGACAACAAGGATGAGGCCAGCGCGCAACTGTTCGACATGGCCATCACTAATGGCCGCAGCGCCCTCGACGGCGCGGTGGCGATTTATATCGACAACCTGGCAACCGGCACGCGCTACACCGATGCGGTGATCCAGGCCCAGTTTCAAAGGATCAAGGAAGAGTTGGATCGCAAGCCAGTGCTCGGCAAGAGCCTGGTGACGCGCGCGACACTGTTCGTTCGCCATGTCGGCAACTACCGCAAGCAACAGCGGGCCGACCCGGCAGCGATCTTGAAGGAACTGCTCGCAGCGAGCGGTCAGCGGTCTTGACCGTTGGTTGTGCGGCGAGCTTGGAAGGGACTCAGGCGGCGGTGGGCCGTGCTGGGCAAGTCAAACTTAACAGAGAACACACCTATGCTTTTTTCCCGTAAGGCGGTTTCCAAGCGTCACCTGCTGCTGATCGCAGCCGGTTTCAGCACCGTGTTGACAGGTTGCGCTACGTCGCCGGCCTCCAAGGTCGCGTCGAGCACCAAGGTCGAGTACTACCCCAACTGCTACGAGCCGGTGCAGCACCTGCGTGCAACCGATTCGAACATGACCAAGTCGGTCGTCACCGGTGCCGCCCTGGGCGCAGCCGGCGGTGCATTGCTGGGCGCGCTGACCGGCGACTCCGACAAGCGCGGCCGTAATGCTGCCATTGGTGCAGCGGGCGGCGCCCTGGCGGGTGGCGCGGCGGGTTACTACACCGAGCGTCAGAAGCAGATCACCGATGACAACCAGCGCATCGCGTCCTACTCCACCGACTTCAACAAGAGCGCCTCTGACATCGACCGCAGCACCGCGTATGCCAAGGCATCCCAGCAGTGCTACCAGAGCGCATTCACCAAGCTGGTGAATGATCGCAAGGCCAAGACCGTCAACGACACCGAAGGCCGCAAGCGCCTGGCGGAGATCGTGGCTGGCTTGAAAGAGTCCAATGACCTGATCGTTGCAGTGAACGGCAAGGCCAGCGAAGACTTGAACAACTACACCCAGGCTTACGAGCAAGACCTGAAACAAGTGGGTGTGCAGCGTGCTGACGTAGTGACCGTGGCCCAGGCCGACACGACGCCGCAGGTGGTGCCGGCGAAGAAAGGCAAGACGCCTGCCAAAGTCGCGAAAAAACCGGTGCTGCCAACCGTGCCGAAAGAAGCGGTGACCACCGAGAAGAGTATTCAGACCGTGCAAACCAAGCAGGCTGAAAGCAAGCAGGTCGCCAGCGCCGGTAAGGCGCAGATCGAAGGCACCTGCCGCGATCCGAACCTGGCCGACTGGGCGCCAGTGCCGTGCCCTAACGTTTAAGCAACATGTTGCTATAAGCGTTAAACGCCTGCCGATCTCCTGCTAAAGCGCGAGATCGGTGGCGTTCTGTCGGTAAATCGTTACACTGCTGCGGCCACTTAATAAATACACTGAGGCTGTGTGCATGAAATTTCGTCTTCTTCTGTGGGTGCTGGGCCTGATGATGGGCAAAGCCAGCCGCACCAATCCTGCCTTTCAGCAACAGCTGGGTGACAAAGACCTGGCGTTCCAGTTGCAGACTCTCGACGGCAAAGTTGCCCGTCACTTCATCGTCAAAGACCAGCGCATCACCAGCCGCTCAGGTGTTCACCCAGCGCCGGCCTTTGCTATTGCCTTTAAAGATGCCGCCTACGGTTTCGCCACGATGCAGGCGAAGAACAAGCAACTGGCGTTCATGACGGGGATTCAGGACAAGTCGATCCAGATCAAGGGCGACCCGGCGCTGGTGATCTGGTTCCAGGGGCTGACCAAGTATTTGAAACCGCGCAAAAAGACAGCTAGGTAGCTTTTTGGAGTCCTCGGGGGCACTGAAGGCCCCGAGGAGAGCCTGCGTAAGGAGACCGTTAGTCCTCTAGGTTCACGCGTATTCGACGGTCTTTGGTTGGGTCGAATCTGCCTGAAAACCGTATATCTCCATCGGCCTCGTGTTGCCGGCTCTTATATTCATTGGTTTCGGTGTTTCCGGCAGTTTCATGAATATCGACTTCGGTATCAAATTGCCTGTAAAGTTTTATAACTGTGAATTGAGCCTTGGTCTGAATATACGTGTCGTCAGAGCGGCCTATGATAGTGTCGCTTGTTCCTACGGCTGATATCGCCGTTCGAGATGAGTCGCTGGGTTTACCACCCATTATGGTGTTTTTTCCCGCGCCACCATTAATAAAATTACTGCCTGTACCGCCTGTTAAAATATCATCTCCGTTTTCACCGTGTAATTCTCCCCCGCCAGAGCCTAGCTTGCCGGTATCATTGCCGTCGCCCAGATGTACTTGAGCGTAGCCGCCTCCCGTGCTCACGGTGTCTTTGCCTGGGCCAGTGTGAATGGTTACATTGACCTTGACGTCAGGACCTATCGTTACATTGTCATCACCGCCGCCGCTATCTATGAACAGTTTGCCTTGGTTGCCGTCGGAGTTAGAAGCATTGATGTCCAAGTTGACGGCTTGCCCATTGATAATAGCTACTACGCGATCATTCATAACTTTTATATCGATCTTATCATCCACGTGTCCTGTGTAAATTTTAATGTCGGAGGCGGGGTGATAGGCGCGGCCGATAACGTTTATGGGTACCCCTGGGTCCGGAGTCGTTACAACCAATACTGAGCCATATTGATCCCTGCGAGGTGTGAGAGTGCCGTTTACATTTATAGAAGGCTCAGTAGCTGTAGGTTGCGGGTAGGAGATAATAGGATTGCTAGTTATAAAGTTTTGGGAGGTGGATGTAATAGACATAAGCAGAATCCAGAGCTAATTATGTGGTTTTACCTGCGCCCTTTATGTGGACTAATCAAGCGCGATGGTGCCTTCGCTAAATGTTGTCGGCTGTCGGGGCAGCAAGAGCCCCGAACGACTGCTATGGAGGAGAGTTGATTTAATCTTCAACAATGGTAACAGTATTCCGTAGCCTAGGAATGATGACGTTGTTTGGCCTGAGATGACTGTTCTTAATCTTAATTTCAGAACCGCCAGAGCTTGAATAAAGATCAACGGTAACTGATGCATCTGGAAATACATCAATTTTGGGTTTTCCACTGTAAACGGTAACGTTCACCTGGCCGGCTTGGGCGCGTATTCTGTCATTGGTCCCCGATGAGTATATTTGAGTCAGTTTGGGTGCGTGTGCAGCTATATCGGTGAAAAAGTAGTTTTCACCCGTGTCACCGTAAAGCCTGCTATCGCCAGAGCCGCCAAACAGTTTGTCGTCGCCAGCCCCGCCGTGTGCATGCCCGCCACCCGTGCTGAGCTGTACTTGGTCATCGCCCTTTCCGGCGTCCACGTTAGCAAAGCCACCTCCAGTTTTTATAAAATCGCTACCGCTTCCTGATTTTACGTGGACTGAAGTCATAACATTGTCATCGATGGTTATATCATCATTGTAGTGGCCTGTAGTGATGTTGACGGTATGACGTTCAGAGTTTGGTATACCCAGCGCGTGTGGCCTGCCGTTTATAACTGCAACGAGGTTTCCGTCAATAGCTTTGTTAATCCTGATGTCGGCCCGCCGATCAGTGATTATGATGTTGACGATTTGACCATTTGAATCTCCATCGTGAATGATGGTTACCGGGCTTTTCTGTATGGGCTTGGGCTGATGGTAGTGCGCTGGAAGGAGCGTGAATGCGAAGGGTGAGATGGTGGTCATAAGAGAGTTCCAAATTTAATTAAGGTATAGAAAGTCTCAATAGCAGGAGCTGATTGAGCCGTGAGTCTGGTCTTGCTGTGGTTGTATGTGCAGTGGAGATTGCCTGAGAATAATCTGTTGTTGATGTTGCCAAGGGGCGAACCCCTAAGGGGGTATTAGCAACTTCATGTGTCTTGTCTGACCCGCAACGCATCTTTGTCAGGGACGCTGCCAAGAATTTTGAAGTCAGACTGAATATGTTGGAGCTTGTGAAGGTCCTGAGGGTCATCCAAAGTAATAGTGGAGCCCGTTGAGCTTTGACCCAACGAAATGCTGAGTTTTTCAAGACCGCCGGCGATGTGAATGTCGGCGCCGCCCGACACTTTAATATCTACGATGCCAGCGAGAGCCGATACCGTATCCGTTGCTCCAGCAGATGTTATATAAGTTGTGGAGCGCGCGTCCGGGCTTGTGGACAAAGTATTATTTCCACTTCCACCCTCTAGCGTATTCCACATACCTCCCCCGTACAGCTTGTCATTACCGTTCCCGCCTCGCGCCGTTCCGCCTTCGACGCCCAAGTGCACCTCGTTGTCGCCGTCCCCCGCGTCTACTCTACTGCGGCGGTCGCCTGTTCTTACATAGTCGTTACCGGCCCCTGAATGAATATAGGCCTTAACCTTGACGCCATCTTCAAATATTATCGTGTCGTCGAAACTATCAGTATTGATTTTTATTGCATTGGTTCTTTTGTTGTCTATTCCCAGGTCGTAGAGGACATCATTGATGTTGGCAATAAATGCGCCATTAATATCTTCGGATATTCTGATGTTGGACTTACCACCCGTTACATTGATTTCTGCGGTGTCGGTAAAAGGGGTGTGAGAATATTCTATTTTTACGTCCTTGGACTTTGCTGTAGGCTGATTTGCGTTTGTGGCTGCGGCAAAAATATCATACAGGGACGAGAAAGAACTGGAGGCGATCATCATAATTTGATTCCTGTACAAGTTGTAACTTGTTACTTGTTTTGGTTAACTCGTTCGAAACGCTTGAGTGTCGAAATGGGGAGCGGTGAGTGAGTTAACTTAATTGTGTGTACAGGAAAAGATGTTAGTCAAAAAACTATTTGTTGTCTGGCGATTTTGACTTCAAAAAGTAACAGCTGTTTATCCGTGGGGGATGGTGGTGTAATGCGTTTAATGGGTCTCTTGAAATGAGATGCAAACTATTAAGTTGAATGATAGTTTCAAAGTATAACTTTGGCGTGCATCTGCAATGGTTGGGTGTTTTCATCAACCTCGGGGAAATGGGACCCCGAGATAAATGAAGAGCTTAGTGCTTCAGCCAGGCCGAAGGGATCCGTCGCAGCAATGCTGCGATAGCGTGTAACCGTCCACAGTTTCAGCCCTGGCTGAATTGAGACGCCAGCTCGCGCAACAGCACTTCCGCATCCAGTACTTTGTCGACCACTTCTTCAGCCTTTTCCCGGCTCAAGCCCAAACGTTCGATCAGTGCGTCGGGTATCGCCTCATCCGGCCCGGAACCAATTCCACGACTGCGCAGCAAACGTACCGCCAAGCACACCAGGTTCGGATATTCAGCATATTGCCCGTCATAGGTCGGGTCGTGCTGAAAGCGCAGGGCGGTGGACAGTTCGTCCGGCATGTCCCAGTAGCGCATCAGCCAGGCGCCGATCTGCTCGCGGCTGATGCCCAGCAGGTGCTGCTCGACATAGCTGTGGCACAGGTGCGGGTTGACCTCCAAGTGACGGCAAATCAGCGAGAAGTGCGGCGGGAACACGTGGGCCAGCAGCAGGTAACCGAAGTTGTGCAACAGGCCGGCCAGATAAGTCAGGCCAGCTTCCGGGCGCTGGGCGCGCGGCATGGCGCGGGTCAGGCCTTCGATGACGGCGGCGGTGTAGATCGACTGGTGCCAGTAAGGCGTGGACTGGTGTGGATGATCCTTGGGCAGGCTCAGGGTTTTGCCCAGGGCCAGGCCGAGTGCCAGGTTGATCACCAGATCAAAGCCCAGCACGCGCACGATGGCGTCTTCCACTGAACGAATCTTGCCCGGCGAGGCGTAGTACGGCGACGCTGCCCAGCTCACCACTTGGGCAGCGAGGGCCGGGTCGGTTTCGACGACGCTGGTGATGTCATCGATGGTGGCGTTGGGGTCGACGCGCAGTTTGATGATTTTCTGCGCGGTGTCGGCCAGCGGCGGAATCTCGATGGTCGCTTCCAGGCGCTGCTGGATTCGGCGGGCGGTGAACGCCTGCATTGCCTGGGTGATTTCCTCGCGGTCATCGTTTGGGCGGTCGAGGTTGGGGCGGATGTTGCTCAGCGGCTCGCCGAAGTGCCCGGCGCTGGCCTTGGTGAGCATGCTCTTGAAATCGCTGCTGGCGATTTCCAGCAGTAGCCCGGCTTCACCGGAATGTACCAACAGGCTTGGCTCGCTGAGCAGGCTGCCTTCATACAGGCACGGCGAGCTGGTCAGGACCGGCAGGCCCGGCAACAAGCTCAGGTCATGTTTGGCCAGCATGCGCTCGATGCGGTCCGGCGACACGGCCGTGAGACGGCGGCCGGTGAGTTCAGCCAGGCGGTTGAGGTCGAGCAACTGGCTCTGCGGGAACAGCACCATGAGTGCGCCCACGGCATCTTCCAGCAGTACCGCCTGGACCTTTCGTGCGGGATTCAGGCCGGCGTCTTCGGTCACTTCCGTGTAGGGGATGGCGAGCTTTGCGAGCAGAGCCCGAATGACCGGCGGGGCGGTCAGTGGGGCTGTGGCGAGGGCAACTTCTGACATGGCCTGATCCAATTTCGTACAGTCATCGAAGTATAACCAGCTTGATACAACTGTTGGTTGGATAAGTGAGTCAGGCGTCACACTTGGCCGTATTGCTGCCCATGCCTGAGCCAGCGATCCAGCAAGGGGCTGACATGCTCGGGCCAACGCTCCAGCAGCGCTTGCGCCGCATCACGCACGGCAGGCAGCAAGTCGGCATCGCGCATCAGGTCGGCGACCTTGAATTGCAGCAAGCCGGTCTGGCGTGTGCCAAGCATTTCGCCGGGGCCGCGCAGTTCGAGGTCTTTTTCGGCGATGATAAAACCGTCGTTGGTCTCGCGCATGATGCCCAGGCGCTGACGGCCGATCTGCGACAGCGGCGGATGGTACAGCAGCACGCAGTGGCTGGCGGCGCTGCCCCGGCCGACACGGCCGCGCAGTTGGTGCAGTTGGGCCAGGCCCAGGCGCTCGGGGTTTTCGATGATCATCAGGCTGGCGTTGGGCACGTCCACGCCGACTTCAATCACGGTGGTTGCCACCAGCAGTTGCAGGTTGCCAGCTTTAAACTCGGCCATCACTGCGGCTTTTTCTGCAGGCTTCATGCGCCCGTGAATCAGCCCGACCTTCAGCTCGCCCAGGGCGCTGGTAAGGTCCTCAAACGTGGTCTCGGCGGCCTGGCAGGTCAGCTCTTCGGATTCTTCGATCAGCGTGCAGACCCAGTACGCCTGGCGGCCTTCGGCGCAGGCGCCGCGCACGCGCTCGATCACTTCTACGCGGCGCGTGTCGGTGACCAGCACGGTGTTGACCGGCGTACGGCCGGGCGGCAGCTCATCGAGAATCGAAGTGTCGAGGTCGGCGTAGGCGCTCATCGCCAGGGTGCGTGGGATCGGTGTGGCGGTCATGATCAACTGGTGCGGATTCATCCGGCCGCCCACGCCTTTCTGGCGCAGGGCCAGGCGCTGTTGCACGCCAAAGCGGTGCTGTTCGTCGATGATCACCAGGGCGAGGTTCTTGAACTGCACTTCGTCCTGGAACAGCGCGTGGGTACCCACCACCATCGGCGCGCCCCCCGCGATCTGTTCCAGCGCTGCGGCGCGGACCTTGCCCTTGAGCTTGCCGGCCAGCCACGCCACTTCCAGGCCCAAGGGTTCGAGCCAACGCTTGAAGGTGATGAAGTGCTGCTCGGCGAGGATTTCGGTAGGCGCCATCAGCGCCACCTGGTAACCAGCTTCCAATGCCTGCAAGGCGGCGAGGGCGGCGACCACGGTCTTGCCCGCACCCACATCGCCCTGGATCAACCGCAACATGGGTTCGTGCTGGCTGAGGTCGTAGGCGATTTCATTACCTACGCGTTGCTGCGCGCCGGTGGGTGCAAAGCCAAGGTTGGCCAGGTATTGCGCAGGCAGCCGCGTGGCCTTGGGCATCGCCGGCGCGCGCAGGGAGCGCATGCTTTCGCGCAGGCGCTGCTGGGACAGTTGATGCGTCAGCAGTTCTTCGAAGGCCAGACGATGCTGAGCCCAATGGTGGCCCAGTGCGAGTTCGTCGACGTCAGCGTCGGCGGGTGGGTTATGCAGGTAGCGAATCGCATCGTCCAGCGGCGCCAGTTGGTAGTCGCGCGCCAGCTCCAGAGGTAACCAGTCGGGCAGGCTTTTGGGGCCGAGCATCGTTAGCGTTTGCATACACAGCTGGCGCAGGCGTTGCTGAGTCAGGCCTTCGGTCAGCGGGTAGATCGGCGTGAGCGTGGTGTCGACCGGCGGCGGCTCGTCACCCGTGATGGCACGGTACTCCGGGTGGTAGATTTCCAGGCCGGAGGCGCCGGGGCGTGCTTCGCCATAGCAACGCACGCGGGTACCGCGCTTAAGGCCGTCCTTTTGCGCGTTGCTGAAATGGTAGAAGCGCAGGCTAAGGCCGCCGGTGCCGTCCTGCAGGCGTACAACTAAACTGCGGCGCTTGCCCATCACCACGTCGGCGCCGCTGACGGTGCCTTCGACCACTGCATCCTGCCCAGGGCGCAAGTGCCCGATGGGCACGACGCGCGTGCGGTCCTGGTAACGCAGGGGCAGGTGGAACAGCACGTCCTGGAGGTTTTCCAGGCCGACCTTGGCCAACTTCTCGGCCATGGCTTCACCGACACCTTTAAGTGCCGTCACCGACACCTGCGACAGCTCAGTCATACGTCTACTTAGCTCGCAGCAGGCGGCTTGGCCACCGAACACAGTCGGATCGAGTCGGCCAGGATTTCAATGGCTTTGGGGCGTGGAAAACTGGCGCGCCAGGCAATCGCCACGGTACGGAACGGCACCGGCGGCGTGAGAGGGCGTACAGCGATTACGCCAGGGGCGTAGTGATGGCTGTCTACAGCCGACAGCGGCAGAATCGAAATGCCCAGGCCCGACGCAACCATGTGACGGATGGTTTCCAGGGAGCTGGATTCCACGGTGGTGTGTTTGGCGCCGTCGTTGCCCTTGGTCAGGGTCGGGCAGGCTTCCAGTACCTGGTCGCGGAAGCAGTGGCCTTCACCGAGCAGCAGCAGGCTCTTGTCGTTGAGCAAGCCGGCGTCGATGGTGTCTTTTTGCGTCCACGGGTGGGAGGCCGGCATCAGCACGTAGAACGGCTCATCGTAGAGTGGCAGGGTCAACACGTCTGCTTCGTTGAACGGCAGGGCGATGATGATCGCGTCCAACTCGCCATTGCGCAGTTTGTCGCGCAGTACGTGGGTGAAGTTTTCTTCGATATACAGCGGCATCTGCGGCGCAACGCGGTGCAGTTGCGGAATCAGGTGCGGGAACAGGTACGGGCCGACGGTGTAGATGGCGCCGACTTTGAGCGGTGCGGTCAGCTGGTTCTTGCCGGCCTGGGCCAGTTCGCGAATGCTTTGGGCTTGTTCCAGCACTTTTTGCGCCTGGGCGACGATACCTTCGCCCACTGGAGTCAGGCGCACGGCGCTCTTGCTGCGCTCGAAAATCAGCACACCGAGTTCGTCTTCAAGCTTTTTCACACCCACCGACAGCGTCGGCTGGCTGACATGGCAACGCTCGGCCGCGTGGCCGAAGTGCTGCTCTTGGGCGAGGGTCACGATGTAGCGTAATTCTGTAAGAGTCATAGCGGGCGTCCATGAGGTTGCGGGCCAAGCATACCGGCTGCAATCGATAGACGCACGTTATCAGAACTTTGATGGGGATTGAGCGGGGAATGTTGAGGATTTTGCTGAAGTGATGAAACCAAATGTGGGAGCTGGCTTGCCTGCGATAGGATCACCTCGGTATCACTTATAGACCAAGGTGTCTGCATCGCAGGCAAGCCAGCTCCCACACAAGCTGGTTCCCGTTTGCCGCTTACCGGCGGCGCTTCTCAATGTTGTAAACAAATGGCGCGACGATTTCGACGCTGCCGCCTTTCAGCATGTCGGCCGGTGGCTTGGGCAGTGGCTGGGCACGACGGATCATGTCCAGGGTCGCACGGTCCAGGTCGGCGTTGCCGGAGCGGCCCACCAGCTCGTAGGACAGCACATTGCCTTCGGCATCGACCACAAAGCGCAGGCGGTTCAAACCTTCCTTGCCACGCTGTTGGGCACCTGGCGGGTACTTCTTGTACTTCTGCAGGTGCGCCAGCAGAGTGCCTTCCCAGGACGCTTTCGCCGCGATCTGTTGTGGCGACGGGCCAGGAGTCGGTTGAGCCGATTTTTCAGCCGGCGCATTGTTCTGTGGCGATTCGCTCGGCGGCTCTTCGGAAGGTTTTTCCTTGGGCGGCTCGGGTTTCTTCTCCACCGGTTTGGGCGGCTGAGGTTTGGGTTTGGGTTTGACCGGCTTGGGCACCTGGATCGTTGGCTTGGGCGCCTCGGCCAGTTTCGGCAAAGGCAGCTCTTCCACGGGTGCAGGCGGCTGCGGCGGCGTGACAACCTTGGGCGGCGCCGGCGGCGGCGGTGCAGGCATTGGCGCCAGGTCGATGACCATGGCCGCCGGTGGCAACGTTACCGGGTGCGGCGCGGACCATTGGAGCGCGATGATGATCGCGACGGCATGCACGCCCAGCACGACGGCGAGGCTGGTGCCATAACGCGTCAGTTTGTGGCGCGTCGTGATCATTTCTTGGCTGCCGTCTCTAGTCCGACCAGGCCTACCTTGAGGTAGCCGGCTGCCCGCAGGGCATCCATCACGCTCATCAGGTCGCCGTAGTCCACGCCTTTGTCGGCCTGGAAGAAGATCGTCGTGTCTTTTTTACCTTGGGTCTTGGCGTCGAGCACCGGGCCCAAGGTTTCAGCTTTGACTTCTTCTTCGCCCAGGAACAGGCGTTGGTCCGCCTTGACGCTGAGGAAAATCGGCTTCTCCGGCCGCGGCGCAGGCTTGGCGCTGGACGCGGGCAGGTCGACCTTGATATCCACGGTCGCCAGCGGAGCGGCCACCATGAAGATGATCAGCAGCACGAGCATTACGTCGATAAACGGCGTGACGTTGATCTCGTGGTTCTCGACGAGCTCGTCGTCGCCTTGATTCAAATGCAGGCCCATGGCCGATTACCCCACTTTCACCATGTGCGGTTGCGAGCTGCGCTCGGTAGGCAGGTGATCGAGGTCGCGGCTCACCAGCAGCAGGACTTCTGCCGACGCGTCCGATACCTGGGCCTTGTAGCCGGCAATCGAACGGGCGAAAACGTTGTAGATCACCACCGCAGGGATTGCTGCAACCAGGCCCAGGGCGGTTGCCAGCAGGGCTTCGGCAATGCCGGGAGCGACGACGGCGAGGTTGGTGGTCTGGGTTTTGGCGATGCCGATGAAGCTGTTCATGATGCCCCACACGGTGCCGAACAGGCCGACAAACGGTGCGGTGGAACCGATGGTAGCCAGCACGCCGGTGCCGCTGCTCATGTTACGGCCACAGGCTGCAACCAGGCGCTCGAGGCGGAAGCTGACGCGTTCCTTGATGCCTTCTTTTTCGCGGGTATTGACCGACAGGCGCATTTCTTCCAGCGCGTCGTGTACCAGCAGGTTGGCCAGGGTGCCCTTCTTGGTCGCGGTGTCGCTGGCTTCCTTGAGGGTGGTGGCTTTTTTCAGGTGGACGATCTCAGTACGCAGGCGGCGCTTGGCGCCCAGCAGCTCGAAGCCCTTGGCGATCCAGATGGTCCAGGTGATGATCGAGGCGATGGCCAGGCCGATCATCACGGCTTTTACCACCACGTCAGCGTTCTGGTACATGCCCCACGGCGACAGGTCGTGGGCCATGCCCAGGCTGTTGTCTTCTTCCAGCACTACACCGGTTTCGTCGGCCGGTGCGACGTCGCCTGCAGCCTGGGCCGGGTCGGTGGCAACCGGCGCAGCAACAGGAGCGGCTGGCGTGGCGCCAGTGTGCTCGGCAGCAGCCGGTGCAGCTGGGGCGGTGGCATCAGCGAAGGCGGCGGTCGGTGCCAGCAGTACGCTGAACAGCAGCGCAGCAATCGCACGCCAGGCGCGGGAAGGGCTGTGAAGCTTGGTTGGCGAAGCGGGGTTTGTATTACGTGTCATGCTGGCCGGACCTGAGAGAAAAAAATGAGTGATCGTCCTGCCAGACCCTTGGGGGTCGAGGACAAATGGGCGGTTATTATTGCAAGTAATTCTTGTTAACAGAAGTAATACAGTAACTTTATTTGTGCTTTTTCTGGCCGCTCGTCATCTGCGAAGGCTAATCTAGACCTTTGAGAACGGAGTTTTATGATGTCTGCGCCTTCTGTTGTGATTGCCGGTTGCGGCGATGTGGGTAGTCGGCTGGCTAGCCAATTACTCGCCGCGAATTGGGAGGTTCATGGCCTGCGCCGTGATATTTCAAAGCTTCCCGATGGCGTGATCGGCATTGCCGGCGACCTGTTTAAAAAGGATTGCCCTGACACCTGGCCGATCGGTGGGGTGGATTACCTGGTGTATTGCGCAGCCGCCACCGACCACGATGAGGCCGGTTATCGAGCAGCGTATGTGCAAGGGTTGCAGCATGTGTTGGAGTGGCTGAGTGATTACGGCCAGGAGCCCAAGCACCTGCTGTTTGTTTCCAGCAGCAGTGTTTATGGCCAGCAGAACGGCGAATGGGTCGACGAAACGTCTGATACCAAGGCGACGGGCTATTCCGGCCAGGTCATGCTGGAAGCCGAGCAGGTGGCCCTCAATAGCGGCATCCCGGCGAGCATCGTGCGCTTGACCGGTATTTACGGCCCCGGTCGTGAATGGTTGCTGACCCAAGTGCGTCAAGGCTATCGCGTGGCAATCGATCCGCCTTTATATGGCAACCGGATTCACGCGGATGATGCGGCGGGTTTGCTGGCCTTTTTGCTGCGTCGTGTAGAGCAGGGCGGCTCGCTGGGCAAGGTCTACATCGGCGTCGACGACGCCCCGGCGCCATTGGCCGAGGTGGTCGGTTGGTTGCGTGAATACCTGGGCGTAACGGACTGGGCGGATGACGCCAGCGTACGGCGTGCGGGCAGTAAGCAGTGCAGTAATGCCCGGGCGAAGGCGTTGGGTTGGGTGCCGACCTACCCGAGTTATCGCGAAGGGTATGCGGCGATATTGAAAGGCTGAAACTCGGTCAAAAATGTGGTAGCGGGCTTGCTCGCGAATGCGGTGAATCAGTCGATGAATATGCTGGCTGACACACCGTATTCGCGAGCAAGCCCGCTCCCACATTGAGATATGTATTTTGCTGTTATTTCTTCTCAAGCAGCCATTGGCGCGGGCCGGGCGTGAACTGCGGCACCTCGTCAGCCAGGGCGGTGTTGATCGCTTGGTATATCGCCAACTGCTTGCCCTTGCGCGTGAAGATCCACGGGTTGCCCTGGCCATTCAGTTGCAGCCAGATGCTGTCATAGCCGCCGCTCATGGAGGCGCAGTCGCCCGCCAGGCACAGTGAGTAGCGGTCGACGCCTGGCAGGCCGGCGACCTTGCCGTCGGCCTGGAACTGCACCGTGGCGCCATCGCCGGTGCCGTCGGTAATCTTCCAGTCGCCGCCCATATAGGCTGCATACAGTGCCCGTTCGAAGTTGGCACCCAGTGGCGCGCCTTCCGGGGCGGGATCCTTGGCACGGGCGAACAACTGCTCGGGCTCGTTGTCGTTGGCCACTTGCAGCAGTTGTTTGCCTTTGCGCTTGAGTTCGGTGGCGGAGCTGCCGTAGAACTCGACGCTCCAGGCGCCGGATTTATCGCCGAGCAACTTGCCTTCGGCGACTTCAAAACCGTTGTAGTAGCGCGCCTGCAAAGCCTTGGTGTTGACCTCCCATTCGAGGTTCGGGCCAAAACTCTGCAACGCTTCACGCAAAGGGCCGCCCTTGGCTGCCGCGTTGATGGCGGCCTGGTTGATCCAGGTGCCGCTTACATCCAGGTCGGCGGGGTTGCTGGCGCAGCCGCCGAGCAACAGGGCGAGCAACGAAGTGGCTACAAGCGCTTTGCGCATCATGAAATCCTTCTGAAACGAAGTCGGCGCAACCTGTTGAGGCTGCGCCGGGTGTTTTACTCGATGACCAGAATTGCGTCCATCTCGACCTGTGCGCCCTTTGGCAGGGCGGCAACGCCGATGGCGGCGCGGGCTGGGTACGGCTGTTCGAAGTACTTGCCCATGATCTCGTTGACCTTGGCGAAGTGGCTCAGGTCGGTGAGGAAGATGTTCAGCTTGACGATGTCCTTGAACGAACCACCGGCGGCTTCGGCTACGGATTTCAGGTTTTCGAAGACTTGTACGGTTTGTGCTTCGAAGCCTTCAACCAGTTCCATGGTCTTTGGGTCCAGCGGGATCTGGCCGGACATGTAGACGGTGTTGCCGGCTTTGATCGCCTGGGAGTAAGTGCCAATGGCGGCCGGGGCTTTGTCGCTGGTGATAACAGTCTTGGTCATGAGTTGCTCCTTGTAAGAGAGGGGCTATGCACGCATGCGGGTGATGCGGATCACTCCGGTCAGGGCGCGCAGTTTCTTGATCACGCGGGCCAGGTGCACACGGTCGTGGACGCTGACCACCAGCTGGACCACGCTGATGCGGCCATCGCGTTCATCCATGCTGATTTTTTCGATATTGCCGTCGGCCGCGTTGACGCTGCTGGCCAGCAAGGCGATCAGGCCACGCTGATGTTCCAGCTCTACCCGCAGCTCGACGTTGAATTCGCCGGTCACGTCCTTGGCCCAGGAAAGCTGGATGCATTTTTCCGGGTTGTGGCGGATTTCGGTGATATTGCGGCAGTTGTCCAGGTGCACCACCATGCCTTTGCCCGCCGACAAGTGCCCGACAATCGGGTCGCCCGGGATCGGCGTACAGCACTTGGCATAGCTGAGTACCAGGCCTTCGGTACCGCGAATCGCCAGCGGGCCTTCCGGGCTTGGCAACTGCTCGCCTTCGCCGAGCAAGCGGCGAGCTACGACGTAGGCCATGCGGTTGCCCAGGCCGATATCTTCGAGCAGGTCTTCGATGGTTTCCTGGCGGTACTCATGGAGCATCGCTTGCACGCGCTCTGCCGGGGTCTTGTCCAGGGCGCTGTCGAAACCGTTGAGGACCTTGTTCAGCAGGCGTTCGCCGAGGCTGATGGATTCGGAGCGGCGTTGCAACTTCAGGGCGTGGCGGATATGTGTCCGCGCTTTGCCGGTCACCACGAAGTTGAGCCAGGCCGGGTTCGGGCGCGCGCCTGGTGCACTGACAATCTCGACCGTGGAGCCGCTTTGCAGCGGTTCGGACAGCGGCGCGAGACGACGGTTGATCCGGCAGGCGATGCAGCTGTTACCGACGTCGGTGTGCACCGCGTAGGCAAAGTCGACCGCCGTGGAGCCTTTGGGCAGCTCCATGATTCGGCCTTTGGGCGTGAACACGTAGACCTCGTCCGGAAACAGGTCGATCTTCACGCTTTCGATAAATTCCAGGGAGTTGCCAGCACGTTGCTGCATTTCCAGCACGCCTTTGACCCACTGGCGAGCACGGGCGTGCGTGCCTTTTGGCTGTTCGTCGCCGCTGGACTTGTATAGCCAGTGGGCGGCGATGCCGTTGTTGGCCATTTCTTCCATTTCCCGCGTACGGATCTGGATCTCGATCGGCACCCCGTGCATACCGAACAGCGTGGTATGCAGCGACTGATAGCCGTTGGCCTTGGGAATGGCGATGTAGTCCTTGAAGCGGCCCGGCAGGGGTTTGTACAAATTATGTACAGCGCCCAGCACGCGGTAGCAGGTGTCTACCTTGTCGACGATGATCCGGAACGCGTACACGTCCATGATCTCGTTGAAGGCCCGGCGCTTGCCGCGCATCTTCTTGTAGATGCCGTAGATGTGTTTTTGCCGGCCGCTGACTTCGCCTTCAATCTCGTCGATCGCCAGGCAGTGGCTCAGCGACTCTTCGATCTTGTTGACGATTTCCTTGCGGTTGCCGCGTGCGCGCTTGACTGCCTGGTAGATGCGCGCCGAGCGCATTGGGTGCATGGCCTTGAAACCGAGGTCTTCGAATTCGATACGAATGGCATGCATGCCCAGCCGGTTGGCGATGGGCGCGTAGATTTCCAGGGTTTCCTTGGCGATGCGCCGGCGTTTTTCGCCGGACAGCACTTCCAGCGTGCGCATGTTGTGCAGGCGGTCGGCCAGCTTGACCAGAATCACACGGATATCCCGTGCCATGGCCATGGCCATTTTCTGGAAGTTTTCTGCCTGGGCTTCGGCCTTGGTCTCGAAGTTCATCTGGGTCAGCTTGCTGACCCCGTCGACCAGTTCGGCCACGGTTTCGCCAAATTGGGCGCTGAGCGCTTCCTTGGCGATGCCGGTGTCTTCGATCACGTCATGCAGCATCGCGGCCATCAGGCTCTGATGGTCCATGTGCATGTCGGCAAGAATATTGGCCACCGCAAGAGGATGCGTGACATACGCCTCACCGCTTCGGCGGCGTTGGCCGTCGTGGGCTTGTTCGGCGTAGAAATACGCTCGGCGGACCAGGTTGACCTGGTCTGGGCCGAGGTAGGCCGATAAGCGATCGGCGAGGGCGTCTATGCTCGGCAAAGTATGAACTCCTGCCGTTGGCTGTGACCCCGCGCCGTGCTACGTCGACCAGGCATAGGCTTAGACGGCCTCGTTGGACTCGTCCTCGAACGCTGCAAACAGCGGTTCGTCTTCAACGATTTCAGCGTTGGCGATGAACTCGTAGCTCATCAGGCCTTCAGCGATTTCACGCAGGGCTACAACGGTAGGCTTGTCGTTTTCCCACTGGACCAGAGGCTCTTTGCCGCCGGTGGCCAGTTGACGGGCACGCTTGGTAGAGAGCATGACCAGCTCAAAGCGGTTATCCACGTGTTCTAGGCAGTCTTCAACGGTTACGCGGGCCATGGTATTCCTCGGAGCGAATGCAAGATGCGCGCTGCCCGGTTGGGCGAGCGGACTAAACAGTTTAAAAAATCACCAGCGTTTAGGGAAGCGCTGATTTTCCCCGTGCCCTCGCTAAACCGCTACAAGTGCCAATGTAAAGCCCTTGCAGCGGTTTTGGGAAGAGCCAATCAACCGAGCAGTTCAGCCAGTAATTTGCCAAAACGCTGCTGTTGACGCTTTTGCTGGAGCTGATTGGTGCGGAAAATAGCCTTCAAATCATCCAGGGCGTGGGCAAAATCGTCGTTGATGATCAGGTAGTCGTAGTCGACGTAGTGGCTCATTTCGCTGACAGCTTTGCGCATGCGGCCTTCGATGATCTCGTCGCTGTCCTGGCCACGGTTGGTCAGGCGCTGGTGCAACGCCTCCAAGGACGGCGGCAGAATGAAGATCGAGCGCGCATTGGGCATCAGTTGGCGCACTTGCTCGGCACCTTGCCAGTCGATTTCCAGGATCAGGTCGTGGCCTTCGTCCAGCGTCTGCTGCAGATGGCTCCGCGACGTGCCATAGAGGTTGTCGTAGACTTCGGCGCGTTCCAGGAAGTCGCCGTGTTCGATCATCTTGACGAACTCAGTATGCTCGACGAAGTGATAGTGCACGCCGTTCACGTCACCTGGACGCATGGCCCGGGTGGTGTGCGAGACCGAAATGCGGATCTGCTCGTCAGCGTCGGTCAGGGCTTTGACCAAACTGCTCTTGCCCGCGCCCGAAGGGGCGGAAATGATGTAAAGGGTGCCGGTGCTGTGGGTCATGGAATTTGCCTTACTCAATATTCTGTACTTGTTCGCGCATCTGCTCGATCAACACTTTGAGGTTGACCGCAGCCGTGGTGCTGCGCGGATCAAAGGCCTTGGACCCCAGTGTATTGGCTTCGCGGTTGAGTTCCTGCATCAGGAAGTCCAGGCGCCGACCGGCGGCACCGGCGGACTTGAGCACGCGGCGCACTTCAAGGATGTGGGTGCTCAGGCGGTCGAGTTCTTCGGCTACGTCGCTTTTTTGCGCCAGCAACACCATTTCCTGCTCCAGGCGCACGGGGTCGAGGTCGGCCTTCATGTCGGTGAAGCGGTCCAGGACCTTTTGGCGCTGGGTAGCAAGCATCTGCGGCACCAGCTCGCGCAGGGTGACCACGTCTTCTTCGATCGAGGTCAGGCGCTCGCTGATCAGGCGGGCCAGTTCGGCGCCTTCGCGCTCGCGGCCGGCCTTGAGCTCCTTCAAACCCTGGGTAAACAGGGCGAGGGCTTCGGCATTGAGGGCTTGCGGGTCGGTGGCATCGGCCACCAGTACGCCGGGCCAGGCCAGCACTTCCAGCGGGTTCAACGCGGCCGGCTGCTTGATCAGGCCGGCGATGGTTTCGGCGGCGGCTACCAGTTGCGCGGCGCGGTCACGGTCGACCTGCAGCGGTTTGCCGGTGGTTTCTTCGGTAAAACGCAGGGTGCATTCCAGCTTGCCCCGCGAGATGCCCTGGCGCAACGCTTCACGCACCGCGCCTTCGAGGTCGCGGAACGATTCCGGCAGGCGCAGGTGCGGCTCCAGGTAACGGCTGTTGACCGAGCGCAGCTCCCAGCTCAGGGTGCCCTGGGCGCCGGCTTTTTCGACGCGGGCGAAGGCGGTCATGCTGTGCACCATGGAAGTACCTCGCGATGCAGTCCCGCAAATACGGGCTGATAAGTAAGTTGGAGCCGACAGGCTGCGAAGGCGCAGGATTGTAGCGCAGTGGGGCGAGCGCGCCCAAACAATGGGCAATAGTCTGAACATTCGTAACCGAATTTTTTAGAAGTGCCCCGAAACGGTTCGCGGCTCTATAATGCTCGGCAGTTTTTCGTCCTTCGTACAGGTATCCCCTATGAAACGTCCAAGTGGTCGCGCTGCCGATCAGCTCCGCTCGATCCGCATTACCCGCAACTACACCAAACACGCCGAGGGATCTGTACTGGTCGAGTTTGGCGATACCAAAGTGATTTGCACCGTCAGCGTCGAAAACGGCGTGCCGCGTTTCCTCAAGGGCCAGGGCCAGGGTTGGTTGACTGCCGAGTACGGCATGCTGCCGCGCGCTACCGGTGAGCGTAACCAGCGTGAGGCCAGCCGTGGCAAGCAAGGCGGCCGCACCCTGGAAATCCAGCGCCTTATCGGCCGCTCGCTGCGCGCAGCCCTGGACATGTCCAAGCTGGGCGACGTGACCCTGTACGTCGATTGCGACGTCATCCAGGCTGACGGTGGCACCCGCACCGCCTCCATCACCGGCGCCATGGTGGCCTTGGTGGATGCGCTTAAAGTGATCAAGAAGCGCGGCGGCCTCAAAGGCGGCGACCCGCTCAAGCAGATGATCGCCGCGGTGTCGGTAGGCATGTATCAAGGCGAGCCTGTGCTGGACCTGGACTACCTGGAAGACTCGGCCGCCGAGACCGACCTGAACGTGGTGATGACCAGCACCGGTGGTTTCATCGAAGTGCAGGGCACCGCCGAAGGCGCGCCATTCCAGCCAGCCGACCTGAACGCCATGCTCGCCCTGGCCCAGAAAGGCATGACCGAAATCTTCGAACTGCAGAACGCCGCACTGGCCGACTGAGCCCGCCTCAAGGAGAAGCGCCATGAATGACAGCCAAATGCCGGTGCCTACGCCTTCCTACGAAGTGCGCCAGGGGGCCATGTTGTGTCATCTCTCGGCGTTTCTGGGGTTTGTGTTCCCCTTCGGCAGTGTCGTGGGGCCACTGATCCTGTGGCAGATGAAGAAGGAAGTGGACCCGTTCATTGACGATCAGGGCAAGGAAGCCCTGAACTTCCAGATCACCGTGGCCATCGCCTGGATGGCGTGCATCGTGCTGGCGTTCGCAGTTATCGGGTTTTTCCTGATGTTTGCCCTGGCGATTGCCACGGTGGTGCTGACGATCATCGGCAGCATCAAGGCCAACAAGGGGATAGCCTATCGCTACCCACTGACCTGGCGAGTGGTCAAATAATGAACAGGCACAAAAAAACCGACAGCGATGTCGGTTTTTTTGTGCCTGGAAAAAGACCTTAGATGGTCAATGTCCAGTCGTAGTCCACGATCAGCGGCGCGTGCTGCGAAAAGCGCGGTTGACGCGGCAAGCGTGCGCTGCGGACAAACCGGCGCAGGCCGGGGGTCAGCAACTGGTAGTCGAAACGCCAGCCCAGGTTGAGCATCTCAGCCTGTTCGTTATCCGGCCACCAGCTGTACTGGTCGCCTTCACGGCTGACTTCGCGCAGGGCATCCACATAACCCATGTTGCCGACAATCTCGTCCATCCAGGCCCGTTCCGGCGCCAGGAAGCCCGGTGATTGCTGGCTGTCGCGCCAGTTCTTGATATCCAGCTTCTGTTGCGCCACGTACAGCGAGCCACAGTAAATGTACTCGCGACGTTTGCGTCGCTGTTTATCCAGGTAACGGGCGAAATCGTCCATTAGCTTGAACTTCTGGTTCAAGTCTTCATCGCCGTTCTGCCCCGAAGGGAGCAGCAAGGTCGCGATGCTGACCTTGTCGAAATCGGCTTGCAGGTAGCGCCCGTAGCGGTCGGCTGTCTCGAAGCCGAGGCCGCTGATGACCGCCTTGGGTTGCAACCGTGAGTACAGAGCCACGCCACCTTGGGCAGGGACTTCGGCATCACAGGCATAAAGGAAGTAGCCATCCAGTTGGAAGGCTGGGTCGTCCAGTTCAAAGGCGGAGGCGCGGGTGTCCTGCAGGCAGATGACGTCGGCATTCTGTGCTTGCAGCCAACTGAGCAAACCACGCTCGACTGCAGCCTGAATACCATTGACGTTCACACTGATGATCCGCATAAATGGCCCCAAAAATCGCGTGCGTGTATGATACACGCCGTCTACCTAATTAGCTAAATCCGTGGTATCTGAGGCTTTTTTCATGCAGGCGTATCAACGCGATTTCATTCGTTTTGCCATCGATCGCGGCGTTTTACGCTTCGGTGAGTTCACGTTGAAGTCTGGGCGCACCAGCCCTTACTTCTTCAATGCAGGCTTGTTCAACTCGGGTTCGGCCCTGGCTCAGCTGGGTCGTTTCTACGCGGCAGCCATCGTTGACAGCGGTATTTCCTTCGACGTGCTGTTCGGCCCAGCCTATAAGGGCATCCCTTTGGCGGCCGCGACCGCCGTGGCCCTGGCTGAACATCATGAGCTGGATTTGCCATGGTGCTTCAACCGCAAAGAGGCCAAGGCTCACGGCGAAGGCGGCAGCCTGGTCGGTGCTCCGCTCCAGGGCGACGTGCTGATCATCGACGATGTGATCACCGCCGGCACCGCCATCCGTGAAGTGATGCAGATCATCGCCTCCCAGGAAGGCGCCAAGGCCGCCGGCGTGCTGATCGCGCTGAACCGCCAGGAGCGCGGCAACGGTGAGTTGTCGGCAATCCAGGAAGTGGAGCGTGATTTCGGTATTCCGGTGGTGAGCATCGTGTCGCTGAACCAGGTGCTGCAATACCTGGAAGATGATGCGCAGCTCAAGCAGCATTTGCCGGCGGTGCGTGCGTACCGCGAGCAGTTCGGCGTCTGACACCGAACCCATGTGGGAGCGGGCTTGCCCGCGATAGCGGTGTGTCAGGCGGTGCAGTTCTTGAATGTGCCGCCGTCATCGCAGGCAAGCCAGCTCCCACATTGGAACTGTGCAAACAAAAGGCCCCGCTCAATGTGATTGAGCGGGGCCTTTTGTTTTTGCCGTTTAAGGCCGCTTGCGGTTACTGATCAGCGTGCCCACACCGGTATCGGTGAAGATTTCCAGCAAAATCGCGTTCGGTACGCGGCCATCCAGGATCAGCGAGCTGCCCACGCCGCCTTGCACGGCTTCCAGTGCGCAACGGATTTTGGGCAGCATGCCGCCGTAAATGGTGCCATCGGCGATCAGTTCGTCCACTTGTTGAGTGGTCAAGCCGGTCAACACCTTGCCTTCCTTGTCCATCAGGCCGGCGATGTTGGTCAGCAGCATCAGCTTCTCAGCCTTCAGCGCTTCAGCTACTTTGCCGGCCACCAGGTCGGCGTTGATGTTGTAGGACTCACCGTTGGCGCCCACGCCGATTGGCGCGATCACCGGGATGAAATCGCCCTTGACCAGCAGGTTGAGCAAGTCGGTGTTGATGCCGATCACTTCGCCTACCTGGCCGATGTCGATGATTTCTGGAGTGGTCATCTCCGGTGTCATTCGCGTTACGGTCAGTTTCTTGGCCCTGATCAGTTCGGCATCTTTGCCGGTCAGGCCAATCGCGCTGCCGCCGTGGCTATTGATCAAGTTGACAATGCTTTTGTTGACTTGACCGCCCAACACCATTTCGACCACGTCCATGGTTTGTGCATCGGTCACGCGCATGCCATCAATGAAGTGACTCTCGATGGACAGACGCTTGAGCAGGTCGCCGATTTGCGGCCCACCACCATGCACCACCACCGGGTTGATGCCCACTGCTTTCATCAGCACGACATTGCGCGCGAAGCCATTTTTCAGCTCTTCGTTCTCCATGGCATTGCCGCCGTACTTGATCACCAGCGTCTTGCCGACGTAGCGTCGAATGTAAGGCAACGCTTCGGACAGGACCTTGGCAGTATTGGCAGCGGCTTCGCGTTCGAGGGTCATTCAGGGCTCCGGTAAAAAATCAGAACGGTAATTGGAGATCAGGGGCAACACGTTTCAACTGGGCGTGGAACACGTCCTTGATGCGCTGCAACTCAGCCTCGGTATCCGCCTCGAAGCGCAGGACCAGCACCGGAGTGGTGTTGGACGCGCGAACCAGGCCCCAGCCTTTGGCGTAATCGACTCGCACACCATCAATGGTGGTCAGGTTGGCGCCTTCGCCCCATTGCGCATCGTGCAGTGCGTCAATGATGCTGAATTTGCTCTCCTCGGTCACATGTATATTGATCTCTGGCGTAGAAATATCATTCGGGAAGGTCTGAAACAGCTCCTGCGCCGTGGATTTTTCCTTACTGAGGATCTCCAGCAGGCGGGCGGCGCTGTAAATACCGTCGTCAAACCCAAACCAGCGCTCTTTGAAAAATACGTGGCCACTCATTTCACCGGCCAACAGCGCGCCGGTTTCCTTCATTTTCTTTTTGATCAACGAATGACCGGTCTTCCACATTAGCGGGCGACCGCCGTATTCCTTGATCAGCGGCGTGAGGCGTCGGGTGCACTTCACGTCGAAGATGATTTCGGCGTTGGCGTTGCGCGCCACCACATCACGGGCAAACAGCATCAGCAGGCGGTCGGCGAACACGTTTTCGCCAGTGTTGGTCACAACCCCAACACGGTCGCCATCACCATCGAAGGCCAGGCCCACGTCGGCGCCGGTTTCCTTGACCTTGGCGATCAAGTCCACCAGGTTTTCCGGCTTGCCAGGGTCCGGGTGGTGGTTGGGGAAGTTGCCGTCGACGTCGCAGAACAGCGGGATCACTTCACAGTTGAGGGCTTCGAGCAGTTGCGGAGCGATCACGCCGGCCGCGCCGTTGCCGCAGTCCACCACCACTTTCAGGCGACGGGCGAGTTTAACGTCGCCGGTGATCTGGTCAGAGTAGCGTTGCAGAATGTCGACCTTGGTGACACTGCCTTTGCCGCTGGTCAGATCATTGGTCTTGAGGCGCTCGTGCAGGGCCTGGATCTGTTCGTTGGCCAAAGTGTCACCGGCGATGACGATCTTGAAACCGTTGTAGTCCGACGGGTTATGGCTGCCGGTGAGCATTACCCCGGATTTGCCAGCCAGTACGTTGGCTGCGTAGTAGAGCGCCGGTGTCGGCACCAGGCCGACGTCGCTGACGTGGCAACCGCTGTCAGCGAGGCCCTGGATCAGTTGTTCCACCAGCTCCGGGCCGGACAAGCGGCCATCGCGGCCTACCGAGACATTAGGCTCGCCCTGGGCCAGGCTCTGGGCGCCGATGGCGCGGCCGATCCAGTACGCGGTTTCGGCGGTCAGGGTCTTGGGCACCACGCCACGAATGTCGTAGGCGCGGAAGATGCTGTCGGGGAATGTCGGGGCTACTCGGGCTGCGGTACTCATCGCGGGGGTGAACTCCATCTGAAGGGGGCAAAGCTGGCCTTAAAGTGGCTGACCGGCAGGCTCAAACTGAAGGGTATGACGGTGTTTTCGGCAGAGAGTTCGTGGTGCAAAAATGCCATCGGCGTGCTGACGCTGCTTGGGAGATCGCGTAATGCATTGATTTCATTATGGAAATCTCGCTGAATAAATCCGCACATTCTTCATCCTGAATTGCCATGCGGTGGCGTCTTGCCGGACACGTGCGTCCGGCAAGGTTCAGCTTAGTCAGTGGCTGCCGGAATGCCCAAAACCACCTGCGCCGCGCTGAGTTTCGTCGAACTCCTGCACCAATTCGAAGTGTGCCTGTACCACCGGTACCAGCACCAACTGGGCGATGCGATGGCCGACAGTGATTTTGAATGCGGTGTTGCCACGGTTCCAGCACGACAACATCAATTCGCCCTGATAGTCCGAATCGATCAGGCCCACGAGGTTGCCCAGCACGATGCCGTGATTGTGGCCCAGGCTCGAGCGCGGCAGGATCAATGCTGCCAGGCCTGGGTCACCGATGTAGATCGACAGGCCGGTAGGGATGAAGATGGTCTGGCCCGGCTCCAGCACTGTGTCTTGCTTGAGCATGGCGCGCAGGTCCAGGCCGGCGGAGCCCGGCGTGGCATAGGCCGGCAGAGGAAATTCGTTACCGATGCGGGGGTCGAGGATCTTGGCTTGCAAAGCGTGCATGTAAATTAAACCTGATTCAGCCGTTGGGCGATAAATGAGATCAGCTGGCGGGCAATCTTGCCCTTGCTGGTCTGGGCGAAAAGGGTGGCGTGCAGCTCGCGGTCGATCACGCTGCAGGCGTTTTCCTCGCTGTTGAAGCCGATGCTCGGGTTGGCGACATCATTGGCAACGATCAGATCGAGGTTTTTGTCTTTCAACTTGCGTGCGGCGTAGTCCAGCAAGTGCTCGGTTTCGGCGGCGAAACCGACGCTGAACGGGCGGTCCGGGCGCGTGGCGATGGTGGCCAGGATGTCCGGGTTGCGCACCATTTGCAGGAGCAGGCCGTCGCCGCTTGTAGGGTCTTTCTTAAGCTTTTGCGGGGCGACAACTTCCGGGCGGTAGTCCGCAACCGCTGCCGAGGCGATAAACAGGTCGCAGGGAATGGCCGCTTCGCAGGCCGCCAGCATGTCGCGGGCGCTGACTACGTCGATTCGCGTGACGCGATCGGGGGTCGGCAAGTGCACCGGGCCGGTGATCAAGGTGACGCGTGCGCCTGCCTCGACCGCAGCTTCCGCCAAGGCAAAGCCCATTTTTCCTGAGCTATGGTTGGTGATGTAACGCACCGGGTCGATGTTTTCCTGGGTCGGACCGGCGGTAATCAGCACATGTTTGCCAGTGAGTGCCAGGTGTTGAAAGCACTCGGCGGCGCACAGCGCGAGGTCGGTGGCTTCGAGCATGCGGCCCATGCCCACGTCGCCACAGGCCTGGCTGCCGGACGCCGGGCCAAACACTTTGAGGCCTCGGCTTTGCAGAAGCTGGGTGTTGGCCTGGGTGGCCGGGTCGCGCCACATGGCCTGGTTCATGGCCGGTGCGATGGCGACGGTGGCGTCGGTGGCCAGTACCAGCGTGGTCAGCAGGTCATCGGCAATGCCTTGGGCCAGGCGAGCGATCAGGTCGGCGGTGGCCGGGGCGATCAACACCAGGTCGGCCCATTTGGCCAGCTCGATGTGGCCCATGGCGGCTTCGGCCGCCGGGTCCAGCAGATCCAGGTGAACCGGGTGGCCAGACAAGGCCTGCATGGTCAGCGGGGTGATGAACTCACTGCCACCACGGGTCATGACCACGCGCACTTCGGCGCCCTGGTCCAGGAGCCTGCGAACCAGTTCTGCGCTCTTGTAGGCGGCAATGCCGCCGCCGACGCCGAGAACGATGCGTTTCCGATACAGACGCTGCATTGGTTTGCCTTTCCAGTTCAGTGATGCCAGTTCAGTGACGCCTGCGATGCCCCCTCCCCAGGGGAAATCACATGCAAAAAAGAGGGCTTAAGATAACACAGCGACCGCCAGGCAACAGTGGCGTACGTGCAGAGGGAGGTGGGATGAGTATTCGCGATTGGCCTGTGGCGGAACGCCCACGGGAGAAGCTTTTGGAATGGGGCGCGGCGAGTCTTTCGGATGCCGAGTTGTTGGCGATCTTCCTGCGTACCGGGGTTTCCGGCAGAAGCGCAGTCGACCTGGCGCGCCACCTATTGGCGCAATTCGGCGGCCTGCGACCGCTGTTGGAGGCCAGCCAGACGCTGTTCAGCCAGCAGTTGGGGTTGGGGCCGGCAAAATTTGCGCAGTTGCAGGCGGTGCTGGAAATGTCCAGGCGGCATATGGCCGAACGCTTGCGTGCCGATTCGGTGCTGGAAAGCCCGCTGGCCGTGCGCGAGTACCTCAAGGCCTTGCTGCGCCACGAACCCCACGAAATATTCGGCTGCCTGTTCCTTGACTCAAAGCATCGAGTGCTGGGCTTTGAGGCGCTATTTGAGGGCACCATCGACACGGCTATCGTTTATCCGCGACAAGTGGTCAAGCGCGCCCTCGCTTATAACGCGGCGGCACTGATCCTGTGCCACAACCATCCGTCCGGCAGCGTCGAGCCGAGTGCGGCTGATCGAAAATTAACCAAAATACTGCAAAAGGCTTTGGAATCGGTGGATGTACGGGTGCTCGATCACATCATCGTGGGGGATGGCGACCCGTTGTCGATGGCGGAATACGGATGGTTGTAGCCCCGCCCATTGGGGCGGGGCGGGCACTCAAGGCTTGACGCTGACCTTGGAGAAATCCTGGCGCCCAAATGGGCTTACCTGGTAGCCGTCGATATTCTTGCGTGTCAGGGCGAACGCAGTGGGGTGCGCCAATGGCAGCCACAGGGCCTGTTGCTGAATCTGTGCCTGGGCCTGTTGGTAGAGCTTGCTGCGCACACCTTGTTCGCTGGTGGTCTTGCCGGCGCTGATCAGCTTGTCCAGGGCCGGGTCGCAATAACGGGCAAAGTTGGTGCCGGATTTTACCGCTGCGCACGAGAACTGCGGGGTGAGGAAGTTATCCGGGTCGCCGTTGTCGCCAGCCCAGCCCATGAACAACAGGTCATGTTCGCCGGCTTTGGCGCGGCGGATCAGTTCACCCCACTCGATCACGCGAATCTCGGCCTGGATGCCGACCTTGGCCAGATCCGCCTGCAACAGCTGCGCGCCGAGGTTGGGGTTGGGGTTCAGCAGGCTGCCGGTGGGGCGAGTCCAGATCGTGGTCTTGAAACCGTTCTTGAGCCCGGCGCGCTCCAGCAGCGTCTTGGCCTTGGCGATGTCCTGTGGATAACCCGGCAAGTCATTGGCGTAGCTCCAGGTATTGGGTGGGTAAATGCCATTGGCCGCTTCGGCGGTGCCTTCAAATACGGCCTTGAGGTAGCTGCCTTTGTCGAAGGCCAGGTTGATCGCCTGGCGCACTTCGGGCTTGTCCAGCGGCGGGTGCTGACTGTTGATTGCGACGAATGCGGTCATGAAGGCCGGAGTTTTTTCTACTTTGAGCGCGGGATCTTTCTCGGCTTCACCCACATCCAGTGGCTTTGGCGACAGGGCGATCTGGCATTCATCGCGGTGCAGCTTTTGCAGGCGCACGTTGGCATCCGGGGTGATGGCGAAGATCAAGTTATCCACAGCCGGCTTGCCGGCAAAGTAATCCGGGTTGGCTTTATAGCGAACCACGGCGTCTTTCTGGAACCTTACAAACACGAACGGGCCGGTGCCGATGGGCTGGCTGTTGAGTTTTTCGGGTGTGCCGGCCTTGAGCAGCTTGTCGGCGTATTCGGCCGGGTAGATCGAGGCAAAACCCATGCTCAACGCGGCGAGAAAGGTGGAGTCGGCGTGATCAAGGGTAAAACGCACGGTCAGCGGGTCGAGGGCGTCGATTTTCTTGACCAGTGTGGGCAATTGCAGCGACTGCGCATGCGGGAAGCCGCTCTGGGCGATCTTGTGCCATGGGTTGGCCGGGTCAAGCATGCGTTCAAAACTGAAGCGCACGTCTTCGGCAGTCAGGGTGCGGCTCGGGGTGAAATACTCGGTGCGATGGAATTTCACGTCCGGGTGCAGCTTGAAGGTGTACACCAGGCCATCGGGCGACACTTCCCAACTGTCCGCCAGGCTCGGCACCAGCTTGCCGGCGGTGGCGTCGTAGTCCACCAGGCGGTTCATCAGCACGTCGGCCGAGGCATTGGTGGTGGTCAGCGAGTTGTACTGCACCACATCGAACCCTTCGGGGCTGGCCTCGGTGCAAACGCTCAGATTGGTGGCCGCAGAGGCCAGCGGCGCGATGAATAGAGGGGCGAGCAATAGCGGTAGGGCAGCGAGGCGCATATTCGGTTTCCTTTGCAGATCGAAGGCCCATCTGCGAGTGCAGTCTGGAAAAAGCCTACCGTAGTGGTCTGATTGATAAATGACTAGCCCATTTTTGCCTGTGCTTTTGGTGCAAATGCTGTTTTGATGGCGCCTCAGCGCGTTTGGCCTTGCACTTTTGTGTGCCGACAAACGCGGTAAATCATTCTGTGCGACGAGTGGTCGGCTGTTACAGCGGCCCCTCCTGGCAACGGTTCGGGCGTCTATTGCCAAGATTTACGCCGGTAAAAACACACGGGCTGTTGTTGCATTGGGGTCTTTCTGGTATAAAGCAGCGCTCTTTTCTAGGGGCCCGGTTCCTTCACTGTAGGTGTAGCCGGTAAGACCCTTAAAGAAACGCGGCGCCTGGCGCCAAATGACTGAGAGATTAAGCGGCCAACCCATGCCGGGTTGGGCATGTGGTTTTAGAGGGCTGAGGCATGTCGAGAGTCTGTCAAGTTACCGGTAAGGGTCCGGTGACTGGGAATAACATTTCCCACGCAAATAACAAAACCCGTCGTCGTTTCCTGCCGAACCTGCAGCATCACCGCTTCTGGGTTGAAGAAGAGAAACGTTTTGTTCGCCTGCGTGTATCTGCCAAAGGCATGCGTATCATCGACAAGCGCGGCATCACTGTCGTGCTGGCCGAAATCCGCGCCGCCGGCAAGATCTAAGGAGCTCTATCATGCGTGAATTGATTCGAATGATCTCTAGCGCCGGTACTGGTCACTTCTACACTACCGACAAGAACAAGCGTACTACCCCGGACAAGCTCGAAAAGAAAATGTTCGACCCGCGCGTTCGCAAGCACGTGATCTACAAAGAAGGCAAAATCAAGTAATTGATTTTCTTCCTTGTGAAAAAAAGCCCGTCTCTCACGAGACGGGCTTTTTTTTGCCTGGAATGATCGTTCCCACGCTCTGCGTGGTAACGCCTCCTGTGACGCTCCGCGTCACGCGTTCAAGAGCAGCCGCGGAGCGCCTTGGGCTGCATTCCCACGCGGAGCGTGGGTACGATCGCTGATCAGGCTTTCTGCTCGAACACCACGTAGATCTTGCGGCACGGCTCCAGCACTTCCCAGGTGCCGCTGAATCCGGCAGGAATCACGAAGCGGTCGCCGGCACGCAAGGTCTTGGCGTTGCCCTCGGTATCACGCAGCACCGAAACCCCCTGCACAATCTCGCAATACTCATGCTCGCTGTAATTGACCTTCCACTGCCCGACTTCGCCTTCCCACACGCCAGCGCTCATCTGGCCGCACGGGCTGTTGTAGTGGTTGTAGAGGGTTTGCTCCGGGTCGCCCTTGAGGATTTTTTCGGCGGCCGGGCGGTAGCGTTCCGGGGTGGTGTTGGCTTGGCTGAAGTCGACGATATCCTGGATGCTCATGTGCGTGTCCCGTCTGGCCTGCGGTTGGAGAGGCCAAAGTCTATGTTTATTAAAATGAACATCGCAAGGGCGTTTAGCGCTGTTATGTCAAATATATTGAAACACCCCCAGCCGCTGGTTTAGGGTGGCAGCTGCCTTGAGCCGAACAGCAGGCTGGCCGGGCAAGAATTCTTTGAGGCTGCCGGGGGACATCACCTGGCCCTTGTATTCAATAAGAGGAGGACACTCGCATGACCACCCTGACCCGTGCCGATTGGGAACAACGCGCCAAGGATCTGAAGATCGAAGGCCGCGCCTACATCAATGGTGAGTACACCGCTGCTGTTTCCGGTGACACGTTCGAATGCATCAGCCCGGTCGATGGCCGCTTGCTGGCCACCGTTGCCAGCTGTGACGCTGCCGACGCCCAGCGCGCTGTCGAGAATGCCCGCGCTACGTTCAATTCCGGTGTCTGGTCGCGCCTGGCGCCGGCCAAGCGCAAAGCCGTCATGATCCGTTTCGCCGCGCTGCTCAACGCCAATGCCGAAGAGCTGGCGCTGCTCGAAACCCTGGACATGGGCAAGCCGATCACCGACTCCCTGGAAATTGACGTGCCTGGCGCCGCCAACGCCCTGAGCTGGAGCGGCGAGGCCATCGACAAGATCTACGACGAAGTCGCCGCCACCCCGCACAATCAGTTGGGCTTGGTGACCCGCGAGCCGGTCGGCGTAGTGGGCGCCATCGTGCCGTGGAACTTCCCGCTGATGATGGCGTGCTGGAAACTCGGCCCTGCGCTGTCCACCGGTAACTCGGTGATCCTCAAACCGTCCGAAAAATCTCCACTGACTGCCATCCGCATCGCGGCCCTGGCCGTTGAAGCCGGCATCCCTAAAGGCGTGTTGAACGTGCTGCCGGGCTACGGCCACACGGTGGGCAACGCGCTGGCGCTGCATATGGACGTCGACACCCTGGTGTTCACCGGCTCCACAAAAATCGCCAAGCAACTATTGATCCGCTCCGGCGAGTCGAACATGAAGCGCGTATGGCTGGAAGCGGGCGGCAAGAGCCCGAACATCGTGTTTGCCGATGCGCCAGACCTGCAAGCCGCAGCCGAATCTGCCGCTGGCGCCATCGCCTTCAACCAGGGCGAAGTCTGCACCGCCGGCTCGCGCCTGCTGGTCGAGCGCTCCATCAAGGATAAATTCCTGCCGCTGGTGATCGAGGCGCTCAAGGGCTGGAAGCCAGGCAACCCGCTGGACCCGGCGACTAACGTCGGCGCTCTGGTGGACACCCAGCAGATGAACACCGTGCTGTCGTACATCGAAGCAGGCCACGCCGATGGCGCCAAGCTGGTGGCCGGCGGCAAGCGCACCCTGCAAGAAACCGGTGGCACCTATGTGGAACCGACGATTTTCGACGGCGTGACCAACGCCATGAAGATCGCCCAGGAAGAAATTTTCGGCCCAGTACTGTCGGTGATCACTTTCGACAGCGCCGAAGAAGCGATCGCCATCGCCAACGACACCGTTTATGGCCTGGCCGCAGCCGTATGGACCGCCGATATCTCCAAGGCACACCTGACTGCCAAGGCCTTGCGCGCCGGCAGCGTGTGGGTCAACCAGTACGACGGCGGCGACATGACCGCACCGTTTGGTGGTTTCAAACAGTCGGGTAATGGTCGCGACAAGTCGCTGCATGCGTTCGACAAGTACACCGAGCTGAAATCGACCTGGATCAAGCTGTAAGCAACACCGCAGGTCAAATGTGGGAGCCGGTTTGTGTGGGAGCTGGCTTGCCTGCGATAGCATCACCAAGGTGTAACTGACACACCGAGGTGCCTGCATCGCGGGCAAGCCCGGCTCCCACACAAGCCCGCTCCCACACTGTTTTGTATGAGCTTCAAGTTATCCACAGGAGCGTGGAAATGCGTTGGGCGACTTATTTCGCCGTGCTGGCCTCTGTCCTCAGCGTCGGCCTGGCGTTGGGCGTCAGCATGCCACTGGTGTCCCTGCGCCTCGAAGGCTGGGGCTATGGCAGCTTCGCCATTGGCGTGATGGCGGCAATGCCCGCCTTCGGTGTGCTGTTAGGGGCCAAAGTCTCCAGCCGGATGGCCTCGTGGCTGGGCACCGCCAACCTGATGCGCCTGTGCCTATGGGCCGGTGCCATCTCCATCGGCTTGCTGGCAATACTGCCCAGCTATCCGGTGTGGCTGGTGCTACGGTTGATGATCGGCGTGATCCTGACCATCGTATTTATCCTGGGTGAAAGCTGGATCAACCAGTTGGTGGTCGAGAAATGGCGTGGCCGTCTGGTGGCGTTGTACGGTTGCAGTTATGCCTTGAGCCAATTGTCGGGCCCGCTGCTGCTGGGCGTGCTGGGCACTGACCATGACTATGGCTTCTGGGTGGGCGTCGGCTTGTTGGTGGTCGCGCCGCTGCTGTTGCTGGGGCGTTCCGGCGCACCAACCGCCGAGTCCTTCAGCGTGACGTTCAGTGACCTGTGGCGTTTCTGCCTGACATTGCCAGCGATTGCCTGGGCCGTGGCCTTGTTCGCCGCGTTCGAGGCGATGATTCTGACGCTGCTGCCGGTGTATTGCCTGCAACAAGGTTTCACCGCCGAGATTGCCTTGGCGATGGTCAGCACGGTGGTGGTCGGTGATGCGCTGTTGCAATTGCCCATTGGCGCTTTGGCCGACTACCTGCCACGACGCACCTTGTTCTTGAGTTGCGCGGTGTTGCTGCTGGCCTCGAGCCTGGCGATTCCGCTGCTGCTGCATACGCAGTTGATCTGGCCGGTGTGGGTGATCTTTGGCGCGAGTGCCGGTGGGTTGTTCACCTTGTCGCTGATCCTGATCGGCGAGCGTTATCGCGACGATGCGCTGGTGCGCGCCAATGCTCACGTAGCGCAGCTGTGGGGCATCGGTTGCCTGATCGGGCCGCTGGTGGCGGGGGCGGGCAGCCAATGGATCAGCGGGCATGCGCTGCCGCTGTTGATGGCAGCCGGGGCGCTGGGTCTGGTGGTGTTGCTGCTGCGCCAAGGCGCATTCGGCGCCGCACAGCCTGCCTGAGCATTTGAAATGCAATCAATTGTGGGAGCTGGCTTGCCTGCGATAGCGGTGTGTCAGCTTGCCCAATTGACGCCTGACACTGCGCCATCGCGGGCAAGCCCGGCTCCCACAGTTGAACCATGTCGCTCTTACAGCATGCGTTCCAGGCCAACACTGGTGGCGAACCACGCATTAAACCTGCGCCACCAACTGCCCGGCTCCCGTGTCAGTGTGTGCAATTGGCCGTTATCCTCGGTCACCCACACCACCTGGCCATCCTGCAATTTCGCTTCATAGCTCAACGCTGGCGCCATGCCTTGCAGCGCCAGGTTGCGCACGTGTTCCGCCAGCTCAGGGCTGTCCACCAGTACGCCAACTTCGGTGTTCCACAGCACCGAGCGTGGGTCGAAGTTGAACGAGCCGATAAACGACTTTTGCCGATCAAAGATCATCGCCTTGCTGTGCAGGCTGGAGTCCGAGCCGTGGAAAGCTCCTCGGCGAAACAGGTGCGGGCCACTACCACCGCCCGTATCGCCCGGTTGGCGGCGCAACTCGTAGAGTTTCACGCCGTGCTCCAGCAACGCCTTGCGGTAGGGCGCATAGCCGCCGTGTACGGCAGGCACGTCGGTGGCTTCGAGGGAATTGGTCAGCAGGCTGACTGACACACCCGCATCGGCGCGGCCAGTCAGGTACACCAGCCCGGGTTGCCCCGGCACGAAATACGCCGAAATCATCATCAGCTCGTGGCTGACGCCTTCCAGCTCCGGCGCCAGTTGGGTGGTCAGCAGCAAGCGTGGATCCGGATCGGCCTTGGCCAAGACCTTGCTCGGCGCATCCCACAGCGCCTGGTTCCAGGCCCAGATCAGCTCGCGGCGCCAGATGTCCATGCGCGGTTGTGTCTGATAGGTGCGCAAGCGGTTGTACAGGGCGTGGTTCTGCTGGCGCGACTCGGCCAGTGAGTCTTGCAGGCGTGCGCGGGCGGCGTTCAGGTCGCCCTTGGACGGGGTGCTTGAGACGAAATCGTCGATGGGCTTGCTCAGTGCGCTGTTCCAGTACTGATCAAAGCTGTGCCCGAGTTGCTCGGCCACCGGGCCGACGCTGAGCATGTCGATATCGGTGAAGTTGAGGTTGGGCTCGGCATCGAAATACTCGTCGCCCAGGTTGCGCCCGCCGACAATCGCCACGCTGTTGTCCGCCAGCCACAGCTTGTTGTGCATGCGCCGGTGTTGCAGCGACAGGTCGAACAGCCGGCCCATCGCCCGCGTCACGCCGGTGCTGCGGCCCAGGTGCAGCGGGTTGAACAGTCGAATCTGGATCTGCGGGTGGGCGGCGAGGGTGGCGATAACCTGATCGAGGCCATCGCTGGTGGTGTCGTCCAGTAGGATGCGGATGCGCACGCCACGGTCGGCGGCTTTGAGCAGTTCATCCACGAGCATGCGCGTGCTGATGCCGTCGTGCACGATGTAGTACTGCAGGTCGAGGCTGCTCTGGGCATTGCGGATCAGCTCGGCACGGGCCATGAAGGCTTCGCTGCTGTTAGGCAGCAGGCGAAAGCCCGAACGACCTTGGTATGGCGCCGCCTGGGCCTGGATCGAGCGGCCGAACGAGGATTGCGCCGCAGGCAGGGCATCACTGGGGATGCGCGGTGCATCGACCGTGGCACAGCCAGCCAGCGTCAGGGCGCCCAGCAGCAAAAACGGTAAAAGCCGTCGAATCTTCAAAGGGCGCTGCTTCCAGGTCAGGGCGGTTGTGGGATATGACGGCAGATTACGGGGAAAGGTCAGTCGGTCACCTCAGCGAGCATCTTCATCGCGGCGGCCCCGACTTTGCGCACTGCCTCTTCGATCTGCGGCGTTGGCTTGGCAGCGTAGTTCATGCGCAGGCAATTACGGTATTTGCCGGAGGCGGAAAAGATGCTGCCCACTGCCACCTGTACGCCTTGTTCCACCAGCACACGGTTGAGCTTCAAGGTATCAAAGCCTTCCGGCAGCTCGATCCATAGCATGAAGCTGCCTTGGGGCCGGCTGGCACGGGTGCCGGCGGGGAAATAACGGCTGACCCAATCGAGCATCAAGTCGCGGTTACGCTGGTATTGGGTGCGCATCCGCCGCAAATGCGGTTCGAAGTGGCCGTTTTTGAGGAATTCGGCGATGGCGATCTGCGGTTGCGTCGCCGTGGAACCGGTGCTGATGTATTTCATGTGCAGCACCCGCTCAAGATAGCGCCCTGGCGCCACCCAGCCGATGCGCAGGCCGGGCGCCAGGGTTTTCGAGAACGAGCTGCACAGCAGCACACGGCCATCTTCGTCGAAGGATTTGATCGTGCGCGGGCGTGGGTAACTGTAGGCCAATTCGCCATACACATCGTCTTCAATAATCGCCACGTCAAAACGCTGGGCCAGGGTCAGCAGCGCGCGTTTGCGTGCCTCGGGCATGATGTAGCCCAGTGGGTTATTGCAGTTGGGCGTCAGCTGGATGACCTTGATCGGCCACTGTTCCAGCGCCAGCTCCAGCGCTTCGAGACTGATGCCGGTGATGGGGTCTGTGGGAATTTCCAGGGCCTTCATGCCTAAACCTTTGAGGGTCTGCATGGCACCGTGGAAGCTGGGTGAATCAACCGCGACGATATCCCCAGGTTCGCAAATCGCGTGAATGCTGGCGGACAGCGCCTCATGGCAGCCGGTGGTGATGACGATATCTTCGGCAGTCAGCTGGCAACCGGAATCCAGAGACAGTCGAGCGATCTGCTCACGCAACTCCATACAGCCAAGAATATTATCGTAGTACAGACCCGGCAGGTCCTGGCGTCGGCTCACACGGGCCAGGCTGCGCAGCAGAGGCTTCAGGGTCGGCGACAATACATCCGGCATGCCACGGCCCATCTGTATGACGTCTTTGCGCGGCACGGCGCGAATCAGCTCCAGTACCTGGTCCCACTGCGAGATTTCTACCGGGCGCTGTGCGGGGCGGCCGACTTCCGGCAGCGCCGGCAGCTCACGCCCGACCGGCACAAAATAGCCCGATTTGGGCTTGGGCATCGCCAGGCCGTTATCTTCCAGCAAGCGATAGGCTTGTTGCACGGTACTCAGGCTCACCCCGTGTTCCACGCTCAAGGCCCGCACGGACGGCAAGCGATCGCCGGGGCGATAGAAGCCCTGCTCGATGCGCGTGCCGAGTAATTCAGCGAGGTTGACGTAAAGGGTCATGGTGATCGCTCCGAAGGGACCAGTACAGATAGACGCAAAATACAGGATTCAGCCTTTCATGGGCAGTATCTGTATGGATTTAATAAAGGTGGGTTGAATCTGTAATGGTTTTGCCCGTGCGCTCATCCTAGTCACTCATGGCAACAGGCAAATGAGGGGCAACAAGATGAACGGCATGAGCGATGTGCGGCTGATGTTACACAGTCAGGAATTGCAGGCAGGGCAGGCGCGGGCGAAGGCGCCGCGCGATATCAGCCGCTGGAGTCTGTTCTGGCACCGCCGCCACACGCGCAAAGCCCTGCTGCACCTGACCCCAGAGCAACTGCGTGACGTTGGGTTGACTGCCGAACAAGCGCGCCAGGAAGGTTTAAAACCCTTCTGGCGCGACTGATCAGAGCAACTCTTTGAAGCGGTGCCAGAGCATCCCTAACGCCAACAGCGGCGAACGCAGATGTTGGCCGCCGGGGAAGGTGATGTGCGGCACCTTGGCGAACAAATCAAAGCGCCCTTGCTGTTGGCCGCTGATCGCTTCGGCCAGCAGCTTGCCTGCCAGGTGCGTGGCGTTGAGGCCGTGGCCGGCGTACGCCTGGGCGTAATACACATTGGGTTGGTCGGTCAGCCGGCCGATCTGCGGCAGGCGGTTGGCGCCGATACCAATCATGCCGCCCCATTGGTAGTCGATTTTTACCTCGGCCAGTTGCGGGAACACCTTGAGCATTTTGGGGCGCATATAGGCGCCGATGTCCTGGGGATCGCGCCCGGAGTAGTGGCAGGCACCGCCGAACAGCAGGCGGCGGTCGGCGGACAGGCGGAAGTAATCCACGGTCACGCGTTGATCGCACACCGCCATGTTCTGCGGCAACAGGCTGGCGGCCTGGGCTTCACTCAAGGGTTCGGTGGCGATGATGTAGCTGCCGGCGGGCAGCACTTTGCCGCTTAGCTGTGGGTTCAGGCCATTGAGATAAGCGTTGCAGGCCAGCACCAGGGTGTTGGCGCGCACGTTGCCATTGGCCGTGTGCACGTTGACCTCTGGGCCGTAGTCGATGCGCGTGACTTCGGACTGCTCGAACAGCTTAACGCCCAGCTGCTGCGCGGCGGCGGCTTCGCCAAGGGCCAGGTTCAATGGGTGCAAGTGGCCTGAGCCCATGTCGATCATGCCGCCTACGTAGCGCTCTGAGCCGATCACGCTGCTCATTTCGTTGGCTTGCAGCAGACGTACTTCATGGCGATAACCGAGGTTGCGCAGTTCTTCGGCGTCTTCGGCCAGGCCGATCAGGTCGCGGGGTTTGTTGGCGAGGTCGCAGTAACCCCAGGTCAGGTCGCAGGGGATCTGATAGCGCTCGATGCGCTCGCGCACGATCTCGACGGCTTCCAGGCCCATCAGCTTCATCTGGCGCACGCCGTCGCTGCCGATGACGTTGCTGAACTGGTCCAGGCCGTGGCCGACGCCGCGAATCAACTGCCCGCCGTTGCGGCCGCTGGCGCCCCAGCCGAGCTTGCGCGCTTCCAGCAGCACCACGCTAAAGCCGCGTTCGGCCAGCTCCAGCGCTGTGTTCAGGCCGGAATAGCCGCCGCCAATCACGCACACATCGGCGCGCACTTCGTCCACCAACGCCGGGTAGTCGGGCTGTGAAACGCTGCTGGCGGCGTAGTAGGAAGCGGTGTGCCGGGCGCTGGCGGTCATGGGGAGCATCCCTGTTTGGAAAATTTGACGCAGGATACAGCGGTCGGACGAGGCTGTCTGCGCAGGGCGTTTTGCGTCAGAATCCACGCCTATTCGCCGTTCGGTAAGTGTTTCGATGAGTTGCAACAGCCAGAAAATCAGCGCGCTGCGCCGGCAGATTCCTTCGTTCGAGTGCGTCCCCGGCTGCCACGACTGCTGTGGGCCGGTGACCACCTCGCCCGAGGAAATGTCGCGCCTGCCACGCAAGACTGCCGCCGAGCAGGATGCGGCCATGGACGAGCTGAACTGCGTGCACCTGGGGCCGAATGGCTGCACGGTGTATGACGAGCGGCCGCTGATCTGCCGGTTGTTTGGCACGACCAAGACGTTGCCGTGCCCGAATGGGCGGCGGCCGGTGGAGTTGATTCACCCTAGGGTTGAGAAGCAAATTCACGAATACATGGCGAGCACCCGGCAAGTACTGGTCTGACAGATGTACCGGATCAAAATGTGGGAGCGGGCTTGCTCGCGAATGCGGTGGAGCAGTAAAAAATGCTTTATCTGACACACCGCATTCGCGAGCAAGCCCGCTCCCACGTTTGACCGAGTTGTGTCATTTGGTCAGTCAGGGATCGGCAGGTTCAGGCTCTCTTTCACCTCTTCCATCACGATGTAACTCTTGGACTCGCGCACATGCGGCAGCTTGAGCAAGATATCGCCGAGCAATTTGCGGTACGAGGCCATCTCGGAAATCCGCGCTTTCACCAGGTAGTCGAAGTCGCCTGAAACCAGGTGACACTCCAGCACATGGGGCAACTTCAACACAGCGCGGCGGAATTCCTCAAAGGTGTCGCCCGACTTGTAATCGAGGCTGATCTCGACAAATACCAGCAAACTCCCCTTCAAATGCTGCGGGTTGAGCCGCGCGTTGTAGCCCATGATGATCCCTTCACGCTCCAGGCGGCGTACCCGCTCGGTGCACGGCGTGGTCGACAGCCCGACCTTTTCCCCCAGCTCCGTGAACGAAATGCGCCCATCGGTTTGCAGGATGCGCAGGATATTGCGGTCGATCTTGTCCAGCTCCCGCTTGGTCTGGGTGTTGGTACGCATAGGGGATACGCCTCTGTAAAAAGGGTTTTTGCCGAGAATTGTCGCCAAATATAGGCATTTATATAGTGAAATGCACTGGTCATTGTTTTTTAAACTGCGCCCATCATTGCTCGAATAACACACGTCAGCGGCTAAGTCCGTGATGAGGATATAAAAATGCGCGTTCTGGTCTTGGGTAGCGGCGTCATTGGGGTGACCAGTGCCTACTATTTGGCGCGGGCCGGCTTTGAAGTGGTTGTGGTCGACCGTCAGCCCGCCGCTGCCATGGAAACCAGTTTCGCCAACGCAGGCCAGGTATCGCCGGGTTATGCCTCGCCATGGGCCGCGCCGGGCGTGCCGCTCAAGGCCATCAAGTGGTTGCTGCAACGCCACGCGCCACTGGCGATCAAGGCCACCGCCGATATCGATCAGTACCTGTGGATGGCGCAGATGCTGCGCAACTGCACCCAGAGCCGGTATGCGGTGAACAAAGAGCGCATGGTGCGCCTGTCCGAGTACAGCCGTGACTGCCTTGACGAACTTCGCGCCGAAACCGGCATTGCCTATGAAGGCCGCAGCCTTGGCACTACCCAGTTGTTCCGCACCCAGGCGCAATTGGATGGCGCGGCCAAAGACATCGCCGTATTGAAAGAATCCGGTGTGCCGTTCGAGCTGCTTGACCGCGCCGGCATTGCCCGCGTTGAGCCAGCCCTGGCCAGCGTCACCGATATCCTCGCCGGCGCCCTGCGCCTGCCCAACGACCAGACCGGCGACTGCCAGATGTTCACCACGCGTCTGGTGGACATGTGCAAGCAATTGGGCGTGGAGTTCAGTTTCGAACAGGACATCCAGCGCCTCGACTACGCCGGTGACCGCGTCAATGGCGTATGGATCGATGGCAAGCTGGAAACCGCCGACCGCTACGTGCTGGCCCTGGGCAGTTACTCGCCCAAGCTGCTCAAGCCGCTGGGGATCAAGGCGCCGGTGTACCCGCTCAAGGGTTACTCGCTGACCGTGCCGATCACCAACCCGGCGATGGCGCCGACCTCGACCATTCTGGATGAGACCTACAAGGTCGCTATCACCCGTTTCGACAACCGTATCCGCGTCGGCGGCATGGCTGAAATAGCCGGTTTTGACCTGTCGCTGAACCCTCGTCGACGTGAAACCCTGGAGATGATCGTCAACGACCTTTATCCTCAGGGCGGTGATTTGTCCGAAGCCACTTTCTGGACCGGCCTGCGCCCGACCACGCCCGACGGCACGCCGATTGTCGGTGCCACCCCGTTCAAGAACCTGTTCCTGAACACCGGCCACGGCACCCTTGGCTGGACCATGGCGTGCGGCTCCGGCCGTTTGCTGGCTGACCTGATGGCGAAAAAAACGCCGCAGATCAGCGCCGAAGGTCTCGATATTTCCCGTTACGGCAGCAACCATCAGGAGTCCGCAAAACATGTCAATCCAGCGCCAGCTCACCAATGAGCGCATGAGCCAGATCGTTGTTCACAGCGGTACCGTGTATCTGGCAGGGCAAGTCGGCGACGACATGAATGCCGGGATTGAACAGCAGACCCGCGAAACCCTGGCCAATATCGAGCGTTTGCTGGACCTGGCCGGCACCGACAAAACCAAGTTGCTGTCGGTGACGATCTACCTCAAAAACATCGACGCCGATTTCGCTGGCATGAACGCGGTGTGGGACAAGTGGCTGCCCAAAGGCGTGGCCCCGGCCCGTGCCACGGTTGAGGCCAAGCTGTGCGAACCGGAAATTCTGGTAGAGCTGTCCGTGGTGGCTGCGCTGCCTTAAACATAGCTTTTTCCCCCGGCGCCGTGGCTGATAGTCGGCGCCGGTTTTTCTTCACTTTACCGCCTAGAAGCCTGCCGCCATGCGTCCTGCCCGTGCCCTGATCGACCTCCAAGCCCTGCGCCATAACTACCAGCTTGCCCGTGAAGTCACGGGGGCCAAAGCCCTCGCCGTGGTTAAGGCGGATGCCTATGGCCATGGTGCCGTACGTGTGGCCCAGGCGCTGGAAGCCGAGGCGGATGGGTTTGCGGTGGCGTGCATCGAGGAGGCATTGGAGCTGCGGGCTGCAGGGATTCGTGCGCCGGTATTGCTGCTGGAAGGTTTTTTCGAAGCTGACGAACTGCCGCTGATCATCGAACATGATTTTTGGTGCGTGGTGCATTCGTTGTGGCAGTTGGAAGCCATCGAGCAAGCCCGGCTGAGCAAACCGCTGACCATTTGGCTCAAGCTCGACTCGGGCATGCACCGCGTGGGCCTGCACCCCAAGGATTACCACGAGGCGTACCAGCGCCTGCTGGCCAGCGGCAAAGTGGCCAAGATCGTACTGATGAGCCACTTCGCCCGCGCCGATGAACTCGATTGCGTGCGCAGTGACGAGCAAGTGGCAGTGTTTGAAGCGGCGCGCCAAGGATTGTCGGCCGAGCTCAGCCTGCGTAATTCGCCGTCGGTGATGGGTTGGCCGAATATGTCCAGTGACTGGGTGCGCCCGGGCATCATGCTTTATGGCGCCACGCCGTTTGGCGAGGACCAGGCCATTGCCGCACGTTTGCAGCCGGTGATGACCCTGGAATCGAAAGTCATCTGCGTGCGTGAACTGCCGGCCGGTGAGCCGATCGGTTACGGCGCCAAGTTCATCACGCCAAAACCGATGCGCATCGGCGTGGTTGCCATGGGCTACGCCGATGGCTACCCGCGTCACGCGCCAACCGGCACGCCGGTGCTGGTGGCAGGCCAGCGCAGCCAGTTGCTGGGCCGCGTGTCCATGGACATGCTCTGCGTTGACCTTACCGACGTGCCCCAGGCCGGGCTCGGCTCCACCGTGGAGCTGTGGGGCAAAAATATCCTTGCCAGTGACGTCGCGGCGGCTGCCGAGACTATCCCCTACCAGATTTTCTGCAACCTGCGCCGCGTGCCAAGGCTCTATTGCGGGGCTTAAGCAGCGCCTACGAGCAGAGCCTGCCGGGATTTAGGTCCAAGTGTTGTAAATACTGAACGCTGTCGCCATGATAACGCTCAATTACAACAAAGCCTGAATCCTAGGAGGCTCCTGCATTGGACGTCGGCGAACGACTGCAATCCATCCGTAAACTCAAAGGTCTTTCCCAGCGTGAGCTCGCCAAGCGCGCGGGTGTCACCAACAGCACCATTTCGATGATCGAAAAAAACAGTGTCAGCCCCTCGATCAGCTCCTTGCGCAAGGTGCTGGGCGGCATCCCCATGTCCATGGTCGAGTTCTTTTCCGAGGAGATCCTCCAGGAAAAACCGACGCAGATCGTCTATAAAGCCAATGAGCTGATCGACATCTCGGACGGCGCCGTCACCATGAAACTCGTAGGGCGCGCGCACCCGAGCCGGGCCATCGCGTTTCTCAACGAGATCTACCCGCCGGGCGCCGACACAGGCGAAGAAATGCTCACCCACGAAGGCGAAGAAACCGGGATTCTGGTGGAGGGTCGTTTGGAGTTGGTGGTCGGCCTTGAAACTTTTGTGCTCGAAGCTGGCGATAGCTACTACTTTGAAAGCACCAAGCCGCATCGTTTTCGCAACCCGTTCGACGTGCCGGCGCGACTAATCAGCGCAGCCACACCCGCGAACTTTTGACAGAAGAGGCGTGCTGCCAGCGTTGCAGACACACCCGTCGTTGTAAACGTGAGGCCGAATCTCCCTTTATTTAATAGGGTTGTTTCGGCCTGACGGGCTAACCGTTATACTTTCGCCGCCTGCGAAACCGTGGCCGCAGGCGTGAATAGCCACCATTGAGGGTGAACGCGTGAACCTAATTATGAAAATGCTGGCTGCACCAGCAACCGTACTGGCCCTATGGGCTGTCAGCGCTCAAGCTGCGACCAATGATGAAATTGCCAAGCGCCTGGAGCCTGTCGGCCAGGTGTGTGTCCAGGGCCAGGAATGCAAAGGGATGGAAGTTGCGGTGGCCGTGGGCGGCGGCGGCGCGGCTAAAACACCGGATGATGTTATCGCCAAGCATTGCAATGCGTGTCACGGCACCGGATTGTTGAACGCACCGAAGATCGGTGACACGGCAGCCTGGAAAGAGCGGCTAGGCCACGTAGACGCCGTACTGGCCGAACTCAAGGTCGAAGCGCCCGAGAAAGGTACCAAAGGTCTGGCGCAAGTCGCCAAGCATGGCTTGAATGCGATGCCGCCGATGGGTACCTGCTCTGATTGCAGCCTTGACGACCTTGAGGGCGCAATCAAGAAGATGTCTGGCTTGTAATCCGCCGATCTTCGCCAAAAAGCCGCTGACCAGCGGCTTTTTTGTGCCCGCGATTTGTACTTCGACGCTGTTCATTGCAGCAAAGACCCGGCAAGCTCGGTCCAACCCCTAATCACGGAATGTTCAGGAGGGTCGGATGGTGCAGTTGTGTTCAATCGAGCAAGCAGTTGACGACGTACTGGCGCGCTTGCCGGCGCATATCCACATGGGCATGCCGCTGGGGCTGGGCAAGCCCAACCTGTTCGTCAACGCGCTGTACCGGCGTATGGCCAAGCTGCCGGAGCGCGAGCTGACGATTTACACCGCACTGGCCCTGGGCCGCCCGACCATGGGTGACGGGTTGCAGAAGCGCTTTCTCGAACCCTTTATCGAGCGCGTCTTCGGCGATTACCCCGAGCTGGATTTTCTCGCTGACCTGCACAAGGACAGCCTGCCGAAAAACATCCGCGTGCAGCAATTCTTCATGCAGCCTGGCAGCCTGTTGCACAGCGCATCGGCCCAACAGGATTACGTCAGCAGCAACTACAGCCACGCTGCCCGCGATATCAACGCCGCCGGCTTGAACCTGGTGGCGCAATTGGTCGCCAGCAGCGCCGAGCACCCCGACCGGCTGAGCCTGAGCTGCAACCCCGATATCACCCTCGACCTGCTGCCGATGATCGCCAAGCGCCGAGAGGCAGGCGAAACCATCCTAGTTGTCGGCCAGGTCCACAGCGATTTGCCCTATATGCCCGGCGATGCCGAACTGGGCATGGATGCCTTCGACTACCTGATCGACGAGAAGGACAGCACTACGCTGTTCTCCACACCGAATATGCCAGTGGGTTTCCAGGACCACTTTATCGGCTTGCATGCCAGTACCTTGGTGCGCGATGGCGGCACGTTGCAGATTGGCATTGGCTCGATGGGCGATGCGCTGACCGCCGCCTTGCTGGCGCGCCAGGCCGATAACGAAGCCTATCGGTTGTTGCTGACGGACCTGGATGTGTACCAGTGGTCGCCTTTGATCAGCTACGAAGGCGGGGTCGCGCCCTTTGCGCGTGGCCTGTATGGCTGCAGCGAAATGTTCGTCAACGGCCTGCTGGTGCTGGCCGATGCCGGGATTATCCGGCGCAAGGTCTACCCGGATGTGGCGACCCAGCAGCAGGCCAACGCAGGCACCCTGGATGACGCCGCGCAGCCCGACGGCGTTTCCATTCACGGCGGTTTCTTCCTCGGGCCGCGCAGCTTTTACCAGCGTTTGCAGGAAATGACTCATGCCAAACGCCTTGAATTCAACATGACCGGCATCAGCTACATCAACGAGCTGTACGGCCAGGAAGAACTCAAGCGTCTGCAACGCCTGGATGCGCGCTTTATCAACAGCGCGATCATGGTGACGCTGCTCGGTGCAGGCGTGGCCGACCAGCTTGAAGACGGCCGCGTACTCAGCGGCGTGGGCGGGCAGTACAACTTTGTAGCGCAAGGCCATGCGCTGGAAGGCGCGCGTTCGATCCTGATTCTGCGCAGTTGGCGCGAATCTGCGGGTGAGGTCAGTTCCAATATCGTCTGGGAGTACGGGCACTGCACCATCCCACGGCACCTGCGAGATATCGTCATCACTGAATACGGAATCGCCGACTTGCGCGGTCAGACGGATGCCAAGGTGATCGAGGCATTGCTCAAGGTCACCGACTCGCGCTTCCAGAACGACCTGATCGAACAGGCGCAAAAGGCGGGCAAGCTGCCCAAAGACTTCGAACTGGCCCCACGGTTTACCGACAATACGCCGGAGCGGCTCAAGGGCATTCAGGCGCGGCATCGCCGCTTGTTCCCCGAGTATCCGTTAGGCACGGATTTTACCGATGAGGAACGGGATCTGTTGCGCGCACTGAATTGGCTCAAGAGCAAATTCAAGCTGACGGAGATTCTGGAATTGGGCCGGGCGGCATTGGATGCACCGGAGCCGGAGGCGTTTCCCGAGCATCTGAAGCGCATGCGGCTGGATCAGCCGGATGGGTTGAAAGAAGACCTCTATCAGCGCTTGCTACTCGCCGGCCTCCAAGCCACCGCGCACTAACCGCCCCAACACAAAACCAACTGTGGGAGCGGGCTTGCTCGCGAAAGCGGTGTATCAGTCGACTCATTTATTGACTGTTACACCGCATTCGCGAGCAAGCCCGCTCCCACATTTTGATCGCTGTTCACAGGTGATTTGCAGTGCTGCAAATTACTCGATGAACGTAACCACGCCACCCGCCAACGACTTCACCCGCGCCAGCGACTCAACCCGATAACCCTGCGCATCCAGCTCCGCACGGCCACCCTGGAACGACTTCTCGATCACAATCCCCAGCCCGGCCACGGTCGCGCCGGCTTGCTTGATGATCGAAATCAGCGCCTGGGACGCTTTGCCGTTGGCCAAAAAGTCATCGATCACCAGTACACGGTCACTGCTGGTCAGGTGGCGCGGGGAGATGGCCACGGTGCTTTCGGTTTTCTTGGTGAAGGAATACACCGTCGCCGACAGCAGGTTTTCGGTCAGCGTCAGGGACTGTTGCTTGCGCGCGAAAATCACCGGCACGCCAAGGTTCAGGCCGGTCATGATCGCCGGGGCGATGCCCGAGGCTTCGATGGTGACGATCTTGGTGATGCCCGAATCCTTGAACAGCGCGGCGAATTCGTCGCCGATCAGTTTCATCAGCGCCGGGTCGATCTGGTGGTTCAAAAAGGCGTCAACCTTGAGGACCTGATCGGAAAGCACGATGCCTTCTTCGCGAATTTTCTTGTGCAGTGCTTCCACGGAAAGCTTCCTCTAATGGCGCGGTGTGCGCCGAAAGTAGATTAAAAAGTAGTCGATTCTAGCGCTTTAACATCGCGCGTATGTCCGCCAAGGCGGTGTTGCCGCGAACGGCCTTCACTTCGGTCGGGGTGTCGTCATTGCCTTCCCAGGCCAGATCGTCCGGCGGCAGTTCATCCAGGAACCGGCTGGGCGCACAATCGATGATCTCGCCGTATTGCTTGCGCTTGGCGGCGAAGGTGAACGCCAGTGTCTGACGTGCGCGGGTAATGCCCACGTAGGCCAGGCGCCGTTCTTCTTCGATGGTGTCAGCTTCAATGCTGGAGCGGTGCGGGAGGATTTCCTCTTCCATGCCCATGATGAACACGTAAGGGAATTCCAGGCCTTTGGACGCGTGCAAGGTCATCATCTGCACACCTTCGGCGCCGTCTTCTTCTTCCTGCTGGCGCTCAAGCATGTCGCGCAGCACCAGCTTGCCGATGGCGTCTTCGACGGTCATCTCGCCTTCTTCGTCCTTCTCCAGCGTATTTTTCAACGCTTCGATCAGGAACCAGACGTTGCCCATGCGGTAGTCCGCAGCCTTGTCGCTGGAACTGTTGGTGCGCAGCCAGTTTTCATAGTCGATGTCCATGACCATGCTGCGCAGGGCGCTGATCGGGTCTTCGCCAGCGCACTGCTCGCGCACCTTGTCCATGAAGCGCTTGAAGCGCGACAGGCGATCCGTGAAGCGTGTGTCCAGGTGCTCGCCCAGGCCGATTTCGTCGGTGGCGGCGTACATCGAGATCTTGCGTTCGGTGGCGTAGTTGCCGAGTTTTTCCAGGGTCGTGGAGCCGATTTCCCGGCGCGGCACGTTGATCACGCGCAGGAAGGCGTTGTCGTCATCCGGGTTCACGATCAGCCGGAAGTAGGCCATCAGGTCTTTCACTTCCTGGCGTCCGAAAAAGCTGTTGCCGCCCGACAGACGATAAGGGATCTGATGGTGCTGAAGCTTCAGCTCGATCAGCTTGGCCTGGTAGTTGCCGCGATACAGAATCGCAAAATCGCTGTAGGGCCGGTCGGTACGCAGGTGCAAGGTCAGCAACTCGACGGCGACGCGTTCGGCTTCGGCGTCTTCGTTGCGGCAACGGATCACGCGGATCTCGTCGCCATGCCCCATCTCACTCCACAGTTGTTTTTCAAACTCGTGGGGGTTGTTGGAGATCAGCACGTTCGCGCAGCGCAGGATACGGCTGGTGGAGCGGTAGTTCTGCTCCAGCATCACCACTTTCAAGGACGGGTAGTCGACCTTGAGCAGCATCAGGTTTTCCGGGCGCGCGCCACGCCAGGCGTAGATCGACTGGTCATCGTCGCCCACTACGGTGAACTGGTTGCGCTTGCCGATCAGCAACTTCACCAGCAGGTATTGGCTGGCGTTGGTGTCCTGGTATTCGTCCACCAGCAGGTAGCGCACCTTGTTCTGCCACTTTTCGAGGATGTCGGCGTGTTCCTGGAACAGCTTGACCGGCTGCAGGATCAGGTCGTCGAAGTCCACCGCGTTAAACGCCTTGAGCGTGCGCTGGTAGTGGGTGTAGACAATGGCGGCGGTCTGCTCCTTGGGGTTGCGCGCGGCTTCCAGGGCTTCGGCGGGCAGGATCAGGTCGTTTTTCCAGGCGCCGATCATGTTCTTGATCTCATCCACGCCGTCGTCGCCTGCGTATTCCTTTTGCATGATGTCGGTCATCAGGGCTTTGACGTCGGTCTCGTCAAAGATCGAGAAGCCCGGCTTGTAGCCCAACCGCGCATGCTCCTTGCGGATAATGTTCAAACCCAGGTTGTGGAAGGTACACACCGTGAGGCCACGGCCTTCGCCACCCTTGAGCAGGGTGCCGACACGCTCTTTCATCTCGCGCGCCGCCTTGTTGGTAAAGGTCATGGCGACGATGTACTGCGCACGGATGCCGCAGCTCTGGATCAGGTGCGCGATCTTGCGGGTGATCACGCTGGTCTTGCCGGAACCGGCACCGGCGAGCACCAATAGAGGGCCGCCGACGTAGTTCACGGCTTCTTGCTGCCGGGGATTGAGTCGGGACATACAGAAATCAGGGAGTCGTTGTTCAAAAGGGCGGGCATTTTAACAGGCTGGCAAGATTCTGCTGCTTTAGAACGACGGTGTGACGTACCACTCGATCTAAATTTGCCGGTTTTGATACTTTGCCGCAGGATGTGACGGGTAACTGAAGCGAATGTATACCGTTAGCGTATTTGATAACCCTTATCATTGGTGATTATCAGGCCGCGCGTCATAATGCCCGCCGCCAAAAAATTTTGCAGAGTCTAGGGAGCTAGCTTGTCTACGCCTGTCGAACCCTTGCGTTTGCTGCTACTGGCCGATGAGCCAGCGTGGGCAGCGTTGTTGCGCGAGTGCCTGGCGCCGATGGGCGATGGGGCAGTGCTGGTCAGCGCGCCCAACTGGGACTCGGTGAGTCGTCTGTTCGATGACGACCACAGTGCCGTCTTATTGACCACACCCAGCCTGCAACCCGGCCCAGGCCGTTGCAGCCTGCCGTGCATATTGCTGCTGGAGCAGGAGCCGCTGGTTTCACCGCTGGGTGTGAGCGATTGGCTGGTCCTTGATGCATTGGATACCGATACATTGCGCCGCTGCCTGCGCCACGTTCGCGAGCGTGGCGTGCTGGAGAACACCCTGCAGCGCCTGGCCGAACAGGACCCGCTGACCGGTATCGCCAACCGCCAGGGTTTCCAGACCTTGCTCGCGGCGCGCCTGGCCGAAAACGAAGGCCGTGGCCTGGCCCTCGGCCATCTGGACCTCGACAACTTCCGTCACGCCAACGATGCCTTGGGCCATCAGGCTGGCGACCGCTTGATCCTGCAAGTGGTCTCGCGGCTCAAGAGCCAGCTCGAAGCCGGTGACCAACTGGCGCGCCTGGGCAGCGACGAATTCGCCCTGCTGATCGACACCCGCCGTGCGCCCCAGCGCGCCGAGTGGATGGCCGAGCGCATTACCGAAGCCATGGCCGAGCCGTATTGGGTGGACGGCGAAAGCCTGCTGATCGGCTGCAGCCTGGGCGTGGCACATGCCCGTGCCCGCGCCGGGGCCGACCCGCTGATGTGGCACGCGCACATCGCCATGCAGCAGGCCAAGAGCACCCAGGGCTGCACCTTTCACATCTTCAACGAACGCATCAACCGCAACGCCCGCAGCCTGGCCGACCTGGAAAGTGAACTGCGCCGCGCGTTGCGCCGCGACGAACTGGAGCTGCATTACCAGCCGCGCCTGGATCTGGACGACGGGCATATCGTCGGCCTGGAAGCCCTGGTGCGCTGGCGCCACGGCGAGCGTGGCCTGTTGCCGCCGAGTGAATTCGTGCCCTTGGCCGAACAGAGCGGCTTGATTGTGCCATTGGGGTACTGGGTGATCTCGCGGGCCTTGCGCGATATGCAAGACCTGCGCGAACGCGGCCTGCCGGCGCTGCACATGGCGGTCAACCTGTCGTTTCGCCAGTTCCAGGACAGCCAGCTGCTTTCCACATTGAGCCGGTTGATTACCGAGCGTGGCGTGGAGGCGCAGTGGTTGGAGTTCGAGCTGACCGAAACCGCCGTGATGCGCCGCAGTGACCTGGTCAAGCAGACCATGGACGCCCTTGGCCGCCTGGGTGTGCGGTTTTCCCTGGATGATTTCGGCACCGGGTTTTCCTCGTTCGTGCACCTCAACAGCTTGCCGATTGCCTTGTTGAAGATCGACAAGAGCTTCGTCGGCGGCATGGAAGAGCGTGAAGAAAACCGCAAGCTGGTGCATGCCATGATCAACCTGGCCCACAACCTCAACCTGGAAGTGGTCGCCGAGGGCGTGGAAACGCCCGAACAGCTGGCGTTGTTGCGGTTGTTTGGGTGTGATCAGGCCCAGGGTTACCTGATCAGCAAGCCGTTGCCGTTGCCGGAGTTGGTGGAGTATTTGACGTTCGGCAAGAGCCAGCAGGCGCTGTTGGGCTGAAGGATGTAAACCCAATCAAAATATGTGGGAGCTGGCTTGCCTGCGATAGCGGTAGGCCAGCCAGCCAATTTGGCACCTGACACACCGCCATCGCAGGCAAGCCAGCTCCCACATTGACTGAGTACATTCTCTAGTCTGGTTGCATGGCCGGGAATTGCGTACGTACTTCAGGTTCCTGCCGAATCATCCGCTTCATCTTCGCCTCAAACGCCCAGGTCAGGCTGACTGCCGCGCAGGCCAAGCCCAGCGCTAAACCCCACCAAACACCGGTCGGCCCCCAACCCAGCGTGAACGCCATCAACCACGCCGACGGCGCGCCGATCAGCCAGTAACACCCGAGCCCGACCAGAAAGGTGGTCTTGGCATCCTTCAGCCCACGAATACAGCCCATGGCAATGGTCTGCACGCCGTCGAACAACTCAAACCACGCCGCCACGGCCAACAGGCTGACCGCCAGCACGATGACGTCGTGGAAAGCGGGGTCGTTATGGTCCAGAAACAGCCCGATCAGCGCATCGGAAAACAGCCACAGCACAACGGCAAATCCCAACATCACCAACGCGCCAAAACCGATGCCGACCCGCCCGGCCATGCGTGCCTGCAGCAATTGCCCAGCACCGTAATGCTGACCGATGCGCATGGTGATCGCATACGACATCCCCGCTGGCACCATGAACGCCACCGAGACGATTTGCAGGGCAATCTGATGCGCTGCCAACTGCGTACTGCCCATGGTGCCCATGCACAGCGCCGCGAAGGCAAACAGGCCGACCTCCACTGCATAGGTGCCACCAATCGGCAGGCCCAGGCGCCACAGCTCACGCAGGTACTGAGTGTTGAGGCGCAACAGGCCCGTGCCGAGCGGGTAGGCCGCGTAGGCGCGGTTGCTGCGGATGTACCACATCAGCGCCAGGGCCATGCAGTTGGCGACGATCGCCGTGACCAGGCCGATGCCCATCAAGCCGAGCTTCGGCAGACCGAACATGCCCTCGATCAAGGCATGGTTGAGCAAGTAGTTGAGCACCGTGCCGCCCAGGCTGATCACCATCACCGGCGTCGCCTTGCCGATGGCGCTGGTGAAACCGCGCAAGGCCATGAAGCTCAGGTAGCCGGGCAGGGCGAACGGCAGGATGGTCAGGAATTGCCCCGCCGCCTGCACGTTGGTTTCGGTTTGGCCGAACATCAGCAGCACCGGCTTGAGGTTCCACAGCAGCAAGCCGGCCACCAGTGCCATCAGCCACGCCAGCCACAACCCGGCCTGGGTCAGGCGAGTGGCGCCTTCGATGTCACCGGCGCCATGGCGGATGGCGACCAGCGTGCCGACGGCGGCAATCACGCCAATACAGAAGATCGCCACGAACGAATAGCTCGCCGCGCCCAGGCCGCCACCGGCCAGCGCCTCGGGGCTCAGGCGGGCCATCATCAGCGTGTCGGTCAGCACCATCAGCATGTGCGCCAACTGTGAGGCAATCAACGGCCCTGACAGCCGCAGAATGGCCCAGAGTTCAGTACGCACCGGATGTTGCATGATCATCACGCTCAAAAAGTCAGAGGGTTGGGGAAAGGGTTGATTCTCGGCGCTCCTGACGCATTACACAAAAGGATAAAAGCGATCACTCGCATGATTAAAACTCATGCTAGGGTTGGGCATTGCTCTGAGGAGGTTCTTCCATGCCACGCCGTCTGCCTCCGCTGTATGCCTTGCGCGCATTTGAAGCTGCCTCCCGGCACAACTCATTCACGCGTGCGGCGGATGAGCTTTCCATCACGCAAAGTGCGGTCAGCCGGCATATCCGCACGCTCGAAGAGCACTTCGCCTGCCGCCTGTTCCAGCGCAGTGGTCGCAACCTGCAGCTCACCGAAGCGGCACGCCTGCTGTTGCCCGGCGTGCGCGAAGGCTTCGCGGCGCTGGAGCGCGCCTGTCACACCCTGAACGCCGAAGACGACATCCTGCGCATGAAGGCGCCGTCGACCCTGACCATGCGCTGGTTGCTGGCGCGGCTCAGTCGCTTTCGCGCCTTGCAACCGGGCAATGAGGTGCAACTGACCAGTGCATGGATGAGCGTGGATGAAGTGGACTTCAACCAGGAACCTTTCGACTGCGCTGTATTGCTGAGTTACGGGCATTTTCCGGCGGATTGGGAGGCCTGCTACCTGTTCCCCGAATTGCTGATCCCGGTGGGCGCGCCCAATCTGCTCAATGACGGCCCCTGGGATGTCGCTCGCCTGGCGAGCGCCGAACTGCTGCACCCCACACCCGACCGCCGAGACTGGCGCAATTGGCTGGAGCGCATGGGGTTGTCGTCCCAGGTGTCGCTCAAGGGCGGGCAAGTGTTCGATACCTTGGAGTTGGGCATGATCGCCGCCGCGCGGGGTTACGGCGTGTCCATGGGCGATTTGCTGATGGTGGCCGAAGATGTGGCCCAGGGCCGCTTGAGCCTGCCGTGGCCGACGGCGGTGGCCAGTGGGGAAAATTACTATTTGGTATGGCCTAAAACCCGCCCCGGTGGCGAGCGCTTGCGGCGATTGGCGGAGTTTCTTCAAGGCGAAGTCAAGGCCATGGAATTGCCCCAGGTTGAACGCCTTGTCTAGCTCTTCGGGGCAATCGTTTGCGCGATACCCCTGTGAATCGCTCAAGTATTGCCCGCGCTTGCCGAAGAAGGTGTGTTGGAACCCCCATTTTCCAGCGTTTCCCACACGATAATTTGCCGAGCTGCGCTAAGAGATCAGGATGATCCTGGCCTCGGCCAGGAGCTGTCATGTCTCAACCTCGCGCTCGGATCGCCTCTCAGTTAGGCCTCGCCTTGGCCGTCATATTGGCGGTCGTCATCAGCGGCAGTACGGTTTTCGCCCTGCGTTCCCTCGACTCGGCCAACCTCGACACCCGCGAGGAACACCTGGCCAGCGAGGCGCGCTTGCTGGCCGACCAACTCAACACCTTCCACAGCACCTTGCGCGAAAGCACTCAGCGATTGAGCGGGCTGTTTGAAAAGCGCTTTGGCGCCGGGCTGAGTGTGCGCCCGGACCAGCAAGTCACCGTGGCCGGTGTGCACACCCCGAGTCTGCTGTTGGGCGATGAGGTGTTGAACAACAACTTCGCGGAGGTGGACGAGTTCAAGCAGATGTCCGGCGGCGTGGCCACGGTGTTTGTGCGCAGTGGCGAAGACTTCATCCGCATCAGTACCTCCCTGACCAAACAAGATGGCAATCGCGCCATCGGCACTGTGCTGGATCACCAGCATCCGGCTTACCAGCGCCTTTTGGCCGGGCAGAATTACATTGGGCGGGCGGTGTTGTTTGATCGCTCCTACATGACCCAGTACAGCCCCGTGCGCGATGCCGCCGGCAAGGTGATCGCCGTGTTGTTTATCGGTTTTGATTACACCGACGAGCAAAAGGCCCAGTTCGACAACCTCAAACGCTTCCGTATCGGCCAGACCGGCTCGCTCGCCTTGCTGGACGAACAGAAACACTGGCTGGTGCCACCGGCGGGCGTGCAAGCGTTGGATCAGGCGGTCCCGGTGATGCTTGATCTGGCCAAAAACCCAGGCAAAGGCCGCTTCTGGAGCGACAAGGACGAAGACTTCTACAGCGTTGCGGTGCCGTTCGACGGCGGCCCGTGGTCGGTAGTGGCGAGCATGCCGAAGTCCGAAATACGTGCAGTCACCTGGGCGGTCGGTATTCGCCTGGTGATCGGCAGCGTGCTGGCGATGTTGCTGGCGGTGGGTGCGGCGGTGTGGTTGCTGCGCAGCAAATTGCAGCCTTTGAGCGACTTGGTGCGCCAGGCCGAAGCCTTGGGTGCTGGCGATTTGAGCGCACGCTTGAACGTGTCCAGCCATGACGAAATCGGCCAGTTGGCGAGCAGCTTCAACCAGATGGGTGAGGCGCTTTCGACCATGGTCTCGCACATCCGTAAAGCGGCCGAAGAGGTCAACAGCCGGGCGCAGGCGTTGTCCGGCCTGTCGGGTGGGGCCTATGAGGGCATGGAGCAGCAGTCCGGCGAAATCACCAGCATGGCTGGCGCAGTGGAAGAGTTCAGCGCCACCTCGCTGAACATCGCCGACAACATGGGCAATACCGAGCGACTGGCCCAGGAAAACGCCCAGCAAACGCGGATTGGCCGCACCTCGATGCAAGAGGCGTCGTCGTCGCTGGAGCATATCGCTACCGCCCTCAACAGCACGGCCACGGTGATCAATACCTTGGGCCAGCGCTCCCAGGAAATTGGCGGGATCGTCGGCGTGATCACCTCGATTGCCGAACAAACCAACCTGCTGGCGCTCAACGCCGCCATCGAGGCGGCGCGGGCCGGTGAGCAAGGCCGGGGCTTTGCGGTGGTTGCAGACGAAGTGCGCAACCTGGCCTCGCGCACGCGCCAGGCCACCGACGAAATCTCGGTGATGATCCAGAGCATCCAGCAGGAAACCGGCAACGCCATCAGCACCATGGAACACGGTAACGTGTTGATGCAGGAAGGCCTGTCGCGCAACGCCGACGTGGCCTCGGCCCTGGCACGCATCGACGAGCAAAGCCGTTCAGCCGGCCAGCAGTTTGCCGCGATCACCACCGCGACCCAGGAGCAGAGCAGCACAGCCAACGTGCTGAGCAGCAACCTGCAAAGCATCGCATTGGCTAACAGCGAACAGCGCGAAGTGGTGTCGAACCTGGCCGTTACTGCCAAGGAACTGGAAACCCTGGCGGCCGGCCTGCGGCATGAGGTCGACCGTTTTCGTTAAGGCTTAATGCTCGCCCAGGCCTGGGTCCACGCGCTTGCCGATATCCTTGAGACGCGCCAGTTGGTCGACCATCCCGGGCGCCTCGTCCATGCTGGTGACGAAGGTCCACAGGTAGGTCATGACCGCGTAGATGTGGCCGGCCTTGACCGCTGGCGACAGGGCCAACTGGCTGATTGCGACCACAAACAGCAGGGCTGCCAGCGTGCCGAGAAACAGGTACGCGGCGGCCTCGCGGTCAGACAGCCAGATGCGCAGGCGTGACAGCACGTGGTAGTGGCGACGCAAGGTCGGTGCGCCGACTTTTTCCACCAGGCCGATTTCTTTCTCCAGGCGATCATTCAGGCGCTCATGCAGTTCCTGGTTGCGCTGGGCAAAGCGTGGCAGCAGCGTTACGCACAGCAGCAGGGCGGCCAGGCACGCCAGGCCGACCCACGGCTCAATCACGATCAGCATCACCGCCGCGCCAATAATCGAGACCAGCGCCGTGGCGATAATCGGCACGTGTTTTTCAAAGAAGTCGACGAATTCGCGCGCAAGCACCACGCGGGCGGCGGACTTCGAGGTGCTGTGGTTCTGCTGGCGCTGGTTGAGAATCACCGGCACCGCAAGGTCGGCGTAGATCCGCGTAAAGGTGCGCGTGTCCAGCGCCCGCCGTGCTGCGCCGACCACCCAGAACGCCATCACCACCAGTGCATAGAACAGCGCGCTGGTGGCATCGCCACGGATAATTGAGTCCACCGCAAACCCGGCAAACAGCGGGTAGGCCAGCAGCAGCGCGTTCTCCAGCGCCACCAGTGACAGCGTGCAAAACAGCTTGCCGGGGTAAGCCTTGGCAATCGCCTTGAGCGTTTGGCCGGCGGATTGCTGGCCGATTTTCTTGCTTTCTTCAATCAGGATTTGCGGGGTCACGGATGACATGGGTGCACCAAAGGAGTGATAGACGCTATTATTGAGCGACTGCTCAAGTATCCTTGAGCGATCGCTCAAAAAGCAAGCGCCGCTTATCTACCGGCGCCCGAAGGAATTGCCCATGTCGCGTATCGACCGTAAAGACCAGATCATCGCCGCCGCCCTGGAGCTGTTTCGCAGCAAGGGTTTTGCCGACGTGTCCACCCGCGATCTGGCCGAGCATGCCGGCTTGTCGCGCAGCCACGTCTATCACTACTTCAGCGACTGGAACGAACTGCGCCGCGAAGCCTTCGTGCGCTTTGCCAATGAGCAATTGGATGAAGTGCGCGAGCCCCTGGCAGATGCGCCGCCGCTTGAGGCGCTGGTGGGTTTTTTGAGTGACTGCCTGCCGAGCACCGCTGATGCCGGCTGGGCGTTGTGGCTGGATGCCTGGGACGAAGCCATGCACGAGCCGCAAATGGCCCAGGCGTATCTGGTGATCAATGCGCAATGGCAAGGCATGCTCGCCGAGGTGATTGAGCGAGGCGTGGCTGAGGGTATTTTCCGCTGCGACTCGCCACAACGCGCGGCCCGGCAAATTTTCGCGTTGGCGATGGGGTATGCCGATGACCTGATGCTCAAGCCGTCTGCGGAGTCGGCCGAGGCGGTGCTCGATGAGGTCCTGGAAGTGGCGCAGCTGCTGTTGGGTTTTCCCGCATAAGGCTTAACCCATTGCGGCAGGCCGGTACTGCAAGGCCTCCTGCAAATGATGCCGGGCAATATGTTCAACCCGCTCAAGGTCCGCCAGGGTGCGCGCCACCTTGAGCAAGCGGTGGGCCGCGCGCAGGGACAAGGTCAGTCGTTCGCAGGCGCTTTCCAGCCAGCCTTCATCGGCTTTTGCCAGTTGGCAGTGCTTGCGCAGCCCAGGCAGGTCGAGGAAGGCATTGGCGCAGCCTTGGCGTTTTTGCTGGCGTTCACGGGCCTCGGCGACTTCCGCCGAGGCTGTTGCGGTGTTGTCGCCATCCTGTTGGAGCGGGTTCAGCGCGGTGGCTTCCCGGGCAACGGTGAGGTGCAAGTCGATCCGATCCAGCAACGGCCCCGAGAGCTTGTTGCGGTAGCGCTGGATTTGCTCCGGCGTACACCGACAGCGCCCGCTGGGTTCGCCCAGGTAGCCGCAAGGGCAGGGGTTCATGGCGGCCACCAATTGAAACCGTGCCGGAAAACTCACCCGGTCGCGAGCGCGGGAGATCACGATATGCCCGGATTCGAGCGGTTCGCGAAGCACTTCCAATACCTTGCGATCAAACTCCGGCAGCTCATCGAGAAACAGCACGCCATGATGGGCTAGGGTGATTTCCCCCGGCTGCGGTTTTGACCCGCCGCCCACCAGTGCCGGCCCGGACGCCGAATGGTGCGGCTGGCGAAACGGACGGTGCGGCCAATGGCTCAACGGCGCCAGGCTGACCACCGACTGAATGGCCGCCACTTCCAGGGCTTCCTGCTCACTCAAGGGCGGCAGCAAACCGGGCAGGCGGCTGGCGAGCAAGGTCTTGCCGGTGCCGGGTGGGCCGCTGAACAGCAGGTTGTGCGCGCCCGCCGCCGCAATCAGCAGCGCGCGCTTGGCGGCCAGCTGGCCTTGCACCTCACTCAAGTCCGGGTAAGGCTTGTTCAAGTACAGCAAGCCATCGGATTTATACGGCTCAATCGGCACAACCCCATTCAGGTGCGCCACCACTTGCAGCAAGTGGTCCACTGCAATCACCTTCAACCCCGACGCCAGGCACGCCTCCTCGGCATTTGCCCGAGGCACTATCACGGTGCGCCCGGCCTTGCGTGCAGCCAGCGCGGCCGGCAGCACACCTTTGACCGCTCGCACCTCACCCGACAGGGCCAGTTCCCCCAAGCATTCCACGTCATCGAGCATCAACGCCGGCACCTGCACGCTGGCGGCCAGGATGCCCAAGGCAATCGCCAAATCAAACCGCCCGCCATCTTTGGGCAGGTCGGCGGGAGCAAGGTTTAGGGTGATACGACGGGCCGGGTATTGCAGGGCGCAGTTGAGGATGGCGCTGCGCACGCGGTCCTTGCTTTCCTTGACGGCGGTTTCGGGCAGGCCCACCAAGGTCAGCGAGGGAAGACCATTGGCCATATGCACTTCGACGGTGACGGCGGGGGCTTCTACGCCAATTTGGGCGCGGCTGTGGACGATGGCGAGGGACATGCTCGTTCCTTGAGTGGGAGGCCGCTTCCTGCGGGTTTTTCAAGGGTAGACGAGGTGTGATGCTTTGGAGGGCGGGAGGTTTTACTGAACGTATCCAAAGAGCGACGCAAAACACCTGTGGGAGCTGGCTTGCCTGCGATAGCGCCAGTGAATCCAACACCGCTATCGCAGGCAAGCCAGCTCCCACAGGGGCCGGGTTTATTCAGCCGCCGGTGGCGTCAACCGCGCTTCCAGCTCCGCCACCTTCGCTTCCAGACTCTCCAGCCGCGCACGGGTGCGGGCCAGCACGACCATCTGGCTGTCAAATTCTTCTCGGCTCACCAGGTCGAGCTTGCTGAAGCCGCTTTGCAGCAGGGCCTTGAACTGGCTTTCGATCTCGTTGCGGGGCAGCGGGGTTTCGCCGCTGAACAGGCGAGAGGCGTGGCCGCTCAGGGCGTCGAGGAGGTCTTTGGGCGCGAGCATGGGAAATATTCCGGAAAACTGTTGGCCGGCAGTGTATCACGCAGCGTCTATAGTCTTTTTCACGGCCGCGAGCGCACGCTTTTCGCGCAGAGGGCCGGGCGGCTGCGCACTGTTTTTGTGCGCATTGGCGCCGCCAAAACGCCCCGCAGGTGGGCATAAGTGGGCAAAGGACTGATTTCAGTGATTTTTACGGAGCTGGCAAGGTTTCTGCTTAGACGATCATGACCCATGCACTGATGCAGTCGCTGTGACGAATGCAGTGCGCCGACGGATCAGGGGTACAGGTTTCGTCACCAGTGGTTCGCTGGCGTCGCAACGGCAAATGCCGAGGCGACGACGCGTTACAAAGCCAGGCACTGCGCTTAGACTTGAGACGGGTTTGTTTTCCTGGGGCAAGTCCACCAATTCGGGAGAGAGTTTTCATGAAGCTAGTCACTGCCATCATCAAGCCGTTCAAGTTGGACGATGTACGCGAGTCACTGTCCGAGATCGGCGTGCAGGGCATTACCGTTACTGAGGTCAAAGGCTTCGGTCGGCAGAAGGGTCACACCGAGCTGTATCGCGGCGCGGAATACGTGGTCGATTTCCTGCCAAAGGTGAAGATTGATGTCGCCATTGACGACAAGGATCTTGACCGGGTTATCGAGGCGATAACCAAGGCGGCCAACACCGGCAAGATCGGTGACGGCAAGATCTTTGTGGTCAATCTGGAACAGGCTATTCGCATCCGTACCGGCGAAACCGATACCGACGCAATCTAAGCCGCCAAACCCCCAACGCCCCAGGAGAAAACAATATGACTCTGCGTAAATTCGCAGGGCTAGGAGCCCTGTTGTCCCTCGTAATGCCGGCCCTGGCATTGGCGGCGGACCCAGCCCCTGCTCCAGTCCTCAATTCCGGCGACACGGCGTGGATGCTCACATCCACCGCGCTGGTACTGTTCATGACCATTCCGGGCCTGGCGCTGTTCTACGGCGGCATGGTTCGCTCCAAAAACATTCTTTCCGTGATGATGCAGTGCTTCGCCATCACCGGTTTGATCACCATCTTGTGGTTCGTTTACGGCTACAGCATGGCGTTCGACACCACCGGTATGGAAGCAGGCGTCGTCAACCTCAACTCGTTCGTGGGCGGCCTGTCCAAACTGTTCCTGTCGGGCGTAACCCCGGCGAGCATCACCGGCCCTGCGGCGCTGTTCCCTGAGGCGGTGTTCGTCACCTTCCAGATGACCTTCGCGATCATCACCCCTGCGCTGATCGTCGGTGCGTTCGCCGAGCGTATGAAGTTCTCCGCGATGCTGATCTTCATGGGCGTCTGGTTCACCCTGGTCTACGCGCCGATTGCCCACATGGTGTGGGGCGGCCCGGGTTCGTTGATGGGTGACTGGGGCGTGCTGGACTTCGCCGGCGGCACCGTGGTGCACATTAACGCCGGTGTGGCCGGCCTGGTGGCGTGCCTGGTACTCGGCAAGCGCAAAGGCTTCCCGACCACGCCAATGGCGCCGCACAACCTGGGTTACACCCTGATCGGTGCAGCCATGCTGTGGGTGGGCTGGTTCGGCTTCAACGCCGGTTCCGCTGCGGCGGCCAACGGCACTGCCGGCATGGCGATGCTGGTGACTCAAATTGCTACCGCGGCTGCGGCACTGGGCTGGATGTTCGCCGAGTGGGTCACCCACGGTAAGCCAAGCGCACTGGGCATTGCCTCGGGCGTAGTCGCCGGCCTGGTTGCAATCACCCCGGCTGCCGGCACCGTTGGCCCGATGGGCGCGCTGGTCATCGGCCTGGCGGCGGGCGTGGTGTGCTTCTTCTGCGCCACTACTCTGAAACGCAAACTGGGCTACGACGACTCCCTGGACGCCTTCGGCGTACACGGTATCGGCGGTATCCTCGGCGCGATCCTCACCGGCGTGTTTGCTGCACCTTCGCTGGGCGGCTTCAACGCGGCCACCACTGACATCGCGGCGCAAGTCTGGATCCAGTGCAAAGGCGTGGGCTTTACCGTGATCTACACGGCCATCGTGACCTTCATCATCCTCAAAGTGCTGGACATGGTGATGGGCCTGCGGGTGACCGAAGAAGAAGAGGCGGTGGGCCTCGACCTGGCGCAACACAACGAACGCGGCTACAACTTGTAAGTACGCGAAAAAAAGATGCCCGGCTTGCCGGGCATTTTTTTGTCTGGTGTTTGTCTGTGGCTAAAGGCGGATGGGTTTTTTGCCGAGTTTGTGATGGGATCCACACGGCACTTTTGAGGGTGCGAAAGTCTTACATGCATGTAGGCGTATTCGACACTTTGTTTTTTCCCAGACCGCGCTAGAATGCGCGCCGATGGGCGGAGAACTGTATGTGGCAACAGACCCTGATTACCCTGCGGGCCAAGCCCCGGGGCTTTCACCTGGTAACGGATGAGTTGCTTGCCGGCCTGCCTGAATTGAAGGCGTGTCGGGTAGGCCTGTTGCATCTGTGGCTGCAGCACACCTCGGCCTCGTTGACCATCAACGAGAATGCCGACCCGGCGGTTCGCCGTGACTTCGAACGTTTTTTCAACTCGCTGGTGCCGCAAGGGCGTGCAGGGTTCGAACATAACGACGAAGGTCCGGATGATCTGCCGGCGCACTTCAAGGCCAGTCTGCTGGGCTGCCAGTTGAGTTTGCCGGTCAAGGCCGGCCGCTTGGCGATAGGGACTTGGCAAGGTGTTTATCTGGGCGAGCACCGAGATCATGGCGGTGCTCGTAAAGTCCTCGCTACGTTGCACGGTGACGGGGCATAAGCCACTGGAAACCCAGTGGATGTTGATTTTTTTCCGGCGACCTCGACAGAGGATGAAGCTGGGCTATAACTAATCTGCTTTTCGCAAGTCATGAGGTAGAACATGAGCGACGATGATCTGGAAAACGACGACCTTGAAGTAGGTGACGACGACGAGGCCGAAGAAGGCCTTGAAGCGGCAGCTGAAGACGTTGCTGACGACGACGGTGGCGATGATGCACCCGCCCCGGCAGCCAAAGGCAAAGCCAAGGCCGCTGTCTCGGTAGACGAACTGCCGAGCGTTGAAGCCAAGAACAAAGAGCGCGATGCGCTGGCCCGTGCGATGGAAGAATTCCTCGCTAAAGGCGGCAAAGTGCAGGAAGTCGAGGCCAACGTGGTGGCAGACCCACCGAAGAAGCCGGATAACAAGTACGGCAGCCGTCCTATCTGAGGTCAGCAGCCGCTTGTGAGAAAAAGCCCGCCGTCGCTGCGGGCTTTTTCATGCCTGAAACAAATTCTTAAAATTCATTGCATGCCCTCTGTGGGAGCTGGCTTGTCGGGTCGCCGCATCGCTGCGATAGCGGTCTTTCAGCCAGCCCTGTGTTGGCTGACCCACCGCTATCGCAGGCAAGCCCGCTCCCACATTTTGATCTTCAGCGTGACTGCCAACTGCGCAGAAGCTCCGGCAATTCCGTCAGGCTGCGAATCTCGGCATCCGGCTGCTTATCCGCTTCCCACGCCTTGCCCGTCGGGTTGAACCACACCGCGCGAAGCCCGGCCTGCTGCGCCCCGGCGATGTCATCACCGGGGTGATCGCCAATATGCACCGCTTGGCTGGCGTCTACACCACCGCGTTGCAAGGCTTCCTGAAACAGCCGCGCATCCGGCTTGGCGATGCCGATGTCCTCGGCGCGCAGGGCAAAGTGGAAGTAATCCGCCAGGCCCACGCGCTGCACATCGGCATTGCCGTTGGTGATCACGCCCAGCAGGAAGTGCTGGCGCAGCGCCTGTAGCATGGGCTCCGCTTCCGGGAACGGGGTGAGCTGGTGACGGGCGTGAATAAACGCCTCGTAGCACACATCCGCCATTTGCGTGGCTTCAGGCTGTGGGTAACCCGCCTCTTCAAACGCATGCATCAGAACCTTATGGCGCAGGATGCTGATGCGATATTTAAGCTCTGGATGGCGCTCCAACACCTGTTGGCGAAGGCTGGCGAAATGCTCCAGGGGCAAGTCGCCCACCTTGGAGGCATTAACCGCCAGCCATTCGCGCATCGACGCCTCGGCGTTGATGATGACGGGTACGTTGTCCCAGAGCGTGTCGTCCAGGTCGAAGGTGATCAGCTTGATACTCATGAGTCGCCGCCCTTGATGCGTTTGGCCCGTGGATGGGCGCTGTCGTACACCGTCGCCAGGTGCTGGAAGTCGAGGTGGGTATAGATCTGCGTGGTTTTGATATCGGAGTGGCCGAGCAGCTCCTGCACGGCGCGCAGGTCCTGGGACGACTCCAGCATATGGCTGGCAAAAGAATGTCGCAGCATATGCGGGTGCAGGTTTTGCCCCAGTTCGCGCTCGCCGGCAGCCTTGACCCGCACCTGAATCGCCCGTGGCCCCAGGCGTCGGCCTTGCTGGCTGACAAACACCGCATCGTCCGCCGGGTTGGTCAACAGGCGCAGTGGCAACCACAGCTGCAAGGCTTCGCGGGCCTTCCTGCCCACCGGCAGCACACGGGTCTTGCTGCCCTTGCCGAGCACTTGCACGAGGCCATCCGCCAGGTCCAACTGGTCCAGATTCAGGCCGGTCAGCTCCGACAGGCGCAGGCCCGAGGAATAGAACAGCTCCAGAATCGCCTGGTCACGGTGGGCCAGGAAGTCGTCCTCAACAGCGCCGTCCAGCAGTTGCAGGGCGCGGTCGGTGTCGAGGGTCTTGGGCAGGCGTCGCTCGCCCTTGGGCGGCGACAGGCCATTGGCCGGGTCGTGGTCGCACAGGCCTTCGCGGTTGAGGTAGTGATAGAGGCCGCGTACCGCCGAGAGCAGGCGCGACAGGCTGCGCGAAGACTGGCCCGCCTGGTGCAGGCGCGCGATCAGGCTGCGCAGGCTCTGGATATCCAGCACCTTCCAGCTGCTGATCTGTTGTTTTTCGCAGTACGCCAGGACCTTGTTCAAGTCCCGTCGATAGGCTTCCAGGGTATGGGGCGACACCTGGCGCTCGTTGCGCAGGTGAGCGCAATAAGCGTCCAGTTGCCGTTCCATGGCTAGCGCACCGCGCGCAGGGCGGTGGTGAAGCGCGGCAGGACGCGGCCCAGCACTTCGGCGATGTAGGTCAAAAACAGTGTGCCCACCGAGCTTTTGTAATGCGCAGGGTCGCGGCTGGCAATCGCCAACACGCCGTGCAGGCCTTGATGGCTGAGGGCGACTACGGCGGTGGAACCGATCTGTTTGCGCTGTTCGGCGCCAAACAGGAAGTCCAACTCGTGTTCACGCAAGGTGCCGCTGATGGTCTTGCCTTCCGAAAGCAGGCCGCCGATTGCAGTTTGCGCATCGCTGCCGCTGACCCAGCGACCCACCGGCATCGGGTTGTCGCTGAACAAAATCAGGCTGACAAACGGCACCTGGAAGTCCTGGCGCAGGCTGTCTTCCACGGCGATCACCGTTTCTTCCAGGCTGTTGGCGTCCATCAGGGTCAGGATCAGGCGGCGGGTCTTGTCGAACAAGCGATCGTTGTCGCGGGCTACATCCATCAGGTGGGAAAGCCGATGGCGCATCTCGATATTGCGCTCGCGCAGGATCTTCATCTGCCGCTCTACCAGCGACACGGTATCGCCACGCTGATGGGGGATGCGCAGCGCAGGCAGCAGTTCTTCGTGCTCGACGAAGAAGTCCGGATTAGCCTCAAGGTACGCCGCGACAGCGGCGGCCTCCAGACTTTCGCTTGGGGTTGCTTGGGCGGGTACTTGAGGCTTATCGGTCATTAGCTTGGCTCACTCATAGACGGACCTGTCCTTCGTATACACGCGAGGCCGGCCCGGTCATCAGCACCGGGTGGCCTGGGCCTGCCCATTCGATGGACAAACGCCCACCCGGCAGGTCGATCAATAGGGGCGAATCCATCCACCCCTGGCTGATCGCGGCGACGGCTGCGGCGCAAGCACCGGTGCCGCACGCCTGGGTTTCGCCGGCGCCGCGTTCCCACACACGCAGCTGCGCGCGGGTACGGTCGATCACCTGCAAAAAGCCCACATTGACCCGTGCCGGAAAGCGCGGGTGATGCTCGATCTTCGGCCCCAGCTCATGCACCGGGGCGTTATTGATGTCGTTGACCCGCAGTACGGCATGGGGGTTGCCCATGGAGACGGCAGCGATGTCGACGATTTTGCCTTCTACATCCAGCGCGTAACTGGCGGCCTGCTCGGTGGCCTGAAACGGAATATCCGCCGGCACCAGGCGTGGCGCGCCCATGTTGACGCTGATCTGGCCGTCGCTGCGAATATCCAGCTCGATCACGCCGCTCTTGGTTTCGACGCGAATCTGGCGCTTGGCGGTCAGGCGCTTGTCCAGCACAAAGCGCGCAAAGCAGCGCGCACCGTTGCCGCACTGTTCCACTTCGGAGCCGTCGGAGTTGAAGATCCGGTAACGGAAATCCACCTCCGGGTTGCTCGGCGCTTCGACGATCAGCAATTGGTCGAAACCGATGCCGGTGTGGCGGTCGCCCCACTGTTTGGCGTGCTTGGGCAGGATATGCGCGTGCTGGCTGACCAGGTCAAGGACCATGAAATCATTACCCAGCCCGTGCATCTTGGTAAAACGCAGCAGCATGGCTTACTCCGGCAGCAGGCTTTCGCCAGCATACAACTCGGCTACCGTCTCGCGGCGACGCACTTCAAACGCTTGATCACCGTCCACCAGCACCTCGGCGGCACGGCCGCGGGTGTTGTAGTTGGAACTCATGACAAACCCGTAGGCACCGGCCGAATGTACGGCTAGCAGGTCACCTTCTTCCAGGGTCAACTGACGATCCTTGGCCAGGAAGTCGCCGGTCTCGCAGATCGGGCCGACGATATCGTAGGCGCGGCCTTCGCCCTCGCGTGGGGTTACGGCAGTGACGTCCATCCAGGCCTGGTACAGCGCCGGGCGGATCAGGTCGTTCATTGCCGCATCGACAATGGCGAAATCCTTGTGTTCGGTGTGCTTGAGGTACTCGACCTGGGTCAGCAGCACGCTGGCGTTGGCAACGATATAACGGCCCGGCTCGAACATCAGGGTCAGGCCGCGGCCTTCGGTGCGCTCGCGCACAGCCTTGATGTAATCGGCGATCAGCGGCGGTTCTTCATCGCGATAACGCACACCCACGCCGCCGCCAAGGTCGATGTGTTGCAGGTAAATACCACACTCGCCAAGGCGTTCGGTCAGTGCCAGCAGGCGGTCGAGCGCATCGAGGAACGGCGGCAGGGTGGTCAGTTGCGAGCCGATATGGCAGTCGACACCCAGCACTTCCAGGTTCGGCAGCTGTGCGGCACGGATGTACACGTCCTCGGCGTCGGCAATGGCGATGCCGAACTTGTTCTCTTTGAGACCGGTGGAAATATACGGGTGCGTGCCGGCATCTACGTCCGGGTTGACGCGCAGGGAGATCGGCGCGCGAACTCCCATCTCGGCGGCGACCACTTGCAGGCGCTCCAGCTCGTCGGTGGATTCGACGTTGAAGCAATGCACGCCGACTTCGAGGGCACGGCGCATGTCTTCACGGCTTTTGCCAACGCCGGAGAAGACGATCTTGTCGGCCTGGCCGCCGGCAGCCAGAACACGTTCCAGCTCGCCACGGGAAACGATGTCAAAACCAGCGCCAAGACGCGCCAGGACATTCAGTACACCCAGGTTGGAGTTGGCCTTGACCGCGTAGCACACCCTGTGTGGAACGCCTTCCAGTGGGTCGGTGAACGAGCGGTATTGGGCTTCGATGTGCGCACGCGAGTACACATAGGTCGGGGTGCCGAACTGCTCGGCAATCGCGGACAGCGCCACGCCTTCCGCGAACAGCTCGCCGTCCCGGTAGTTAAAAGCGTCCATGAGGTTCCCTTAGTAAGTGTCGTGCTTATGCGCTTTTGCAGCTTTTTGCGACGACTGTGCCTGGTCGTTCGGGTCTTTGCTGTCATCGGGCAGGTACAGCGGGCCTTTTTGACCACAGGCACTAACGAGGCAAGCGACCGCGACGAGCGCAGCAAGGGAAGAGATCAGGCGCTTCATGGCGAAATCCTTGAATATGCATTAATTGCGCCCGAGTATACCGACCACCCGCCAGCTTGCCTATGTGCCGTAATACCCGTCCGGCGGGGGTTTGCCGAGCATGCCGCGATTCGGCCTACGCTAAATGAGGATATTTCACGCGGCTGCGGGTAATGAAATCGGTATCCTTTGCAATCATCATGGCGCGTCCGTATCGTGCGCCGCTTGAGCGTGACCAGACACTTTTCGAGGTTCCCACAATGAGTTTGACCGAAGCCCGTTTTCACGACCTGGTGGATTCGACCCAGCAGGCGCTGGAAGATATTTTCGACGACAGCGGCCTGGACGTGGACCTGGAAAACTCGGCTGGCGTGCTGACCGTGAAGTTTGAAAACGGCACCCAACTGATCTTCAGCCGTCAGGAACCGTTGCGTCAGCTGTGGCTGGCGGCGCGTTCGGGTGGTTTTCACTTCGACTACAACGAAGAAGACAACAACTGGCAGTGCGATACCAGCGATGAGCTGTTAAGCGAAATGCTCGCACGCCTCGTCCAGGAACAAGCCGGCGTTGAGCTGGACTTCGACGAGATCTGATCGTGACCCAGCCTGCACCTGTACGACCGCCCAAGCCGCTGTTCAGCAATGTCAGCCCGGCGGTGCCGTCACCTTGTATCAGTTTGTGTCGTCTGGACGAGCACAAAGTCTGCCTCGGCTGCTACCGGCACGTGGAAGACATCCGTGAATGGCGCTCCGCCGACGATGCCCGGCGCCGCGTGATCTGCGCCGAGGCCGAACAGCGCAGGGCGCGCGCCTGAGGCCGTCTTGTTTATTTGTGACGCTGTGGTAGTGTCCGGGTACGCCTCAACTCATCGAGGCCCGTGAGAACCCCGCCTTTTTCTGGCGGGGTTTTGCTTTTTTGTGCAGAAAAAAGGAGTCTGCCTGAATCATGACCGCACCTTCCATCATTCTTACCCGTCTTGACGTGCAGCGTCTTGAGCAACTGATCGACCGTATGGACGAGACTCAACCGGGTGTTGTCGCGCTGCAAGCCGAGCTCGACCGTGCCGAAGAAGTGGTTGGCCACGATGAAGTGCCTGCAAGTGTCGTGACCATGAACTCCAGCGTACATTGCCGTGAGCAAGGCAGCGGCAAGGACTACCACCTGACCCTGGTTTATCCCAAGGATGCCAACGCCGACGAAGGTAAAATTTCGATCCTGGCACCGGTAGGCAGCGCCTTGTTGGGCCTGCAAGTGGGTCAGCACATCGACTGGCCGGCCCCGGGCGGCAAAACCCTCAAGCTTGAATTGCTCAGCGTCGAAGGCCAGCCCAAAGATGGCGGCGCATTTTCCATCTAACAAGAGCTGCTTTAAATCTGGCTCAGCGCCGCATTCAGCGACAACTCCAGCTCGGCCTTGTAACGCAAATACAAGTTGCTCGGGCTTTGCACATCACCGAGCAGGCCGGACAGGTCCAGGTCGGTGATGTAGCAGCGGTAACGCTCGGTCTCCTGGCGTTGCCCGACGATTTCCTGGGCGACCACGGCAAACAGTTGGTCGCCGAACTCCAGCTCGGAAAACTCCCGTTGATTGCAGTACAGCGTGATGCCGACCTGGCCGGGTGCGGCTTTGCCGATAATCGCCTGCACGTCATAAAACGGCTTGTTGGCCGGGTTCTGCGGCACCGGCCGAGGCTCGATGCCGCGGGCGCGATGACTGCCTGACGGCAACAGTTGGTAATACAAAGTCTGCACTTCACCCAGCGGTTGCTGGGTATCCAGCGGTGCCAGGGCTTCGCGACGGTAGATGATCGACTGCAGGAAGCGCTGCAGCGGCACCAACAGGCTCTGTTCATCATGAAACGGCAAGCGTTGCTGCCACAGCGCGTTGAACTCATCCAACACATACAGCTCGGCGAAGCCTTCATTGACCCGGTAGAACACCTGCACGCAATCGGCCAGGCCCATGGGCAGCAGCAGGGCCAGGTCGTGGTCTTCCAGCGCCATGGCGTCCAGGTGCAGCGGGCTGTAGCTGGCCAGCTCTTCGCTGAGGTAGGCGATCAGTGCGTCCTGGGTGGGCAGTGGCACGTGAGTGGCCTGGCCCGGCGTCAGTTCCATCACGTGATAGTGCTGCTGCACCTGCAACAGATAGCGGTGATTGGACTGGCCAAGCAGCAGGTTCTGCACGGTATCGAAGATTTCTTCCACCCGCTGGGCAATGAATTGCGCACGGTTGTGGCAGAAGCAGCGCACTCGCAGGCGTGGCAGGTGGTTCGGCGGCAGTTGGTTGAGGTAGTCGCGCAGGCAGTCGAGCAGTGCATGGGGGCCGTCGTAGCGGCTGACCAGTACCTCGTTCCAACTATTGAGCGTGACCTGATCCAGGGTCAGCACCAGGTTGTCACGCACACCGGCATAACTCAGGGAGTCAGTGCGCTCGGTGGTCATGAGGATATTCAAGTCGCGGTGATGCTTGAGCGGATCGACGCCGACGTTGATCAGCAACAGCACCTCTTCCGGCACCGCAGAGCGCAACAGGCGGTCCTCATCGACACTGGCCAGGGGCAGGGCGATGGTCTGTTGCAGGCTGCCCAGCAGGTTGAACAGCTCGAATTCAGTCATGTCGCTGACGCCTGGATGCAGGGCCAGCCGCGTGCTGCTGTCGATCACGCCGTTGCGATGGCACCAGGTGAGCATTTCCAACAGGTCGCGGCTGCGCTTGATCGGCGCGAAGTGCTCCCATTCCAGCGCCGTGAGGTTACCGTTGTACAAGCCCCAATGATGCTGGCCGGGCTCTTTGCGGTTGGGCGATTGCACCAGGGTGAGGGTGTCTTCGGCCAGGTCCGGGGCAATGCCGGGGTTGATGAACTCAACCTTGCCGGCCTTGCGCTCAAATGCGGCATACAGGCGCCGACCCAGCACATTGAGGTCGCGCTTGTTGATCAGGCTGACGGTCTGCTCGGTGCGGGCGAACTGGGTGAGAAAGCGATAGCTGTAATTGAGCTCGTTGACCAGTGCGCGGCGCTCGGAAGCCACCTGGCGTACTTTCCACTGGCTGCGGCTGTCCAGCAAGGCCAGTTGGCGCTGGTCCCAACCCCATTCAAGGGCCAGGCGCTCCAGCAACAGCCGCTGCCAGCTGGTGCTGCGCTGGCCGGCGCTGAGCTTGCGATTAACCTTCAGGTACAGCGCACGGCGTACCAGCTCCAGGCGTTCGGGCTCATTGCGCGCCTTGAGGTATTCCTCGATGCGGCGGTAAACCACGATGTACGGGTCCAGCTCATCCAGGTCCATCTGGTTGGCAAACACCGCACGTTTGAAGCGCAGGCTCAGGCAGTGCACGTTCGGGTGTTCGCTGGCGTAGACCTCGGTCAGCAGCAGCTTGAGCACCGATTTGTACGGCGACTCGATGCCCTTGAACAGTTGCCACAGCCCAGCGCCGATGAATTCGCCCGGCGGGATGTGCGCCAGGTGGCCGAGGTCGAGGGTTTCATCGGCGCGGATAAAACGCTTGGAGATCAGCGCGTGGGTGAATTCGGCGTAGCGGGTTTCTTCATAGACCGGCACCAGCCACCAGATGGGCGTGCGCCCGGCAAGCCAGATGGCGGTGCGGTAGAACTCATCCAGCAACAGGTAATGCTGGGTAGTGCCGCAGTCGTCGGAGCTCAGTTGAGTGTCGCGCTCGCCTAACACAAAGCGCGTCGGTTCGATCAGGAAGAAATGCGCCTCGGCGCCCATGGTCAGCGCCCAGGCTTCCAGCAACTGGCACTTTTTGCGCAGCTCGGCCAGTTCGTTCTCGCCAAGGTCCGCAGCGTGGCAGACCCACACGTCCATGTCGCTCTGGTCCGCCTGGGCCAGGGTGCCAAGGCTGCCCATCAGGAACAGGCCGTGGATCGGCTGCGGCGGGTTGCCATGGCGCGGTTTGTAGGAGAACGAGCGGGTCAGGCGCTGGGCTTCCGTCAGAGCCTGAGCGTCGGGTTCGAAATTCGACAACCCTGCCGGTGTGCTGCCGGAGACATAGCCGGGCAACAGTGGGTGGTTGACGTGGAAAAACAACGGCAGCAGGGTCAGCACGCTCTGTTGGCGCGGCGTCAGCCCTTCGACGGCTCGGGCCATGCGGCCTGCGTTGAGGGCCATGAAGCGCGCACGCAACTGGGCCAGCACCTTGCGGTCGATGCCTTCGTCCAGGTCGGGGCGGATTTCATGGGTGCGGGTCATGTCTGAGTCGTTGGCTCGCAGAGCCCGACGTGGGCGGCCGTGTAGGAGTTTACAGCCTCAAGCGTAGGAGGTTTAGAGGGTGTGCGGCTTTTTGGCGTCAGAATTATGTGCCGCCCACAGCAACGCCCTCGGAATCCGCAGCAGGCGGACTCCATGGGCGAAAGTAAGGTGTCAGGCAGCTTCTTTGGTAGTGGCGGTAGTCAAGATAGTCAGCAGGGTTTGCGCTTGTTCTGCAGCGTCGCGGCCGAGGCTGGTCAGGTAGCCTCCATCCGGCTGGTCGATAAGACCTTTGGCATGCAGGCGTTTGGCAGCGGCGATGGCAGTAGGCGCGGCGGTCTGGTGGACTTTCAGACCTTCCTTGGTGCTGTCCAAGGGGAAGAGTACAAGGATTTCCAGTTCGGCAACCAACTCAGGGGTATACGACATAAGGACTCCAGACTTTCTAAAATTTATTAGAGGCTAGCAGGCCATAAGGTGAACGCACTTTGCCGAACTGTCCAGTGTGTTACCGCTTGTTGGATTTATTGCTTTTCGGGCGGCAATTCCGGCAGAGCACGCAGTGCAGTTTCATACCATTCGGTATTGAAAGCACGGTCCTCTTCCAGCAGCGCGTCGATCTCCACCGCAAGCACGTGGGCCATCAGTTGCAGGATCTCTTCACGTTCGTAGCCCACCAGGGTCAGCTTGTTGAACGTAGCCTTGGCGGCAGGCGGGTTGTCGCTTTCGATCTGGTTTTCGATCGCTTCGATCAGTGTATTTTCGGTGAACTCTTCTTCGTCGTTGTCGATATCGGTCGGCTCGCTCATGGCAGGCTCCTCAAGGAAAGGGCGCCAGTCTACCGCCATTCAGGCAGTTGATGCTGCTGGTCAGGCGGGCGCCGTGGATCTATAACTCATGCAGCCAACCCCACACCCGGCCTGGAGGCATTCGCAATGCTCAAGCTTTACGGATTTTCGGTCAGCAACTACTACAACATGGTCAAACTGGCGCTGCTGGAGAAAGGCCTGCCGTTTGAAGACGTACCGTTTTACGCAGGCCAAACCCCTGAAGCCCTGGCCGTCAGCCCGCGCGGCAAGATCCCGGTGTTGGGCGTCAAACAAGGCTTTATCAACGAAACCAGCGTGATCCTCGAATACATCGAGCAAACCCAGGAAGGCCCGTCGTTGCTGCCCGCCGACCCATATCAGCGCGCCCAGGTGCTGGCGTTGTGCCGGGAGATCGAGCTGTACATCGAGTTGCCCGCCCGCGCGTGTTTTGCCGAAGCGTTCTTTGGTATGCCGGTGCCGGACGCGATCAAGGGCAAAGCCAAGGCGGAGTTGTTGCTGGGGGTTGCTTCTTTGGGTCGGCACGGCAAGTTCGCGCCGTATGTGGCGGGAGAAAGCTTCACGATTGCCGATCTGTATTTCATGTACAGCGTGAACCTCGCCTGCGCGGTGGGCGAGAAGCTGTTTGGCCTGGATTTGCTGGCGCAGTTGCCCAAAGCCAAGGCCTTGCTGGAACGCCTGCACGAGATGCCCAACGCCAAGAGGGTTGCGGCGGACAGGGAGGCGGCGATGCCGGCGTTTATGGCGATGATTGCGGCCAAGAAGTAGATATTTGGCGGCTGGCATGAAGCCATCGCGGGCAAGCCCGCTCCCACATTCTGAATGGTGAACCCCTTCAAGTGTGGGAGCTGGCTTGCCTGCGATGCTTTTAGCGGCTGGCGAGCAGTGCCTGGCCGCGCACAACGGCTGCCTTGACCTGCGCCGGCGCAGTGCCGCCCACGTGGTTACGGGCATTCACCGAGCCTTCCAGGGTCAGCACGGCGAACACGTCCTGTTCGATCTGGTCGCTGAACTGGCGCAGTTCTTCCAGGCTCATTTCCGCCAGGTCCTTGCCGGTGTCCACGCCGTATTTCACGGCATGGCCGACGATTTCGTGGCAGTCACGGAACGGCAGGCCACGGCGTACCAGGTAGTCCGCCAGGTCGGTGGCAGTGGAGAAACCACGCAACGCCGCTTCACGCATGATCGCGTGCTTGGGCTTGATCGCCGGGATCATGTCGGCAAACGCACGTAACGAGTCGCGCAGGGTGTCGGCAGCGTCGAACAGCGGCTCTTTGTCTTCCTGGTTGTCCTTGTTGTAGGCCAGAGGTTGGCCTTTCATCAAGGTCAGCAGGCCCATCAGCGCGCCGAACACACGGCCGCTCTTGCCACGCACCAACTCCGGTACATCGGGGTTTTTCTTTTGCGGCATGATCGAACTGCCGGTGCAGAAGCGGTCTGGCAGGTCGATGAACTGGAATTGCGCGCTGGTCCACAGCACCAGCTCTTCGGAGAAGCGCGACAGGTGCATCATCGCAATGCTGGCGGCGGCGCAGAATTCGATGGCGAAGTCGCGGTCCGACACGCCGTCCAGGGAGTTGCCGCCCACGGCGTCGAAGCCCAACAGCTGCGCGGTGTATTCGCGGTCGATCGGGTAAGTGGTGCCGGCCAGGGCAGCGCTGCCCAACGGCATGCGGTTGGCGCGCTTGCGGCAGTCCACTAGGCGCTCGTAGTCGCGGCTGAGCATTTCGAACCAGGCCAGCAAGTGGTGGCCGAAGGTCACGGGCTGCGCGGTTTGCAAGTGGGTGAAGCCGGGCATGATGGTGCCGGACTCACGCTCGGCCTGCTCCAGCAGGCCTTTTTGCAGGCGGGTGATTTCGGCCAGGATCAGGTCGATCTCGTCACGCAGCCACAGGCGGATATCGGTGGCAACCTGGTCGTTACGGCTGCGACCGGTGTGCAGTTTCTTGCCGGTCACACCGATGCGATCGGTGAGGCGGGCCTCGATATTCATGTGCACGTCTTCCAGGTCGACGCGCCAGTCGAACGTGCCGGCTTCGATCTCACCGCGAATGGTGGTCAGGCCGTCGATGATGCTGTCGCGCTCGGCGTCGGTCAGCACGCCGACCTTGGCCAGCATCGTGGCGTGGGCGATCGAGCCCATGATGTCGTGGCGGTACAGGCGCTGGTCGAAGGTGACGGAGGCGGTGAAGCGCGCGACGAAGGCGTCGACGGGTTCACTGAAGCGGCCGCCCCAGGACTGGTTGGTCTTGTCGGTGCTCATGGATTCGCTCGTGATCTGCTTAAAAGAGGCGTGGAGGTGTGCCGCCGATAATAACAGGGTTGCCCGTGGAGGCGATGCTGCGGGTGATCGGCATTTTTATTTGCGCCAAGGATGGCTAAGTGCCTTGCCGTCGAACGCATCCGGGACGAGACTGGAGGCAGGCGTTAATTGAAACGATATTTGACGATTGAGCAATATCGTCTCAGCGAGCGTCTACAGTTGCACTGATAGAGCGTGAATGCACCAAAGTCGGGTGATGCGGTCATAGCCCAGACTATCCATTAAAAAAGGGGGGTATTCGGATTGTGTATCAGCAAACCCTACGACGATGCCCAAAGGCAGCAGGTCTTGGGCGCAATTGAACAGGTCCGGGTAAATTTGGGTGCCGCTGCCGGGGCACTTTTTGCCGCTCGCGCTAGTCTTAGCGTGGATCGCTGTGACGCAAGTCACCGCACCTGTCTACGCTATCCTTGTGCGAGACTCACGCAGGAATCCAGCGCAATATGAATGTCCTGATCGTTGATGACGAACCCCAAGCCCGCGAGCGACTGAGCCGTCTGGTCAGTGAACTCGAGGGTTATACAGTCCTTGAACCGAGCGCCACCAACGGCGAAGAGGCATTGACGCTGATCGACAGCCTCAAGCCGGACGTGGTGTTGCTCGATATCCGCTTGCCGGGCCTTGATGGCCTGCAAGTCGCCGCCCGTTTGAGTGAGCGAGAATCGCCACCTGCCGTGGTGCTGTGCGCCGCACAAGAAGAGTTTTCCACCGAGACCCTGGACGCCAGCGGTGTCAGCTTTATCGTCAAGCCGGTGACGGGTGAAGCATTGCTCAAGGCGCTTAAGAAGGCCGAACGGCCAAACCGCGTGCAACTCGCTGCGCTGACCCAGCCGGCCGCCCAAAGTGGCAACGGGCCGCGCAGCCATATCAGCGCGCGGACCCGCAAGGGCATCGAACTGATCCCGTTGGGCCAGGTGGTCTACTTTATTGCCGACCACAAGTACGTGACCCTGCGTCACGAGACCGGTGAAGTGTTGCTCGATGAGCCGCTCAAAGCCCTTGAGGATGAGTTTGGCGACCGCTTCGTGCGCATCCACCGCAATGCACTGGTGGCCCGCGAGCGAATAGAACGCCTGCAGCGTACGCCTTTGGGGCACTTTCAGCTGTTCCTGAAAGGGCTTAACGGCGATGCCTTGATCGTCAGCCGACGTCATGTCGCCGGCGTGCGCAAGATGATGCAGCAGCTTTAGCCCAAGGGCTGTAGCGAGGTCTGCATTCCCTTATCCCGGTGCGACGCGGCCAGGGAGGCCCCGCACTTGCTGATTCAAATCAAAGCGTGTTTGCCTGAGCTGTTATTATCTGCCGTATCTATTCAGTACGGATTGATCCATGTCCTCTCGCGAAATCCGCATCGCCACCCGTAAAAGCGCCCTGGCCTTGTGGCAGGCCGAATACGTCAAAGCACGCCTTGAACAGGCTCATCCAGGCCTCAAAGTATCCCTGGTGCCCATGGTCAGTCGCGGCGACAAGCTGCTCGACTCGCCGCTGTCGAAGATCGGCGGCAAGGGCTTGTTCGTCAAAGAGCTGGAAACCGCGCTGCTGGAAAACCAAGCCGACATCGCCGTGCATTCGATGAAAGACGTGCCCATGGACTTCCCCGAAGGCCTGGGCCTTTTTTGCATCTGCGAGCGCGAAGACCCGCGTGATGCCTTTGTGTCCAACACCTACGCGTCCCTGGATGAGCTGCCGTTGGGCAGCATCGTCGGCACCTCCAGCTTGCGTCGTCAGGCGCAATTGCTGACCCGTCGCCCGGACCTGCAGATTCGCTTTTTGCGCGGCAACGTCAACACCCGCCTGGCCAAGCTGGATGCCGGCGAATATGACGCGATCATCCTGGCGGCTGCCGGCTTGATCCGCCTGGGCTTTGAAGATCGCATTACGTCGGCCATCAGCGTCGAAGACAGCTTGCCAGCCGGCGGGCAGGGCGCAGTCGGCATTGAGTGCCGCACCGCTGACAGCGAAATCCATGCCCTGCTCAAACCTCTCGATCACCACGACACCGAAGTGCGTGTCACTGCTGAGCGTGCCCTCAACAAGCACCTCAACGGTGGCTGCCAGGTGCCGATTGCCTGCTACGCGGTGCTTGAAGGTGAAAACCTCTGGCTGCGTGGCTTGGTCGGTGATCCGGACGGCGGCACGCTGCTCACCGCCGAGGTGCGTGGGCCGCAGCGTGACGCGACCGCCTTGGGCATCCAGGTCGCAGAAGAGCTGCTGGGCAAGGGCGCCGGCGCCATCCTGGAAAAAGTCTATGGCGAGGCCGGCCCGCAGTGACCGATTGGCGCGTGCTGCTGACGCGGCCCGCCGAAGAATCGGCGGCCGTGGCTGCGTTGTTGGCCGAAGCCGGAATTTTCAGCTGCAGCTTGCCGTTGCTGGATACCGAAGCCTTGCCTGTCACGCCCGAGCAGCAGGCTGTGTTTGCTGACCTGGGCCGCTACAGCGCGGTAATTGTGGTGAGCAAACCGGCTGCACGCCTGGCTGTGCAGCAATTGCAGCAGCCCTGGCCAGCGTTGCCGTGGTTCAGCGTGGGCGCTGCCACTGCGCAGGTACTGGCCGATCACGGCCTCAACGTTCACTATCCGCAAACCGGCGACGACAGCGAGGCCTTGCTTGCATTGCCCGCCTTTCGCGAGGCTGTCGCAGTGCCCGGTGCCCGGGTGTTGATTCTGCGTGGCGAGGGCGGCCGGGAGTTGCTGGCTGAGCGTTTGCGTGAGCAAGGTGCTAGTGTCGATTATCTGGAGTTGTATCGACGTTTCCTCCCGGCCTACGCTGCCGGGGCGTTGATGCAACGCATCCAGTTGGAACGCTTGAACGGCCTGGTGGTCAGCAGTGGGCAGGGTTTTTTACACCTGCAAGCCCTGGCCGGCCCCGATTGGCCGAAGGTGGCGCAGCTGCCGTTGTTCGTGCCCAGCCCTCGCGTGTCTGAAATGGCGCGGGCCGCTGGAGCAGAAAAAGTTGTGGATTGTCGCGGCGCGAGTGCCGCGGCTTTGTTAGTGGCGTTGCGCAGCGCTGCCTCATAAGGCATGCGGCGCCCACTCTCTGATACGCAAAGGACGGATACGTGAGCGAAACAGCCTTGCCTAAAGATGAAACCCAACCCGCACTTGATGCGCCGGTTGAGTCACAGGTCGCCGCGCCACGCCGTGGCAACGGCCTGGCGGTTGTGGCCCTGTTGCTCGGTGCCGCAGGCGTCGCCGCTGGCGGTTGGGGGATCTGGCAGGTCCGTGCCCTGCAAGCCAGCAGCCAGCAACAGCTGGGCCAGGTGCAGACCCTTGATGATCAATCCCAATCCCTCAAGCAAAGCCAGCAACAACTGGCGGCGCGTCTGGCGCAGTTGCCTGCGGCGGACGAGCTTGAGGAGCGCCGCCGCCTGGTCGCCCAATTGCAGGGTGACCAGCAGCGCCTGAGCCAACGCCTTGAAACCGTGTTGGGCGCCAGTCGCCAGGACTGGCGCCTGGCCGAAGCCGAACACCTGATTCGCCTGGCCAGCTTGCGTCTCTCTGCCTTGCAGGACATCAACAGCGCCCAGTCATTGGTCCAGGGTGCTGACGAAATTTTGCGCGAACAGAGTGACCCAGGCGCCTATGCCGCACGTGAGCAGTTGGCCAAGAGCCTTGCCGCGCTGCGCAGTACCGAGCAGCCCGACCGCACCGGTTTGTACTTGCAGCTGGCCGCACTGCGTGATCAGGTCGTAGCGCTTGCGGCTATCGCACCGGAGTATCAGCTCACCGAACCTGCGTCCGCAGGGCGCGCGAGCACTGATACGGAAAACCGCCTGAGCCAGTGGTGGGAGCAGATTTCTCGCTACTTCCGCATCGACTTCAACCCCGATGACAACATTCGTCCGTTGCTCGCCGGCCAAGGCCTGAATCAAGTGCGCCTGGCGTTGAGTCTGGCGCTGGAGCAAGCGCAGTGGGCCGCGCTTAACGGCGAAACGGCGGTGTACAGCCGCTCGCTGGGTGAGGCGCGCAGCGTGCTGCAGGACAACTTCAATCAAGACAACCCGCAGAGCAAGGCGATGCTGGCGCGCATTGCCGAGCTCGAGCCCAAGGCTGTCTCGGTGGTGACGCCTGACCTGGCCACCAGCCTGGCCGCAGTGCAGGCCTACCTTGAGCGCCGTCATCTGTCTGCCGATGAAGCCAAGGCGTCGGCGGGCACGCCGGCGACCAAGGAGTAGAGCCGATGAAGCGTTTCTATGTGATCCTGGTGCTGGCGGTTGCGATCGCTCTGGCACTGGGCGTGGGTATTTCGAAACACACCGGCTACGTGCTGATTACCTATCCCCATCTGCTGCATTACGAGTCGAGCCTGTGGGCCACGCTGGTGGCGGTGTTTGCCGTTGTCCTGGTGATCTACCTGCTGCGTGTGCTGCTCAGTTTGCTCACCACTTCTGGTGGCGTGGTCAACCCGTGGTCGCGGCGTAACCGCAGCCGCCGTGTGCAGATAGCCATTGAGCAAGGCCAGATGGACCTCGCCGAGGGCCGCTGGGCCAGCGCCGAACGCCACCTGCACCGCGCGGCTGAAGCCGAGCGTCAGCCATTGTTGTACTACCTCGGCGCTGCACGGGCTGCGAACGAACAGGGCCGGTATGCAGAGTCCGACGGTTTGCTGGAGCGTGCTTTGGAACGCCAGCCACAGGCGGAACTGGCTGTGGCCCTGAGTCATGCGCAACTGCAAATGGACCGTGGCGACACTGAAGGTGCGCTGGTGACGTTGCAGGCCATGTACGAGCGTCACCCGCATAACGCGCAGGTGTTGCGCCAATTGCAGCGTCTGCATCAGCAGCGGGGCGATTGGCCGTCGGTGATTCGCTTGTTGCCTGAGCTGCGTAAGGACAAAGTGCTTCCCGCTGCTGAGCTGGCCGAACTTGAGCGCCGTGCCTGGGGTGAAAACCTTGGGCTGGCGGTCGAGCGTGAAGAGCAGGGCGAAGCAGGGTTGCAGTCTTTGGAGCGAGCGTGGGAACAACTCACCTCCGCCCAGCGCCAAGAGCCGCAACTGGTGTTGGCTTACGCTGAGCAACTGCGCCGGCTGGGTGCTGACGCCAAGGCCGAGGAAGTCCTGCGTGGCGCCATCAAGCGTGGCTATGACAGCCATCTGATCCGGCTGTACGGTTTGCTGCGTGGCAGTGACCCGGGCCGTCAGCTCAAATTCGCCGAAGGCTGGCTCAAGGACCATCCCGGGGATGCCAGCCTGCTGCTGACGCTAGGTCGCCTGTGTCTGCAAAACAGTCTGTGGGGCAAGGCGCGGGACTATCTGGAAAGCAGCCTGCAGGTGCAGCGTAATCCCGAAGCGTGCGCTGAGCTGGCGCGCTTACTGGCCCAGTTGGGCGACACCGAGCGCAGCAACCAGTTGTTCCAGGAAGGCCTTGGGCTTCTGGACAGCCGCTTGCTGGCATCACCGCTGCCGGTGCCTGCGCGAGTGTAAGAATGAAAGCAAGGTTGGCTCGGACACTTCTGAGGGCCAACCTTTCTTTATCGCGTAAAACCCGGGCACTAAAGCTCTGAGTAGCAAATTCCTACCGCCAACTGCTTGAAGTCATCCAGCTTCTGACGGCATATCCCTAGGCTGTTGCGGAATTGTCTGCTCTGGTGCGTATTGAAAGGAGTCAGGCCTTTACTCTACCGTAAGGGTCTATCTCTTGCGGTACGGATAACAATGTCTTTGGCCCCTTCACGCTCCCTGTTTCTCCTGGCCTTCCTGGCTGGTGCGCTGACGTTGGGTGCGTCTTTTTATCTTGAGTTCGGCGCGCTCTTGCGCCCTTGCTTCCTGTGCCAGGTACAGCGCATCTTTTTAGCCGCCTTCACGCTGATCAACCTGGCTGCGGCGATTCATAACTCAAAACGCTCAGGGGCCTACCTCTACGGATTGGCCAGCATGGGCAGCGCACTGCTCGGGGCCATCACCGCGGTACGCCAGGTGCTGCTACAAAATGCCGCGCCGGAGCAGGTCAACGAGTGCTGGCCCAGCCTTCACTACATGATTGAAAACCTGTCGTTATGGCAAGCACTGCAACTGACGGTCAAGGGCACCGTAGACTGCGTGGAACTCAACTGGACACTGTTTGACCTGAGCTTGCCCGAATGGAGCTTGTTGTTCTTTTTGGCGATGCTGATTCTCGGCATCATGCAGTTTTCACGATTGTTGCCGGGTCGCCGTTTACACCCTGCGAGGTACTGAAAATTCGCCGTAATGTGTAGGACGGGATTAAACACTTGTATGAACTTTCTCTCCTGCGTACCTTGAAGCCATAGTCATGCGGGCATAATCTGGCCCGCACGCGTTATAGAAACCGTTTGTGACATGCGGCCTTGTCCGGCTGCCGCCTCAATGTTTGAGGTGTTGCGCGGGCACAGGCGGCAGCGCCCCTATAGGGAAGAGAGATCACCATGCTGGAAAGTTGTCAGAATGCTCAGGAACGCTGGGGTGGAGTGCACAAGCTGATCGACAGCTGGTTGAAAGCACGTCACGAACTGGTTCGAGCCTTTGATGCTCTTGGCGCCAAGCCCGAGGCACTGGCTGAGAATCGCGAACCGTTGCAGGATTTTTGCGCTGTCCTGGTGGACTACGTGTCAGCCGGCCATTTTGGTGTCTACGAGCAACTGACCAAGGAGGCGGAAGCTTTTGATGATCAGCGTGGTCTGGACCTGGCAGAGACGATCTACCCGCGCATTGATGTGATCACCGAGAAGCTGCTGGCCTTCACCGATCTATGTGATGCGGGTAATTGTGTTGCTGAAAAATTCAAAGAATTGGGCGCGCTGTTGCATGAGCGCTTCGAGTTGGAAGACTGCCTGATCGAAGTGCTGCACAACGCTCACAAGGAAGAGGCAGCCACCCAGGCTTGACCCTCGAAGTGAGATGAAAAAACGGTGCGCATGGCGCACCGTTTTTTATTGGGTCAGTGGCGAGTGCCGAGCAATTCGATCTCGAATACCAGTGGTGTATACGGCGGGATCAACTCACCCGCACCGTCGGCGCCATAGGCCTGGGCGGAGGGAATGACCAAACGCCATTTCGCGCCTACCGGCATCTGCTGCAGCGCGTTGCTCCAGCCGCTGATCACACTGTCCAGGCGAAACCATTGGGGCTGTGTGCTCTTGTCGAAAACTGTCCCATCGGGCAGCCGTCCTACGTAATTGACTTGCACCTCATCAGTCGCCAGCGGCTTGCTGCCGTTGCCGGGTGCCAGCTCGGTGAGCAGGATGCCATCTGCCAGTTCACGCACGCCGTTGCCGGCTTTTTCCTTGGCTAAAAATTGCTGCTCGGCAGCCAGCGCTTTTTCGCTTTGTGGAACCTCTGCGTCGGCTGCGTTTTGTGCTTCGTGTTGGGCGAGGATCTGTTCGATGCGTGCATCATCCAGCGCCAATGGCTTGCCTTGGTAGGCTTGCTTGAGGCCATCGAGCAGCGCTTGGATCTGCAGGTCGGGCACCTGCTGGCGCAAGCGCTCGCCGAGGCTTGCTCCCAAACTGTAGGCAAGGTCGTGTGGGTCTTGAACAGTAGTTTTGGACGGCGATTGTTCGCCTGCATTGGCCACACCAATCGCCAAGCCCAGCACTAAAAAAAGATAACGCGACATGGTGCTTCTCCCGCCGAAAGTGCGACGGATTATGCCAGTGTGAGTGGGCAAAAAGTGGCGCAGTTTTTTGTTATATCGATAAGAATTTCCTCACGGTGCAACGCAAGGCAAACGATACTGTCAACATGCCCTAGCGGCGGTAAGAGCAGAGGGCTAGTATGAGCCGCACCCACGTCAGCCAGGAGGTAAACCATGTCGGCCAAACAGAAGCCTGTTAATACCCCGTTGCATTTACTCCAACAACTTTCGGGCAGCTTGCTCGAACATCTGGAAAGCGCCTGTTCCCAAGCGTTGGCCGATGCAGAAAAACTGCTCGCCAAACTGGAAAAACAACGCGGTAAAGCGCAAGAAAAGCTGCACAAATCCCGCACCAAACTGCAAGACGCCGCGACTGCCGGCAAAGCCAAGGCACAAGCCAAAGCCAAAGACGCCGTCAAAGAACTTGAGGACCTGCTGGACGCCCTCAAGGATCGCCAAGCTGAAACCCGCACTTACATTTCCCAACTCAAAAAAGATGCTCAGGAAAGCCTGAAACTGGCCCAGGGCGTTGGTCGAGTGAAAGAAGCTGTGGCCAAAGTATTGGGCGCCCGTACCCCGGCAAAAGCTGCCGCGTCGAAAGCTCCAGCCAAGGCTGCGGCCAAGCCAGCTGCTAAAACTGCTGCTGCAAAACCAGCCGCCAAGCCAGCTGCTAAAACCGCTGCTGCAAAACCAGCCGCCAAGCCAGCTGCTAAACCTGCTGCTGTAAAACCAGCCACCAAGCCAGTTGCTAAAACTGCTGCTGCAAAACCAGCCGCCAAGCCAGTTGCTAAAACCGCTGCTGCGAAACCAGCCGCCAAGCCAACTGCTAAAGCTGCTGCTGCAAAACCAGCCGCCAAGCCAGCTGCTAAAACTGCTGCTGCGAAACCAGCCGCCAAGCCAACTGCTAAAGCTGCTGCTGCGAAACCAGCCGCCAAGCCGGCTGCTAAACCTGCTGCTGCCAAACCAGCTGCCAAGCCAGCAGCTAAACCTGCTGCTGCGAAACCAGCGGTCAAGCCAGTGGCTAAACCGGCTGCTGCAAAGCCAGCTGTTGCCAAGCCTGCCCCGGCCAAGCCGGCAACTCCGGCAGCCGCGCCTGCTGCCCCGGCAGCGTCCAGCGCTCCAACTGCATCGGCCAGCAGCACTCCTGCACCGGTAGCGGCAAGCACCACCCCAACCAGCGCTTCCTAAGTGCAGGTGGCCGCGACGCGCAGCTGCTGCAGCGCGTCGTGGTCAAGGTTGGCGGCTTCGGTCGCCAAGCCTTCCAGCCATTTCGGTTGACTCAATTCCCCAGTCGGCCATGCCTGCGCTAACGCTTCCAGGCGCGCTAGCAATTCCCGTTCGGCCTCCAACTCCAGAGCTTTGACTCGCTCGCGTAACGCCGCCAGAGGCACATCCTGTTGCGCCATGGTTCGCCATTGCCTGCGTATCTGTCGCAACGGTTCGACCACCGCCTGCTGCCATGGCCGGGCAAGCTGCTGCAGTGCCTCAATGCGCCCAGGCTCAAGCGCCACACTGCGCCGCTCCAGCCACGCACCACACAGCAACAGGCACACATCCGCGCCTTGTTCCTGCAAGCGCAGGCAAGCGGCTTCGCACCCGGGGCGGGCGTAAATCGATAGGGCAAAGCTCCACAGGTCAGCGCACATATTCACACCCAAGCCAGCGGCCAACGAAGCTGGTAGACTCCGCCGCCATTATGATCCGACTTCAAAGCCTAACATTACAGCGTGGCCCGCAACGTCTTCTTGAAGACGCCGAGCTGACCCTGCACGCCGGTCACAAAGCCGGCCTGATCGGTGCCAACGGCGCCGGCAAATCCACGCTGTTCGCCCTGTTGCTGGGTGAGCTGACCCCGGACTCCGGGGACTGCTTGCTGCCGGCCGACTGGCGCATTGCCCATATGCGCCAGGAAATCGACACCCTCGACCGCATTGCGATCGACTACGTGCTCGATGGCGACCTGCGCCTGCGCCAGGTGCAACACGACCTGGCCGAGGCCGAGAAATCACAGGACGGCGCCGCCCAGGCCCGCCTGCACTCTGAGCTGGACAGTGCCGACGGCTACACCGCCGACGCCCGCGCCCGCAAGATGCTGGCCGGCCTTGGTTTTACCAACGAACAGATGGATCGCCCGGTCGCCGACTTCTCCGGTGGCTGGCGCATGCGCCTGAACCTGGCCCAGGCACTGATGTGCCCCTCGGACTTGCTGCTGCTCGACGAACCGACCAACCACTTGGACCTCGATGCGATCCTGTGGCTGGAAGACTTCCTCAAGAACTATCAAGGCACGTTGTTGCTGATTTCCCACGACCGGGACTTCCTCGACGCCGTGGTCGACAACATCGCCCACGTCGAACAGAAGAAAATCACCCTGTACCGGGGCGGCTACACTGCGTTCGAACGCGCCCGCGCTGAGCGTTTGGCCCAGCAGCAACAGGCCTTTGAGAAGCAGCAGGCGCAACGTGCGCACATGGAAAGCTACATCGCCCGGTTCAAGGCCCAGGCCACCAAGGCCCGCCAGGCCCAGAGCCGGATCAAGGCGCTGGAGCGCATGGAAGAGCTGTCGGCGGCCCATGTCGATTCGCCGTTCGACTTTGTATTCCGTGAATCGGTGAAGATCTCCAGCCCGTTGCTGGACCTCTCGGATGCGCGCCTGGGTTATGGCGACAAAACCATCCTCGAGAAGGTCAAGCTGCAGCTCACACCGGGTGCGCGTATCGGCTTGCTCGGCCCTAACGGCGCGGGCAAATCGACGCTGATCAAGAACCTGTCCGGCGAGCTTGAGCCTTTGGCCGGCCGCCTGACCCGTGGCGAGAACACGGTGGTGGGCTATTTTGCCCAGCATCAGTTGGATTCCCTGGATTCCAAGGCAAGCCCTTTGCTGCACTTGCAGCGTCTGGCGCCGACCGAGCGCGAGCAAACCTTGCGCGACTTCCTCGGCGGCTTCGACTTCCGTGGCGCACGCATCGATGAGCCGGTGCTGAATTTCTCGGGTGGCGAAAAAGCCCGTCTGGCACTGGCGTTGATTGCCTGGGACAGGCCGAACCTGCTGCTGCTCGACGAACCGACCAACCACCTGGACCTGGAAATGCGCCTGGCGTTGACCATGGCCTTGCAGGAGTTCAGCGGTGCGGTGCTGGTGGTGTCTCACGATCGGCACTTGCTCAAGAGCACCACCGACAACTTCCTGCTGGTGGCTGACGGCAAGGTCGAAGAGTTCGACGGCGACCTGGATGACTATGCGCGGTGGCTGACCGATTACCGCCTGCGCAACGCGCCGGTGAGTAACACGCCGGTCAACCCCGACAAGACCGACAAGAAGGCCCAGCGCCAGGCAGCTGCCGCCCTGCGCCAGCAGCTGGCACCGCACAAGCGTGAAGCCGACAAGCTGGAAGCTGAGCTGGGCAAGGTGCATGAGCGCCTGGCCAAAATCGAAACCAGCCTGGGCGACAGCGCCGTCTACGAGGCGGCGCGCAAGGACGAACTGCGCGACCTGCTGGCCGAACAGGCCAAGCTCAAGGTGCGCGAAGGGCAGTTGGAGGAGACCTGGATGGAAGCCCTCGAAGTGCTCGAAACCTTGCAAGCGGAGCTGGAGGCGCTGTCCTGATGGAAGCGTTGCAGTTACCGCTGCCGGCACAATGGATCGCGCCGATCTGGGTCGGCGTGCAGATCCTGCTGATCCTGCTGGCGGGTTATTTCGCCCAGCGTTTCGTGGCCAAGGGCCTGAATCGACTGGGTGAACGCTACCCGTTGCCGCCGCAGTTGCTGATGCCACTGCGTGGCGGCCTGCGCTGGTTGATCATGGGCAGTGCGCTGATTTTTGTGCTGGAGCGCCTGGGCGTGTCCGCCACCGTATTGTGGACGGCGTTGTCGGGGTTTGTCGCCGTCGCAGCCGTGGCGTTTTTTGCCATGTGGTCGGTGCTGTCCAACCTGCTGTGTGCAATTTTGATTTTCACCGTCGGGCCGTTTCGCCTCGGGGATATCGTCGAGCTGGTGGATACGGTCGACAAGCCGGGTGTAAAAGGCCGCGTGGTGGCGATTAACTTGCTCTACACCACACTGATCGAAGTGGCGGAGGCTGGCACTGACAGTGCGATGGTGCAGGTGCCCAACAGCCTGTTCTTCCAGCGCTCGGTGCGGCGTTGGCCGGGTACCCATGTGTTTCCAGGCGACCGCTAGCATCCACACCGTGTAAAAATCTATAGCCAGTCCTCGGTCGGCGGAGTTAGCTTAAGCCCTACTCGCAAACTCCCTCCTGAGGTGTGTAATGGCACTCGACACATGGCTGGCCTTTTTCCTGGCCAGTTGGATCATCTCCCTTTCCCCCGGCGCCGGTGCCATCGCTTCGATGTCCAGCGGCCTGCAATACGGTTTCCTGCGCGGCTACTGGAACGCCATTGGCCTGCAATTGGGCCTGGCGATGCAGATCGCTGTGGTTGCGGGCGGCCTGGGTGCCATTCTTGCGGCGTCTTCGACCGCGTTTTATGCGATCAAGTGGTTTGGTGTGGCGTACCTGGTGTACCTGGCCATCAAACAGTGGCGCGCCTTGCCGATGGACATGAGCGAGGACGCGACGATACGCCCTATCGGCAAGCCGATGGCGATGATGTTCCGTGGTTTCCTGGTCAACGCCAGTAACCCCAAGGCACTGGTGTTCATGCTGGCGGTTCTGCCGCAGTTCGTGAACCCGCAGGCGCCACTGCTGGTCCAGTACTTGATCCTGGGCGCAACCATGATCAGCGTCGATATGATCGTGATGGCGGGCTACACAGGGCTTGCGTCGAAAGTCTTGCGGTTGCTGCGTACGCCCAAGCAGCAAAAACGCATGAACCGCACGTTTGCAGGCTTGTTTGTGGGGGCGGCGGGGTTCCTGGCCAGCTTGCATCGCGCAACGGCTTGATTGACGAAACCGGATCAAAAATGTGGGAGCTGGCTTGCCTGCGATGCAGGCATTGCGGTGTATCAGTTACACCTCGCAGATGCTATCGCAGGCAAGCCAGCTCCCACATTTGTTATGTGTTGGCTTTGAGATCACGGCTCAACGAAGAATCTTCGGCGCTTCATCCCTTGGCAGGTTATTGCGCAGTGCAGGCTTGCCCGGGTCTTCGTAGCCACCGCCCAGCTGCTCCGCCAGTTGGCGCGCCACATCCTCACCCAGTGCTTTCGACACTTCCCGCACCACACGCGGCCGGTTCAGGCTCACGCGCACGTCACGGTTGTTCACCAGCTTGGTGTCCTGGCCTTCACCCATGGCGGTAAACGCCGAAGTGATCTCGAAGGTGCGGGTGTTGATCAGGCTGAAATCGGCCACCAACGTCAGGCCCAGCACCGCCGAGTAGCTGTTGGTGTGGTCCAGGGCGTTGATGTCCTGGGTGAAGTCGATGTCTGACAGGGTGCCGAACAGCACGTAGTCCGCGCCCTTGAAGTTACCGGCCTTGATGCGTTTGATCACGTCATAGACGTCACCCTTGGCGTCGGCGGTGTAGGGCGTGCCTTGCACCAGCTGAAACTGGTGCGACTTCAGAATCTCGCCCTTGATATCACCGCTGAATTTACGCAGCTCGGCCTGTTCGATGTAGCTGGTGCGGCTCTCGTACTCGCTGTAGCTCGAAGCCCCGCTGGCGCTGTAGGCACTGGCCTGGAAGTTGTTGCTGGCCGACACCGCGTGGATGTACTCCTCCACGCGCGCCTCGTAGGCCAGGTCGGTGACCGCGATCTTCGGGACGGCCGAGGCGCCAAAGGCGCACAGCAGGCCGATCATGCCGATCCATGCACGCATTGCTTAGCGCTCCGTGGTCTTGCGGATTTCTTTCTCGTCCATCCATTCGGCCAGGCCGCTTTCAACGTCGATCAGTTGCAGGCTGAACTTGTAGAACACGTCCTTGTAGTCCGAGCTGCGCTTGACGATGGAGCTGATGGAGCCTTCCAGGCGGTACTTGGCGGCAACCATGTTGCCGGTCTTGCTCACCGTGGATTTCTTGTACAGGCCGCTCTGGTTTTGCAGCTTGAGCTGGTCGACCTGGCTTTGCATGTCGGTGTTGTCGCTGGCAAAACGCGCGGTGCCGGTTTTCATCAGTTGGGTTTTGATCGACGTGGTGATCTCGCGGGTATCGATGTACTCGCTGGTCTTGTTCTTCACGTCATAGACCTGCACCACCGGGCGGCCTTGCAGGATGCCGGACTGGGCCAGGGAGCGGGTCATGCTCTCGGCGATCATCTGCAGGTCGGTGGAGCCGAACTCGTTGGTCACCAGTTCCACGGCTTTGGAGTCGCCGTAGCTGATGTTCTTGCCGCCGAGTACCGGCGAGGTGTTGGAGCAACCGCTGGCCAGAAGGGCGACGACGGCGAGAATCGAGAAGCGTGCAAACATGGGGAAATCTCTCTGAATACGGTTAGCGCAACGGCTCAAGGGGTTTTCACTTCGAGACGGAAGTCAGCGGCCTGGGGCAGGTTGGCGATGGCCGGCAGGAAAGTCGCCTGGTTGGCGTACAGGTTCAGCACTTTCCAGGTTTCTTCATCGCCCACCGGGAAGCCGTCGGCGCCCAGCCAGGCGAAGCGGTAATACATCATCTGGTTGCTGCTGGTGATGTTGCTCAACTGCACCTTGGCAGTCAGGAAGCCATTTTCGCGGGCTACGCGGATGGCGCCGACGGCGATGCCCTTGAACTTGCCCATCACCACGATTTTGCTGGCGGCACTGCCGGGCTCCGGTGGCGGCGGGGTGGCGCAGCCGGCGAGCAGGACCAGCGCCAGGGCGCCGAGGATGAAATGACGCATAACGTGCTCCTTAAGGTTGTTTGAGGGCGATAGCCTGAGCTGAGGTGCTCGGCATCACATGGGCGGCAAGGCCACCGGCGAACACCTGGTTGCCGACCACCCGCAGGGTGATCACCTGATAGCGCTGGTCGGCCTTGACCGTCACCCGCGTGCCGCCGAGGGCATTGGGCAGGCTGACCTGATGCTCGCCGTGCTTGAGGCGCAGGCGTGTCACTTGGGTCATGTCCGGCAGGGTGCGCCAGGTGCGGGTGTCGGCGCCTTCGGTCACGGCCGAGGCGATGCCCAGCACCAAGCCCGCCATGGGGTTGGTCTTGTTCAGGTTGTTTTGTGTCACGCCACGGCTGACCGCCCGCACGGTGGTGCGCAGGATGATCCCCGGCATATCATCACGCAGGGCGCGGCGAGACATGGCCGTGGTGCTATTGAGCACGGTGAGGTTCTGCTGCTTGCCGTCGACGCCAATCTGGCCGAAGGCCTGGGTGGAGGTGTCGGCCTTGATCACCGGGAACGACAGCGGGGTGATCACCAGATGGCCGTCAATCGGAATCGGCAGCGGCAGGCGGATCGAGTCACGCGCCGGTGCCAGGCCACTCTGCACCACGATGAGTACATCGGTCTCGTCGGCGCCGACTTTTGACTTGTCGAGGTCCAGCAATGCCTGTTCCAGCAGCGGTGTGTTGGGGCGCAACTCGGCCGCCTTGCGATAGCCCGGTGCAGCCAGGTCCTTTTCACCCAGGGCTTCGTAGACAAAGCCTGCCAGGTAATGGCTGAACGCACTCTGGTAGCTGTTCTTGAGGCCGACCACTTCCGGTGCGTCGAGTGCTTCCACCGGGTAGCCGCGCAGGTCTTTGATCTGGGTGGTGACGCCCTGGCGCTCGGCTTCGTTTTCGCGCTTGAGGTATTCCTTGTCCCGCAGGTCGGCAATCACGGCTTCGCGCTCGTGGGTCTTCTTGATCTCGGTGCGGGCGCCGTCGAAATCATTCAGGGCCAGCAGGTTCAGGGCCATCTGGGTGGTCAGCATGACTTTTTCGTAGTCATAACCTTCGTAGCGACGCACCTTGTCGTTGACCAGGAAGCTGCCGAACTGGGCGAGGTACTTTTCGCTGTCGAACTTGACCGATTCTTCCCACTTGAACACTTGCAGGTCGGCACTGCGCCAGGCGGTCTGGCTGCCGGTGAGGTCGCCTTTGGCGCGTAACAACTCACCCTTTTCAAAAAAGTAGAGCAGGTCCTTGTCTTCGCCGGTGTTGTTCTTTTCCAGCAGGGTCAGGGCGCCGTCGACGTTGCCGGTGGCCAACTGCTGGTTGGTGGCTTGCAGCTCGGTATCGTAGCTGCGAAACATTGAACAACCGGAGAGCAAGGTAACCGCCGCGAGTGTCAGCGGGGTTAAGGCGCGAAATGCCATGCAAACTTCTTCCCTGAAAGTATTCAGCTGATGTGCAAATTCCTCATAAAAACGAGGAAATAAATTCCCTTTCGCAATAACAGGGCGCGGCATTATAGGCGCCATTACTGGCAAAACAATGGCTTTTTGCTGTTGTGATTCGTGGTGCGGTGCCATTACTTGTCTCTTGAATGCGCGGTTCTTCGATGCGCCAAATCACTAACGCCTTGAGTCAAGCCCGTTAAAATTCAACAATGTGTTACTTCGTATTTCCCTTTGAGATTCATTCATGATTGCCCCTTTCCGTTTTCTCGCCTGGTTGCTGCTGCCAGGGTTGATGTCGTGCAGCTACAACCTGCTGGCCGCGACTGCCGAGGGCGCCCCACAAGCCCTGCATCTGCTGGACTATATTGGCGCTGACTACCCGCCGACGGTGGAGGCGGGGAAGGTTATCGATGAATCCGAATACCGCGAACAAATAGAGTTTCTCGGCGTGTTGCAGAGCCTGGTGGCCGAGTTGCCGCAAAGGCCGGAGCGCGCGGAGTTAATCAAGGGCGTCGACGAATTGTCAGCGGCGGTATCCGCTCACCAGGACGGCGCAACCGTCGCCCGCCAAGCCCGCCAGTTGGGCGCCAAGTTGGCGGTGGCCTATGAAGTCAGCCAGGCGCCGGCGATCACGCCAGACCCTACCCGGGGTGCTCCGCTCTATGCCCAGCACTGTTCGGTGTGCCACGGTACTGCGGGCGCCGGTGATGGCCCGGCGTCCACGGGCATGACGCCACCGCCGGCGAACCTGCGCGACGCGACACGTCTGGACCGCCTGAGCCTCTACGCGATCTACAACACCCTCGGCCTGGGTGTTGAAGGCACCGACATGCCGTCCTTCGCTGACCAATTGGACGACCGCCAACGTTGGGACCTGGCCACCTACATCGCAGGTTTCACTGCTGACCCGGCTGCTGCCCAAAGCGAACAACCCTTCAACCTTGCCGATCTCGCACGCCAGACCCCCAACGAGGTGCTGGCAGCCAGTGGCCCGGCCGCTGTCGCGACGTTCCGCGCCCAGCGTGCGCAGCCGCCGCAGGTCAAGCGTGGCCCGGCGCAGTTGCTCGACTACACCGCAACCACGTTGGACAAGAGCCTCGCCGCGTTCCGCAACGGCGATCACGAACAGGCCTATGACCTTTCAGTCGCAGCGTACCTGGAAGGCTTCGAGCTGGTAGAAAGCTCCCTGGATAACGTCGACGCCAATGTGCGTAAAGACACCGAGAAAGCTTTGATGGCCTACCGGCAGTCGTTGCAGGACGGCCTGCCGGTCGAGCAGGTGCAACAGCGCCTGGACGTGGCCAAGGGCAAACTTACCGAATCCGCCGGATTGTTGGGCAGTGATGGCCTGAGCTGGTCGCTGAGCTACATCTCTGGTTTGCTGATCCTGCTGCGCGAAGGCCTTGAAGCGATCCTGGTACTCGCGGCGATCCTGGCGTTCCTGCGTAACACCGGCCAGCAATCGGCGGTGCGCAGTGTCAACGTCGGTTGGGGCTTGGCGCTGCTGGCCGGCTTGGCGACCTGGGCCTTGGCGGCGTATGTGATTGACGTGAGCGGCGCCCAGCGCGAATTGCTTGAAGGCTGCACGGCGCTGTTCGCCAGTGTGATGGTGCTGTGGCTGGGCGTATGGATGCACGACCGACGCCACGCGGCGGCCTGGCAGGATTACATCAAGAGCAGCCTGGTCGGCGGCGGGGGGCGTTTCGGTTTTGCGATGCTGGCGTTTTTCTCGGTCTATCGCGAGCTGTTCGAGGTGATCCTGTTCTACGAAACCCTGTGGCTGCAAGCGGGCCCTGCCGGGCACAACGCGGTACTGGCCGGCGGCGCCACGGCGCTGGTGCTGCTGGTAGGTTTGGCGTGGGTGATTCTGCGCGGGTCGGCGAAACTGCCGCTGGCGTTGTTCTTCGGCATCAACGCGGCGCTGCTGTGCGCGTTGTCGGTGGTGTTCGCCGGGCATGGCGTCAAGGCCTTGCAGGAAGCGGGCATCTTCGGCACACGGCCGGTGGCGTTCTTTGACTTCGACTGGCTGGGCATTCATGCCGATGCGTACTCGTTGAGTGCGCAGGCTGTGGCGATCCTGGCGATTGTGGTGCTGTACGGCCGCAGCCGCCTGGCCGAGAAGCGTCGAGTGGTGGCATAAGCATGCGTGTGTGGATCGATGCAGACGCCTGCCCGCGGGCAGCCAAGGACCAAGTGGTGAAGTTCGCCCTCAAGCGCCAGTTCGACGTGGTGCTGGTGGCGGGCCAAAGCCAGATCAAGCCGAGTTTTGCCTGTGTGAAGCTGATCGTGGTGCCCAGCGGCCCGGACGCGGCGGATGACTATCTGGTGGAACACGCCGTGCCCGGTGAGTTGGTGATCTGCAGCGACGTGCCGTTGGCCGATCGCCTGGTGAAGAAGGGCGTCACGGCCCTCGACCCACGCGGCAAGGAATTCAGCCCGGCGAACATGAGTGAGCGGCTGGCGGTGCGTAACCTGTTCACCGACCTGCGTGAACAGGGCCAGATGGGCGGCGGCCCGCCGCCCCATGGGGAAAAGGACAAGCAGGCGTTTGCCAATGCGCTGGATCGTATCCTCACCCGGTTAATGCGTCAGGTCTGACCGTGCAGCGAGTGGGCTTGTTGTAGCAGCTAGGCTTGTTGTTATGGGCAGGCTTGTTGTGGCGAGCAGGCTTACCACACACGGTCGTCTATCGCGGGTTAATCATTCTCGTGAGTCAGTTCCAGTACCCGATCCACCAGCTTGTTGATCCCTGATGCGACCTCGCTGATGCGCTTGCCGAGCATGTAGGCCGGTGTGCTCACCAGCTTGCGGGCCTTGTCCTCGACGATGTCCTCGACGGCGCACTCCTGATGAGTGGCACCCATTTTGTCCAGCGCGGCCGCCGTGTCGGGGCAGTTGCCGATGGTGCAGGTCACGCCGGGGCCGTAGATCTTTGCCGCCAGGGCCGGTGAGATGCAGATCAACCCCACGGGCTTGCCGGCTTCGGCAAAGGCTTCGGCCAGCTCCAGCACTTGTGGATTGACGCTGCAGCCGGCGCCCTCCACGGCAAAGTTCGAGAGGTTCTTGGCTGCACCAAACCCGCCAGGCACGATCAGTGCGTCGAACTCGTCGGCATTGGCTTCGCGTATGTCTTTGACTTCACCGCGAGCGATGCGCGCCGACTCCACCAGCACATTGCGTGACTCGGGCATCTCTTCACCAGTGAGGTGGTTGATCACATGCAGCTGCGCAATATCTGGCGCAAAACATTGGACCTGAGCGCCGCGCTGATCCAGGCGCAGCAGCGTGATCACGCTTTCATGGATCTCTGCGCCGTCGTACACGCCGCAGCCGGAAAGGATCACTGCAATCTTTTTGCTCATGGGCATCTCTCCTATTTTGTGGCGTTAAATGTCTACTAATTTGTCACCTGTTGCCAATGGGATCTCCTGCCGCTACACCTAATCTTGATGTAACAAAAAAACATCGGACTAGCCCATGGACTTCGTGCCTTACGCGGTACCGTTTTTCATTGCCCTGATCGTGGTCGAGCTGCTGGCCGATCGCTGGCGCGGCGAACGCAATTATCGGGTGGCGGACGCCATCAACAGCCTCAGCACCGGCGTGCTGTCCACCACCACCGGGTTGTTGACCAAGGGCGTGGGCCTGCTGACCTACGCATTTGCCCTCAAGCACCTGGCGCTGATCGAGCTTCCCGCCCAGAGCGTATGGACCTGGGTGTTCGCCTTTGTGTTCTACGACTTCTGCTACTACTGGCTGCACCGCTGCGGCCATGAGCGCAACATCTTGTGGGCCGCGCACTCGGTGCATCACCAGAGCGAGGACTACAACCTCACCACCGCCCTGCGCCAGACCAGCACTGGCTTTCTGCTGAGCTGGATTTTCTACCTGCCCCTGGCCGTGCTGGGTGTGCCGTTGGTGGTGTTTATCAGTGTGGCCTCGCTCAATCTTCTGTATCAATTCTGGGTGCATACCCGCCATGTGCCCAAGCTTGGCTGGTTCGAGTGGATCTTTGTCACGCCGTCCAACCATCGGGCCCACCATGCACAAAACGCTCTCTACATGGATCGCAACTACGGCGGGGTGTTCATTATTTGGGACCGCCTGTTCGGCAGCTTCCAGGAAGAAGACGAAAATGAACCGGTGATCTTTGGCGTGACCACGCCGTTGGCCAGTTGGAACCCGCTATGGGCCAACCTGCAGTTTTATGCACAGTTGTGGAGTGATGCGCGCCGCACCGAGAGCAGGTGGGACAAGCTGCGTATCTGGTTCATGCGCACCGGCTGGCGCCCGGCGGACGTGAAGGCCAAGTACCCGATGGCCAAGCCCGTCTTGAGCCAGTTCCGCAAATTCGAGGTGCCGCTGGACGCACGCCAGCAGGTTTACATCGCCCTGCAATTTGCAGCGTACGTAGGCTTTGGCAGTTACCTGATGAATTTCGGCGAAGGGCTGCCCACGGCCGCGCTGGTGCTGGGCTGGAGTGCGATGGCGCTGGGGTTGTTTACCTTGGGTGTGGCCCTGGAGAACCGGCCGTGGGCGCTGAAAGCCGAGCTGGTGCGCCTGGGGCTGAATGTGCCACTAGTGTGGCTGGCGCCGTTGGTCGGCTTGTGGCCGGCCAGCAGCCTCGGTTGGCTGGGCTTGGTGAGTTACAGCTTGCTCAGCGCGATCGGCCTCTACTGTTGCAGAAGCCGGCTTACTCGACTGGCGTCTTAGGCGTTGGCTCCGGGGCCGGCTCGGCAGCCAGCCGGGCCTTGGCCGCAGCACAGGCTTCGCGGGCGATACGCGCATTCTTGAAGCGCCGGCGCAACCACAGGCCAAACCCCAGCAACAGCAACGCGCCCAGTACCCACAGCTCGTATTTCTTGACGCTGCCGAGCATGCCTTCCAGCACCGCACCGAAGTGGTAGGCCGCCGCGCCCAAGGCTGCGGCCCAGATGGCGGCGCCGATGCCGTTGAGGATCAAGTAGCGGGCCGGCGGGTAGCCAGACAGGCCTATCGCCACAGGCATCACGGTGCGCAATCCATACACGAAGCGGAAGCTCAGCACCCAGATATCCGGGTGCTTGCGGATATGTTCCAGGGCCTTGTCGCCCATCAATTGCCAACGCGGCTTGCGCGCCAGCAGCTTGCGCCCGTGTTTGCGCCCCAGGAAATACCACAGCTGGTCGCCGGCATAGCTGCCAAAAAACGCAACCACGACCACCAGGTTGATATCCATGTAGCCACGGAACGCCAGGAAGCCTGCGAGAACCAAAATGGTTTCGCCTTCAAAGAAGGTGCCCAGGAAGAGCGCAAAGTAGCCGAAGTCATGCAGAAATTGTTGAAGCATGGTCTGGGGTGCTGGCGAAATGAACGCGCAGCCTACGCCTTCGTGAACATTCATGAAAGTATCGAGATGTGTCACGAAGTGAACAATTCCTACATAAACGACGAATGCGACTACAGGTCGCATCGATAAGCACAACTGTCATTCCTTCGTCATAATGGCCGCTTATAACTGCAACGCTCGCCCGTAAACGCGGGCTCAGGAGTCTGTCGTGAGCTTTACCCCTGCCAATCGCCTGTTCCCCGCCACCCGTCTGCGACGCAATCGCCGTGATGATTTTTCTCGCCGCCTTGTACGTGAAAACGTACTGACGTCGAATGATCTGATCCTGCCGGTGTTTGTGCTGGACGGCGAAAATCGTCGGGAAGCTGTGGCGTCGATGCCGGGCGTGGAGCGCTTGACCATTGATTTGCTGCTTGAAGAGGCAGCCGGTTGGGTTGAACTGGGGATTCCCGCATTGGCACTGTTCCCGGTGACACCGGCTGAGCTCAAGTCCCTCGACGCCGCCGAAGCCTGGAACCCCGAAGGCATCGCCCAGCGCGCCACCCGTGCCTTGCGTGAGCGTTTCCCGGAACTGGGTGTAATCACCGACGTGGCGCTGGACCCGTTCACCACCCACGGCCAGGATGGCATTCTCGACGAAGACGGCTACGTTCAGAACGACATCACTGTCGATGCGCTGGTCAAGCAGGCCTTGTCCCATGCCGCCGCAGGCGCCCAAGTGGTGGCACCGTCGGACATGATGGACGGCCGCATCCAGGCGATCCGCGAAGCCCTCGAGCTGGCCGGCCACGTCAACGTACGCATCATGGCCTACTCGGCCAAGTACGCCAGCGCGTATTACGGCCCGTTCCGCGATGCGGTGGGCTCGGCGTTGAACCTGGGCAAGGCCAACAAGGCCTCGTACCAGATGGACCCGGCCAACAGCCATGAAGCCCTGCACGAAGTGGCCGCCGACCTGGCCGAAGGCGCCGACATGGTGATGGTCAAGCCCGGGATGCCGTACCTGGACATCCTTTATCGGGTCAAAGAGGAATTCAAGGTGCCGACCTTTGTCTATCAGGTCAGCGGTGAATACGCCATGCACATGGCCGCGATCCAGAATGGTTGGTTGAGTGAAGGGGTGATCCTCGAATCCCTGACTGCCTTTAAACGTGCGGGTGCTGATGGCATTCTGACCTACTTCGCCGCCCGCGCTGCCCAATTGCTTAGAGAGCAACAATAGCCCTCACAGGAACACTCGATGAATACCGAAGGACTCTCCGAAGTTGCTGTAAAAGACGCTCACCCGGTGGTTGAACAAGTCAGCGAAACCCCACCGGAGCTGGAGCCGGCCGCACCTGCCGTGGTGGCTGAAGCGCCCGCGCCGGCCCCGGTAGCGGCGGTGACCAACCTGGATGACAGCAGCCTGTACATCCACCGTGAGCTGTCACAACTGCAATTCAACATCCGCGTGCTCGAGCAGGCGCTGGATGAGTCCTACCCGCTGCTGGAGCGGCTGAAATTCCTGCTGATCTTCTCCAGCAACCTGGACGAGTTCTTCGAGATCCGCGTTGCCGGCCTCAAGAAGCAAATTACCTTTGCCCGTGAACAAGCCGGTGCCGACGGCCTGCAGCCGCATCAGGCCCTGGCACGCATCAGCGAGCTGGTACACGGTCATGTGGACCGCCAATACGCGATCCTCAACGACATCCTGTTGCCGGAACTGGAAAAACATCAGGTCCGCTTCATCCGTCGACGCCACTGGACCACCAAGATCAAGACCTGGGTGCGCCGTTACTTCCGCGACGAGATTTCACCGATCATCACTCCGATCGGTCTCGACCCGACGCACCCGTTCCCGTTGCTGGTGAACAAGAGCCTCAACTTTATCGTCGAGCTGGAAGGCATCGACGCCTTCGGTCGCGATTCGGGCCTGGCGATCATCCCGGCGCCGCGTCTGTTGCCACGGATCATCAAGGTACCGGAGGAAGTGGGGGGCGCTGGCGATAATTATGTATTCCTTTCGTCGATGATCCACGCGCACGCCGATGACCTGTTCCAGGGCATGAAGGTCAAGGGCTGCTACCAGTTCCGCCTGACCCGGAACGCCGACCTGGCGCTGGACTCCGAAGACGTCGAAGACTTGGCCCGTGCCCTGCGCGGCGAGCTGTTCTCGCGGCGTTACGGCGACGCGGTGCGCCTGGAAGTGGCCGACACCTGCCCCAAACACCTGTCGGACTACCTGCTCAAGCAGTTCAACCTGGCCGAGTCCGAGCTGTACCAGGTCAATGGTCCGGTGAACCTGACGCGTCTGTTCAGCATCACCGGCCTGGACAGCCATCCGGAGCTGCAATACACGCCGTTCACGCCGCAGATCCCGAAATTGCTGCAAAACAGCGAGAACATTTTCAGCGTGGTGAGCAAGCAGGACATTCTGCTGCTGCACCCGTTCGAGTCGTTCACGCCAGTGGTCGACCTGCTGCGTCAGGCCGCCAAAGACCCGCATGTGTTGGCCGTGCGCCAGACCTTGTATCGCTCCGGCGCCAACTCGGAAATCGTCGATGCGCTGGTCGACGCCGCGCGTAACGGCAAGGAAGTCACGGCGGTGATCGAGCTGCGTGCGCGGTTTGACGAAGAGTCGAACTTGCAACTGGCCAGCCGCCTGCAAGCGGCCGGTGCGGTGGTGATCTACGGCGTGGTCGGCTTCAAGACCCACGCCAAGATGATGCTGATCCTGCGCCGCGAAGCCGGTGAAATCGTGCGTTACGCCCACTTGGGCACCGGTAACTATCACGCCGGCAACGCCAAGCTCTACACCGACTACAGCTTGCTCACCTCTGATGACGCTTTGTGTGAAGACGTCGGCAAGTTGTTCAGCCAGTTGATCGGCATGGGCAAGACCTTGCGCATGAAGAAGCTTCTGCACGCGCCGTTCACGCTCAAGAAGGGCATGCTCGACATGATTGCCCGCGAAACCCAGTTCGCCCTCGACGGCAAGCCGGCGCATATCATCGCCAAGTTCAACTCGCTGACCGATCCGAAGATCATCCGCGCGCTGTACAAGGCCAGCCAGTCCGGTGTGCGCATCGACCTGGTGGTGCGTGGCATGTGCTGCCTGCGGCCGGGCATTGTGGGCGTGTCGCATAACATCCATGTGCGCTCGATCATCGGCCGCTTCCTGGAGCACACGCGGGTGTTCTACTTCCTCAACGGCGGCGAAGAGCAGATGTTCCTCTCCAGTGCCGACTGGATGGAGCGCAACCTCGACAAGCGTGTGGAGACCTGCTTCCCGGTGGAAGGCAAGAAGCTGATCATGCGGGTCAAGAAGGAGCTGGAAAGCTACCTCACCGACAACACCCACAGTTGGAGCCTGCAATCGGACGGGCGCTACGTGCGCAACACGCCGACCGGCAACCAGAACCCGCGCAGCGCGCAGGCGACGTTGCTGGAGAAGCTGGGTAGCCCGATTCTTGCGGTGAATTAAAACCCGACATGCTCTAAAAATGTGGGAGTGACCTGTGTGGCAAGCCCGCTCGCCACAACAAGCCCGCTCCCACAGGTTTTTTTGCAGTGTTCTTTAGCGCAAGTTCAGGCTGAACCCAACCCGCGTCAACCACTCCGCTTCCTGGGCAAAGTCCGCCTGGGTCAGCTGGTTTTCATCCAGCCAGCCTTTAGGGAACACCACGTCCAGGCTGTCGCCGTGGGCGCGCAGGGTGACTTGCGGCATTTCCTGGGTGCCACGGATGTGGTGGAACAGGATCGCAAAGCGCAGCAGCACGCACAGGCGGATCAGCTTGATGCCTTCGTCGCCGAATTCGGCAAACTTGTCCTTGGGAATGTTGCGGCGATGGCCACGCACCAGCAGGGCGAGCATCTGTTGGTCTTCGCGGGAGAAACCGGCGAGGTCCGAGTGTTCGATCAGGTAGGCGCCGTGCTTGTGGTAATGGTAGTGGGCGATGTCCAGGCCCACTTCATGCACCTTGGCGGCCCAGCCCAGCAGTTCGCGCCAGACGCCGTCTTCCAGGTCCCAGTCCTCGGCCACTTGGTCAAAGGCATGCAGGGCTTTGCGCTCCACGCGGGCCGCTTGTTGCAGGTCGACGTGATAACGCTCCATCAACGAGGTGAGGGTGCGCTCACGCACGTCTTCGTGGTGATGGCGGCCCAGCAGGTCATACAGCACGCCTTCGCGCAGGGCGCCATCACAGTGGTCCATGCGTTGCAGCTCGAGGGCGTCGAAGATCGCTTCGAGAATCGCAAGGCCGGCCGGGAAGATGGCGCGACGGTCGGGCTTGATGCCGTCGAAGTCGATTTTCTCGGCATCGCCCAGCTTGAACAGTTTGCGCTTGAGCCACGCCAGGCCTTCGGCGTTGACTTCGCCGGTGCCATGGCCGCCGGCTTTCAGGGCCAGGCCGATGGCGCGGATGGTGCCGGAGGAGCCGATGGCTTCATCCCAGGTCAGGCGGTGCAGCGCGTGCTCAATGCTCATGATCTCCAGCCGCGCCGCCGTGTAGGCCTGGGCATAGCGGGCCGGGGTGATCTTGCCGTCCTTGAAATAGCGCTGGGTAAAGCTCACGCAGCCCATTTGCAGGCTCTCGCGCAGCAAGGGCTCGAATCGTTGCCCGATGATGAACTCGGTACTGCCGCCGCCGATATCCGCCACCAGGCGCTTGCCGGGCGTGTCGGCCAGGGTGTGGGACACGCCGAGGTAGATCAGGCGCGCTTCCTCGCGGCCGGAGATCACTTCTACCGGGTGCCCGAGGATTTCTTCGGCACGGCGGATGAATTCGACACGGTTACGCGCCTCACGCAGGGCGTTGGTGCCGACAATTCGCACGGCGCCCAAAGGCATACCGTTAATCAGTTGGGCAAAACGCTTGAGGCAGTCGAGGCCGCGCTGCATGGATTCTTCATTGAGCTGGCGCTGGTCGTCGATGCCGGCAGCCAGTTGAACTTTCTCGCCGAGCCGCTCAAGGATGCGGATTTCGCCGTTCTGGGCCTTGGCCACGACCATGTGAAAGCTGTTGGAGCCCAGGTCGATGGCGGCGATCAGGGACAGATTCTTGGCTTGGGATTGCGGCATGGTTTGGGGGTCTCGGTCGATAACCCGACCATCGTGCCACGATCGACCGCTGCCGCCAACGCGTTGTGCTTCGGGAATCTTCCTGGCGGTGCCGGAGGCAATGCCTGATGGAGATGTAGGGCGATTCTCCGTTGTCCTGACGAATAAACATTAGGCTAAGTAAGAGGTATTAGATTTATACTTATAGAAAACCTCTCGGCACTTTTCTTACAGAGGTTCGTATTTATTCTGTTCAATTTCTTAGTTATGACTACTGATGCAGTAGTAAGCGGTGGAGATGTATTTATTACATTCTGACAACACTTGGCGTGCTCTCCTATTCTTTTTCAGGTCACTAACAAGCGAGACTGCCCGCCGGCAATGATGCCGTGGTGTTATTTGTTTATGGTCTTTCATGTCAGGGAATGTCGTATTTTAGAAACGGAGCTTTTCAGCCTTTAATAAGTAACGCCTGTTAATTTCTAATGACGGGTAAAATATGAAAAAAATATTTGGTTTGGCCGTGGGTATCGCGTGCCTGGTTGCCAGTGTGGGTGCCTATGCCACACCTAAGCCGACCGGTAACCTGATCGTCAAAGGCACCATCATTCCGGCGGCTTGCAGTATGAGCGTGAGCGCCGGCGGGGTTATCGACTATGGCACGATTCGCGCTACTGAATTGTCCCAGACGAATTTCAACCCACGTGAGGAGCGTTCCACTTCCCTGGTCGTCAACTGCGGTACTACGCCTGCCAGGTTTTTCTTGTCTGTTACTGACTTGCGGTCCTCCAGCAAAGTTGCCGGCATATTGGGCGCTGGCTACACCGAGGCCCAAAACTATGGTCTCGGTACGTCGGGTGGCAGGCGCATCGGCGGCTATTCGGTCACCCTCAGAAGCCTGACGTCCAGCGGTGTGGCGCTTTCGCCGATCGTACGCTCGAGCGCCTCGGCCGCCTGGCAAGCCAGCGACGGCAAGGTTACCCAGACACCTAGCCAGCATTCCTGGCGTAACGGCGTTGTCAATGCACCAGCTCCGATCTCTCAGCTAAGCGGTATTATTGCCGTCAAAGCGGTTATCAATCGCGCAAGCGATCTGAACCTCACCGGTAATGTGGCGTTGGATGGTCACGCGACGCTGATTTTGGATTACATCTAAACGTTTGAACAACAGTCGATAACGAAGCAGAGGCAGTCAGGGGGCCTCTTATTAGTTGTCGACTGTTTTCATGTGGCTGTGCAATGACGCGTGTTCATTTGTTTATGAATGTTCCAGGGAGAATTCGGTGAACGGTCTTTCCAAATCAATTGTTTTCATATTTTTCTGTATGGCTCTGCTGCTGTATGGCGTAGCCCATGCAGACGGTATGTTGCCTGAAACAACGGTTGTCATTCTTTATGAAGAGAACGGCGAAGCCACGATCAATATAAAAAACACTGATCCAACCCCCGCATTACTGCACTCCGTTATTGAAAATGTGCCCGAGGATCTTGAAACCCTGTTGATTGTCACCCCGCCCATTGCTCGCGTGGAGCCAGGGGAAACGCAACTGGTCCGGTTTATCAGCACCCTGAAGACGCCCCTCAAGACTCAGCGTTTGAAGCGCGTGTCGTTCGAGGGGATTCCCCAGGCACGTGAGCCTGGTGGTGCGACCATTGGTATCACCCTGCGTCAAAACTTGCCGCTGATCCTGCACCCGGCAGGTTTGCCCCGGCACCAGGCACCTTGGGAACTGCTCAAGTGGAAGCGCCAGGGGGACCGCTTGAGCGTGCATAACGACAGTGCTTATGTGGTGCGCATGGGATTGGAGGTGCAGCTTAATCCGCTGAAACAAACCGGCTTGCTGCCACGCACTTATATCCTGCCCGGTGAGGTATTGACGCTCAAGACCGAAGGGCCGACGGGAGCGGTGTCCTCGGTGGTGTTGCAGCCGGCCACGACCTTTGGGTTTGCTGTCGATGCCTACCAGGCAGATGTTCTGGTTCATGAGCGTTAAGCGTTCGATGGTTGGCCTGACGGTCCGTCGCCCTGGGCTTTTCATGGGGCTGGCGGCCTTGTGGGGTGCCCCCGGTTTTGCTTTGGCCGTCGAGTTGGGAGAGGGCTTTGATCTGGCTGTCTTGGCCAGTTATGGCATCGACCCCAAGGTTTCCGACTACTTTCGCAGTGCCGCGCGGTTTCGTGAGGGTAGGCAAGTAGTGGGGCTGCGGGTCAACGGGAATTCCCTGGGGTTGGTCGAGGCTCGTTTCGATTATCAGGGGCAGCTGTGTTTTACCCAGGGTTTACTGGAGAAGGCTGGCCTTAAAGTGCCCTCGGCGATCCTGCAATCGGGCATCTCGGCCGATCAGGCCTGTCACGATTTCATCGGCGAGTTCCCCGCGACCATCGTCAGACTGCAGCCGGGCAGCGAGGAGGTGGTGCTGGTTGTGCCGACCCAGTCCCTGCGTGAGCCAGAATGGGAAGGGGGGAATTTTTCCGAGGGCGGTGCGGCGGCGTTGTTCAACTACGATGTGCTTGGGTTTCAGAACCAGTCGCGCAGTGGCCCCAGTCGGTTCGTTTCAGCTTATACCGAGGCGGGATTCAACCTGGGTAATTGGGTGGTCCGCAGCCGGCAGTTCTACATCGTTGATAACGGCAAAAGCAGCAGCGAGCATGTGCAGGCCTACGCCCAGCGTGATATCGCGGCGTTGCAGTCAACTTTCCAAGTGGGCCAGATCTCTACCCGAAGCCCGGTGTTCGGTGGGATTCAGCTATCGGGGTTACAGCTGTTTCCTGATGGCGTCTCCCGCGCCGGCGCCAGTAATGGCGTGGTGGTGGAGGGGTTAGCCCACAGCCAGGCGCGTGTCGAGGTGCGCCAGTCCGGTGCGCTGATCCATACCACGCTGGTGCCGGAAGGGCCGTTCAGCCTGACAGGCTTGCCTTTGCTCAATGGCACCAGCGATCTGGAGGTCAGCGTTATCGGCACTCGGGGCGGCACACGCAGTTTCGTGGTGCCGGCGGCTTCCTTTGGTGCGGCTATTGCCGTAACCCCAGGCTTTGACTTCGCCCTTGGCAAGGTACGTGAACAACTGAGCGGGGCCCGCGAGGCGCCGACTGTCGTCATGGGCAGCGGCACCTGGGGGCTCGGCCGGCAGTCATCCCTGGGGTTCGGTTTATTGAGTACCGATGAGTACCAGTCGGCCGGCGGCACTATGAGCAGTGTGTTTTTCCAGCGGGTGACCGTCAGTGCCCGGCAAAACATCTCGCGCGATGGTGAAGCGGGTGTGAACGGCAGCCGCAGTGCAGTATCCCTGAGCAGCCCGTTGGTGGCGGGTGCTGAGATGAGCCTCAGTGCGACGACCCAAAGCCAAGGCTACCGCGATGTCCTCGAAGCAGGCCGGCGCTTGAAAAAAGACGATCTGCACACTCGTTTCCAGAATCAGTACACGGCGGGGCTCAATTGGGCTGAGCCGACCCTGGGCGCCTTTTCGCTCAGCTACACGCGCAGTACGCAGTTTGACGGCCAGCTTGCCGAACATGTATTTGCCTCGTGGAGCAAGGGTTTCAGGCAGGTCGATGTGGCGTTGATCGCCGACTCGCAGGTGGGCGTCTCGCGGCGGCGCAAGGTCGCAAGCCGTGAGCGTGGCATGCGCGATGAGGTATCGCCGGAAGGGCTGTCCTTGCGCCTGCAGGTCACGGTGCCCTTGGGTGATGATCGCCGCCTGACGTCCTATGCCAGTCGCCGCAATGGCCGCGCCGATATGGGCACGGCGTTGTCCGAGCGGGTCAATGAATATGTGAACTACGAAGTGGGGGTTGAGCGGGATCTGCAGGAGCGCCAGCAAGCGGTTCGCGCGAATGTGGACGTGATGCCGCGTTACACCCGTGTGGGCCTGGGCGTGAATCGCACGCCCACGAGCACCAGCTACAGCGGGCAACTGCAGGGGGCCGTGGTGGCTCACGAGCGCGGCCTGACCTTTTCCCCCTACGCCGTGCAGGACACCTTTGGTGTGCTTTCGGTGGGCGAAGTGTCGGCGGCCAAGGTTTCGACCCCACAAGGCCCGGTATGGACTGACTACCGTGGGCATGCAGTGATTCCCGGCTTGCCGGCCTATACCACCAGCCACCTGGAAGTGCAGACCCAGTCCTTGCCCAAGCGGGTCGATCTCAAGAATGGCACCAAAATCCTCGCCGTTGGGCGCGGTTCATTCAATACCGTGGATTTCCAGGTGGTGAATGTTCGCCGGGTATTGCTTGAGGTGCGCGATGAGCAAGGCACATCTCTGCCCCAGGGCTCTGCGGTGTTCGGCCCGGATAACACCTACCTGACCAATGTGGTGGGTGAGGGCCTGATCTTTTTGAACAACATGGATGACGGGCAAATCCTCAGCGTTTCGCCGCCGGGCTCTACCCGCGCGTGCCTGCTGCATCTGAACCTTGAGTCGCAATCCACAGAGGACAAACTCTATGAAACGGCTTCGGCGGTCTGTCGTGCCCAATGAATCAGTGCAATACACCCTGCGTCGACTGTGCCTGGGCGTTAGCTTGCTGTTGTTCATACTCGCGATAGCGGCCCCGGATGCTTCGGCGAATGACTGCCGCCTTTCCCTCAGCCAGCCAAGGGTCGATTACGGCGTGCTTAGACGCACAGAACTGCTGGACGAGGGGATCAGAAGCCGGCCCATCATGTTGGGCAAGCGAACCCTGCAATTGAGCGTCGTGTGTGCCCAGCCCGGGGCTGTCGCCTTGCGCTTTACGGGTGTTCCTGCAGGGGCGCAAGGCTATCGATTCGGCCGCCAGGGCAGCTTCACCCTGGCCCTCAGGCATGCCCAGGTCGATGGTCGCGCCGTCGAACTCAACTCGGCGCAATCAACAGACATGTCTACGTCGGGGCTTTTATTGCCCGGCCACGTATTGATTGCCAAAGCCAGTGGTCTGCCGCTGACCGGCACACGCTTTTCAGCGCTGGTGGAGATCGACACTTACCTGCCACCCGATGCCTTTTCTGTGCGACGCGAGACTGTCTTTGAAGGTCAGGGGCACTTTGAATGGTTGCCCGGCGGCTAATCGATCAACCCGGGTGCTCCACCGAGCCGATGAAATTGGCGAGTTCCGGCGTCTTTGGGTTGGCGAACAAGGTCTTGGGGTCGCCCACTTCATGCACCTTGCCCTGGTGCATGAACACCAGCTTGTCCCCGACTTCCCGGGCAAAGCGCATTTCGTGGGTCACCATGATCAGGGTCATGCCGTCCTTGGCCAGTTGGCGCACCACGCTGAGCACTTCATTGACCAGCTCCGGGTCCAGCGCCGAGGTGATTTCATCGCACAGCAGCACCTTGGGCGACATGGCCAGCGCACGGGCAATGGCCACCCGTTGTTGCTGGCCGCCGGACAGGCGATCAGGGAAGGCGTCGAACTTTTCCCCCAGCCCGACCCGTTCCAGCATCTGCCGGGCAAGCTGGGCGGCTTTGGCCTTGGGCACTTTCTGCACCACTTGTGGCGCGAGCATGACGTTCTCGCCCACGGTCAGGTGTGGGAACAGGTTGAACTGCTGGAACACCATGCCGACTTTCTGCCGCAGGCTACGCAGGTCGGCGCGGGCGGCGTCGAGGTATTCACCATCGACTTCAATCACGCCGTCGTTGATCGATTCCAGGCCATTGAGGGTACGCAGCAAGGTGGATTTGCCCGAGCCGCTGCGGCCGATGATCGCCACCACCTGGCCTTCTTCAACGGTCAGGTCGATGCCTTTGAGTACATGGTGATCGCCGTAATACTTATGCAGGGCGGAAATTCTAAGCAGAGGCATGCAGTCTCCTTTCCAGGTAGCGCGCACTGAGGGACAAGGGGTAGCAGAGCAGGAAGTAACCGAGCGCCACCAGGCCGTAGACCATAAAGGGCTCGAAGGTAGCGTTGGCGAGCATGCCGCCGGTTTTGGTCAGCTCGGTAAAGCCGATGATCGAGGTCACGGCCGTGCCTTTGACCACCTGCACCGAGAAGCCCACGGTGGGCGCCACGGCAATGCGCAGGGCTTGCGGCAGGATCACGTAGCGCAGTTGTTCAAGCGGGTTAAGCGCCAGGCTGGCCGAGGCTTCCCATTGCCCGTGGGCAATCGATTCGACGCAGCCGCGCCAGATCTCGGCCAGGTAAGCACTGGTGAACAGGGTCAAGGCAATCGCCGCCGCCAGCCACGGCGAGATATCCACACCCAGCAGCGCGATGCCGAAAAACACCAGGAACAGCTGCATCAACAGCGGCGTGCCCTGGAACAACTCGATGTAGGTGCGCGCGACATTGCGCGGGAAAGCTTTGCGGCTGATGCGCATGGTCATCACCAACAAACCGATAACGCCGCCGCCGACAAACGCCACCAGCGACAGCAGCAAGGTCCATTGCAGGCCGGTGGCGAGGTTGCGCACGATGTCCCAGAAGGAGAAATCACTCATCGACTGTTCCTCATCACAAACCTGCGGCCTATCCAGTTGAGCAACTGGCGAATCATCAAGGCCATGCACAGGTACACCAGAGTGGTCAGTGCGTAGGTTTCAAACGCGCGGAAGTTGCGCGACTGGATAAAGTTGGCGGCAAAGCTCAGCTCTTCGGTGGCGATCTGCGAGCACACTGCCGAGCCGAGCATCACGATGATGATCTGGCTGCTCAGGGCCGGCCATACCTTGCCCAGTGCCGGCAGCAGCACCACATGACGGAACGCCTCGAAACGCGTCATTGCCAGTGCCGCTGCGGCCTCCAGTTGGCCACTTGGGACTGCCTGGATGCCCGCGCGGATGATCTCGGTGGAGTACGCCCCCAGGTTGATCACCATCGCCAACACGGCAGCTTGCCACTCGGTGATTTTCAGCCCCAGGGATGGCAGGCCGAAGAAGATGAAGAACAACTGCACCAGAAACGGCGTGTTGCGGATCAACTCGACATACACCCCGAAGATCCAGGAAAACGGCTGGATCTTCCAGGCCCGCACCACGGCGCCGACGGTGCCCAAGGCTACCCCGAGAATCGCGCCGATAGCCGTCAGCTCAAGGGTGAACAGCGCGCCGCGCAACAGCAGGTCGGTATTGGCCAGCACCGGCACAAAGTCAAATTGATACGCCATGAATCAGCTCCGCCTCACAGATCGGCAGGCAGCGGCTCTTTAAGCCACTGCATCGCGTTCTTTTCCAGGCTGCCATCGGCCTTGGCCGCGACCAGGATCTGGTTGACCTTCTCCAGCAGGGCCGGCTCGTTTTTGTTCACGCCCACGTACACCGGCGAATCCTTGAGTTTTACCTTCAGCTCCAGCCCGCGTTTATTGCTGCGTTCGCTGATGGCCACCATCACCACATTGCCGCTGGCGATCAGGTCCACCTGGCCGGCCAGGTAGGCGGCGATGGTTGAGTTGTTGTCTTCGAAGCGCTTGATCGTGGCTTCCTTGGGGGCGACGGCGGTCAGCTCGATGTCTTCAATGGCGCCGCGGGTCACGCTGATGGTCTTGCCCTTGAGGTCATCGGTGGTGTGGATGGCCGCATCAGGTGGGCCGAACACAGCGAGGTAGAACGGTGCGTAGGCCTTGGAGAAGTCGATGACCTTTTCACGTTCGGCGTTCTTGCCCAGGCTGGAAATCACCAGGTCGACCTTGCCGGTAGTAAGGAACGGGATACGGTTGGTGCTGTTGACCGGGGTCAGTTCCAGCTTGACCTTGAGCTGGTCAGCCAGCAGCTTGGCGGTGTCGATGTCCAGGCCACGGGGTTTCATGTCCGGGCCAACCGAGCCGAACGGCGGGAAGTCCTGGGGCACGGCAACCTTGAGGGTGCCACGAGCGACGATATCGTCCAGACCGTTGGCATGGGCGGGTGCCTGGCTCAGCATCAGGCTGGCAAACAGGGCAGTAAGCAGGGCGCTGTAGCGCTTGGTCATGGCAACTCTCCGGGGAAGGGCGCGGGAATATTCTGTTTCGAGCCATTGCACGGCCCATGCCATCACGGCACCAATGGCCCGGAACGCTGGGATTTGTTGAGTTCTGGTGGTCTTACTGGTCTGAACAGTGGGCAGGGTTTTTGCACCTTTTTCGAGCGCCGGCAAAACCCCGCGAGCCCCTTTGGGGCGTGGCTTGCCGCCGGCTTCGAATAGCTTTACAACTAGCCGCTCCGTTGACTGCAACCTTGAGTTTTTTATGAATTCCATCGCCCAAGCCGTACCGGAAGCGGCCCTGCAGGCCATCCGCAAACTGATCAAGGAACAGGGCTTTGCAGCGGGTGACGCATTGCCGTCCCAGCGCGACCTGGCGGTGCAGTTGGGCGTCAGCCGGGCATCGTTGCGCGAGGCGTTGTCGTCGCTAAGTGCCTTGGGCGTGGTGAGCGTGCAGCCGGGTAAAGGTGTGTTTGTGCAAGAGGTACAAGAGGCGCCGGGGTTTGCCTGGCCCTTCGCCGCGCAGGCCACGCCTTTGGACATCTTCCAGTTGCGCTACGCCCTGGAAGGGTTCGCCGCAGGGTTGGCGGCGATGACGTTGAGCCTCGATGAGTTGGACAGCCTGCAGGACAATGTGGAGGCGATGCGCAAAGTGCTCAAGGCCGGCGACTTCGAAGCCGCTGCCCGGCTGGACTTCGAGTTCCATCAACGGATCCTGCTGGCCAGCGGTAACCAGGCGATGGTGAGCATCCTGAGTGCCAGTGCCGAGGTGTTCCTGGAGAGCCAGAAGCTACCGTTCATCCGACCGGAACGGGCCATGGAGACCTGGCAAGAGCACCGCAGGATCCTGCGTGCCCTGGCCCGGCGCGCCAGTGCGGCGGCGCAGAAAACCATGCAGGAACACGTGCGCAATGCCGCGTTACGCACCGGCATCGCCTTCGTGACCCCCGTGACGCCGTGAGTGGGCTATACCCAAACTCATGCAGCGCCATAGCAAGACTCAATCAGAGGCGGCTTCCTGAACGGGGGAAGGGCGGCTATGATGGGCCACGTTTTTTTTGCTTACAATCCGGAGACATCCATGAGCAACGATCTTATCAAGCACGTCACCGACGCGACCTTTGAGGCCGAAGTACTCAAGGCTCAAGGCCCGGTACTGGTTGACTACTGGGCTGAATGGTGTGGCCCTTGCAAAATGATCGCCCCTGTTCTGGACGACATTGCGACCACTTACGAAGGCAAGCTGACCATTGCCAAGCTGAACATCGACGACAACCAGGAAACCCCGGCCAAGCACGGCGTGCGTGGTATCCCGACCCTGATGCTGTTCAAGAACGGCAACGTCGAAGCCACTAAAGTGGGCGCGCTGTCGAAGTCCCAGCTGCAAGCTTTCCTCGACGCGAACATCTAAGCGTCGTCAAAAAAGCCCCGCAAAATAGCGGGGCTTTTTCGTGAAACAGGGCTAGACGCTCCGAAATTCAGGTGGTACATTCGGCCCCGCACTGGTTTCTCCACTGCCCCCTGCAAGCCGTCGCCGACGCATTCCTTTTCGATTAGTACGCGATCCTGTCGCCTTCTCTGCGGCGCGGCCTCATTAAGCCAAAAGCTTAATTTCCCCCCTCCATAAATGATTACGTCATTCCTATATGAATCTGACTGAACTCAAGCAAAAGCCGATTACCGACCTGCTCCAATTGGCCGAAGAAATGGGCATAGAAAATATGGCCCGTTCGCGCAAGCAGGACGTGATTTTCTCCCTGCTCAAAAAGCACGCGAAAAGCGGCGAGGAAATCTCCGGTGATGGCGTGCTGGAGATTCTCCAGGACGGCTTCGGCTTCCTCCGCTCTGCAGACGCTTCCTATCTTGCCGGCCCAGACGATATCTACGTCTCGCCGAGCCAGATCCGTCGCTTCAACTTGCGCACCGGTGACACCATCGTCGGCAAGATCCGTCCTCCGAAGGAAGGCGAGCGTTATTTCGCCCTGCTCAAGGTCGACACGATCAACTTCGATCGTCCCGAGAACGCGAAGAACAAGATTCTCTTCGAGAACCTGACGCCGCTGTTCCCGACTGTGCGCATGAAGATGGAAGCCGGTAACGGCTCCACCGAAGACTTGACCGGTCGTGTCATCGACCTGTGCGCCCCGATCGGCAAAGGCCAGCGCGGCCTGATCGTTGCACCGCCGAAAGCCGGTAAGACCATCATGCTGCAGAACATTGCAGCGAACATCGCGCGTAACAACCCGGAAGTTCACCTGATCGTATTGCTGATCGATGAGCGCCCGGAAGAAGTGACCGAAATGCAGCGCACCGTGCGCGGCGAAGTGGTTGCCTCGACGTTTGATGAGCCGCCAACCCGCCACGTGCAGGTTGCCGAAATGGTGATCGAGAAGGCCAAGCGCCTGGTCGAACACAAGAAGGACGTGGTGATCCTGCTCGACTCCATCACCCGTCTGGCGCGTGCCTACAACACCGTGATCCCAAGCTCCGGCAAGGTACTCACCGGTGGTGTCGATGCCCACGCCCTGGAGAAACCAAAGCGTTTCTTCGGTGCTGCGCGGAACATCGAAGAAGGCGGCTCGCTGACCATTATCGCCACCGCGCTGGTTGAAACCGGCTCGAAGATGGACGAAGTGATCTACGAAGAGTTCAAGGGTACCGGCAACATGGAACTGCCCCTGGACCGTCGCATCGCTGAAAAGCGTGTGTTCCCTGCGATCAACATCAACCGCTCCGGCACCCGCCGTGAAGAGTTGCTGACCGCCGACGACGAACTGCAGCGCATGTGGATCCTGCGCAAGCTGCTGCACCCGATGGACGAAGTAGCCGCCATCGAGTTCCTGATCGACAAGCTGAAAACCACCAAGACCAACGACGAGTTCTTCCTGTCGATGAAGCGTAAGTAATACGACGTTTCAGGTCCAAAAAATGGCGCCCCTCGGGGCGCCATTTTTTTTGCATCGGAAAAGAGAGATTTGTGCGGTAATAGTGTCAGTTAAGAAACAAAAAGGCTGAGCGTGGCTACGCTCATCTCCATTCGAATCAGGCTGATCTACGATTTATGACCGCTCTTGCTTACCGAAGAGACATTGATGGCCTGCGCGCCATTGCTGTCCTCGCTGTCGTGCTGTTCCATTTTGGTGTTCCTGGTATTACTGGCGGTTTTGTCGGCGTTGATGTGTTCTTCGTGATTTCAGGCTTCCTGATTACCTCGATCATCTGGCGCGAACGTGAAGCCGGGCGTTTCAGCTTTGTCGATTTCTGGGCGCGACGAGCCCGGCGTATCCTGCCTGCGTTGCTTGTGATGATGTTCACCTCATTGGTGGCCGGCTGGTTCCTGATGGCGCCCAAAGATTACTCAGAGCTTGGGCGCTCGATACACAATCAGGTTATTTTCATCTCCAATCTGTTCTTCATGCGTCAGGACGGTTACTTCGACACGGCCTCCGATATGAAGCCGATGTTGCACACCTGGTCGCTGTCGGTTGAAGAGCAGTTCTACATCGCCTTCCCACTCTTGCTGGCGCTGTTGTCGAGCCGGCTGAAGCAATGGCGTGGCGCCTTGTTTGTGTTGCTGCTGGTGTCGTTTGCGGCGAGCGTGTGGGCCGTGGCCCATGAGCCGGACAAAGCCTTCTTCCTGCTGCCCATGCGTGCCTGGGAATTGTTGGCCGGGTCCATGCTGGCTGTGATGCCAATGCGGGCTCAGCGGGTAAGTCCCACGCTTGCGCAAGCCATCAGTCTGTTCAGCCTGGGCCTGATTCTGGTGGCGGTATTAGGTTACGACGCCAGCACCGCTTTCCCTGGCGCTGCGGCCTTGTTGCCGGTATTGGGTGTGGTGGGCTTGATTTGGGCTAACGGCCAACACACCACCTGGGTAGGCCGCTTGCTGGGCAGCCGAGTGTTGGTCGGCATTGGGCTGATTTCCTATTCGTGGTACCTGTGGCACTGGCCGGTGCTGGTGTTTGGCAAGTACGCGAGTATTTTTGGGCTTTCGTCCTGGGCGCTGGCGGGTCTGTTCGTCTTGAGCCTGGTACTGGGTTACGCGTCCTGGCGGTTCGTCGAGGGACCGTTTCGCGAGCGGCGCCTGCTGGCGGGTCGTCGGTCGATCCTGATTGCAGGCGTGGTCGGTCTCGCTGGCCTGGGCCTGATCGGCAAAGGCCTGGTGTGGTCGGATGGGTTTGCATCGCGGCTGTCGCCCCAGGCGTTGCAGTTCGCCCAGGCGCATACCTGGAGCCCTACGCTCATGAGCTGCCTGTCGGATGACAAGAAAGACCCGAACCGCAAACTCTGCCATTTTGGCCCGCAGGCGAGTGCTGCCCGCGCATTGGTCTGGGGCGACAGCCATGCCTCGGCACTCATTCCAGCGTTGAATGACGGCTCGCGCAAGTACGACTTCGGCATCACCCAGGCCGGTTACGCCGGTTGCCTGCCGTTCAACCGCAAAGAAAACACCCCAGGCTGCCGGGCGTTCAACGAACGTGTCACCCAATTGTTGAGCAAGGAACCGTTCAGTGATGTGGTGCTGGTAGCCCGCTGGAGCCTGTACGTTTATGGCCAACGCTCCGGCGACACCGGCGCTTCCCTTCATGACCCGCAGACTGGCAAGTACGACCGCGCCGTCGCTGAACGACTGTTTGCCGAGGGTGTGAGTGCGCTGGTGCAGCAACTGCGCGCCAGCGGGCACAGGGTGTGGCTGGTCAAGGAGGTGCCGCTGCAGGCATTCAACGTGCCTTACCGGCTCAGCCGCCTGGCGATGCTGGGGCGCCCTACCGACCGCGAAGGCTTGCCCCTGGCCGAGCACATCGAGCGCCAGGCCTATATCAGCAGCGTCTTTGAGCGCATCGCCGCGGCCGACCCCGGTGTGCAGCTCATGGACCCTGCGCCCAAGCTGTGCGAGACCAACGGCTGGTGCCGGGTCGAACGCGACGGCCAGTCGCTGTATACCGATGACAACCATCTCTCGGCCGTAGGCACGCGCTATGTGGAAGGGTTCCTTGAGCCCTTCTTCCACGCCATGCGTAATGCGTCCGTTGAGTCGAGTGTGAGTCGCAATGACGTGCAATAAGCTGCCAGCGCTCTTAAGAGCAGGTAGGATGTACGCCTATTTTACGGGTGGCATGGTTAATGAAATTCAAGGATCTTCGGGATTTCGTGCAGCAACTTGAGCAGCGCGGAGAGTTGAAACGTATCCAGGTGCCGATTTCCCCGGTGCTGGAAATGACTGAGATTTGCGACCGCACCTTGCGCAACAAGGGCCCGGCGCTGCTGTTCGAAAACCCGACCGGTTTTGATATCCCGGTGCTCGGCAACCTGTTCGGCACGCCCGACCGCGTTGCGTTCGGTATGGGCGCCGAGTCGGTCAGCGAGCTGCGCGAGATCGGCAAGCTGCTGGCGTTCCTCAAGGAGCCCGAGCCGCCCAAGGGCTTGAAGGACGCCTGGTCGAAGCTGCCGATCTTTCGCAAGATCATTGCCATGGCGCCCAAAGTGGTCAAGGACGCGGTGTGTCAGGAAGTGGTCATCGAAGGCGATGACGTCGACCTGGGCATGCTGCCGGTGCAGACCTGCTGGCCGGGCGACGTCGGCCCGCTGATCACTTGGGGGCTGACCGTCACCAAAGGCCCGAACAAGGATCGCCAGAACCTGGGGATCTACCGTCAGCAAGTGATCGGCCGCAACAAGGTGATCATGCGTTGGCTGAGCCACCGTGGCGGCGCGCTGGACTTCCGTGAGTGGTGCGAAAAGCACCCTGGCAAGCCGTTCCCGGTGTCCGTGGCCCTGGGCGCCGACCCGGCGACCATCCTTGGTGCCGTGACACCGGTACCCGACAGCCTGTCCGAATATGCCTTCGCCGGTCTGCTGCGCGGCAACCGCACCGAGCTGGTGAAGTGCCGTGGCAACGACCTGCAAGTGCCGGCCACCGCTGAAATCATCCTCGAAGGCGTGATTCATCCGGGCGAAATGGCCGATGAAGGCCCTTACGGCGACCACACTGGCTACTACAACGAAGTCGACAGCTTCCCGGTGTTCACCGTCGAGCGCATCACCCACCGGATCAAACCGATCTACCACAGCACCTACACCGGCCGTCCGCCGGATGAGCCGGCCATTCTCGGTGTGGCGCTCAACGAAGTGTTCGTGCCGATCCTGCAAAAGCAGTTCCCGGAAATTACCGACTTCTACCTGCCGCCCGAGGGCTGCTCGTACCGTATGGCCATCGTGACCATGAAGAAGTCGTACCCAGGCCATGCCAAGCGGGTAATGCTCGGTGTGTGGTCGTTTTTGCGACAATTCATGTACACCAAGTTCGTTATCGTCACCGACGACGACATCAATGCCCGGGACTGGAACGACGTGATCTGGGCCATCACCACGCGCATGGACCCCAAGCGCGACACGGTGATGATCGACAACACGCCCATCGACTACCTCGACTTTGCTTCGCCGGTATCCGGCCTGGGTTCGAAGATGGGCCTGGATGCCACCCACAAATGGCCGGGTGAGACCACCCGCGAATGGGGCCGGGTGATCGTCAAGGATGAAGCCGTCACCGCACGTGTTGATGCGATCTGGAAAGAATTGGGAATAGATTGATGCGTGTAACCCTGCAACCTTCCGGCGCCGTATTGGAGCTGGTCCCTGGCGAGCGAATCCTCGAAGGCGCGCGCCGCCTGGGCTACGAGTGCCCACAGGCGTGTCGCAATGGCGTGTGCCATGTGTGCGCCGCGCTGCTGGTGGAAGGCCGGGTGCAGCAAGCCGGTGAGGTGCGTGACCATGGTGAGTTCTACACTTGCATCGCCGAACCGCTGGAAGATTGCATTGTGTTGTGGGATGGCGTGCTGGCGCCGGGAGAGTTGCCGTTGCGCAAGTTGTCGTGCCAATTAAGTGAATGCGTGGAGGTCGGTGGCGATGTATGGCGCGTGCGCCTGCGCGCGCCGGCCGGCAAGGCGGTGCGTTACCACGCCGGGCAATACCTGATGATCGAGCGCGATAACGGCGATAAATCGGCGTTTTCCCTGGCCTCGGCGCCCCATTCCGGGCGCGAGCTGGAACTGCATGTGCTGGTGCGCGAGGACAGTGCGCGCACTCTGATCGAGCAGTTGCAGCGTAACCAGATGGCCCGTGTTGAACTGCCGTTTGGTGATACGCACTTGGCTGAACTGCCGGACGGGCCGCTGGTGCTGATCGCCGCCGGCACCGGCATGGCGCAGATGCACAGCCTTATCGAACATTGCCGCGCTTCAGGCTTCAAGCACCCGGTGCATCTGTATTGGGGCGTGCGCCGCCCGGAAGACTTCTACGAAATCGAACACTGGGACCAATGGCAGCAACTGCCCAACCTGTTCCTGCACAAAGTGGTCAGCGACCTGTGCGGTTGGGAAGGGCGCTGCGGGCTGCTGCATGAGGCCGTGTGTGAAGACATCAGCGACCTCAAGGCCGTGCATGTCTACGCCAGTGGTTCGCCGGCGATGATCTATGGGACTTTGGATGCTTTGGTGGACGCAGGCATGGATGCGCACCAGATGCGCGCCGATGTGTTTGCCTACGCGCCACGGCCTTGAAGCCTTGAGCTGAACGAGTGTGGGAGCTGGCTTGCCTGCGATAGCGGTGTGTCAGTTGCCGGTGTGTTAGCTGACCCACCGCTATCGCAGGCAAGCCAGCTCCCACATGGCTATGCGGTGTTCTTAGAAACGCACGCCTGCCGTCAGCATCGCCGCGTTGAAGCCCAGCAACACCAACTCGCTGGCCACCGGGCCGAAGTTTACGCCCACGGATGGAATGATCGCCGGTGCCACGCCATAACGGTTGAGCGGAATCTTGTCGCGATACTTGCCGCGATAGCCCTGCAGCGCGCCGGCGGTCACCTTCATATAAAACGGTGAGTCGCCAATGTCGTAGCGCTTGCCGGCGTAGACGTAATACGAGCGCTGGCTGAACGAATTGCGAAACGTCGCCCCGCCATACACCAACCCAGAGGCTTCATTGCGCTCCAGGTTGAGCAAATCCTGATTGTTGTTGTGCTTTGGGTCCGGCGAAAAATGCCGGGTGTAGACGCTCGTCTGGGCGTACCAGAAGCCTTTGTCGTCTTTGGCGGCGGCCTCGGAGGCCAGGGCAGTGGCGGCTTGGGCCATAAGCAGCACGCCGGATAAAAGGTGTTTCATGGTCCGACCTCGATAGTCGTTTTGAAGGGGCGGCTAATAAGGGTCGCTAAACGTCGACAGTTTGGCGGCAAACGTCCTACTGGGGCTGAACCTGCGCTGAAGGTTTGCTCGCCTATGCTTATGCAATTACGGTATTACTGATGTAGGGAAAATCTCATTAAGCTATAAGCAACGGACTACCGACTATTTGCCAATAACCAATAACTGACCGCCACCGCCCGCCAGCCGGATCGATCGTTCGAACTCAGAGCAGTGAAGTTCTGAGTGTTGATTCTTAGGGGTGCGGTATGGGGAGCTACAAGCAACACGCGCTGTACACGGCGATTTTGTCGGCCAATTTGCTGACCGCTGTGGGCTTCAATCCGGTGTTGGCGGCAGACACGGGCGCCGCCGATGCACCAAAACTCGACACCGTGATCGTCACGGGTACTCGCGGCCAAGAGCGCACCGCCAGTGCTTCGTTGTCGCCCATCGATGTCATATCCGGTGACACATTACGCAGCACCGGCTCCGATGAGCTGGGCGCTGTATTGGCGCGCCTGATTCCCTCCATCAACTTCCCTCGTCCAAGCCTGGTGGACGGTGCCGAACTGGTACGCCCGGCGCAGTTGCGCGGTTTATCGCCGGATCAAGTGCTGGTGCTGGTCAACGGCAAGCGCCGCCACACCAGTGCCTTCGTCAACCTGGGCGGGGCCGTGGGGCGCGGTTCGGCGCCAGCGGATTTGAATGCGATCCCGCTGTCGGCGGTCGACCATATCGAAGTGCTGCGCGATGGCGCGTCGGCGCGCTATGGCTCGGATGCGATTGCCGGGGTGATTAACGTAATCCTCAAGCACGACGACCATGGCGGTTCGATCTCGACCAAGTTTGGCGAGTACAAGAAGGGCGACGGCATCCAGCGCAACGTCAGCGGCAACACCGGTTTTGCCTTGGGTGACAACGGCTTTATCAACGTCTCGGGCGAAGGCGCCGACAATGACTACACCAACCGCGCCGGCGACGATTTCCGCCCAGGTAGCGTAGGTTCCACCACCTATGGCCAGCGCGTGTTCCGTCAGGGCGAGCCGGCCACCAATGAAGGCAAATTCCAGTTCAACTCCGAATATTCCTTCAACGATGCGGCCGAGTTCTACACCTTCGGCGGCTACAGCAAGCGTCGTGGCGAAACGGCGGCGTTCTATCGGGCGAGCAACGCGTCCAACAACATCCCGGCGCTCAACCCCAATGGCTACCTGCCGCTGATCAAGGGCAACCTGGAAGACACGTCCCTGGTGGTCGGCCTGCGCGGCTTGCTGGCCTACGATTGGCATTACGACCTGTCGGCCAACTACGGCAAAAACCAGTACGAACTGGGCACCGAAACCATCAACACCTCACTCGGCCTGGCCACGCCACGCAAGTTTAACAACGGCACCTTGAGCAATGACCAGCGCCAGGTCAGCCTGGACCTGTCCCGTGAGTTCGACGTGGGCTTTTTGCCATATCCGGTGTCGGTGGCCTTTGGCGGCGAATACCTGCGCCAGGGTTATCAAATTGAAGCGGGCGAACCGGCGTCCTACTACCAGACCGGCAGTTCGGGCCTGGGTGGCTTCCGCGATGCCGACGCCGGCAGCACCTCGCGGCACAACTGGGCCCAGTACCTGGACCTGGAAACCAACTTCACCGAAAAACTCAGCGCCTCGGCCGCCGTGCGTCATGAGGACTACAGCGACTTCGGCTCCAACGTCAGCGGCTCGCTCTCGGCGCGTTATGACTTCACCCCGCAAGTGGCCTTGCGTGGCAGCATTTCCAATGGTTTCCGCGCGCCGTCCCTGGCCCAGCAGAACTTTGCCTACACCTCGTCACAGCTGATCGGCAACACCATCCAGGAAGCCGGCACCTTCCCAGCCAACAGCCAGGTTGCCCGCCTGTTGGGCGCCGAAGACCTCAAGGCCGAGAAGTCGCGCAACTACAGCCTCGGCCTGGTGCTGGAGCCTGCCGATGACCTGACCGTGACGCTCGATGTGTACCGCATCGACATCCGCGACCGCATCAGCCTGTCGTCCAACCTTAATCTCAACCCGGCGACCATTGCCTACCTGCAGGCTAATGGTGTCGGCAATATCAACTACACCAGCGCCCGTTACTTCACCAACGCCACCGACACCAGCACCGACGGCGTCGACCTGGTGGCCAACTATCGCTACCAATTCGATAACGGTATCCGCTGGAACAGCACCGTGGGCTACAACTACAACCACACCAAAGTGACCGACGTGAAGCCCAACCCGGCGATTCTGGACAGCCTGGGCGCCAACCTGGTGCGGGTAGACCGTCGTGAGCGCATCGGTTTGCTTGGCGATACCACGCCGCAGCACAAGCTCAGCCTGGGCAACGACTTCACTTACGGCAATTGGGCGCTGCACAGCAACCTGGTGCGCTATGGTGAATTCACCAGTTACCAGGCCGACAAGGTCAACGACCAGACCTTCAAGGCCGCCTGGGTGCTCGACCTGTCGGCAGACTACAAGCTCAAGAACTGGACCTTCACCCTGGGCGGCGACAACATCACCGATAAATACCCGGAGAAGGTCAATGCCTACGCCAGCAGTGGTGGCAACCTCGCCTATAGCACTTTTTCGCCGTACGGTTACAGCGGCGCGTTTTATTACGGTAAAGTTGCTTACAACTGGTAACACGCAGGAGACCTAAGCGATCCGCCATGACCGTTATTGAAACCGATCTGTTGCAATTGGCTTACCCTCCGCGGCTCGATCTGGGGCCGCAACTGACTCACGAGCAATTAATGAGTTCGATGCAGGCCACCATGGCCAGGCATAAGGGCGGGCCGGTCTGGCTATTCGCTTATGGTTCGCTGATCTGGCGTCCCGAATGCTCGTCGACCCAGCGCATGCGCGCACGGGTTCACGGTTATCACCGGGGTTTGTACCTGTGGTCACACGAGCATCGAGGCACGCCGGAGTCGCCGGGGTTGGTGTTCGGCTTGGATCGCGGCGGTTCTTGCAGTGGGTTTGCCTACCGTTTACCGGAAGACCAGCTTGAGGCCTCGCTTTATGCCTTGTGGCAGCGCGAGATGCCTTACCCGTCGTACCGGCCGCACTGGCTCAGCTGCCGCCTGGAAGATGGCAGTCAGGTGCAAGCGCTGGGGTTTGTGTTGGAGCGGCACTTGCCCAGCTATGCCGGCAACCTGCCCGATATCGTGCTTAACCACGTGTTGGAAAGCGCTTGCGGGCGTTACGGCACCACTCGCGATTATGTCGAGCAGACCGTGAACGCCCTGCGTAGCCACGCCATGCCAGATAAAAACCTGGAGGCGCGGCTCAAGCGTTGTGCCAAAGACTGCGGCGGGAATTAACGCGCCGAGCTGACGCTGTTGGTGTGCCACAGCGTTGGGATCAGGAAAGCAATCGCCAGCAGGCACGCGCCCACCAGCAACACAAAACCACCGTCCCAGCCGAAATGGTCCACGGTGTAGCCCATGGCAGCGCTGGCTGCTACCGAGCCACCCAGGTAACCAAACAAACCGGTGAAACCTGCGGCCGTGCCCGCGGCTTTTTTCGGCGCCAGTTCCAGCGCCTGCAGGCCGATCAGCATCACCGGGCCGTAGATCAGGAAGCCGATGGAGAACAGCGCAATCATGTCGACCATCGGGTTGCCCGGCGGGTTGAGCCAGTAAACCAGGGTCGCCACGGTGACCAACGCCATGAACACGATGCCGGTTAGGCCACGGTTGCCACGGAAAATCTTGTCCGACATCCAGCCGCACAGCAGCGTGCCTGGAATGCCCGCCCACTCATAGAAGAAGTACGCCCACGAGGTTTTATCCACGTCGAAGTGCTTGGCTTCCTTGAGGTAAGTCGGTGCCCAGTCCAGCACGCCATAACGCAGCAGGTAGACGAACACGTTGGCGAAGGCGATGTACCACAGCATTTTGTTGCGCAGCACGTACTTGACGAAGATTTCCTTGGCGCTGAACTCGTCTTCGTGGCTGGCGTTGTAGCCTTCCGGGTAATCGTTCTTATATTCCTCGATCGGTGGCAGGCCGACCGATTGCGGCGTGTCGCGCATGGTGATGAAGGCAAATGCCGCCACCGCCAATGCCACGGTCGCCGGCACATAGAACGCTGCGTGCCAGTCGTTGAACCAGGCCATGCCCAGCAGGAACAGCGGGCCGATCAGGCCGCCACCGACGTTATGCGCCACGTTCCACACCGACACCACGCCGCCGCGTTCTTTCTGCGACCACCAGTGCACCATGGTGCGCCCACTCGGCGGCCAGCCCATGCCCTGGGCCCAGCCGTTGATGAACAGCAAAATGAACATCATGGTTACGCTGGACGTTGCCCAAGGCGCGAAACCGAAAATGAACATCACCCCGGCCGATATCAGCAGGCCAAAAGGCAGGAAGTAGCGCGGGTTGGAGCGGTCGGACACCAGGCCCATCAGGAACTTGGACAAGCCATAGGCAATCGCGATGGCCGACATGGCCAGGCCCAGCTCGCCACGGGTGTAACCCTCGTCGATCAGGTACGGCATGGCCAGCGAGAAGTTTTTGCGCAGCAGGTAGTAACCCGCGTAACCGAAGAAAATACCGGCGAAGATCTGCCAGCGCAGCCGTCGATAGGTACTGTCTATTTTTTCTTCAGGCAGGGGCGCCTGGTGTGCGGCAGGACGAAAGAAAGCAAACATTCAAGAGCTCCAAATTTCTTGTTTTGACTGCGGATGCGAATGTTACAGTTTCGTTACCGAAAATAGCATCGCCTCTTATCTGCAAACACAGGAAATCGAAGTGATTGCATGTTCTCTTACGAACATGTCGCGAATAGATAAGTGTGGGTCGGTATCAGGTCTTAAGAGCTAAAGAGATCAACTGTGGGAGCTGGCTTGCCTGCGATAGCGGTCTATCAGTAGCAGCTGTGTGAGCTGGCCCACCGCTATCGCAGGCAAGCCAGCTCCCACATGAACCGCATTCAGCGGGTCTGGACGACAATCTTGCCCACAGCCCGGCGCTGCCCCAAGTCATTGATCGCCTGCGCAGCCTGTTCCAGCGGATACACCTGCGACACCAACGGCTTCAGCTTGCCCTCGCCATACCACGTAAACAACTGCTGGAAGTTCGCCGCATTGTCCTGCGGCTGGCGCTGGGCGAACGAGCCCCAGAACACCCCGACCACGGACGCGCCCTTGAGCAGCGCCAGGTTCACCGGCAGCTCGGGAATGCGCCCGCTGGCAAAACCCACCACCAGCAGGCGGCCGTTCCAGGCGATGCCACGCACGGCCTGGTCAAACAGGTCGCCGCCGACGGGGTCGTAGATCACATCGACACCGTTGCCGTCGGTCAGGCGCTTGATCTCATCCTTGAGGCTGGCCTCGCTGTAGTTGATCAGCTCATCCGCGCCGGCGGCCTTGGCCACGGCGAGTTTGTCGGCACTGCTGGCGGCGGCAATCACCCGGGCGCCCATGGCTTTGCCGATTTCTACGGCGGCCAGGCCCACGCCGCCGGAGGCGCCGAGCACCAGCAGGGTTTCGCCGGGTTGCAGGTTGGCGCGTTGTTTGAGCGCATGCATGGAGGTGCCGTAGGTCATGCTGAAGGCGGCGGCGGTATTGAAATCCATGCTCGGCGGGATTGGCAGCACGTTATAGCCTGGCACCGCGACCTGTTCGGCAAAGCTGCCCCAGCCGGTCAGAGCCATGACCCGGTCGCCGACTTTGAGGTGGCTGACCTTTTCACCCACTTCGCTGACCACGCCGGCTGCTTCGCCACCCGGTGAGAACGGGAAGGGCGGCTTGAACTGGTACTTGCCCTCGATGATCAAGGTGTCCGGGAAATTCACCCCGGCCGCGTGCACGTCCAGCAGGATTTCGTTCTTCTTGATCGCGGGGCTGGCGATCTCTTCCAGCACCAGGGTTTCGGCGGGGCCGAAGGCTTTGCACAGCACAGCTTTCATCGGACTATTCCTTTTGGCGTCGTGGCCGATAAGTGTAGGAGGGTACGCCCGTGGGTCAACGAGCATGCCCGACCCTGATAAGTCGCCATAAGCTTGTACTCAGCCTTGCTAGCGTTATGCTACCCGGCAACCGAATTCGAGGAATGAACTGTGAAAGCGTGGATCCTGTTGATGCTCGCCCTGACCTTGCCGATGGCAGCCCAGGCCGAAGAAGCGAAAGAAGGCGAGGCGCCGAAGGTCAGCTACATCAGCCTGACCCCACCGTTCGTGGGCAACTACGGCCTGGATGGCACGGCCAAACTGCGGGTCTACAAGGCCGACATCGCCCTGCGCGTGACCGGGCCTGAAGCGGCTGCGGCCGTCAAAGCCAACGATCCGCTGATCCGTAACCAACTGGTGGCGCTGTTTACCCAGCAGACCAACGAAGCCATGAGCACGGTCGAAGGCAAAGAAAAACTGCGCCAGGAAGCCCTGAAGCAAACCCAGCAAGTCATGAACGACGAGACCGGCAAGCCGGTGGTGGAAGACCTGCTCTTCAACAACCTGATCATCCAGTAAGTCGCTGCGCGGCTATCGCGGGCAAGCCCGCTCCCACAGGTGAATGCATTCCATATGTGGGAGCGGGCTTGCCCGCGATGGCGCCAGTACAGGCACTTCAGGACGCCAGGCTTTTACGAAACCTGGCCAGCGCCACCGCAAAAAACACCAACCCAATCCCCACCAACGCCAGCAAATCCGGCCACACCACACCCACGCCCGCATCGCGAAACAAAATCGCCGCACTCAAGCTCACAAAATGCGTCGACGGCGAGCCCTGCATCACCCATTGCAGCCACTCGGGCATGCTGTCCAACGGCGTACTGCCGCCGGACAGCAACAGCATCGGAATGATCACCGGAATCGCCAGCAAACCAAACTGCGGCGTCGAACGCGCAAGGGTGGCGAGAAAAATCCCCAAGGCAGTGCTGGCAAACAGGTACAGCGCGGTCACCAGCAAAAACAGGCTCAACGACCCTGCCAGCGGCACGCCGAGCAAGCCTTTGACCACCAGTTCCAGCGACAGCCACGTACACAGCACCACCACCAGCATGTTGCTCCAGATTTTTGCCAGCATGATTTCCAGCGCCGTCAGCGGCAGCACCAGCAAATGGTCGAGCGTGCCGTGTTCACGCTCACGCAGCAGCGCGGTGCCGGTGAGCACGATGGCCAGGATAGTGATGTTGTTGACGATCTGGATCACCGCCAAAAACCAGCCGCCTTCCAGGTTGGTGTTGAACAACGCCCGTGTGGTCAGCCGCGCAGGCAGCTTGCCCGCCGCGTCGGGTTGCCCGCCGTAGCGCTGCAACTCACGCTGGAAAATCCGGCCGATATAGCCTGCGCCCATAAATGCCTGGCTCATCGCCGTGGCATCGACGTTTACCTGCACGCCCGGCTGACGCCCGGCCAACAGGTCCGCCTGGAAGTTGGCCGGCACATTGATCACGAAGGTGTACTCGCCGCTGTCCATGACCTTGTCCAACTGATCGTAGGCCAGTGGCGCAGGCGGCTGAAACTCCGGTGGTTGCAACGCCTCGGCCATCTGCCGCGACAGCGCACTGTGGTCTTCATCGATAAAGGCCACGCTGGCGTTGTGCACGCCAATCACCGAACCGGCGGCGGGCATGTAGATCGCCACGGTAAAGGCGTAGGCCAGAAACAGCAGCAATACGCTGTCGTGGCGCAGGCTGGTCAACTCCTTGAGACCTAGACGCAGGATGTGAGCGAGCTTGTGCATCAGGCCTCCTGCTTCTTGAGCATGATCAGGCTCAGCCCGGTGAACCCGACGAAAAACCCGAACAGCGCCAGGCATTGTGGCCACAACTGGCGCAGGTCCAGGGCCTTGGTGAAAGTGCCCACGGCGATATCCAGAAAGTGCCCGGCGGGGAACAACATGCCCATCAGCGCGGCCGCGCCTTCCAGCGACGAACGCGGCACAATCAGCCCGGAGAACTGGATGGTTGGCAGGCTGGTGATGATCATGGTGCCGAGGATCGCCGCGATCTGGGTGCGGGTGAACGCGGAAATCAGCAGGCCCATGCTGGTGGTGGCCAGTACATACAACAGGCCGCCGAACGCCAAGGCCACGCCGCTGCCCTTGAAGGGCACGCCGAACAGCCAGCGGTTCATCGCCACCAGCAGCGCCAGGTTGACCAGGCTCACGGCCAGGTACGGCGCCTGTTTGCCCAGCAGGAACTCCAGGCGCGTCAGCGGCGTGGCGTAGAAGTTGGTGATCGACCCCAGCTCTTTTTCGCGCACGATGCCCAGGGCCGTGAGCATTGCCGGGATGAATGCCAGGATCAGCGCCATCACGCCGGGGCCGATGGCATTTACGCTGACCACGTCCTGGTTATAGCGAAAGCGCGTCTCCAGCTTGGCGGCAGCTGGGGTGTTGCGGGGCAGGCTGCTCAGTTCGGCCAGTTGCGCAAGATTGCCTTGGTGCACCGCTTCTACGTAATTACGGCTGGTTTCGGCGCGAAACGGCATGCCGCCATCGATCCACGCAGCCACGCTGGGTTGGCGACCGGCGTACAGGTCGCGGCCAAAGCCGGGCGGGATCTCCAGCGCCAGTTTGATTTCCGAACGTTGCAGGCGCCGGTGCAGTTCGTTCGTATCGCGGATGGGTGCTTGTTCTGCGAAGTAACGCGAGCTGCGGAAGGCTTCCAGGTAGGCGCGGCTTTGCGGGGTCTGGTCCTGGTCATAGACGGCGAAGGCGAGGTTTTCCACGTCCAGGGAAATGCCGTAACCGAAGATCACCATCATGAACATCGCCCCGAGCAGGGCGAAGGCCATGCGCACTTTGTCGCGCAACAGCTCTTTGCCTTCGCGGCTGGCCACGGCCAGCAGGCGGGCGACGCTGAAACCGCGTTTGCTGAGGGGCGGCGTGCTGCTTTCGCTGACGGTTTTATTCGGCGCGGCAGGTTCGGGTTCGCCTTGGGCCTGTTCCAGGCAAGTGACGAACGCGGCCTCCAAGGTGTCGCCGTGGAATTGCTGTTGCAGCGCGTCGGGTGTGTCGCAGGCCAGCACTTTGCCCGCATGCATCAAGGAGATGCGGTCGCAGCGCTGGGCCTCGTTCATAAAGTGGGTGGACAGGAAGATCGTCACGCCTTGCTCGCGGGACAATTCAACCAACAGTCGCCAGAAATCATCCCGCGCCGCCGGGTCGACGCCCGAAGTGGGCTCATCGAGAATCAGCACTTCCGGGCGATGCAGCACCGCCACCGCGAGTGACAGGCGCTGGCGCAGGCCCAGGGGCAATTCACCGGAGGGTTGCTCGGCCACTTCACCGAGGTCAAAGCGTTGGATCAGTTCATCTATGCGCGGGGCGCTGTCGGCCTTGGGCAAGTCGAACAGTTGCGCATGCAGCACCAGGTTCTGGCGCACGCTGAGTTCGCCGTACAGCGAGAAGCTTTGCGACATAAAGCCCACGCGCTTGCGAGTGGCCAGGTCCTTGGCATTTACCGGGTTGCCGAGCAGCGTGGCACTGCCTTCGGTGGCCGGCATCAGCCCGGTGAGGACTTTCATGGTGGTGGTTTTGCCGCAGCCGTTGGAACCGAGAAAGCCAAAGATCTCACCGCGACCAATCGCAAAGCTGACTTTGTTTACCGCCGTGAAATCCCCAAAGCGCAGCGTCAGGTCGTGGGCCTCGATGGCGATATCGGCATTGGCGCTTTCACGCGGCGGGATCACCAGCGGCTGATTGTCGTGGGCGCTGTCACCCTGGAAATGAGTAAAAGCCTCATCGAGTTTGCCGCTGGGTGTAACAGCCGCCAGTTCGTGGCTCAAGCCGTCGGCGATGAGTTTGCCGCGATCAAGCATGAGGCAATGTTCGAACTGCTCGGCCTCTTCCATGTAGGCGGTGGCCACCAGCAACGTCAGCTGTGGGCGCTCGCTGCGCACGGTGTCAACCAGCTCCCAGAAACGTCGGCGCGACAGCGGGTCGACGCCGGTGGTGGGCTCGTCGAGGATCAACAAATCAGGGTCGTGGATCAGCGCGCAACACAGGCCGAGTTTTTGCTTCATGCCGCCGGACAACTTCCCGGCCGGGCGCTCGGCGAAGCGCGCGAGGTCGGTGGCCAGCAACAGGTTGTGCATGCGCTGCTCGCAGTCGGCTTTGGACAGGCCGAACAGCGTGGCAAAGAAACGGATGTTTTCGCTGATGGACAACTCGGGATACAAGTTGCCGCCCAGGCCTTGGGGCATAAAGGCGATGCGCGGGTACAGGCTATTGCGGTGGCGGCGATCTTCAATGGAGCCGCCGAGCACCTCAAGCTGGCCTGCCTGGAGTTTCTTAACCCCGGCGATCAGCCCCAGCAAACTCGACTTGCCCGCGCCATCCGGGCCAATCAACCCGCAACGGGTGCCGGCCGGCAGGCTGAAGGCGATGTCGATCAGTGCCTGTTGCTTGCCGTAACGGTGGTGGATGCCGGTGGCGTGCAGCGCCAGGCCGGTCATTGCAGGTTGGCCGGCCAGTCGATATCAGCCGTGCGTACATAACCGGCGCCGGGCATGCCCGGTTTGGCTTGTGGTACGGCGCTGGGTTGAGTCAGGCGCAGCTTGACGCGGAACACCAGCTTCTGGCGTTCGTCGCGGGTCTCGACCTCTTTAGGGGTGAATTGCGATTTGGCTGCGACAAAGCTGATTTTCGCCGGCAGCGGCTGCTGGGGCAGGGCGTCGAGCAGGATGCGTGCGTCGCTGCCGACGGTCAGGCGGCCGGTGACGGAGGCCGGCAGGTAGAGGTTCATGTACTGATCATTCGGGTCAATCAACAGTAAAACGCGACCGCCCGCGCCGAGCACTTCACCGGGCTCGGCCAGGCGCAATTGAATGATGCCGTCGATGGGCGCACGCAGACTGCTGTCGTCGATTTCGCTGGTGAGCTGGGCCACCTGCGCCTGTGCTGCGCCGATGGCCGCTTTCACCGCGTTAACTTGAGCTTGCGCGGAGACCACGGCAGCGTTGCCGGTGTTCTGGCGTGCTTGCTGCTGGTCGATCAACTGGCTGCTGGCAAAGCCGCGCTTGTACAACTCCTGGGTGCGCCTGAGTTCCTGGTTGGCCAGCAATTGTTCGCTTTGGCGCAACTGCACGTTGGCCTCGGCGGCGGCGAAGTTCTCCTTGGCGCGCAGCACTTCGGCTTCGGCCTGGGTGCGCTGGGCTTCGAGGGTGCGGGTGTCCATGCGTGCGAGCAATTGGCCTTTGAGCACCTTGTCGCCTTCATCCACACGCACTTCGGCCAGGCGCCCGGGGATCTTGGCGGCGATCTGTACTTCGGTGGATTCCAGGCGGCCATTGCCCATGCTCAAGCCTTCGGGCAGGCGGTCCTGGGTCGATCGCCAGTAACCGAAGCCACCGGCACCCAGCAACAAGGCGATGAGTGCGACAGCGAAAAGGCGCGACATAGTGTGGTTCGTAGACATGGCTGCATCCTGCGGCATAAGCATCCTAGTTTGACCGATAGCGCCCGAAGGTTCTTGATACCGGTCAAATGAAGCGCAAGCCTAACCCGCTTGGCGTGCAGATGCATGCGCTACGGGTGTGACCGCAGGGTTCTGCCTGTTCAGCGCAGGGCGAGCACCGCTGCCCATTGTTCGGCCGTCACCGGCATCACCGACAATCGGCTGCCTTTTTGCACCAGCGGCAATTCGGCGAGGGCGGTTTGTTGTTTCAGGTAGCCAAGGCCCAGCACCTTTGGAAAGGTCTCGACGTGGGCCACGTTGAGTGCCGTCCACGGGTTTTTCTCCGGCGTGGCTTTGGCATCGAAATAATGGCTTTCAGGTTCCAGCGCGGTCGGGTCCGGATAAGCCGCCTCGACAATTTTGCCGATACCGGCAATGCCCGGCTCAGGGCAGCTGGAGTGATAAAAGAAAAACTCATCGCCAACCGCCATGGCTCGCAGAAAGTTGCGCGCCTGGTAATTGCGCACGCCGTCCCAGCGCGTTTCACCGAGCTTTTCCAGGCCTTTGATGGAGAGTTCATCGGGCTCGGATTTCATCAGCCAGTAGGCCATTTTGGGGCTCCTGAAAAAGGCATTGGGCAAGTTGTCGGGCAATTCCATGACAAACCGACAGTCGGTTGGCGTCAAGGTTTGCGTGTTGGTTCACGTTACCGCAGAATGCCCGCTTTTAAGCTTGACGCAGCTGCAACGGACTACTTTGGAACGTTGTTGTCATCGTGTACGAGGTGCCTGAAGGGGGGCAATCGATGCAACGTAAACCGGATTTACTATGGATTTTGGTTATTTTGTTTGGTCTGGGCGTCGTGACCACCGGGTATGCCCAGAGCTTGTGGTCGAACAAGACTGATGCACCTGTTGAATTGGCTCAGCAGCAGCCAAAACCGTTTAAGCGTTAACACTTTTTCAAGGCGTCGCTGGTTCCAGCGACGTTTCTGCGACATACCATTTTTTATCGGTGACGGTGCCAGCCAATGGCACATCCCAGCTCGCCTGCGCCAAACGTTCGACCTTCTGGCATTCATGGGCCAGGCCCAGCAACGTGGGCTTGCGCCAGTTCTTGCGCCGAGCCAGGTAGGCCAGGCTACGGTCATAAAACCCACCGCCCATGCCCAGTCGCCCACCCACATCATCGAAACCCACCAGCGGCAACAGCACCAGGTCCAGCGCCCAGACGTTGCGTTGGCGGTTGGCATTTACGTGCGGCTCAAGAATGCGAAAGCGGTTGGGCAATAACTTATCCCCAGGCCGCACGCGCTGGAACACCATCTTGGTGCGCGGCCAGGCACTGAGTACTGGCAGATAAGTGGCCTTGCCCCGGCGCTGGGCAGCGCGCAGCAGCAGGCGCGGATCGATTTCACCGTCCGTGGGTAGGTATAAGGAAATATGTTTGGCCCGGCGAAACAGCGGGTGCTGTGCCAGTTGCCGATACAGGCCGTGGGCGGCCTTGCGCTGCTCGCTCGGCGTAAGGGCGCGGCGGGCTTTGCGCAACATGCGTCGAAGTTGCGGACGGGAAAGCGGCGCAGGTTCGGTCATGGTTGTTCGGCTCATAAAACAATGCCAGTCCTAGGACTGGCATTGAGTTTGGGAATTCAGGCTCCCCGACAGAGCCGCTGTCGACTTAGCCCTTGAACCCGAAAGTTCAAGGTGGAAGATGCAGTAGGCTTTAAGGCTTTCCGTCTAGCGGACATGCACACCAGCCCAACGTGCAACTTCCAGGGTAGTGCGAATCGGCTCAGGGACATCGCCGACTGGCAAACACGCCAGGGAGTGGGGCGAGTATACCTTAAACAGACGCGTCAATCAGCCCTTGGGTGGCTCTGGATCGGTAGAAAGTACCAGATCCACGCGTTCGAGCAGGTCACGCACCTGCTCACGTGTCGAGCCGCTGGCCTGCACGTCAGGCCGTTCCTGCTTATGCAGCAAATCGTGGGTAATGTTCAGCGCGGCCATCACGGCGATACGGTCGGCGCCGATGACTTTGCCGCTGCTGCGGATTTCACGCATCTTGCCATCCAGATAGCGGGCAGCACTCACCAGATTGCTGCGTTCTTCCTGGGGGCAGATGATCGAATATTCTTTGTCGAGGATCTGCACGGTAACGCTATTGCTTGAACTCATGAGTCTTGCTCCAGGGCCTTCAGGCGCGAAATCATCGATTCGACCTTACGCCGGGCGATTTCGTTTTTTTCAATGAGGTGAGCGCGTTCCTCGCGCCAGGTCTTTTCCTGAGCTAATAGGAGTCCGTTTTGACTCTTAAGTTGCTCGACCCGATCAATTAGCAGTTCGAGTCTGGCCATCAGCGCTTGCAGGTCGGTGTCTTCCATTGGGTTCCACTGGATTTGTCTGATGAATGGCAACTTCAGGATAAACGATCTGACGCCCTCGATAGTCTTGGTACGTCTGCCGGTGCTAGGATACAGCGCTTCATTCTAGACATTGCGCCGTCTGGCGCCTAGCTCACCATGCCTATTCAGAACTCCCCGTACGACGCTTTTTCCAAACTGCTGAGCTCCAGCGGTCATCCTTGCTCGCCTGCCGAACTGCACGGCGTGCTGTTGGGCCGCAGCTGCACGGGCGTTGGCTTTGATGCCGACAACTGGCTGGCCGATGTGGCCGAGCTGCTGGAAACCGAACCTACCGAGAACGTGCGTAACGCGCTGATCGGCCTGCAAGAGATGGTCAAGGGCGAGCTGACCGGTGATGACGTCACCGTGGTCCTGCTGCTGCCGACCGACGACGCGCCGCTCACCGAGCGCGCCGCCGCATTGGGCCAATGGTGCCAAGGCTTCCTGCACGGCTTTGGCGTGAACGCCGGCGGCCTGGAGCTGAGCACCGACGCCAAAGAAGTGTTGCAAGACCTGGCTGCTATCTCCCAGGTGCAAGACGCCCTGGAAGAGTCCGAGGACGGCGAAGGCGACTATATGGAAGTGATGGAATACCTGCGCGTCGCGCCGCTGCTGCTGTTCACCGAGACCAAAAAATCCGCTGAGCCCGCCGCACCCAAGCCGTCGCTGCACTAAGCAAGGAAGTCCATCTGCCCATGATTCATATCCCGAAAGCGGAATACACCCGTCGCCGCAAGGCGCTCATGGCGCAGATGGAACCCAACAGCATCGCGATCCTGCCGGCCGCCGCCGTGGCCATCCGCAACCGTGATGTCGAGCACGTCTACCGCCAGGACAGCGACTTCCAGTACCTGAGCGGCTTCCCTGAACCCGAAGCGGTGATCGTGCTGATGCCCGGTCGCCAGCATGGCGAGTACGTGCTGTTCTGCCGCGAACGCAATGCCGAACGCGAACTGTGGGACGGCCTGCGCGCCGGCACCGAAGGCGCCATTCGCGACTTTGGCGCTGACGATGCGTTCCCCATCACCGATATCGACGACATCTTGCCCGGCCTGATCGAAGGCCGCGACCGGGTGTACTCGGCCATGGGCAGCAACGCCGAGTTCGACCGGCATGTGATGGAATGGATCAATGTGATCCGCTCCAAAGCGCACCTGGGCGCCCAGCCACCGAACGAATTTGTTGCCCTGGATCATCTGCTTCACGACATGCGCCTGTATAAATCGGCGGCAGAAGTGAAGGTGATGCGCGAGGCCGCGCGAATTTCCTGTGCGGCCCACGTCAAGGCGATGCAGGCCAGTCGCGCCGGGCTGTATGAGTTCAGTCTGGAGGCCGAGCTGGATTACGAGTTCCGCAAGGGCGGCGCGAAAATGCCGGCCTATGGCTCCATCGTCGCCGCCGGGCGCAACAGCTGCATCCTGCACTACCAGCAGAATGACGCGCTGCTCAAGGACGGCGACCTGGTGTTGATCGACGCCGGTTGCGAGATTGACTGCTACGCCAGCGACATCACCCGTACCTGGCCGGTCAGTGGCAAGTTTTCGCCCGAACAAAAGGCGATCTACGAAGTTGTGCTGGCTTCCCAGGAAGCCGCCTTTGCCGAGATCGCGCCGAACAAACACTGGAACCAGGCCCATGAGGCGACGGTGCAAGTCATCACCGCCGGGCTGGTGAAATTGGGGTTGTTGCAGGGCGACGTCGACGAATTGATCGCCAGCGAAGCCTACCGTGCCTTTTATATGCACCGCGCCGGCCACTGGCTGGGCATGGATGTGCACGACGTGGGCGAATACAAAGTGGGCGGTGAATGGCGTGTGCTGGAAGTCGGCATGGCGTTGACCGTGGAGCCGGGCATTTATATCTCGCCGGACAACCAGAATGTGGCAAAGAAATGGCGTGGCATTGGCGTACGCATCGAGGACGACGTGATAGTGACCAAGCAAGGCTGTGAGATTCTGACCGGCGGCGTACCCAAAACCGTCGCCGAGATCGAAGCGCTGATGGCGGCAGCCCGATGAGCCGGGTCAACCTTGCGATAATCGGTGGCGGCCTGGTCGGCGCCAGCCTGGCGTTAGCGTTGCAGGCCGGTGCCAAGGCACGGGGTTGGAAGATCGTGCTGATCGAGCCATTTGCGCCAGGCGACACTTACCAGCCAAGCTACGATGCGCGTTCTTCGGCACTCTCCTACGGTGCACGGCAGATCTATCAGCGCCTGGGTGTGTGGCAGGACATCTCCCGCCGCGCCGAGCCGATCAAGCAGATTCACGTGTCGGACCGTGGACGTTTCTCCACTGCGCGCTTGTCCGCCATGGAGGAGGGCGTGCCAGCCCTCGGTTATGTGGTGGAAAACGCCTGGCTCGGCCAGTGCCTGTGGCAAGGCCTGGACAAAGAAGTCGTCAGCTGGCGCTGCCCGGCCGAAGTCACGCGCATGGAGCCGCTGCCCGACGGCTATCGCCTGACCCTCAACGATGAAACCGTGCTGGAGTGCGACCTTGCAGTATTGGCCGATGGCGGCCGCTCAGGTTTGCGTGAGCAACTGGGTATTGGCGTCAAAACCCGCCCGTACAACCAGAGCGCACTGATCGCCAACATCACCCCAAGCGAAGCCCATAACGGCGAAGCCTTCGAGCGCTTTACCGATGAAGGCCCGATGGCCCTGCTGCCGTTGCCGGACAACCGCTGCGCGCTGGTATGGACGCGCATCGGCATGGACGCCCAGCGCTTGGCCAACCTCGACGAGCGCAGCTTCTTGAGCGAACTGCAGGGCGTGTTCGGCTACCGCCTGGGCACCCTCAAGCAAGTCGGCGCGCGGCACCTGTACCCGCTGACGCTGGTGGAAGCCGAAGAACAAGTGCGCTCGCACCTGGCGATCCTCGGCAATGCCGCCCACAGCCTGCACCCGATTGCCGGGCAGGGGTTCAACCTGTCCCTGCGCGATGCCAATGCCTTGGCCGAAGCCCTGTTGGCCGGGCCTGCGGTGCCGGGCGACTTGGCGACCTTGCAGCGCTACCGCGAAAGCCAGCATCTTGACCAGAAGCTCACGGTGGGTTTCTCGGATCAAGTCACGCGCCTGTTTGGCAGCGCCCAGCCATTAGTGGCTTTGGGCCGCAACATGGGCCTGCTAGGTCTGGACCTGCTACCGCCGGCCAAACGCTGGTTCGCTCGTCAGGCCATGGGCCTGGGTACGCGCCCCGATGCGTAAGTGGTTGATCCAACGTTTGGGTAAAGCGCGACTGTTGCGTTGGGTCATGACCCTTTATCCGCCCTATCTCGGGGCGGGGATAAGCGTGCAGCATATGAGCGCTGACTTTCGTCATGTCAAAGTGCGCATGGGTCTGGGTTGGTACAACCGCAATTATGTAGGCACGCAATTTGGCGGCAGCCTGTACTCGATGGTCGACCCGTTCTACATGCTGCTGTTGATGGAGAACCTGGGCCGCGATTACATCGTGTGGGACAAGGCCGCGAGCATCGACTTCGTGTCGCCGGGCAAAGGCCCGGTGTACGCCGAATTTTCCATCGACGACGCCTTGCTGGACGAGATTCGCCGGCAGACCGAAGGTGGCGAGAAGTACTTGCCTCACCTCAAGGTCGAGATTCATGACGGCTCCGGCACCCTGGTGGCGCGGGTCGACAAAACCCTTTACGTGCGGCGCAAGCCGCCAGCAAAGCAGGCTTAAAGCATGGACATGCGCGCAGATGTGCTGATTGTCGGGGCCGGAATGGTCGGAAGCGCCCTGGCGCTGGCGTTGCAGGGCAGTGGCCTGCAGGTGCTGCTGCTTGACGGCAGCCCGCTGAGCGTCAAGCCGTTCGACCCTACGGCTGCCTTCGAGCCCCGGGTGAGCGCCTTGTCGGCCGCCAGCCAGCGCATCCTTGAGCGCCTCGGCGTGTGGGACGGCATTGTGTCGCGGCGCGCCAGCCCCTATGGCGAGATGCAAGTGTGGGACGGCAGCGGCACCGGGCAGATCCACTTCTCGGCGGCCAGTGTGCACGCCGAAGTGCTCGGGCATATCGTCGAGAACCGTGTGGTTCAGGACGCGCTGCTCGATCGACTGCATGACTGCGACCTGGGCCTGCTGGCCAACGCCCGCCTGGAACAGATGCGCCGCTCCGGCGATGACTGGCTGCTGACCCTGGCGGACGGGCGTAAATTGCGTGCGCCGCTGGTGGTCGCCGCCGATGGCGCCAACTCCGCCGTACGCCGCCTGACCGGCACCGCGACCCGCGAGTGGGATTACCTGCATAACGCCATCGTCACCAGCGTACGCAGCAGCCAACCCCATCAGCGTACGGCGTGGCAGCGTTTTACCGACACTGGCCCGCTGGCGTTTCTACCACTGGTACGCGATGGCCAGGAAGACTGGTGCTCGATCGTCTGGTCCACCACGCCGGCCGAATCCGAACGCCTGATGGCACTGGATGATGAAACCTTCTGCCGTGAGCTGGAGCGCGCCTTTGAAGGGCGCCTCGGTACGGTGATCAGCGCCGACCCGCGTGTCTGCGTGCCTCTGCGTCAACGTCACGCCAAACGCTATGTGGCCGAAGGCCTGGCGCTGATCGGCGACGCCGCTCACGTTATCCACCCGTTGGCGGGGCAGGGCGTGAACCTGGGTTTCCTCGATGCGGCGGTACTGGCCGAGGTGCTGTTGGCAGCCACCGAACGCGGTGAGCGCCTGGCTGATGTGAAAGTACTGAGCCGCTACGAACGTCGGCGCATGCCGCATAACCTGGCGCTGATGGCGGCCATGGAAGGCTTTGAGCGCCTGTTCCAGGCCGACCAGTTGCCATTGCGCTGGTTGCGCAATGCCGGGCTGAAAATCGTCGACCAGATGCCCGAAGCCAAAGCCGTCTTTGTCCGCCAGGCCTTGGGCCTGACCGGCGACCTTCCGGAACTGGCCAAACCCTGAATTGCAATGCGACCCCCTGTGGGAGCGGGCTTGCCCGCGATGGGGCCATTGGCCCCAGCACAAATCCCAGCCATGCAACATCTCGTAACGCCTCCACCAAGCGCTACCAAATGTGAGTCCTTATCATTTGCCCTCTTTTTGCAAATGAGAGACCGCACCCATGTTGGCACCCAAGCGCCTCCTGACTGCCCTGGCACTCACCCTTATCGGCAGCACCACCGTGCAGGCAGCCGACGAAGTCGTGGTCTACTCCTCGCGCATCGACGAACTGATCAAGCCGGTGTTCGACGCCTACACCAAAAAGACCGGCGTGCAGGTGAAGTTCATCACCGACAAGGAAGCCCCGCTGATGCAGCGCATCAAGGCCGAAGGCGAGAACGCCACGGCCGACCTGTTGCTCACCGTCGACGCTGGCAACCTTTGGCAGGCTGAGCAAATGGGCATCCTGCAGCCGTTCACCTCGGCGGTGATCGACAAGAATATTCCACTGCAATACCGCTCCTCAAACCACGCCTGGACCGGCTTGAGCCTGCGCGCGCGGACCATCGCCTATTCCACCGACCGGGTAAAACCCGGTGACCTGACCACCTACGAAGCGCTGGCCGACAAGCAATGGGAAGGCCGCCTGTGCCTGCGCACGGCGAAGAAGGTCTACAACCAGTCGCTGACCGCCACCTTGATCGAAACCCATGGCGCGGCCAAGACCGAAGAAATCGTCAAAGGCTGGGTCAACAACCTGTCCACCGACGTGTTCTCCGACGACATCGCCGTGCTGGAGGCGATCAACGCCGGGCAATGCGACGTGGGCATCGTCAACACCTACTACTACGGCCGCCTGCATAAGCAGAAGCCGGATTTGGCGGTAAAACTGTTCTGGCCGAACCAGGGCGACCGTGGCGTGCACGTGAACCTGTCGGGCATTGGCCTGACCAAGCATGCACCGCACCCTGAAGCCGCCAAAGCCCTGGTTGAGTGGATGACCACGTCTGAGGCGCAGCAGATCTTTGCCGACGTGAACCAGGAGTTCCCGGCCAACCCGGCGGTGCCGCCATCGGCGGAAGTGGCAACCTGGGGCAAGTTCGTGGCCGACACCTTGCCGGTGGAAGTGGCAGGCAAGCGCCAGGCTGAGGCTATCCGCCTGATGGACCGCGCCGGCTGGAACTAACTACAATTTGCAGGCAAGCGCCGAACTTAATGTGGGAGCGGGCTTGTGTGGGAGCTGGCTTGCCTGCGATAGAATCACCCAGGTGGAAATGACACACCGAGGTGATGCTATCGCAGGCAAGCCAGCTCCCACATTGCGTTGTATTCACCTTGAATTTTTTACCACCTTGAGAGCTAGCCCTTGGCCCACCCCGCCCAACGCCGCTGGTACCTGCCGGTCTTCAGCGTCGCTGCCCTGGTGCTGCTGCCGCTGAGCGTGCTGTTGCTGTCCTGGCAGAGTATCGACGCGCAAATCTGGTCGCACCTGTGGGAAACCCAGATGCCGCGCCTGCTGGGCAATACCCTCACGCTGGTGCTGGGCGTGGGTGTGGGTGTGACCCTGCTGGGCGTGAGCCTGGCCTGGTTGACCAGCCTCTGCGAGTTTCCCGGGCGGCGCTGGCTCGATTGGGCCTTGATGCTGCCTTTTGCCATTCCCGCCTACGTACTGGCCTTTGTGTTTGTCGGTTTGCTGGATTTCGCCGGCCCGGTGCAAACCCTGCTGCGTGAATGGTTCGGTACTGGCCTGCGACTGCCGCGCGTGCGCTCCACCAGCGGCGTGATTATCGTGTTGGTGCTGGTGTTCTACCCCTATGTCTACTTGCTGGCGCGTACTGCGTTTCTTGCCCAAGGCAAAGGCCTGATGGAAGCGGCGCGCGTATTGGGCCAATCGCCCTGGCAGGCGTTCTGGCGCGTCGCGCTGCCCATGGCGCGGCCGGCGATTGGTGCCGGCGTGGCCCTGGCCTTGATGGAGACCCTGGCGGATTTCGGCGCGGTCTCGGTGTTCAATTTCGACACCTTCACCACCGCCATCTACAAGACCTGGTACGGCTTTTTCAGCCTGTCCAGCGCTGCCCAGCTGGCCAGCCTGTTGCTGCTGGTGGTGATGCTAGTGCTGTACGGCGAACGGCGAGCCCGCGGTGCCAGCCGCCCAAGCAACGAGCGGCCACGGGGCCAGGCGTTGTATCACCTGCGTGGGTTCAAGGCGGCAGCGGCCAGCACGTGGTGCGGGTTGGTGTTCGCCTGCGCCTTTGTCATCCCCATGCTGCAACTGGTCGCCTGGTTCTGGCAGCGCGGCCGCTTCGATCTGGATGAGCGCTACACCGGCCTGATCGTCCACACCCTTTACCTGGGCGGCATTGCCGCGCTGATCACGGTCAGCGTGGCGCTGATACTCGCCTTCGCCAACCGGCTGGCGCCGACCCGGGCGATTCGCTCCGGTATCAGCCTGGCCAACGTCGGCTATGCCTTGCCGGGCTCGGTATTGGCCGTGTCGATTATGTTGGCGTTCAGCTACCTGGACCGTGAACTAGTGGTGCCGCTCTCGTGCTGGCTCGGCGGCGCGGGTAAACCCTTGTTGCTTGGCAGCCTGTCGGCACTGGTGCTGGCCTATCTGGTGCGCTTTCTGGCGGTGGCCTACGGGCCGTTGGAAAACAGCCTGGCGCGAATCCGCCCGTCGTTGCCGGAAGCGGCACGCAGTCTCGGGGTGAGCGGTCCACGACTGTTTTGCAAAGTGTATCTGCCGTTATTGCTGCCGGGCACGTTGAGCGCGGCGTTGCTGGTGTTCGTCGATGTGCTCAAGGAAATGCCCGCAACCTTGCTGATGCGCCCATTTGGCTGGGACACCCTGGCAGTTCGCATCTTTGAAATGACCAGTGAAGGCGAATGGGCGCGCGCCTCGCTGCCGGCGCTGACCCTTGTGCTGGTGGGGCTGCTGCCGGTCATCGGCTTGATCCGACGCTCTGCACGGCAAATCGCTTAGGTGCCAGTCCTACGGCTTGCGGCTACAATGCGCGGCATTCGGTGCGCTTCGTCTTTCGGAGCGAGTCGCTGGGCGTGGCTGCAGGCCTTGTAATTCAAGGCGTTCAGCGCAAACAGCAGCTCCGCGCACCTTCGCCAAGCCCGGAAGGAGAAACCCATGGGACAGCGTACGCCTCTGTATGACCTGCATCTCGCCCTCGGCGCGAAAATGGTCGATTTTGGCGGTTGGGATATGCCTCTGCACTACGGCTCGCAAGTTGAAGAACACCATCAGGTGCGACGCGACTGCGGGGTGTTTGATGTCTCCCATATGACCGTGATCGATGTCACCGGCCCTCAGGCCAAGGAATGGCTCCAGCACTTGCTGGCCAATGATGTCGACCGTTTGCATGGCTGCGGCCGTGCGCTCTACAGCGCCATGCTCAACGAGCAGGGTGGCGTGGTGGACGACATGATCGTCTACCGCACCGAAGCCGGTTACCGGTTGGTGGTCAACGCGGCCACCCGCGACCAGGACATGGCCTGGATGCAGGCGCAACTGGGCAACTATTCGGTGCAACTGCAGGAGCGGCCCGAGTTGGCCATGCTCGCTATTCAGGGGCCCCACGCCCGGCAGAAAATCGCCGAACTGGTCACCCAGTCGCGCGGCACCCTGATTAATCAGCTCAAGCCCTTTGAAGGCCAGGCCGACGGCGACTGGTTTATCGCCCGTACCGGCTATACCGGAGAAGATGGCCTGGAGATTGTCCTGCCTGCCGATCAGGCACCGGGTTTTTTCAACGACCTGGTCGGCGCCGGTATTTCACCCATTGGCCTTGGCGCTCGCGACACCCTGCGCCTGGAAGCCGGCATGAACCTGTATGGCCAGGATATCCACCAGGATGTTTCGCCCCTGGCGGCGAACATGGCCTGGAGCATTGCCTGGGAACCTGCCGGTCGCAACTTCATTGGTCGCAGCGCGCTGCAAGCAGAGCTGGCGGCGGGTGTGCAGTACAAATTGGTCGGGCTGGTACTGGAGGAGCGTGGGGTTTTGCGCGCTCACCAAGTGGTTCGTATCGCCAATGTTGGCGAAGGGGAGATCACCAGTGGTAGTTTCTCTCCTACGCTGAGCAAATCCATTGCCCTGGCGCGCGTACCGACGGCCACCGCCGATCGGGCCGAAGTGGAAATCCGCGGCAAGTGGTACCCGGTTCGAGTGGTCAAACCGACCTTCGTACGCCATGGCAAAACCTTGATCTAACTATTTCCGGCAGGCCGAAGGCCGCTGACATTTCTTCTTGAGGACACAGACTATGAGCGATATCCCAGCTGACCTGCGTTTTGCCGAAAGTCACGAATGGGCCCGTCTGGAAGCCGACGGCACTGTGACCGTCGGGATTTCCGACCATGCACAGGAAGCGTTGGGTGATGTGGTGTTTGTTGAGCTGACTGAAGTGGGCAATGTATTTGCTGCCGAAGATCAGGCGGGTGTAGTGGAGTCGGTGAAAGCCGCCTCGGATATCTACTCGCCGATTGCTGGCGAAGTGATCGCAGTGAACGAGGCCCTGAGCGGCGAGCCTGAACTGCTGAACACCGACCCTTACGGCGCCTGGATCTTCAAGCTCAAGCCAAGCAACCCGGCTGATCTGGAAAAACTGCTGGATGCTGCGGGCTACAAAGCTGCCATCGGCGAGTAAACCCTGAGCGTTGCCACGGCAAAAATCAATGTGGGAGCTGGCTTGCCTGCTCCCACAGCTGATTGTTGCAAGCCAGCGTTTTTTTAACCCGCTTTCAATACCGCTTTAACCGCCGCAACCGACCGCTCCACGTCCGCCTCCGTCATCGCCGTGAACATCGGCAACGACACGATCAAACGCCCAACACGCTCCGACACCGGGAACATGCCTTCCTTGAAACCCTGTGCCCGATACAGGCTCAGCAGGTGGATTGGCGGGTAGTGATAGCCAATACCGACGCCATGCGCCTGCATCTGCTCCATGAAGGTGGCGCGTGCCGGCTTGCCATCCTGACGCTCCGGCAACACCAGCTGGAACAGGTGCCAGTTGCTGTTTTCGAAGTCTGCCGGCGGCAGTTGTGCACCGTACTGCGCTTCGAAATCACTGCCGAAGCATTTGAAGTAGTGGCGCGCCAGGTTCTGCCGATGGGCAGTGATCTTCTCGATATGAGCGAACTGGCCCAGGCCGATGGCTGCGGCGATATCGGTCATGTTGAACTTGCCGCCCAACACATCCACGTCCAGGCCGTCGAAGCCCGTGCGGGTAACGCCCTGCAGGCGATATTTCTCGGCCAGGCGGGCTTCTTCGGCATTGTTCAACACAAGGCAACCGCCCTCGGAAGAGGTGATGTTCTTGTTGGCCTGGAAGCTGAAGGAAACGAAGTCGCCGGTTGCACCGATACGTTCGCCATCCCAGCTGGAGCCCAGTGCCTGGGCGGCGTCTTCGACGATACGCAGGTTGTACTTGTTGGCCAGTGCATACAGCATCGGCATGTCCAGTGGCAGGCCCGCCAGGTACACCGGGATGATCGCCTTGGTACGTGGGGTGATTGCGGCTTCTACCTGGGCCAGGTCGATATTGCGGGTAACCGGATCGATATCGGCAAAAACCGGTGTGGCGCCGACTTCCAGAATGACGTTGGCAGTGGCGACCCAGGAGATCGGCGTGGTGATGACTTCATCCCCTGGGCCAATCCCGGCGATGCGCAGGGCAATTTCCATGGTGCACGTGCCGGAGTTGAACGTCCGCACCGGGCGGCCGCCAAAGTATTCCGACAGCTGTGCTTCGAACGCCTGCACTTTTGGCCCGCTGGTGATCCAGCCCGAGCGCAGTACATCGCCGACCGCCGAGATGGTGGCTTCATCAATGGTAGGTTTGGAAAACGGCAGAAAGGGCTGTTGGCTCATAACGACGAAGGCATCCGTTTCAGATAGGCGATGAGTAATAAACGTATCAGTACCGCATGGTTGCATGGTTCGACTGAATATAGCCTGTCACACGTGAATGAATCGTCATGTTATGAGTAAAAAAATGCCGCTGCTGAAAGCGGCATTTTCGCGGGTGCATCAGAAGGACAAGCGGGCTTCAAGGAACACATTTTGCTCTTTGAGCTTGCCTTTGAGCTGCTCGTCCTTGGCATTTGCCCGGTTAACGAAGGTGTTGTAGCCGGTCTCAACCTGGCCCATGTCCACATAACGCCAGCCGGTGCCCAGAGTGAGGTTTTCGCTGACTTTGGCGTCCAGGCCCAGGCCCACGCTGTAGGCGAAGTTGTACTGACGGTTGCTGGCGAACTGACGGTTGGGGTTGCCCTGGTAACCCTCGGCATCAATTTGCGCCACACCGACACCGGCCATGCCGTAGAACGACAGCCAATCGTTGATCGGGATGTTTTTGTAGCCGTTGAGCATCCAGCGCTGGCTATCGACTTCCAGGCGGTTGACGTTGGCATTGAAGGGCGCCCAATAGGAATCGAACGTCGAGCTGCTACGCGTGGTGTATTCACCCTCCAGTCGCCACCCGTCGGCAAAGGCGTAACCTGCGGCGAATGAGCCGGTGAAGGCTTTGCTGCTGTCCGGCGCTTCGATCTGATTCGTAACGCGTGGGCTGGTCAGCAATGAGCTGGAAAGATTCTGACGGGCACTGTTGAGCTTTGCCGAGCCATACCAGCCTTCTGCCTGGGCATAAGGTGTTGCGATAGCGGCGAGCAGTAGAAGGGAGGACAGTTTTTGCATGGGGGTCGATTCGCTTGGTAAAAAAGGAATCGATAGATTGTTGTTGGGCGGGCGAAGTGGTCGACAGGACTTATCCTGTTCAGTCACCCGCTCTTGCAGCGTCGCCGTAGGAAAAAGCGGCGCAAAAAATGCCGCTCTCAATGAGCGGCATTTTTTATAAGCGCTTTACTCGGTAACAGCATTTTTCGCGAGGATAGCGTTGGCCAATTCCATGTCCGTGGCCTTGAGGCCTGGGTTGTCAGCGCGGACTTTCTGCATGGCAGCTTCCAGGTATGGACCGCGGATGCCGCCGTCGCTGGCAACAAAGCTGCCTGCGTCGTCCTGGGCGGCGACTACCAGCTTGTGGTCCTTGAAGGTCAGGTACGTCGAGCCGGTAGTAGCGCCCGATGAAATGACATTACGCCAAAAGCTGTCGGCCATGGCTGAACCGACAGGAAGGGAAAGCACAGCGAGGGTTGCGACAGCATATTTGAGACGCATGATGGGTGACTCCGACTGGGTTATCTGAACAGTTTGATTGTAGTTAGCTCAACCGAGTTCCATCACTGACTAAACAGTTTCGACCTGTAAAATCACGCCGTCCTGACCAATGACGCGTACTTGAGCGCCTACGGGGCTGTCCGGGCCAGTCGCCATCCACACGCCATCACCGACTTTTAGCTTGCCACGGCCATCCACGATGGCTTGGTGCACCACAAACGTGCGGCCGACCAGCTCCGAGCCGCGCATGTTCAGCCCCGGCTGGTCACTGACCTTGGCGCTGCTGCGCTGGCGTTTCCACCAATAAACAGCGGTCAAAATCGACAGCACAGCGAACAGCAGCAGTTGCCATTCCAGCCCCAGCGGCGGCACCAGGAACTTGATCACGCCTACGGCGGCAGCGGCGATGCCCATCCACAGCAGGTAACCGCCGGCGCCGAACACTTCCAGAATCAGCAGCACCGTACCCAGTGCCAGCCAATCCCAGAACGACAGATGCTGCAGGAAATCCCACATGGCAGTCGCCTCAGCCTTTCTTGTTGTCGAAGGTTGCCTTGACGATTTCGCCGATGCCACCGACGGCGCCAATCACCTGGCTGGCTTCCAGCGGCATCAGGATGACTTTGCTGTTGTTGGCCGAAGCGAGTTTGCCCAAGGCATCGATGTATTTTTGCGCGACGAAGTAGTTGATGGCTTGCACGTTGCCGGTGGCAATCGCTTCAGAGACGACCTGAGTCGCACGGGCTTCTGCCTCTGCCTGACGCTCACGGGCTTCAGACTCCAGGAACGCAGCCTGGCGCCCACCTTCTGCTTCCAGAATCTGCGCCTGCTTCTTGCCTTCGGCAGTCAGAATCGCCGATGCCCGCAGGCCTTCGGCTTCCAGGATTTGCGCGCGTTTGATCCGCTCGGCTTTCATCTGGCCGGACATGGCGGCCATCAGGTCGGCAGGCGGGCTGATGTCTTTGATCTCGATGCGGGTGATCTTGATGCCCCACGGCGCTGTGGCTTCATCCACGGTACGTAGCAGTTTTTCGTTGATGCCATCGCGCTGGCTCAGCATGGCATCCAGCTCCATGGAGCCCAGCACGGTGCGGATGTTGGTTTGCAGCAGGTTGCGGATGGCGTGCTCGAGGTTGTTGACCTCGTAGGCGGCCTGGGCGGTGTTGACCACCTGGAAGAAGCACACGGCGTCGATCTGCACGGTGGCGTTGTCGGCGGTGATCACTTCCTGTGGTGGAATATCCAGCACGCTTTCCATCACGTTTATCTTGCGGCCGATGCGGTCCATGACCGGAATAATGATGTTCAGGCCAGGCTTGAGGGTGTTGGTGTAGCGGCCGAAACGCTCGACAGTCCACTGGTAGCCCTGGGGCACCACTTTAAAGCCCATGAACAGGATGGCCACGGCCAAACCCACGAAAAGAAGCAGTACGGTTCCGATCTGCATAGCGATTCCCTATCTGATGGTGTCAGTGAAGCGACGTGTGGCCGATTGTAACGGTCCAGTCACGGATAAGGACGGTTTCACGGGCCAACAATCAAATCATTTGTTTCTGAATCCCCAGGCGTTACCCGTAACACCTCTGCCAGGGTGGTCAGCCCGGCGTTCACTTTGTCGACACCGGCCATGCGCAGGCTGCGCATGCCTTGCTCCACTGAGGCCCGACGTAGAGCCTGCACGTCGGCACCTGGAGTGATCAGTGCCTTAAGCGCCTCGTTCATTGGCATGATTTCGTAGAGCCCGGCGCGGCCTCGATAACCACTGTCACGGCATTCTGCGCAGCCGACAGCTTCATGCGCGGTGCCCGGCTCGCCCACTGCGCGTTTGCAATGAGGGCATAAAAGCCGCACCAGACGCTGCGCCATTACGCCTATAAGGGTAGCTTTGATCAAATAATGAGCAATGCCCAACTCCTGCAACCGGCTGATGGCGCTGGGTGCATCATTGGTGTGCAGGGTCGACAGTACGAGGTGCCCGGTCAATGCGGCCTGGATCGCCATTTCTGCGGTTTCCCGGTCACGAATCTCGCCGATCATGATGATGTCCGGGTCCTGGCGCAGCAGGGCGCGGACGCCGCTGGCGAAGGTCAGGTCGATGTTGTGCTGCACCTGCATCTGGTTGAAGGCCGGTTCAATCATTTCGATCGGGTCCTCCACCGTGCACAGGTTGACCTCGCGGGTTGCCAGTTGCTTGAGCGTGGCGTAGAGGGTGCTGGTCTTGCCCGAGCCTGTTGGCCCGGTGACCAGGATGATACCGTTTGCCTGGCCGGTCATGGCGTGCCAGCGTTGTTGGTCGTCATCTGACAAACCAAGCTGGTCAAAATCTTTGAGCAGCACCTGCGGGTCGAAAATCCGCATCACCAGTTTTTCACCAAACGCCGTCGGCAAGGTCGAAAGGCGCAGTTCCACCTCAGTGCCCGCCGGGCTTTTAGTCTTGACCCGACCGTCCTGGGGTTTGCGTTTTTCTGCCACATTCATCCGGCCCAGGCTCTTGAGGCGGCTGACCACCGCCATCGTGACTTGAGGTGGAAACTGATAGACATCGTGCAGCAGCCCGTCGATACGAAAACGCACGCGGCCCTGGTCGCGACAGGGTTCGACATGGATATCACTGGCGCGCTGCTCAAAGGCGTACTGCAACAACCAGTCGACGATGGTGACGATATGCGCGTCATTGGCATCCGGCTCCTGATCGCTGGTGCCGAGGCTGAGCAGTTCGACATTGCTGGCCACCGCCGCCTTTTGATCGGCGCCGCTGACGGATTTGGCTAACCGGTAGAACTCACCGATGCAGCGCTCAATAGCCTTGGGGTTGGCGACCACGCGCTTGATCGAGCGCTTGAGCACCTGCGCCAACCCGGCTTCCCAGTCGCGGACATGGGGCTGGGCGCTGGCGACGGTGACGGTCTGCGCATCCACGGCCACCGCCAGGATCCCATGGCGTTGCGCAAAGGCATGGGACATCAACGGCACCACGGTGGCCACCTCGATCTTGAGCGGGTCGATACGCAGATACGGCTGCCCGACGTGCGTGGCCAGCCATTGCGTCAGGGTTTCCAGGCACAACCCCTGTGCTGCGATGCATTCCAGAGGGTGCTGCCGGGTGGCGGGCAGCGCCGCTAATGAATGCGCCACCTCTGCAGTTATCAGCCCTTGCTCGACCAGCGCCGGCAGCAATTGATGCAGTTCCAATCGGTGAGTGTGCAAGGCGGTAGGCATGGGTATTTCCTGGCAGGCTTGGGGTGTAAACCCAGGCTAGCCCGCCCCTGAACATCCACCTCCCAGTGAGTATTGCCGGTTTTTACAGGCTGGCCGCCGTCACGGCTGCAGGCCGCACGGAATCGGCCCGCCACACGTCCAGCGAGCAGACGCTGATCAGGTTTCTAATCTTTTCACCGATCACTTGGGCGCGGTGCCAGCTTAAACCGTCCATCACGATATCAATGTTCAACAGGTCGTCTTCACGGCTCACATTCACCTGTTGTGGGGTCAGGAACTGCAAGGCGAAATAGTTGAGCACCCGGCACAACACGTCCGGCTCGGCCTCGGCGACGATCTGATAATGCGCCTGGCAATGGGCGCTGTTGACGGCCCAGGCATCAACGCGTGCGGGTGTGTGGGTGGTTTCGACGGCATGCATGCTGACTCTCCAAATTCGACTGGAGAAATTTTTACATTCGCCACGGGAGATTTCTTATCTAAGATGGGCTCTATTTGCGATTTATTGAATAGATCAATTCGTGACTGGGACATTCAAAGGTATTTTTATGCACAGTGAGTTGGACGCCTACGACCGCCGTATCCTGGCGCTGCTGCAAGAGGATGCTTCGCTGTCCAGTGCGCAGATCGCCGAACAGGTGGGCCTGTCGCAGTCGCCGTGCTGGCGGCGTATCCAGCGGCTCAAGGAGGAGGGCGTGATTCGCGGCCAGGTCACGCTGCTGGACCGCAAGAAGATCGGCCTCAACACGCAGATTTTTGCCGAGGTCAAACTCAACGCCCACGGCCGTTCCAACTTCACCGAGTTCACCGAGGCGATTCGCGGGTTTCCGGAAGTGTTGGAGTGTTATGTGCTGATGGGCGCGGTGGATTTTCTGTTGCGCATCGTCACCTCGGACATCGAGGCGTATGAACGGTTTTTCTTCGAGAAACTGTCGATGGTGCCGGGGATTCAGGAGGTGAACTCGATCGTGGCTTTATCGGAGATCAAATCCACCACCAGCCTGCCAGTCTTGCGCTGACAGGGCCTGCCTCATCGCGGCATAGGTATCTACACAACTTCTGAAGGCAGCCAATTTCTCCTGTGGCGAGCAGGCTTGTCGAATCGTCGCACCGCCTGCGTTGGGCCGCGAAGCGGCCCCCAAACCCAGACGCTGAGTTCTTTCAGGAAAATTGCAGTGCCTTTACTGGGGCTGCTTCGCAGCCCAACGCAGGGCAAGCCTGCTCGCCACAACAGCTCACTGACCACAGACTTCGTGTTAACCGGTTGTGTAGATACCTATGCTCATCGCTGGCAAGCCCGGCTCCCACATCGGAATGCGTTCCCCTGTGGGAGCCGGGCTGAACTGCGATAGCGGTTTTACAGGCGCAGCAACGTCTTCCAGGCGCGGTTCTGATACACCGCAATCGCCTGATGCATACGCGCATCCAGCGACTCATCGGTGATCGGCTGGTTGGCCAGCAGCGCCAACTTGTTCAGCTCGCCGTACAAACGGTCCAGCTCCGGAATGTCCACCACCTGACGTGCGTGGTGCAGCCAGGCCTGGATGCGCTCGATGCGCGGCAGTTGCTCGGCCAGGTCTTCCGGTTGCTGTTGGTAGCGCGGCAGTTGCAGGGCGACGGCGTCGTCGGCCAGCAGGCGCGGCAGCCAGTTGGTGATCTGCGCGGCGCCCTGGCGGTTGCCACGCACGTTGCGGTCGGCGGTCCAGGTGCGGGCCAGCAGCCAGCGCGAGGTGTTCAGCGAGAACAGACCCCAACGCACGTCTTCAAGTTCTTCGGCGAACTGTTCCGGCGCGGCTTTGCGGATGTCTTCGTCGTCGTCACCGGCCTGCACCAGTGGGCGCCAGTCTTCCAGCAACGCGTCCAGCGCGCTGCGCAGTTCGCTGGTGGATTGACGCGGCGCGGCCTGGCCGAGGCTGCCGATCAGGGCGCGCAGTTCGCCGAGGTTCTCGACCCAGTCCTGCAGCAGACGCCAATGACCGTTGAAGCGGTATTGCTCGGCCAGACGCTGGCTGCTGCCCAACAGGTGCCACATGATTGCGGCGAAGGCATCGTCCAACGGCATTTCGGCATGGATTTGCGGGGCCGGCAGGCTCAGGGAGTAGCTGCTGGCGTCGTACAGGCGGTAGCCGCGCTCGGCCTTGCTGATATCACACGGCATCAGCGCCAGGGTCGCGGCCAGTTCGGCGGCCAGTTCCAGCAGGGCAGCCGGTTCGCCTTCACGCAGTTCCAGTTCCAGTTCGCAGATCTCTTCTTTCTGCTTGCCGACCACCACATGGCCCAGGTCCAGGGCGGCTTCGATCACCACCTTGGCCTTGCCACGGCCCCAGGCGATTTCGGCGCGTTCACGCACAAAATCGGTAGTGAAGATTGGCTTGAGGGTCTTTTTGTCCAGCTCGGCCAATTGCTCGGGCCAGCATTCGCCGTCGAGTTTCTTCACATCGAGCTTGGCTTTGGGCAGGTCCCAGTTGTATTCGTTACGTTCCGACAAGCCGGCGACGCTTTGGCCACGGGTCTTGAGGGTCTGGATGATGTCGTCACCGTCCTTGCGCAGGCGCAGGGCGACTTTGGCCTGGGCCAGGTCGCGCTCGGGGGTGTCGAAGTACTGGTTCATCAACTCACGGCGTTCCCAGCCACTTTTGTTGCGTTTTTTCAGTAGCGGGTGCTCACGCAGCGCGGCGAGGGTTTCGCGGCTGACGCGGAGCTTGATTTCAGTTTCTTTCTGCATGGCCGGAAAATCCAGGATCGGGAGCGCAGCCGGGGAAATGTGTGGCTGCCAAGGTCGTGCAGTGTACAGGACTGAGCCCGGCAACGTGCCGCAACGGTTTATTGTGTCGTGCAGATGGTTCTATAGTGGGGCTCATCCGGGAAGTTGAGAGGCTGCGCATGCCGTTACCGTCCATGAAAGAGCAATTCGCCGCGCTGATTGCCGCGCCGTCGGTCAGTTGCACCCAAGCGTCTCTCGACCAGACCAACCGCCCGGTCATCGACCTGCTCGCCAGCTGGCTGGGCGACCTGGGTTTTGCCATCGACATCCAGCAGGTCAGCCCCGGCAAGTTCAACCTGTTGGCCAGCTTCGGCAGCGGCCCCGGCGGGCTGGTGCTGGCCGGGCATAGCGATACCGTGCCGTATGACGCTGCGCTGTGGAAGACCGATCCGTTCAAGCTGACGGAAGTTGACGGCCGCTGGGTAGGCTTGGGCAGCTGCGACATGAAAGGCTTTTTTGCCTTGGCTATCGAAGCCGTGCTGCCCTTGCTGGATCAACCTTTCAAGCAACCGCTGCTGATCCTCGCCACCTGCGATGAAGAAAGCTCGATGTCCGGTGCCCGCGCACTGGCCGAAGCCGGGCGCCCGTTGGGCCGTGCGGCGGTGATTGGTGAGCCGACGGGCCTGAAGCCGATCCGCCTGCACAAAGGCGTGATGATGGAGCGCATTGATATTCTGGGCCAAAGCGGCCATTCGTCAGACCCAAGCCTGGGCCACAGCGCCCTCGAAGCCATGCACGACGCGATGGGCGAACTGCGTGGCCTGCGCCTGGCCTGGCAGCGTGAGTACCGCAACCCGCAATTCAGCGTGCCGCAACCGACCATGAACTTCGGGTGTATCCATGGCGGCGACAACCCCAATCGCATCTGCGGCCAATGCTCGCTGGAGTTCGATCTGCGGCCGTTGCCGGGCATGGACCCGCAGGTGCTGCGCGCCGCGATCCGCCAGAAGCTCGAACCCTTGGCCGAGCGGCATAAAGTCAAGATCGACTACGCGCCGCTGTTCCCCGAAGTGCCGCCGTTCGAGCAGGCCGAAGACGCCGAGCTGGTAAGGGTTGCGGAACGATTGACCGGTCATCGTGCCGAAGCAGTAGCGTTCGGCACCGAAGCGCCTTATCTTCAGCGCCTTGGTTGTGAAACCCTGGTGCTTGGCCCCGGCGATATCGCCTGCGCCCACCAGCCGGGCGAATACCTCGAAATGTCACGCTTGACGCCTACAGTGCGTCTATTGCGGGAACTGATCGAGCATTACTGCCTGAAACCTGCATAAATTAACCCCTGCCTATTCGTACATAGAAGGAGAGCGAGCGTGTCGCCAAGCCTGTTCCGACGATAACCATCAGCCCGCTGTGCGCTTTCACGATTCATCCCTTTTTTGGCTGCTTTTTATTACAGGCCCAGGTTTTATGCCCGAATACGTTAATTGGCTTCGTCACGCTTCGCCTTACATCAACGCCCACCGTGACTGCACCTTTGTGGTCATGCTACCCGGCGATGGTGTGGAACACCCCAACTTCGGCAATATCGTCCACGACCTGGTGCTGCTCCACAGCCTGGGCGTGCGGCTGGTGCTGGTGCACGGTTCGCGCCCGCAGATCGAAACCCGCCTTGAAGCACGCGGCCTCACCCCGGCTTACCACGAAGGCTTGCGCATCACCGATGCGGCGACGCTGGAATGTGTGATCGACGCGGTTGGGCATTTGCGCATTGCTATCGAGGCGCGCCTGTCCATGGACATGGCCTCGTCGCCGATGCAAGGCTCGCGCCTGCGCGTGGCCAGCGGCAACCTCGTTACTGCACGGCCGATCGGTGTGCTCGAAGGGGTGGACTACCACCACACCGGCGAAGTGCGCCGGGTCGACCGCAAAGGCATCAATCGCCTGCTGGACGAACGCTCCATCGTGCTGCTGTCGCCATTGGGTTATTCGCCCACCGGCGAGATCTTCAACCTGGCCTGCGAAGACGTCGCCACTCGCGCCGCCATCGACCTGGGCGCCGACAAGCTGCTGCTGTTTGGCGCCGACCTCGGTTTGATCGATGAGCATGGTCGCCTGGTGCGTGAGTTGCGCCCGCAACAAGTGCCGGCGCACCTGCAACGTTTGGGCAACAACTACCAAGCTGAATTGCTGGATGCCGCCGCCGAGGCTTGCCGTGGCGGAGTAGGGCGCAGCCATATCGTCAGTTATGCCGAAGACGGCGCGCTGCTCACCGAGCTGTTTACCCGCGACGGCGGCGGCACGTTGGTGGCCCAGGAGCAATTCGAGCTGGTGCGCGAAGCGGCGATTGAAGACGTCGGTGGTTTGCTCGACCTGATCAGCCCGCTGGAAGAGCAGGGCATTCTGGTACGGCGTTCGCGTGAGGTATTGGAGCGTGAGATCGAGCAGTTCAGCGTGGTCGAGCGCGAAGGCATGATCATCGCCTGTGCGGCGTTGTATCAGATCGCCGATTCGGATGCCGGTGAGCTGGCGTGCCTGGCGGTCAACCCGGAGTACCGCCACGGCGGGCGCGGTGATGAACTGTTGGAGCGCATCGAAACCCGTGCCCGTGCGCAGGGTTTGAAGACCTTGTTTGTTCTCACCACGCGTACCGCCCATTGGTTCCGCGAGCGCGGGTTTGTGCCGAGCAGCGTCGACCGCCTGCCGTCGGCGCGGGCTTCGCTGTACAACTATCAGCGTAATTCGAAGATCTTCGAGAAGGCGCTATAACAAAACACTGAGCTGGCATATGTGGGAGCTGGCTTGTGTGAGGGCTGGCTTGTGTGGGAGCTGGCTTGCCTGCGATGGCATCACCGCGGTTTACCTGACAGACCGAGGTACCCGCATCGCAGGCAAGCCAGCTCCCACAGGTGATCGCATTTATTCCGGGATGAATTTATCGGTCACGAAGGCTGAGTAGTCCGGCAACACCGTTTCAACCTTCCCCTGTTCCTTCAAAAACTTCGCCGTCTCCCCAATCGCCTTCGCCGTGCCGCCTTTAAGCAGCGCCTCGGTCTGCTGTGCCTGGGCATCTGGAAAAGTGGTGCCGGCCAACAGTTCTGGGATATCGGCAGCATTCGAGCCTGTCAATTTGGCGATTTTTTGCACCGGTTCGGAGTCGACGGTCCAGCTGTCTTTATGGGCCGCGTAGTCAGCAAAGGAATCGAGCGTGACCTTGGCAAACTTGGCCACTACGTCAGGATGTTTTTGCGCGAAATCCTTGCGCGCCACCCACACTTCGAACGTTGGCGCGCCCCACTGACCCACCTGGGCTGCGTCTGTCAGGGTTTTGCCGGTCTTGCGGATTTCCCCCAGCGCCGGCGACCAGACGAACGCGCCATCGATATCGCCACGTTTCCACGCAGCCGCAATTTCTGCCGGTTGCAGGTTCACCACTTTGACTTTTTGCGTGTCCAGGCCCCAGTGCTTCAGCGCCCCGAGCAGGCTGTAATGAGAGGTCGAAACGAAAGGGGTGGCGATGGTTTTACCCACCAGGTCTGCGGGTTTGTCGATGCCGCTGCCATTGCGCACCACCAGGGCTTCAGAAGTGTTGATCTGCGCCGATACGATAAACGCCACGATCGGTAGATTGCGTGAAGCCGCTGCTGCGAGGGGGCTGGAACCAAGATTGCCGATCTGTACATCGCCGGAAGCGATCGCAGTGACCACTTCAGGGCCGCTGTTGAAACGGCGCCAGGCGATTTTCTCGCCGATGGCTTTTTCGTAGAGGCCGTCAGCCTGGGGGACTTTGCTGGGGTCGATGCCGGTTTGATAGCCGATAGTTAAATCGGCCGCTTTGACACCAAAAGAAAGTATTAGTGACACAAAAACTGTAACAAATTGACGGGAGGATGTGCGTTTGGCCATGATGGCGTCGCCTTTTTGATCGTGGGTGACGTATGCAACAGTACGGCCACACTAATCGATCTAAAAAAAGGCTGGTAAATACCCTTTAGGAATTAGCTTATGGAGCGGTTGATCTATGCTGATCGGCTCGCTGTCTGCTGAGGCTTATTCCTGAATCGTATGAAAAAGAATGAAACAATTCTTTTTGGGTGTATGAAAAACTCATTACCCTGCAGGGACCAAATCAACTGCGATTAGACGAAGGTAGTAGACACACAAGGTTACGATTGACTTGGTAGTCACTATCTGGCGCTAATCGCGCATCTGTGGATCGAGGGCGTCAGACCCGAGACCAAAGAAATACAAAAATTAGAAATGAGAGGAGCGGTACATGAAGAAGTCCACCTTGGCGTTGGCTGTGACCCTGGGCGCAATCGCTCAGCAAGCAGGCGCTGCCGGTTTCATCGAAGACAGTAAGGCCACACTGGGTCTGCGTAACTTCTACATCAACACGGATAACCGTGATGGTGCTGCAGACCCGTCCAGGAACGAAGAGTGGGGCCAAGGCTTCGATCTGCGGTTCATTTCGGGCTACACCCAAGGCACGGTTCAGTTCGGCGTTGACGCAATCGGCTTGTACGGCGTGCGCCTCGATTCTGGCCGCGGCACCAGCGGTAACATCACCGGTACTTCGTCCGGCGGTACTGTGTTCCCAAGCGATGGCAATCGCGCGGTCAACGATTTCGCCAGCCTCGGTGTGACCGGTAAGGTGAAGATCTCCCAAACCGAACTGAAACTGGGTACGTTGCAGCCTAAGCTGCCAGTTATCGTGACCAACGATGGTCGTATGCTGCCGCAAACCTTCCAGGGTGGCCAGATCACTACCAACGACATCAAGGATTTGACCCTGGTTGCCGGTCAGATTGAGCATGCCAAAGGCCGTAACTCCAGCAACAACGAAGGTTTGTCGCTGGGTGGTGCCAACGGTGGCTCGAACTACACCGCAGGCAAGTTCGTCAACAAGTTCTACTATGCCGGTGGTGACTACAAGCTCACCAAAGATCTGACCGCACAGTACTACTACGGCAACCTGGAAGACTTCTACAAGCAGCACTTCCTGGGTCTGACCCATAACTGGTCGATCGGCCCGGGCGTATTGAAGTCTGACCTGCGTTATTTCAACAGTTCTGACGACGGCCTGAACGGTAATACGTCTTCCTACTACACCAGCGGTAACTACAACGGTTTCCGTGCCGGTAAGGGTAAAGTCGACAACAACCTGTACAGCGGTCTTTTCCTGTACTCCGTGGCCGGTCACACCTTTGGTGGCGGTTATCAAGTTAGCAATGGCAGCAGCGACTTCCCTTGGCTGAACCAAGGTGACGGCTCGTCGGCTTACATCACTACCGACATGCAGATCCAGAAGTTCGCCCGTGCTGGCGAGCGTACTTGGCAAGCTCGTTACGCTTATGACTTCGCCAAGGTTGGCGTACCTGGCCTGACGGCTGGCGTTGTGTACCTCAAAGGTAGCAACATCGACACCATCGCGAACACTAACGCACGTACTGAAACCACCGGCCAGTCCGAGTGGGAACGTGATATCACCGTTGCCTACGTGATTCCAGAAGGCCCGCTGAAAAACCTCGGCGTTGCCTGGAAAAACGCAATGTGGCGTACCGACCTGGCGAACACCCGTTCCCAGGACGAAAACCGTCTGATCGTCAGCTACTCGCTGCCACTGTTCTAGTAGCGTGAAGTTGTTGTAAGGCTGTAAACCTTGCCCGGCGCAACGCCGGGCAAGGTGTCTTGCTTTTCAAGTCGGGCTCAACCCCCGCAAGCCCTTCCTGAATCCCCTCTTTGTACAGCGTCTCAAGGCCTTCTCGAACCTTGAAACCGATGTTGATCCTCGCCCGTTCCCAAGTCCAATGAACAGATTTTTAATATTCCTTTATCGTCTAGATAAATCGATATTTATTCTTTTTAAATAATCTCCAACCCATGCACAGTGGGCTCCATAAGCACTCATCAGGAGCCACACCATGAGCCTACGATTGGGCGACATCGCCCCCGACTTTGAACAGGATTCCAGCGCCGGCAAGATTCGTTTCCACGAATGGCTGGGCGATAGCTGGGGCGTGCTGTTTTCCCATCCGGCTGACTTTACTCCGGTGTGCACCACGGAGCTGGGCTTTACCGCCAAGCTCAAGGACGAATTCGCCCAGCGCGGCGTCAAGGCCATTGCCCTGTCGGTTGACCCGGTGGACTCGCACCACAAGTGGATCGAAGACATCAACGAAACCCAGAACACCATCGTCAACTTCCCGATCCTGGCGGATGCAGATCGCAAGGTGTCGGACCTCTACGACCTGATCCACCCGAATGCCAGTGACACCCTCACCGTGCGCTCCTTGTTCGTGATTGACCCGAACAAGAAGATCCGCCTGACGATTACCTACCCGGCCAGCACCGGTCGCAACTTCCACGAAATCCTGCGGGTCATCGACTCGCTGCAACTGACCGACAGCCACAAGGTCGCCACGCCCGCCAACTGGCAGGACGGCGATGAAGTGGTGATCGTGCCGTCGCTCAAGGACGAGGAAGAGATCAAGCAGCGCTTTCCGAAGGGCTATCGCGCCGTGAAGCCGTACCTGCGCCTCACCCCACAGCCTAATCGCTGAGGCTGAAATCGCTATCGCGGGCAAGCCCGGCTCCCAAAGTTGACCGCATTCCCCTGTGGGAGCCGGGCTTGCCCGCGATGGCGGCAGTACATACACCGCAGAAACCGAATCACATAGCAGGGGTTTTCAGGCCGTTTCGACGGCCTTTTTTTTCGCCTTGAGTTTAATAATCTGCATATTCCTTTATAGAATAAACAAATGAAAAAATAAGATTTAAAGATATATAAATATGCTGATAGGGTCTGTTCCATCTTGGCGCCATCGCCACCCAGCGAACCGCCGACACTTGCCCAAGGAATACCTGCATGCTGGTCGTAACACTTGGAGGCAGCCCCAGCCAGCGTTCGCGCTCCGGGGTCTTGCTGGAAAAAACCCGTCAGTGGCTGCAAGACAAAGGCGTGGAAGTGGTGAGTTATCAGATACGGGACTTCCCGGCCGAAGACTTGCTGCACGCCCGCTTCGACAGCCCCAAAGTCATCGACCTGTTGCAGCAAATCGCCAATGCCGACGGCCTGGTCATTGCCACGCCGGTGTACAAGGCCTCGTTTTCCGGCGCGCTGAAAACCGTGCTCGACCTGCTGCCCGAACGCGCCCTGGCCCACAAGGTTGTGTTGCCGATGGCCACCGGCGGCAGCATCGCCCACATGCTGGCGGTGGACTATGCCCTGAAGCCGGTGTTGTCGGCCCTCAAAGCCCAGGAATTGCTCCACGGTATTTTCGCCGAAGACAGCCAGATCGCTTACGCCGAAGGCAGTGCCCAGGCGCAACTGGTGCCGGTGCTTGAACAGCGTTTGCACGAGGCCCTGGATACGCTTTACGGCGCCATGGCCCGTCGCCCCAAACCGCTGGACCCGAATGTGTTGAATGAACGTTTGTTGAGTGCTCGCTGGAGCATTTAAGCCGTACCGGATTTTGTAGTACTCACCTTACTCAGCCGCCAACGGCCAAGCAGGTGCAGCCAACCCCCTAATCGCATTTTTTGGAGAGAGCGCCATGCGCACTGTCATCTTGCGTCGTGGTCTGGTCGCACTGTTTGCTGCGGCTGTGTCCTTCGGCGCCATTGTTCAAGCCCAGGCCGCCGAGACCCTGCGGATCGGTTATCAGAAGTACGGCACGCTGGTGCTGCTCAAAGCCAAAGGCTCGCTGGAAAAACGCCTGGCCGCCCAAGGCGTGCAAGTGCAATGGACCGAGTTCCCCGGTGGCCCGCAATTGCTCGAAGGCCTGAACGTCGGCGCGATCGACTTTGGCGTTACCGGCGAAACGCCGCCGGTATTTGCCCAGGCAGCGGGTGCAGATTTGCTCTACGTCGCCTACGAGCCGCCCGCGCCGACCAGTGAAGCGATCCTGGTGCCCAAAGACTCGACGATCAAATCGGTGGCCGAGCTCAAGGGCAAGAAAATCGTGCTCAACAAAGGTTCCAATGTGCATTACCTGTTGGTGCGTGCCCTGGAAGATGCCGGCCTCAAATACACCGACGTGCAAACCATCTTCCTGCCGCCCGCCGATGCCCGCGCCGCGTTCGAGCGTGGCAGCGTGGACGCCTGGGTGATCTGGGACCCGTACCAGGCCGCCGCCGAAAGACAGCTGCAAGCCCGCACCCTGCGTGACGGCACCGGCATTGCCGACAACCATCAGTTCTACCTGGCTACCAAGCCTTACGCCACGCAACACCCAGACGTGATCAAGGCGCTGGTGGAAGAAGTGCGCGCAGTGGGCGAATGGTCCAAGGCCAACCCTCAGGAAGTAACCGAACAAGTCGCACCGCTGCTCGGCTTGCCGGCAGACATCACCCTGACCTCGGTCAAGCGCCAAGGCTACGGCGCGCTGTTCCTGACCCCGGAAGTGGTCGCCGCCCAGCAGAAAATCGCCGACACCTTCTACCAGCTCAAATTGATCCCCAAACCCTTGAGCATCAAGGACGTGATCTGGACTCCACCCGCCGCCGTCGCCAAAGCGCCGTAATCCGACTTCTTCAGGAGACAACTCCATGAGCCTCAATATTTTCTGGTTCCTGCCTACCCACGGCGACGGCCATTACCTTGGCACCGCAGAAGGCGCACGCGCCGTCGATCACGGTTATCTGCAGCAAGTGGCCCAGGCCGCCGACCGCCTGGGTTTCGGCGGGGTGCTGATCCCCACTGGCCGCTCCTGCGAAGACTCGTGGCTGGTGGCCGCCTCGCTGATCCCGGTGACCCAGCGTTTGAAATTCCTCGTTGCGCTGCGCCCCGGGATCATTTCCCCAACAGTGGCTGCGCGTCAGGCCGCGACCCTGGACCGTTTGTCCGGCGGGCGCGCTTTGTTCAACCTGGTCACCGGCGGTGATCCGGAAGAGCTGGCCGGCGATGGCTTGTTCCTCAGCCACGAAGAACGCTACCAGGCCTCGGTGGAATTCACCCGCATCTGGCGTCGCGTGCTGGAAGGCGAAACCGTGGATTACGACGGCGAGCACATCAGCGTCAAAGGCGCCAAATTGCTTTACCCGCCGATCCAGCAGCCACGTCCACCGCTGTACTTCGGCGGTTCCTCCGAAGCGGCCCAGGACCTGGCAGCCGAACAGGTGGAGATGGTGTTGACCTGGGGCGAGCCGCCAGCCGCAGTCGCGGAAAAAATTGCACAGGTACGGGCCAAGGCCGAAAAACTGGGGCGTACCCTGCGTTTTGGCATTCGCTTGCATGTGATCGTGCGCGAAACCAACGAAAAAGCCTGGAAGGCCGCCGACAAGCTGATCTCCCATGTAGACGATGAAACCATCGCCCGCGCCCAGGCCTCGCTGTCGCGCTTTGATTCGGTGGGCCAGCAGCGCATGGCTGCCCTGCACGGCGGTAGCCGCGACAACCTCGAAGTCAGCCCCAACCTGTGGGCCGGCGTCGGCCTGGTGCGTGGCGGTGCCGGTACTGCATTGGTGGGCGATGGCCCAACCGTGGCGGCGCGGGTCAAGGAATACGCTGCGCTGGGCATCGACACCTTTATCTTCTCCGGTTACCCACACCTGGAAGAGTCGTATCGGGTGGCCGAGCTGTTGTTCCCGCACCTGGATATCGAGCGTCCCGAGCTGCCGAAGAGCGCCGGTTACGTGAGCCCGTTCGGCGAAATGGTCGCCAACGACATCCTTCCCAAAGCTGCGTCGCAGAGCTGAGGCGCCATTATGGATTTTGAAAAATTGAGCCATCGCGTCGCGCCTTGGGTGCTGCCGATTTTGTTGCTGGCGGTGTGGCAGCTGTCGGTGTCGGCGGGCTGGTTGTCGACGCGCATTTTGCCGGCGCCGAGTGCGGTGATCGAAGCAGGGGTCAACCTGGTACGCAGCGGTGAGATCTGGACACACCTGGCCATCAGCGGCTGGCGTGCGGGCCTGGGCTTTGTGATCGGTGGCAGCATCGGCCTGGCCCTGGGCTTTATCACCGGCCTGTCGAAGTGGGGCGAGCGCCTGCTGGACAGCTCGGTGCAGATGATCCGCAACGTGCCGCACCTGGCGCTGATTCCGCTGGTGATTTTGTGGTTCGGCATTGACGAGACCGCGAAGATTTTCCTGGTCGCCCTCGGCACGCTGTTCCCCATTTACCTGAACACCTACCACGGCATCCGCAACGTCGACCCGGCGTTGGTGGAGATGTCGCGCAGCTACGGCCTGTCTGGTTTCAGCCTGTTCTGGCAAGTGATCCTGCCGGGCGCGTTGCCTTCGATTCTGGTGGGTGTGCGCTTTGCCTTGGGCTTTATGTGGCTGACGCTGATCGTGGCGGAAACCATCTCGGCCAGCTCCGGCATCGGTTACCTGGCGATGAACGCCCGCGAATTCCTGCAAACCGACGTGGTGGTACTGGCAATTGTGCTGTACGCCATCCTCGGCAAGCTCGCCGACCTCGCGGCGCGTGGCCTGGAACGCGTGTGGCTGCGCTGGCACCCGGCTTATCAAGTAAATAAAGGAGGTGCGGCATGACCGCTCAACAACCTCCGCGCCTGCTCAAGGGCATCCCGCTGGCGGTGCGCAAATTGCGCAAGGCCTTTGGTGCGCGGGAAGTACTCAAAGAGATTGATCTGCACATTCCGGCGGGCCAGTTCGTGGCCGTGGTCGGTCGCAGCGGCTGCGGCAAAAGTACTTTGCTGCGTCTGCTCGCGGGCCTGGACAAAGCCAGTGGCGGCGAGCTGCTGGCCGGCTCCGCGCCGTTGAACGAGGCGATTGAAGACACGCGGTTGATGTTCCAGGAAGCGCGTTTGCTGCCGTGGAAAAAGATCATCGACAACGTCGGCCTGGGCCTCAAGGGCAACTGGCGCCCCAAGGCATTGGAAGCGCTGGAGGCAGTGGGTTTGGCCGAGCGCGCCAATGAGTGGCCGGCGGCTTTGTCCGGTGGCCAGAAGCAACGTGTGGCCCTGGCTCGCGCGTTGATCCACCAGCCGCGCCTGTTGTTGCTCGATGAGCCGTTGGGGGCGCTGGACGCCCTGACCCGCATCGAGATGCAGCAACTGATCGAAAACCTCTGGCAGAAGCACGGCTTCACCGTGTTGCTGGTCACTCACGATGTCAGCGAAGCCGTGGCGATTGCTGACCGCGTGATCCTGATCGAAGACGGCGAAATCGGCCTCGACCTGATCGTTGACCTGCCACGCCCGCGTGCCCGTGGCTCACATCGCCTGGCCGCGCTGGAAGCTGAAGTGCTTAACCGGGTGCTGTCGCTGCCAGGCTCGCCGCCGGAACCTGAACCTGTTTCACCGCTGCCTACGCAATTGCGTTGGGCTCAATAACTCATAGAGGAAAACCATCATGACTATCAAAGCCATCAACGTGCGTAACCAGTTCAAAGGCACCATCAAGGAAATCGTCGAAGGCGACGTGCTGTCGGAAATCGACGTGCAAACGGCGTCCGGCATCGTGACTTCGGTGATCACTACGCGCTCGGTCAAAGAGCTGGAACTGGTGATTGGCAGCGAAGTGATTGCCTTTGTTAAGTCCACCGAGGTGTCGATCGCCAAGTTGTGATTGGCGGCCTTGCAATCGCTATCGCAGGCAAGCCAGCTCCCACATTTGAATGTATTCACAGCTCAAAATGTGGGAGCCGGGCTTGCCCGCGATAGGGCCGGCGCAGCCACCGCAAGGCTCAGCGCTTAGGCAAATACGCCGGTAAATAAAGCCCCACATACGCATCAAATACCCGCATCCCTTCCTCGGCCATGCGCGGCGTAATCTGCCCATGCTGATGCACCGAGCGCGCGTACACGCGGTCGCTCAACTCCAGCGCCAGCGCGAACACGTCCACGTCGGTGGGCAAGGTCGGCACTTCGAAGTGGCGGTTGAACACTTCAAGCATCAAATCCCCCAGTTCCAAATCATGCTGACGGTCTGCCTGGGTCACTTCAGCAAGCCCGTGCTGCGCCAGGATCAACTGGCGTGCGGCCGCGTCGTTGCTGTAGATGCTGAGCATGCGCTGCTCGACGATAGAGGACAGGTCGCGCCACACCTTGAGTGAATCATGCTCGATGGGCGCCTGGATCGCGGCGCGGAAAGCGGCATGTACATCGGCGGTCAGCGCCTCCAGCAACGCCGGCACGCTGGCGAAAAAGTGATATACCGACGACGGTGGGATCTGCGCCCGTTCGGCCACACTGTAGATCGACAAACTCGCCACGCCTTCGCTCGCCAGCAAGGTGCGGGCGGCGTCGAGGATCGCATCGATCCGGGCCTGGCTGCGGGCGCGGGGTTTGCGAGGGGCGGCGGGGCGGGTGGGCATGGAAGTCTCCTACAAGGCAGAGGGCATTGTATGAGCAGGAGGGTGTGTTGTCTGCCAGGGCCTCATCGCAGGCAAGCCAGCTCCCACACTTTGATTTGTGAACGCATTCAAGTGTGGGAGCTGGCTTGCCTGCGATGAATACAACGCGGTCTACCGAATAAACTCAAAAAAAATGCCGCAGGCCATAAAGCCTGCGGCATTCTTTTAAAGCTGCAACTGCTTACACAGTATGCAGATACCAGTTGTACTCAAGGTCGGAGATGGAGTGTTCAAACTCTTCCAGCTCACTTTCCTTACAGGCGACGAAGATATCGATGTACTTAGGATCGATGTACTTGGCCATCACCTCGCTGTCGTCCAACTCACGCAATGCATCGCGCAGGTTGTTCGGCAGGCTCTGTTCGTTCTGCTCGTAGCTGTTGCCTTCCACCGGTGCGCCAGGCTCGATCTTGTTGGTAAGACCGTGGTGCACGCCCGCCAGGACCGAAGCCATCAGCAGGTAAGGGTTGGCGTCGGCACCGGCCACGCGGTGTTCGATACGCACGGCATCGGACGAGCCGGTGGGTACGCGAATCGCCACAGTGCGGTTATCCAGCCCCCAGCACGGCGAGTTCGGCACGTAGAACTGTGCGCCGAAACGACGGTAGGAGTTGACGTTGGGGCACAGGAACGCCATTTGGGCGGGCAGGGTCTCGAGCACACCGCCGATCGCGTGACGCAGTGCGGCGTTCTGCTCGGGATCCTCGCTGGCAAAAATGTTTTTGCCGTCCTTGTCCAAAATGGAGATGTGTACGTGCAAACCGTTGCCTGCCTGGCCTGGGTAAGGCTTGGCCATGAAGGTGGTGTCCATTTCATGGTCGTAGGCGATGTTCTTGATCAGGCGCTTGAGCAGTACCGCGTAGTCGCAAGCCTTGATCGGGTCGGCGACGTGGTGCAGGTTCACTTCGAACTGCGCCGGGGCACTTTCCTTGACGATGGCGTCAGCCGGGATGCCTTGCTCTTTGGCACCTTCCAGAATGTCCTGGAGGCAGTCGACGTATTCATCGAGGTCGTCGATCAGGTAGACCTGTGTCGAGTGCGGGCGTTTGCCGGAGATCGGCGAGCGGGGCGGTTGTGGGCGGCCGTTCACGTTCTCCTGGTCGATCAGGTAGAACTCAAGCTCGAAGGCGGCGCAGATGGTCAGACCGAGGTCGTCAAATTTGCTTACAACTTGGCGGAGCACTTCGCGAGGATCGGCGAAGAAAGGTTCACCTTCAAGTTCGTGCATGGTCATCAGCAGCTGCGCGGTTGGGCGCTTTTGCCAGGGTTCATTGCACAGGGTGTCGGGGATTGGATAACAGATTCGGTCAGCATCACCGATGTCCAGACCCAGGCCGGTGCTTTCCACCGTCGAGCCGTTGATATCCAGGGCAAATAAAGAGGCAGGCAGGTTAATGCCCTTCTCGTAAACCTTGTGGAGGCTGGTGCGTTCGATGCGCTTACCGCGCACCACACCATTCATATCCGCAATTAGAAGGTCTACGTACAGAACCTCAGGATGATCCTTAAGGAACGCGTTCGCTTCGTTAAGCTGAACGGCACGCGGGGGTACCGACATGATGCAACACCTTTGTTGTTAAAAATATCAATCATTGATCTTTTCTGGTTTCAGTCAACCCGAACGGCATGCCGAAGTCAAGCGAGGCCTTTTTTGCCCTAAAAAAGCGCCTTGAGGCCTTTTTTGGGGCTTTTTGGGGCGGTTTTTTGGGTTTGAAGGGCTTGGGACTAGCAGGCTAAAGCGGGCCGTGTTGTATTTTTTACGGGGGTGTTGTGTAAAAAAATGAACAAGGCTAAGCTCGATTCAAACCCATAACAGCAATAATACCGGGGTGCTTCATGTCTCGCCTGCCGTTAATCGGCGTCACCGCCTGCTCCAAACAGGTCGGTTTGCATGCTTATCACATCAGTGGCGACAAATACGTCCGTGCAGTTGCAGTCGCTGCCAAGGGCTTGCCATTGATCATTCCATCCTTGGGCGACTTGCTCGACCCGGCCAATATTCTTGACGGCCTGGATGGCATTCTTTTTACCGGCTCCCCCTCCAATATCGAACCCTTTCACTACGACGGTCCGGCCAGTGCGCCAGGGACTGCTCATGATTCTGCACGCGACCAGACCACCCTGCCGTTGCTGCGTGCCGCGATCGCGGCAGGCGTGCCGGTGCTGGGCATCTGCCGTGGCTTCCAGGAAATGAACGTAGCCTTCGGCGGCAGCCTGCACCAGAAGGTTCATGAAGTGCCGGGCATGATGGATCACCGCGAAGACGAGACCCAGCCGTTGGAAATCCAGTACGGCCCGGCGCACGCCGTGGCGATTACCCCCAATGGGGTATTGGCAGGCCTGGGTTTGCCGCCGACGATCCAGGTCAACTCGATTCACAGCCAGGGCGTTGACCGCCTGGCACCGGGGCTGCAGGTCGAAGCGAGCGCACCCGATGGGTTGATCGAAGCTTTTTCTTACACGTCGGGCAAGGCTTTTGCTTTAGGAGTGCAATGGCACCCCGAATGGCAGGTAAGCTCTAACCCGCACTACCTCGCGATCTTCCAGGCCTTTGGCTCGGCTTGTCGAAAGCGGGCGATGCAACGCGACGCGGATGCTGCGTCAAACAACGCCTGACCTTTAATGGATGTCAGGAAACACAGCCCAGAGGCATTTATGAGTAACAACCTCGACCAGCTCACCGATTGGTTGAAAGACCACAAGATCACAGAAGTCGAATGCATGATTGGCGACCTCACGGGCATCACCCGGGGCAAGATCTCGCCGACCAACAAGTTCATCGCCGAAAAAGGCATGCGCCTGCCCGAGAGTGTTCTGTTACAGACCGTGACCGGCGACTATGTCGAAGACGACATCTATTACGAATTGCTCGACCCGGCCGACATCGACATGATCTGCCGCCCCGACCAGAACGCGGTATTCCTGGTGCCTTGGGCCATCGAGCCGACCGCCCAGGTGATCCACGACACCTACGACAAGCAAGGCAACCCTATCGAGCTGTCGCCGCGCAACGTGCTCAAAAAGGTACTCAAGCTCTATTCCGACAGAGGCTGGCAGCCGATCGTGGCGCCGGAGATGGAGTTCTACCTGACCAAGCGCTGCGAAGACCCGGACTTCCCGCTGCAACCGCCGATTGGCCGTTCCGGTCGCCCGGAGACCGGTCGCCAGTCCTTCTCTATAGAAGCCGCCAACGAATTCGACCCGTTGTTCGAAGACGTCTACGACTGGTGCGAGCTGCAGGAACTGGACCTCGACACCCTGATTCACGAGGACGGCACGGCGCAGATGGAAATCAACTTCCGTCACGGTGATGCCCTGTCCCTGGCCGACCAGATTCTGGTGTTCAAGCGCACCATGCGTGAAGCCGCGCTCAAGCACAACGTGGCGGCCACCTTTATGGCCAAGCCAATGACCGGCGAGCCTGGCAGCGCGATGCACTTGCACCAGAGCATCATCGACATCGCCACCGGCAAGAACGTCTTCTCTAATGAAGACGGGACCATGAGCCAGCTGTTCCTCAACCACATTGGCGGCCTGCAGAAATTCATCCCCGAATTGCTGCCGCTGTTTGCCCCCAACGTGAACTCGTTCCGCCGCTTCCTGCCCGACACCTCGGCGCCGGTCAACGTGGAATGGGGCGAAGAAAACCGCACCGTCGGCCTGCGCGTACCGGATGCCGGCCCGCAGAACCGCCGCGTCGAAAACCGCCTGCCGGGCGCCGATGCCAACCCGTACCTGGCGATTGCCGCCAGCTTACTGTGTGGCTACATCGGCATGGTCGAAGGCCATAACCCCAGCGCACCCGTAGTGGGCCGTGGTTACGAGCGCCGCAACCTGCGCCTGCCGTTGACCATCGAAGACGCCCTGGAACGCATGGAAAACAGCAAGACTATCGAGAAGTATCTCGGGCAAAAATTCATCACAGGCTACGTCGCGGTCAAGCGGGCCGAGCATGAAAACTTCAAGCGCGTGATCAGTTCGTGGGAGCGGGAATTCCTGCTCTTCGCCGTCTGATGCGCCGGGCGCGCGGGGCAACCTGCGCGCCCTTCACCGAAAAGTCTAGGAGACCGGTATGTCCAGCAACAACCCGCAAACCCGTGAATGGCAAGCCTTGAGCAATGATCACCACCTGGCGCCGTTCAGCGACTTCAAGCAATTGAAAGAGAAAGGCCCACGGATCATCACCAAAGCCCACGGCGTTTACCTGTGGGACAGCGAAGGCAACAAGATCCTCGACGGCATGGCCGGCCTGTGGTGCGTGGCGATCGGTTACGGTCGCGATGAACTGGCTGACGCCGCCGCCAAGCAGATGAAAGAACTGCCGTACTACAACCTGTTCTTCCAGACCGCGCACCCGCCGGTGCTGGAGTTGGCCAAAGTCATTTCTGATGTCGCGCCTGCCGGCATGAACCACGTGTTCTTTACCGGTTCCGGCTCCGAAGGCAACGACACCATGCTGCGCATGGTCCGCCATTACTGGGCGATCAAGGGCCAGCCGAACAAGAAAACCATCATCAGCCGCAAGAATGGCTACCACGGCTCCACCGTGGCCGGCGCCAGCCTGGGCGGCATGACTTATATGCATGAACAGGGCGACTTGCCGATCCCTGGCATCACCCACATCGCCCAGCCGTACTGGTATGGCGAAGGCGGCGACATGAGCCCGGAAGAGTTCGGGATCTGGGCCGCCAACCAGCTCGAAGAAAAGATTCTGGAGCTGGGCGTGGACAACGTCGGTGCCTTTATTGCCGAGCCGATCCAGGGTGCCGGTGGCGTGATCGTGCCGCCTGAGACCTACTGGCCGCGCATCAAGGAAATTCTCGCCAAGTACGACATCCTGTTCGTCGCCGACGAAGTGATCTGCGGTTTCGGCCGTACCGGCGAATGGTTCGGCAGCGATTTCTATGACCTTAAGCCGCACATGATGACCATCGCCAAGGGCCTGACCTCGGGTTACATCCCCATGGGCGGCCTGATCGTGCATGACGACGTGGTTGCCGTGCTCAATGAAGGCGGCGATTTCAACCACGGGTTCACCTATTCCGGTCACCCGGTGGCCGCCGCCGTGGCCCTGGAAAACATCCGCATCCTGCGCGATGAAAAAATCATTAAGCGTGTGCACGACGAAGCGGCACCGTATTTGCAAAAGCGTCTGAGGGAACTGGCTGATCACCCGTTGGTGGGTGAAGTTCGCGGTGTGGGCATGCTCGGGGCGATTGAGCTGGTGCAGGACAAGGCCACGCGCAAACGTTACGAAGGCCGGGGTGTGGGCATGATCTGCCGCACGTTCTGCTTCGAGAATGGCCTGATCATGCGTGCCGTGGGCGACACCATGATCATTTCGCCTTCGCTGGTGATCAGCAACGCGGAAATCGACGAGCTGGTGACCAAGGCTCGCCATTGCCTGGACCTGACTTTGGCGGCATTGCAGGGCTAAGTGCTAGGCTCAGAACGCAGCGGCTTTCGGGCGCTGCATTCTGAGCAGCTATAAATGAGGCTTTGGTTGAAAGCCGGCCTCGGAACTTGCCAGACTGTCGCCCTGTTTTGTTGCCCTTTAGACGGGCCGCTCAACACTGTAAGAACGTGGCCCAAAAAAGAAAAATTGGAGCATCACCAAATGAAGGCATTAGGTTTGAAGAACGCTGGCAAGACCCTCCTCGCCTTGTCCCTGTTGGGCGCAATGGCGGGCGCGGCCCAGGCAGACGATAAAGTCCTGCACGTGTACAACTGGTCCGACTACATTGCACCGGACACCATCGCCAACTTTGAAAAAGAGTCGGGCATCAAGGTGGTGTACGACGTTTTTGACAGCAACGAGACCCTCGAAGCCAAGTTGCTGGCAGGCAAGTCCGGTTACGACATCGTCGTGCCGTCGAACAACTTCCTCGCCAAGCAGATCAAGGCCGGTGTCTATCAGGAGCTGGACAAGTCCAAGCTGCCTAACTACGACAACCTGAACAAATCCCTGCTCAAAGCCGTGTCGATCAGCGACCCGGACAACAAGCACGCTTTCCCGTACATGTGGGGTTCGATCGGTATCGGCTACAACCCGGAGAAGGTCAAGGCTGCACTGGGTATCGACAAGATCGACTCGTGGGACGTGCTGCTCAAGCCTGAGAACATCGCCAAGCTCAAAAGCTGTGGTGTGAGCTTCCTTGATTCGCCAACCGAAATGCTGCCGGTGGCGCTGCATTACCTGGGCCTGCCGACCGACACCCAGAAGAAAGAAGACCTCAAGCAAGCCGAGGCCCTGTTCCTCAAGTTGCGCCCATCGATCGGCTATTTCCACTCGTCCAAGTACATCTCGGACCTGGCCAACGGCAACATCTGCGTGGCCGTGGGTTACTCGGGTGACATCCAGCAGGCCAAGTCTCGCGCGGCTGAAGCCGGTGGCAAGGTCAAGGTTGCCTACGACATTCCGAAAGAAGGCGCCGGTAGCTTCTTCGACATGGTCGCCATCCCTAAAGATGCCGAAAACGTCGACGCCGCCTACAAGTTCATGAACTACCTGCTCAAGCCGGAAGTCATGGCCTCGATCACCAACAGCGTGCGTTTCCCGAACGGTAACGAGAAGGCTACCGCACTGGTCGACAAAGACATCACCAGCGACCCGGGCATCTACCCGCCAGCCGATGTGCAGGCCAAGCTCTACGCCATTGCTGACTTGCCGGCTGCAACCCAGCGTGAAATGACACGCAGCTGGACCAAGATCAAGTCTGGTAAGTAAGCCTTAAAAAGCTGTGGGAGTGGCTTGTGTGGGAGCGGGCTTGCTCGCGAAGACGGTGTGTCAGCCAGCGGATGTATCAACTGATACTCCGCTTTCGCGAGCAAGCCCGCTCCCACATAGCCCGTTCACACAAATTAAATGACAGAAAGTTTTGCCGGATCGGTTTATCGAGGGTAAGTTGCGCGCCGGTTTTGTTGCCGGGCAACAACTTTAAGGCCCAACTATTTAAGAGGACCTCCACTTGCCAATTTCTTTATTTCGCAAAGCCATGCTGGTGGGTGCAGGTATCACGCTGGCTGTGAGCGTGCAGGCCGCACCGACGGTGCATATTTATAACTGGTCGGACTACATTGGCCCCGACACCCTGGCCAACTTTGAAAAGGCGACAGGCATCAAGCCCGTGTATGACGTGTTTGACTCCAACGAAACCCTGGAAGGCAAGTTGCTCGCCGGTCGTACCGGTTACGACGTGGTGGTGCCGTCCAACCATTTCCTCGGCAAGCAGATCAAGGCCGGGGCGTTCCAGAAGCTCGACAAGTCATTGCTGACTCACTATTCCAACCTCGACCCGGTGCTGCTCAAGCGCCTGGAAAAGAACGACCCGGGTAACCAGTACGCCGTACCGTACCTGTGGGGCACCAACGGCATCGGTTATAACGTCGACAAAGTCAAAGAAGTGCTGGGCGTCGACCATATCGATTCCTGGGCCGTGCTGTTCGAACCGGAGAACATGAAAAAGCTCGCCACCTGTGGCGTTTCGTTCATGGACTCGGCGGATGAAATGCTGCCGGCGGTGCTCAACTACATGGGCCTGAACCCCAACAGCACCAACCCCGAAGACTACAAGAAGGCCGAAGAGAAGCTGCTCAAAGTGCGGCCCTACGTGACCTACTTCCATTCTTCCAAATACATCTCGGACCTGGCCAACGGCAACATTTGCGTGGCGGCCGGGTTCTCCGGTGATGTGTTCCAGGCCAAGGCCCGTGCGGCTGAAGCTGGCAAAGGCGTGAACATCGCCTACACAATTCCCAAAGAAGGCGGCAATTTGTGGTTTGACGTACTGGCGATCCCGGCGGATGCCACCAACGTCAAAGAGGCCCACGCCTTCATCAACTATTTACTGCAACCTGAGGTGATCGCTCAGGTCAGTGATCAAGTCGGTTATGCCAACCCTAATCCAGGGGCGGACAAACTGATGGAGCAATCGATACGCACTGACGCAGCGGTTTACCCACCGCAGGCGGTTCTCGACCGGACGTTCGTCAACTTCGAGCTACCCCCGAAAGTGCAACGTTTAATGACCCGTAGCTGGACCAAGGTCAAGACGGGCAAGTAAAGCTCAAACTATCCAAGGTTTCGCCCGTCTTGGGCGAACCTCAAATTTTGTTGGGAGTTTCGTAAATGGCAGTTGCCTCCGGCGCCTATAAGAAAGCCCTCGAGGGCGACCAGACACCGAAAAAGGTGTTGGTCAAAATCGACCGGGTCACGAAGAAGTTCGACGAGACGATTGCCGTGGACGATGTGTCCCTGGAAATCAAAAAAGGCGAGATCTTCGCCTTGCTCGGCGGATCGGGTTCGGGCAAATCCACCCTGCTGCGCATGCTCGCAGGCTTCGAGCGCCCAACGGAAGGTCGCATCTACCTCGACGGTGTGGACATCACCGACATGCCGCCCTACGAGCGGCCGATCAACATGATGTTCCAGTCCTACGCCTTGTTCCCACACATGACCGTGGCGCAGAACATCGCCTTCGGCCTGCAACAGGACAAGATCCCCAAGGCTGAAGTCGACGCCCGCGTGGCCGAGATGCTCAAGCTGGTGCAGATGAGCCAGTACGCCAAGCGCAAGCCACACCAGCTGTCCGGTGGCCAGCGTCAGCGTGTGGCGTTGGCACGTTCCCTGGCCAAGCGCCCGAAACTGCTGCTGCTCGATGAGCCGATGGGCGCATTGGACAAAAAACTGCGTTCGCAGATGCAGCTGGAACTGGTGGAAATCATCGAGCGCGTAGGCGTGACCTGCGTGATGGTGACCCACGACCAGGAAGAGGCCATGACCATGGCCGAGCGCATCGCGATCATGCACCTGGGCTGGATCGCGCAGATCGGCAGCCCGATCGACATCTACGAAACCCCAACCAGCCGCCTGGTGTGCGAGTTCATCGGCAACGTGAACATCTTCGACACCCAAGTGGTGGACGACGCCGAAGGCCACGCGGTGCTCAAGTGCCCGGACCTGGACCGCGACATCTACGTGGGCTACGGCATCGCCACCTCGGTGGAAGACAAGTCGGTGACCTACGCGATTCGCCCGGAAAAACTGCTGGTCACCACCGAAATGCCGACCTGCGAGCACAACTGGTCCAGCGGCAAGGTGCACGACATCGCCTACCTGGGCGGCCACTCGGTGTTCTACGTCGAACTGCCAAGCGGCAAGCTGGTGCAGTCTTTCGTGGCCAACGCCGAACGCCGTGGCCAGCGCCCAACCTGGGGTGACCAGGTGTACGTGTGGTGGGAAGACGACAGCGGCGTGGTGCTTCGCTCATGAACCTGAAAAAGCTCAAGCGCCAGCTGCAACGAATAACACCCGGTGGCCGGCATGTGGTCATCGGGATCCCTTTCCTCTGGCTGTTCCTGTTTTTTGCGCTGCCGTTCTTCATCGTCCTGAAGATCAGCTTTGCCGAAGCCGACGTGGCGATCCCGCCTTACACCGAGATCTACACCTTCGTTGAGCAAAAGCTGCAACTGGTGCTCAACCTGGGCAACTACGCGATGCTCGGCGACGATGAGTTGTACATCGCCGCCTACCTGGGCTCGCTGAAGATGGCGTTTTTCAGCACCGTGCTGTGCCTGCTGATCGGCTACCCGATGGCCTACGCCATTGCCAGCGCGCGCAAAGAGATGCAGACCGTGCTGGTGCTGCTGATCATGATGCCGACCTGGACCGCGATACTGATCCGCGTGTATGCGTGGATGGGCATCCTCAGCAACAACGGCTTGCTCAATGGCTTCCTGATGTCCATCGGGCTGATCAACGAGCCGCTGCAGATCCTCAACACCAACATTGCGGTGTATATCGGCGTGGTCTATTCGTACCTGCCGTTCATGATCCTGCCGCTGTACGCCAACCTGGTCAAACACGACCAGAGCCTGCTGGAAGCCGCGTCCGACCTGGGTTCGAGCACCTTCAACAGCTTCTGGAAAATCACCGTGCCGCTGTCCAAGAACGGCATCATCGCCGGCTGCATGCTGGTCTTCATTCCGGTAGTGGGCGAGTTCGTGATTCCTGAACTGCTTGGCGGCCCGGAAACCCTGATGATCGGTAAAGTGCTGTGGCAAGAATTCTTCAACAACCGTGACTGGCCGGTGGCGTCTGCCCTGGCGGTGGTGATGCTGGCGATCCTGATCGTGCCGATCATCCTGTTTAACCGCAGCCAAGCCAAAGAGATGGAGGGCAAGATATGAAGCGCTTCAGTTTCTCGAGTTTCATGCTGGTGGCGGGGTTGCTGTTCATCTACCTGCCGATGCTGATCCTGGTGATCTACTCGTTCAACGAATCCAAACTGGTGACGGTGTGGGGCGGTTGGTCGATCAAGTGGTACGTGGGCCTGCTGGACAACACCCAGTTGATGGGTTCGGTGGCGCGCTCGCTGGAAATTGCCTGCTACACCGCCATTGCGGCGGTGGCATTGGGTACGCTGGCGGCGTTCGTGCTGACCCGTATCAGCCACTTCAAGGGCCGCACGCTGTTCGGCGGCCTGGTGACGGCGCCATTGGTGATGCCCGAAGTGATCACCGGTCTGTCGCTGTTGCTGCTGTTTGTAGCGATGGCGCAGATGATCGGCTGGCCCCAGGAGCGTGGCATCGTCACCATCTGGATCGCCCACACCACCTTCTGTGCGGCGTATGTGGCGGTGGTGGTGTCGGCGCGCTTGCGTGAGCTGGACCTGTCGATCGAGGAAGCGGCGATGGATTTGGGCGCGCGGCCATGGAAGGTGTTCTTCCTGATCACCATCCCGATGATCGCGCCGTCCCTGGCGGCGGGCGGCATGATGTCGTTCGCGCTGTCGCTGGACGACCTGGTGCTGGCCAGCTTCGTGTCGGGCCCGGGTTCGACGACGTTGCCGATGGAAGTGTTCTCGGCGGTGCGCCTTGGGGTTAAACCCGAGATCAACGCCGTGGCCAGTTTGATTCTGCTGGCGGTGTCGCTGGTGACCTTCCTGGTGTGGTTCTTCAGCCGTCGGGCCGAAGAGATGCGTAAGAAGGCGATTCAACAAGCCATCGAAGAAGCGGCGGCGGACGGTTGGCAGCAACCGGACAAGCGCCGGGCGCCTGCGCCGGTCTAACTCGATAAAGATCGTTCCCACGCTCCGCGTGGGAATGCCTCCTGTGACGCTCTGCGTCACGCTTCCAAGAGCGGACGCGGAGCGTCCATGGCTGCATTCCCACGCAGAGCGTTGGAACGATCTAGTCAGGCAGCCCACGGCGACTTGCGAATCACCTCGACAAAATTCATCGGCTTGAACCCCGGCTCCTGATCCACCAGCACATCGGTCTTCACGTTGCCAAACGTGGTCTGCGGACGATGACGCAGGCCGTCGGCAAACGCGCAGATGATGCACTCCTTGAACCCTTCGCCGCGTGGATGCGCATGCACCACGGCTTCGCGCTGCACGCTGGAAAAGGCCGCGTAGTCCATGCCCAGCACGTCCATCTCGACACCTGCAGTCACCAACGCCACAGTCGGGCGCAGATGCTGCGGCACGCCCGGCGTGGTGTGCAGGGCGATCGACAACCAGACTTGTTCGATATCGTCATCGCTCAGCCCGTAAGGCTTGAGGAACGCGGCCGCTGCGTTGGCGCCGTCCACTTCGAAACGCTCGTTGTCACTGCGATGGCCTTCGACCAGGCCCAGGTCGTGGAACATCGCGCCGACGTAAAGCAGTTCGGGGTTGTAGGCCAGTTGCTTGCGCTCACCGCTCAACGCGCCGAACAGGAATACACGGCGGGAGTGGTGGTAAAGCAAGTCGGACTCGACGTCGCGGATGTATTCGGTGGTGGCCTTGGCCAGGGCGCTGTCCGGGATCTGGATGCCGGCAATGGAGTTGCTCATGGTTGTTCTCCTCAACAAAGCGCCGGGGGTGGCGCCGATGAGTGAAGTCTGGTCGCACGCCCGCGAAGGGGCTATCGCGGCGAGGGTGCGATGTCGGCCAATGTGGTTGCACATCGTGCCAGCCTGAACAGTCTCTTGAGGCCTGTGAAGATCAAATGTGGGAGCGGGCTTGCTCGCGAAAGCGGTATGTCAGTTAATACATGTGTCGACTGAACAACCGCTTTCGCGAGCAAGCCCGCTCCCACAGGGGTTTTGCATTTATTCAGTTAAAAAAGGTAGTTGTGAGCATGGGCAAAACCGTCGCCATCCTGATCTTCCCCGGCGTCCAGTCACTGGACGTGACCGGCCCCATGGATGTGTTCTGCGAGGCCAACCGTTTCCTGCCGCCCGAAGACCATTATCAGCTTGAAGTGATCGGCCTGGGCCACGGCACCCTGCCAGCCTCCAACGGCCTGTTATTGCAGGCCCACAAGCACTACTGCGATGCCTTGCAAGCCTATGATCTGTTGCTGGTCGCTGGCGGGCCGCAGTTGCCTTTTGAGGATTTCGGCGCGCAGTTCGATGATTGGCTACGCGGTGCCGCCGCCCGCGCACAGCGCTTCGGCTCGATCTGCAATGGCGCCTTTATGCTGGCGCGCGCCGGGTTGCTGGATGGCAAAACCGTCACCACGCACTGGAACGACGCCGCTGACCTGGCGCGCCTGTGCCCCTCGGCCCACGTGGATGCCGACCGCCTCTACGTGCAGGACGGCAACATCTACACCTCGGCGGGCGTCACGGCGGGCATCGACCTGTCGCTGTACCTGCTGGCCCAGGACCATGGCCCGGAAGTCGCGTTGAGCGTGGCCAAGCGCCTGGTGGTGTTCACCCAGCGCGCGGGTGGGCAGTCGCAGTTCAGCCCGTTCCTCACGCCCCACGCCGAAAGCACCTCGGCGGTGGCGTTGGTGCAGTTGTATGTGCTGGCGAACCTGACCGGGGATTTGGGCATTGCCGACTTGGCCAAAGCCGCCAATATGAGCGCGCGTAATTTTTCCCGGGTATTTGCCCGTGAAGCGCGCATAACCCCCGCCGAGTTCGTCGAGCGGGCGCGGGTGGACGCGGCGCGGGTGCTGCTCGAAAGCAGCCCTGCACCGCTGAAAACCGTGGCCTACCAATGCGGCTTTCGTGACGCCCAGCACATGCGCAGTGTGTTCAACCGCCGGCTGGGCGTGACGCCGCAACAGTTCCGGCTTAACTTTGCGGCGCCGGTGTGAGCGTGTCGTAGGCTTCCAGCGCGCGCAGCGAATAGATATACGCAGCGCCGGCATTCATCGAGATGGCGGTGGCGAGTGTGGCGGCCACTTCTTCGCGGGTCGCACCGGCCTTGATCGCCGCGTCGGCATGCACACCGATGCAGCCGTCGCAGCGCGTGGTGATGGCCACGGCGATGGAAATCAGTTCACGGGTCTTGGCGTCGAGTACATTGTTTTCCTCGGCAGCCTCGCCCAGCGCCATGTAGGCTTTGACCATCTTCGGGTTGCTCTTGCCCAGCGCACCAAAGGCTTTCTTCACGGTAGGCAGCAAGTCGGACCAGTTATTGAACATTGCGGTAACTCCTGAACGGGTTGGGTGTGAAGCCAGTGTGCGCGGTTCAGGTTCGGCGCTTTTGTTCGATCCACTCACCTTTTTGACCGATGCTCGCAAATGAACTCCATCGACACCTTGATCGCGTTGGCCAACCTGCGTGGCAGCTTGGACCTGCGCTGCCAGTTCCAGGGCGCGTGGGCCATGGACCACGAGCCTGAGCCGCTGGGCGTGGCGCCGTATCACATTGTGCTGGCGGGCACCTGCCATGCCGAGTTGTCGGGCGGCCAGCAGGTGACGCTGGAGGAGGGCGACATTCTGTTGATGCCCGGTGGCGCGACGCATCTGGTGCGTAGCCAGGGCGCGCGGGTAAAGCCTGTGGCGCAGACCATCATCGAGGGTGGCCTGTTGCCGATCCACCGCCTGGGAGGCGAGCAGCCGGACGTGGACATGCTCTGCGGCAGCTTTCGCTACAACCGCCAGTCGTTGTTGCTCAGTGCGTTGCCGGATTACCTGGTGGTGTCCAGCCGTGAGTGGCAGGGCGATGGGCAATTGGCTGCGCTGATTGCCTTGTTGCGCAGCGAAGCGGACGGCCAGCAACTGGGCGCGCGTTCGTTTATCGACGCGCTGTCGCAAGCCTTGTTCACCCTGATCCTGCGCACCTGGCTGGCCCGCCAGGCGCCGGTGGCAGGCACCTTCGCCTTACTCGCCGACAAGCGCCTGAGCAAAGCCTGGCAGGCGATGCTGGCCGAGCCCGGCCATGAGTGGACCATCGACAGCCTGGCGGCGGCAGCCAGCATGTCGCGGGCCACCTTCATGCGCGCGTTTGTGAAAGTCGCGGGTGTGTCGCCGTGGGTACTGCTGACCCAGCTGCGCATGGAGCTGGCGTTCAACCTGCTGCGCCAGTCGCGCCTGAGCCTGCTGGATATCGCGGCGCAGGTGGGTTACCAGTCCCAGGCGGCGTTCAGCAAGAAGTTCAAGGAAATCTATGGCGAGGCGCCGGGGCGGATGCGGGCGAACACAGACTAACTGCGATAGCATCAACTCGGCCTGCCTGATGGACCGAATTGATGCTATCGCAGGCAAGCCAGCTCCCACACAAGCCCGCTCCCACATTTTGACCGCGTTCCATGCGGCTATCGGGCAGGCAACAGCTTCAGCGTGCCACGGGTATTCGCCGTCACTTCCTCATCACTGAAATGCGCCTGCTCGTACCCACCCTCGATGTAAGTTTCCGCCTGGTCGCCATAGTGCGAGTCAAACGGCACCCCGCTTTGCCCCACGGGGTTGATGGTCAATGCGTGGGCCGGGTCGGCAAAGTCGATCAGGCGGCGGGTCGAAGGGCCATAGGTCACGGGCCACGGCGCAGGGCCGATCATGGCCGATTGATTATTTGGCACCTCGTGGGTGCCGGGCGCCGGGAATGGGCCGACGTTGAAAATCTTGTCCAACGGCTTCTGCATGCCCAGCGGGTGGCCATGGGTCAGGGTGTGGGCCTTGCCCCACTGCCATTGCGACGGGTCATCGCCAAAGGTGGCCTTGAGGTGCGCGAGGCTGTTGTCCCAGGCGAGTTTTACCGTGTCGGCGCGCTTGCCGTTCCACCACGGCGAATCCGCTGAGGCGGCCAGGCGTGGCAGTGCGGCGTCGATCACCCGCGTGGTGATCAGGGTTTTGAACATCGCATCGCCCAGTTTCGGGTGGAAGGCCGCGTCGGTGAGGTTGAACAGGAACTGGTTGAACAGCGTGGCACTGGTGGAATCCAGCGGGTAGTCGCCTTTCCAGCTTGCAAGCTGCTCCACCAGTTTCAACTGCGCCGGGTCCTTGACCACTTCACGCAGCACCGGCAGCAGCGGCGCCAGCAGGCGTGGGCCGTAGGCGGTGGTGGTGCCCAATTGCAAGGCCTGGCTGTTGTTCACGTCCCACTTCACGCTTTTGTCGCTCAACTGCGTGTTCAACTGCTGGCCACGGTCGGCGAGGTTGTAGTAACCGGGGATCTCCATGCCAGTGGGCGAGGCCGGTTGGGCGTTGGCCGACACCACATAACCACGGGCCGGGTTTTCTTCCTGAGGGTTGGCGCTGAACGGGTAGAAGCCCAACTTGTCAGCCTGGGCGGTGCTGCCGTCAAGAATGAACGCCGGGTTCACGCCAGCCGGGCGGATCGGCAATTGCGCCGCCGCCCACCAGCCGATATCACCCTTGGCATTCGCCCACACGATATTCAGGCCCGGCGCCGCAACCTTGGCCGCCGCCGCACGTACTTTGGCCAGGGTGTCGGCGCGGTTGAGCTCGTAGAAGCCTTCGAGAATCGGGTCTTCGGTGTCGAGGAACGCCCACCACATGGCAATCGGCGTGCTGCCGGCATTCTCGCCCAGCACATCATTGATGATCGGGCCGTGGGGCGACTGACGCAGGGTGAGCGTCACTGGCGCATGGCCCTTGACCGCAATCTGCTGTTCGCTGCTGGTCAGGTTGACCCATTGGCCGTGGTACCAGACCTGGTTGGGGTTGTCCGGGTTGACCTTTTCGGCGATCAGGTCGAGGTCATCGTTCTGGAACATGGTCAGGCTCCAGCCGAAATCCAGGTTGTGCCCCAAAAACGCCACCGGCACTAATGCGTTGTGATAGCCGTACAGCTCAAAGCCCGGCGCCGACAACTGCGCCTCGTACCACACCGACGGCACCGAGAAACGGATATGCGGGTCACCCGCCAGCAACGGCTTGCCGCTTTTGGTGCGGCTGCCGCTGATGGCCCAGGCGTTGCTGCCTTCGAACTGCGGCAAGCCATTGTCGGCCAGGGCCTTGTCGCTCAAGGCGGCGAGGGCGCCGAGGGAGTTCCAGTCGCTGGCGGCCAGGTTCAGCGCGCCTTTGGGCTGCCAGTCGAGGTCGAAGACTTTCAGGTAGTCGCTGCCCAGTTGGTCGCGCACGTAAGTCAGCAGCGGCTCGGTACGAAACGCGGCAGCAAAGCTGTAGGCCATGTACCCAGCGACGCTGATGGTGTCCTCAGCGGTGAAGCGTCGTTTAGGGATGCCCAGCACGTCAAACTCCATGGGGCTGGCGTGGCTGTCCTGATATTGGTTGATGCCGTCCAGGTAGGCTTGCAAGGCCTTCCAGGCTGCCGAGTCGTGATCCATGTGCTCGACATAACTCAAGGCGCGCTCGCGAATGCGCAGGCTGCGAAACAGCTTGTCGGTCTCCAGCACCTTCGGCCCCAGCACCTCGGCCAGCTCGCCACGGGCCAGGCGCCGCATGATCTCCATCTGGAACAGCCGGTCCTGGGCGTGTACATAGCCGAGGGCGCGGTACAGGTCGGTCTCGTTCTCGGCGCGAATGTGCGGCACGCCCCGGTCGTCATAGCGCACCGTCACCGCACCTTGCAGGTTGGCCAGTGTCTCGGTGCCCTGGCGGGTCGGTTGCTTGCTGTAGACATACCAGCCAGCGCCGGCCAAGAGGGCGGCGATCAGGATAGCGAGCACGGTCAGGCTGCGTTTCATGGACGGTCCTTGAGTCAGTCACCTTGAAGGTCAACGGAGTCTAATCGGTTTGGCGAGGACTGCGGGAAATGCTGATATGCCGCAGCGACAGCCGAGGTTCAAGTGGCGAATGTGTCGACTACGCTACTATTGCGCCGGTCATCTTTGAGCTTTTTTCCATGACTTGCGCCACGCCACTTCTCCCAGACTCCAGCCGCTCCGAGGCTGCCTACGCGTGCTGCCTGGAAGCGCCAGTGCTGATCGGCCGTTTCTTGCAGCACCCGCCGGTGGGCTTTGACGCGCGGCTGTCCGACCAGGGCCTGCCGTACTTCTTTACGCCGTTCGACCTGCTGACCACCGCCGAAGACGCGTTTGTGGAACGTGTGCGCGGCTGGCCGGGGTTCGGTTTGTGGCGTTCGTGGCTGCATATCGACAGCTGTTTCGTCGGCACTACGGTCAGTGAATATTCGCCATTGCCCCGCAACGTGTCGCCCCAGGATCTCGCGCAGTGGCTGCAAGAAGAGTGCGCGCCGCAGCGCAAACTTACCGTCGTCAAGGATGTGCCCTGCGACTCGCCGCTACTGAGCGAGGCGGATAACCGCTACGCCCAAGCCTTGATCGAGGACTGCACCCGGCGCGGCTTTATCAGCCTCGAAGGTCAGGCGCTGGCCTATGTGCCGATTAACTTCAGCAGCATCGATGAGTACCTGACGCGTTTGTCCCACAGCCGTCGGCGCAACATCCGGCGCAAACTGCGCAGCCGCGAGGCGTTGCAGGTAGAAGTCCTCGATACCGGCGATGCGCGCTTCAACGATGAGGCGTGGCTTGCGCAGTTGTACGGCCTGTACAAAGCGGTGTACGACCAGAGCGAGATCCATTTCGACCTGCTGACCCCGGGGTTTTTCCGCAGCTTGTTGCAGGACGCCGCCAGCAACGGGCGGGTGTTCTGCTACTGGCATTGCGACGAACTGATCGGCTACAACCTCTGCTATGTGGAGGGCGACAAGCTGCTCGACAAGTACATCGGGCTCAACTACCCGCAGGCGTTGGAGTTCAACCTGTACTTCGTCAGCTGGTTTGTGAACCTGGAATACGCCGTGTCCAATGGGCTGAAGTTTTACGTGGCGGGTTGGACCGACCCGCAGGTCAAGGCCAGCCTCGGCGCCGACTTTACCTTCACCCGCCATTTGGTCTGGATCCGCAACCCGCTGCTGCGCAAGCTCGGCAAGCGTTTGCGCCATCACTTTGAAAGCGATGCGCAGTGGCAGCAGGAGAAACCCGAATGAGCCAGGACCGCGCGCCGCTGATCCTCGATTTCGACAGTGCCGTGAGTGACATTCCCGGCGCGATCACCTTGCCCCTGCAGGCCTGGCAGGAAAAAATCCGCTTCGGTTGCCGCTGGGCGCAGTTCAAGGAACTGGAAACCGCCCTGCACGCGCAGATGCCCAGCGATTACGGCTGTGTGTTCACCGGCAGCGGCGATTATCACCACCTCAGCCAGCTGTTGTTGAACCGCCTGCGGACGCAGCAGAAATTCCAATTGATCATTTGCGACAACCACCCTGACAACATGCGCTACCCGTTCGGCATCCATTGTGGCTCATGGGTTTACTGGGCCAGCCGTTTGCCCCAGGTCGAGCATGTGCATGTGTTGGGCATCGGTTCCCAGGATATCGGCCTGGGCCATGCCTGGGAGAATCACTGGTCGCCGCTGCTCAAGCGCAAGCTGACTTACTGGAACGTCAACGTCGACACGCGCTGGATGAACTGGATCGGCGCCGGGCGCAGCAACCGTATGTTCAGCAACGCCGATGAGCTGATGCGTGCGTTCCTGGCGCAGTTCGACCGTTCGCTGCCGGTTTACCTGTCCATCGACAAAGACGTGCTGAGCCCCGAAGTGGTCAACACCAATTGGGACCAGGGCGAGTTCCTGGAGCAGCATTTGAACGACCTGATCGACGCTTGCCAGGGCCGGATTCTCGGTGCGGACATCACCGGCGATGTGTCGGCTTACCACTATGAGAGCAAGTTCAAACGCTGGTTGAGTGCCTCCGATGGCCAGGAAGAACTGCCGCCGGCGCAGGTGCAGATCTGGCAAGCGCAACAGAACGAGCTGAATGGCCGTCTAGTCGCCCGTATCAACCAGGGTTGGCGAGAATAACTTTTAGCTGGGCGAATACGCTTTCGAAGTGTTCGTCCGTCAGCCAATGGCTGTTGCTGATAGACAGGGTGCGGCTGGCAAACGCCTGGGCCTGGCTAATGTCGCCGCCCGGTTGCAACAGCGGGGCGACGGCGGGGTAGTCCGGCAAGGTGTGGATAAACAAGCGCGTCACGCCCAGACCGGAGGTCCACAGTTGCGCCATGGCGGCATCACGCGCCTGTGCGGTCGGCATCAGCACCATCAAAAACGGCCAGGTGCCTTGCTGCCCCAGTCGGTCCATGATCACCGCGACGCCGGGCAAGTCATTCAAGCGGGCCGCCCGGCGTAAGGCGCGGGTACGGCCTTGCTGCAAGTAGTCGGGCAAGCGCGCCAGTGCGGCGGCGCCGACCTTCTGCCGATAACCGCCGAGGCGGTGCAGCGGGATATCGTTGACCGAAAAATCATCGCCCACGGCGCCCACTTCATCGCCCTGTGCCAGCGCCGTGCGCAAGGCTTTGCCATACACGTAGTGCAAGCCGCGCGGTTGATAAAGCAGCGCGTAACCCCAGAGTTCGGCGCTGCGTTGCAGCTCCCAGCGCAGGCTGAAGGGCAGGTCCTGTGCGCATTGGCGGTGCAATGCCTGATGCAGCACCGGGTCGCGGCTGAAAAGCACGCCGCCTTCGGCCGTGGTCAGGCCTTTGCCCAGCGCCAGGCTGAAAAACCCCACATCACCTTTAAGCCCGACGCTGCGGCCATCGTCGAGGGCGCCCAGGGCTTGGGCGGCGTCTTCGATCACCACGGCGCCGACTGATTCGGCAATACGCTTGGCGGCGTCTACATCCGCCACGCGCCCGGCCAGGTGGGTGACCACCACGGCCAGGGTGCTGTCGTCGCACAGCTGCTGGAGGTGTTGCTCGTCGAGGTCAATGCTGGCGGGCTGCAAATCACAGGGCACCACCCGCAACGGCGGGCAGTAATGCGCCGCCAAGGCCACCAGCGGGCAGGTGTACGCCGGCACAATCAGCCGAGTGCGGCCGGGCATGCGCTGCTGCAACACACGCAGGGCGATGATCAGCGCGGCGGTGCCGGAGCAGGGCAGTGCAGGCAATGGAATTGAAAACTGGCGGGCCAGCGACTGGGCAAGGTCGCCCGATAAGCTGAGCAAATCCCGCCCGCGCAAGGGCAGGCCGGCGGTGGGCGGGATTTCTTTGTTCATGACACCAGTGGCTGCGAAGGTTCGGCCTCGACGGTTTTGCTCTCTTTGTCTTCACTGCGCGCCAGGCACAGGATGCCCGCGATGATCAGTGCGCCGCCGATGATTTTCGGCCAGGTTAGGGTGTCATCGAACAGCCAGACCGAGATCAGCGTGACGCTGATCAGCTCCAGGTGCGAGGCCGCAAATGCCGGGCCTACCGGGGCGTATTTGAGCAAGGTCATCCAGGTGAAAAAGGCGCCGATATAACCGACAAAGGCGCCGTAGATCCACGGCGCGCCAAACACGCGGACCAGCCACGCGACGTCCATGGTCAGCGGTTCGGCATGCACCGAGGCGAATTTGAAGCTGACCTGCGCCAAGGTGTCGAAAATGATCAGCGCGAGAAAACCCAGGATGTAAAAACGTTTCATCATTCAAACCCTACGACGGTCACGCCACAGGCGATCAGCATGATGCCGATCAACCGCCATTTGCTCAGGCTTTCCTTGAACAGGAAACGCCCGGCAATCATGATCACCACGATGTTGATCGAGCCCAGCATCACGCCGACCGATAACGGCACCAGCGTGAGAAACGCCAGCCACAACACGAATTCGAAGACATAACAGATCACCCCAAGCCAGATCCACGGGCGCTTGAGCATGTGCTTCCAGTGGGCGAGGCCGTCATGCTCGGCGCTGGCCGAGGCGGCGGCTTTGAACGCCAGTTGGCCGGAGGTATCGACGATAACGTTGAGCATCCAGAGGATGATGGTTAACTGGCTCATGGAGTCTCGTGTCTGCTTGCAATGTCACTGGACGCTTACAATACAGGAGCCTGCCGGCCAGGTTATCGGAGTTTGCCGGTCGAACAGCCAGCGTTCAGTTTGACGCCTTGCTCCACTGGCAATAGCAACCCACCGCCAGGGTGTGGGTGGCATCGACGTCGCGCCCGGCCTTCAGGGCTTTGAGGATAGGCTCGATAAAACTGTTGCTCGAATTGCACGTCAGCCCTTCGCTGTACGGCCCGAAGTACGCGAGTTTGCCGCTGCGATCCCAGATGCCGACAGCCGGCGTCGCCGGCACCTGGTCGGCGCCGAACAGGGCATTGAGCGGTTTCATCTTGCGCAAATTGTCGGGCAGTTGGCCGTGGCTGCCGGCCTTTTGCAGGGCGTAGAACTCGACGCCTTGGGGCGCGTATTGCTCGATCAGCTCGCCCAGGTGCTGCTGGTTGCCGACGTTGCAGGGGCAGGCCGGGTCCCAGAAGTGCACCAGGCGAATCGGGCCTGGGCCTGCCAGTTCGGCGGGCAGGCGCAGGGCATCACCGGAAAACACCGCAGTGTGTTCGCTGAATGCGCGCAAATAGCGGCTCTGGAACCAGTCATAAGCCGCCCACAGCACACCGGCGCAGATGACCAACAGCAGGCCGGCAAACAAGGCAGAGCGGTAGGGTTGTCGCATTCGGAACTATCCTCGAAGGTCGCGTAGCTTGCCATGCTTGCCCTGACAGATGAATATCGCAGCTCGATATTCATCTTCACCGTCAGTCTGGAAGCCTTTATGCCTGTGAGTTTTGACCCCGATCATCTGCGCGAGAGCTTGCGGCCACTGGTGGATGCGCAACCGCTCAGCGCCGAGGCGCGGGTCTACCAGCGTTTCTATGGGCTGGACCTGGCGGCGCGCAAAGTGCCTGCGGTGAGCCGTCTGGGGCGCTTTGAGGTAGATGGCTTCCAGGTGGTGGCGCAAGTCTGGTGGCCGCCTGCGCCGGTGGCGACGATGTTCATGTACCACGGCTTCTACGACCATATGGGCCTGTACCGGCATGTGGTGGACTGGGCGCTGGATCAAGGTTTTGTGGTGATCGCCTGCGACTTGCCGGGCCATGGCCTTTCCAGTGGCGCACGCGCCAGCATCGACGATTTTGCGGTGTATCAGAACGTGGTGCAGGCGTTGTTCGCCCAGGCCAAAGCCCTGCAACTGCCGCAACCGTGGAACCTGTTCGGGCAAAGCACCGGCGGCGCGGTGGTGGTGGACCATCTGCTCAACCACGGTGCCGACAGCCCGGCCCAGGGCAAGACCTTCCTGCTCTCGCCCCTGGTACGGCCGCGTGCATGGGGTTGGTCGCAGGTCAGCTATTACCTGCTGCGCCCGTTCGTCAAAGGCATTGCGCGGCGGTTCAGCGAGAACACCCACGATCCCAAGTTCAAACCCTTCCTGGAAGCCGACCCGCTACAGCCGCGCCAACTGCCGACCGCCTGGGTCGGGGCGCTGGCGCGTTGGATCAAACGCATCGAAGCGGCACCGCGCAGCCCACGGCGGCCGGTGATTGTGCAGGGGGAAGAAGACATGACGGTGGACTGGCAGCACAACTTGCAGGTGCTGCGGGGCAAGTTCGACCAGCCGCAGGTGTTGATGCTGCCGCGTGGAAGGCATCACTTGGCCAATGAGATTGCGGAGATGCGCGATGAGTACTTCAAATTCCTGACGGACCATCTGAAGTAACACCGTTCAAATGTGGGAGCTGGCTTGCCTGCGATAGCGGTGTTAACTGATACGCCGCCATCGCAGGCAAGCCAGCTCCCACACAAGCCTGTTTCCACATTACTTATTGCGTCAGGCTTGAAGTGCTTTGGCCTACCGCTAACCCTGCACGAATCGCCGCCAGCGCCGCCTTGTAATACGCCCGACCGTCCGGCGACTCCGCAAACGTGGCGAATTCCTCCAGCTCCGGGTCGGACAAGTCTCGATAGACGTACAGCAGCGTGTTATTCAAGTCGTTACCGATCTGCTGCATCAGCCGCTCACGTTGGCCGTTCAACATGCCTTGCGCCTGACCGCCGCCCAACAGGCCGGGAATCATCTGGCTCAAGCTGTCGGCTGCTACGCCGGCAATCGCCAGGCTGACTTCCGCGCCGGCTTCACGGGCCGGCAGCGCCTGAGCCAAGTGGCCGATGATCAGGCTGCGGGTGGCATCGGCTTCGATGTGCGGCAGGCCCTTGGCATTTTTCGCCAGTTGGTCGCGGCGTGTGGCCAGCAGTTCGGCGGCGACGATTTTGCGACCCAGCGGCGACTGGAAAAACGCCAGGGCAGGTTTCGGGTCCGTCAGGTTTTTGCGCAACTGCGCCTCGGCGCGCTGGTCCACGGCCTGGGCGGCGAAGCGTTTATTGCTGTTATCCACCAGCGCCTGGTACACCGCCGGCGGCAGGCTATTGCGGTAGCGTTGCTGGGCGGCACTGAGGGCGTCATTGAAATGCGCACGTTGTTCGGCCCAGCCGGCGACCTTGTACAACTGGTCATGGCCGTCTGCCCAAGCGGGCAAAACGCAGAACATCAGCAAGGAAAAAAACAAACGACGCATAGGGACTCCTGTCAGTCGGCCACTATTGTCCGTGTCGGGCGTAGGATTTGTCGAGAAATCCTATCAGTCACCTGACTAAAGTGTGTTCAGACGCTCGGCGGCTCTGTCGGATTCATAGGCGTATGGATACTATGCGCGCCATGCAAATATCCCTCGAACACCCGCTGCTGCAACGCATCGTCGACGACCTGGCCGAAAAAGGCTGGTCGCAGCAGAACGGCTTCCTGCCCCAGGCTCTGACCCTGGACTTGGCGGCTGAGTGCCGTAAACGTGCGGCTGAGGGTGAATTGGCCCCGGCGGCTGTAGGACGCGGACCTGCGCAGGAGATACGCGAGGGCATTCGCGGTGACCATATCCAGTGGCTGGAGGAGGGCGACGCCGCCGTTTGCGAGACCTACATGAGCGTGATGGACAGCCTGCGCCTGGCCATGAACCGCAGCCTGTTCCTGGGCCTGGAAGATTTCGAAAGCCACTTCGCGATGTACCCGCCAGGGGCGTTTTACCTCAAGCACCTGGACCGTTTTCGCGACGATGACCGGCGCATGGTCTCGGCGGTGGTCTATTTGAATGACGCCTGGTTGCCTGAGCATGGCGGCCAGTTGCGCATGTACCTCAAGGGCGGCGTGGAATACGATGTGCTGCCCACCGGCGGTAGCCTGGTGGTGTTCCTGTCGGGGGAGGTGCCCCACGAAGTCCTGCCCGCCACGCGCGAACGCCTGTCCCTGACCGGTTGGTTTCGCCGACGCGGTAACGAGCCGTTTTAACCATGCAAAAGATTCTGATCAGTCGCTGCCTGCTCGGGCACAAGGTGCGCTACGACGGTGGAGCCAGCGGCCCCTTCGATCAATTGGCGGCCTGGCAGGCCGAAGGCCGTGTGGTTGCGATCTGCCCGGAAGTGTCAGGCGGTTTGCCGACCCCGCGACCCTCCGCCGAAATCCCTGGCGGCCAGGGCATTGATGTGTGGGAAGGGCGTGCACAAGTGCTGACGGCCGAGGGTGAAGACTTCAGTGCCGCCTTCCTCGACGGCGCCCGCCAGGCACTGGCGTTGGCGCAGCGGCATAACATCCGCATCGCCATCCTCAAGGCCAATAGCCCGTCCTGCGGTAACCTGCTGACCTACGACGGCACCTTCAGCGGCGTGAAGGTCAACGGCGAAGGCGTGACGGCGGCGCTGCTCAAGCGCCATGGCGTGCGGGTGTTCAGTGAACTGGAGTTGCCTGAGGCGGCACTGCATCTCTCAAGCCTTGCCTAGATCAAAATGTGGGAGCTGGCTTGCCTGCGATAGCGGTGTCGACTGGCACGCCGCCATCGCAGGCAAGCCAGCTCCCACACAAGCCCGCTCCCACAGTTGATCTAGGGTGCCTTTACGACCGGCGTGTCGCCCTCAAACCACTTCTGCGTCAGCGCCTTCAAGCGCCCATCGGCCTTCACGCGCTGTAATGCATTGTCCAGGCTGCTTTTGAATGCCGGGTTGCCCTTTTGGAATGGAATGGCCAGCTCAGGTGTTTGCTTATAGACGTCACTGAAATCGAACCGATCCTGCAGCGCGGCAGTCATAGCGATATGGTTGATGGCCACGTCGAACTTGCCGCTTTCCACACCCGGCAGCAGGTCGGCGTCATCGACGGTGATGAACGAGGGGCGAACTTCCATTTCCTTGGCCAATTGCTCACCCAGTTCCACTTCAAAACCGGTTAGCTTGTCACCGTCCTTGAAGTTGTACGGCGGGGTGTTGGCCTCCAGGGCGATGCGCAGTTCGCCGCGATCAAACACGTCATCGACTAGTTCGGCGTGAGCCAGTGGGCTCAACAGGGGCAGTAAAAGTACAAGGCCAGGCACAAAGCGCATGGTCGCTCCTAAAGAATGTATGCGTGCGAGGCGCCATTGAGCATCGCTTTGCTATGGTGTTGAGTGCCTTGGACAGCAATTTGTCGCGAAGTTGTCATAAACCTACAGATTTCACCGTAAAACTGGAGAAGCGAATGAAAGCCCTTTTGTCTCGTGCTACCCTGGCCAGCCTCTTGCTGGGTGCTTCGATGTTGGCAACGGCCGCTGACGGTATCCCGCGCAGCGCGCCACCGGAAGGCGCCAAAGTCTTTATCGTGTCGCCAAAAGACGGCGCCACCGTCGATAAAACCTTCACTGTGAAGTTCGGCATGGAAGGTCTGAAACTGGCCCCGGCGACCAGCCAGGACCCAGGCACCGGCCACCACCACCTGCTGATCGACCAGAAAGAACTGCCGGACGCCAGCGTGCCGATCCCGGCCACCGACACCGTGATCCACTACGGCAAGGCCCAGACCGAAACCGAGCTGACCCTCACCCCAGGCAAGCACACCTTGCAACTGGTAGCCGGCGACAAACTGCACATGCAGTTCAACCCGACTGTAGCCTCGAAAGTCATCACGGTTAACGTCAAGTAAGATTTGTTCAGACAAAAAAAAGGGAGCCCCGAAAGGCTCCCTTTTTTGTGCAGCGTGGAAAGCGTTAGAACAACACGCGGCTACGAATGGTGCCGTTGATGTGCTGCAGCTTCTCTTGCGCCAGGTCCGAGTACTCGGCGTCGACGTCGATTACCACGTAGCCGACTTTCTCGTTGGTCTGCAGGAACTGACCGGAGATGTTGATGCCGTTTTCTGCGAAGACCTTGTTGATCTCCATCATCACGCCAGGGATGTTCTGGTGGATGTGCAGCAGACGGTGCTTGCCAGGGTGAGCCGGCAACGCCACTTCCGGGAAGTTGACCGAAGACACCGAGGTACCGTTGTCGCTGTACTTGACCAGCTTTTCCGACACTTCCAGGCCGATGTTGGCTTGGGCTTCAGCGGTGGAACCGCCGATGTGTGGAGTCAGGATCACGTTGTCCAGGCCACGCAGCGGGCTTTCGAAGATGTCGTCGTTAGAGCGTGGCTCTACCGGGAACACGTCGATAGCGGCGCCGATCAGGTGCTTGTCCTTGATCGCGTCGGCCAGGGCGTCCAGCTCAACCACAGTGCCGCGTGCCGCGTTGATCAGAATGCCGCCCTTCTTGATGGCGCGGATTTCCTTCTCGCCGATCATCCACTGGGTCTCAGCGGTTTCCGGTACGTGCAGGGTCACGATGTCGGACATGCCCAGCAGCTCGGTCAGGCTCGCCACTTGGGTGGCGTTGCCCAATGGCAGCTTGGTCAATGTGTCGTAGAAGAACACCTGCATGCCCAAGCCTTCGGCCAACACCGACAACTGCGTGCCGATCGAGCCGTAACCGACGATACCCAGCTTCTTGCCACGGATTTCGAAGGAGTTGGCCGCGCTTTTGATCCAGCCGCCACGGTGGCAGGAAGCGTTTTTCTCAGGAATGCCGCGCAGCAACAGGATCGCCTCGGCCAATACCAGCTCAGCTACGGAGCGGGTGTTGGAGTACGGTGCGTTGAACACCGCGATACCGCGTTCGCGCGCAGCGTTGAGGTCGACCTGATTGGTGCCGATGCAGAAACAGCCGACAGCCACGAGTTTCTTGGCGTGGTCGAAGATCTCTTCGGTCAGCTGAGTGCGGGAGCGAATGCCGATAAAGTGCGCGTCGGCGATCTTTTCCTTTAACTGGGCTTCCGGCAGAGAACTGGTGATGTACTCAATGCTGGAGTACCCAGCGGCTTTCAGTACGTCGACAGCCGATGGGTGGACGCCTTCCAGAAGAAGGAACTTGATCTTGCTCTTATCGAGAGAAGTCTTGCTCATCTGCGTAAACCTGTATCCCGGAGAAAAATGGCAGGGAATCGAGCAGCGCAAGCTGACCCGGACGGCAGGAAAGCCGTCACCGCAGAACGCCCTTGGGCTCTGTCCTGCGGGGGCGGTATGCTAGCATACGTGCCCCGCTAAACACCCATTCCTGCGACGTGAAGCGTTCTCAGGATGACCATGAATTGTTCGAGAGTTCTGTCGATGACCCATCCTGCCCTGATTGATGAGCTGAAGACCCTGGTTGAGCCTGGCAAAGTGCTGACCGATGCAGACTCCCTGGAGGCTTACGGCAAGGATTGGACCAAGCACTTCGCCCCCGCGCCGACCGCTATCGTGTTCCCCAAGACCATCGAGCAGGTGCAGGCCATCGTCCGTTGGGCCAATGCACACAAGGTGGCGCTGGTGCCATCGGGTGGCCGTACCGGTCTGTCGGCTGCTGCGGTGGCGGCCAATGGCGAAGTGGTGGTGTCATTCGACTATATGAACCAGATTCTCGACGTGAACCTCACCGACCGCACCGCCGTGTGCCAGCCGGGCGTGGTCACCAAGCAATTGCAGAACGTCGCCGAAGAAAAAGGCCTGTACTACCCGGTGGACTTCGCTTCGTCGGGTTCGAGCCAGATTGGCGGCAATATCGGCACCAATGCCGGCGGGATCAAGGTGATTCGTTACGGCATGACCCGCAACTGGGTGGCCGGCATGAAAGTGGTCACCGGCAAGGGTGATGTGCTGGAGCTGAACCGCGACCTGATCAAGAACGCCACCGGCTACGACATGCGCCAGCTGTTTATCGGCGCCGAAGGCACGCTGGGCTTTGTGGTCGAAGCCACCATGCGCCTGGACCGTGCGCCGAAAAACCTCACCGCCATGGTGCTCGGCACCACCGATTTCGACTCGATCATGCCAGTCTTGCACGCGTTCCAGAGCAAACTGGACCTGACTGCCTTCGAATTCTTCTCCGACAAAGCCCTGGCCAAGGTCATGGGCCGTGGCGATGTACCGGCGCCGTTCGAAACCGACTGCCCGTTCTACGCGCTGCTGGAATTCGAAGCCACCACCGAAGAAGTTGCCAACCATGCCCTGGAAACCTTCGAGCACTGCGTAGAGCAGGGCTGGGTGCTCGACGGCGTGATGAGCCAGAGCGAAACCCAGCTGCACAACCTGTGGAAACTCCGTGAGTACATCTCCGAGACCATTTCCCACTGGACGCCTTACAAGAACGACATTTCGGTAACTGTCTCCAAAGTACCGGCGTTCTTGAAGGAAATTGATGCGATCGTCGGTGAACACTACCCGGACTTCGAAATCGTCTGGTTCGGCCACATCGGCGACGGCAACCTGCACCTGAACATCCTCAAGCCGGAAAACCTCAGCAAGGACGAGTTCTTCGCCAAGTGCGCTACCGTCAACAAGTGGGTGTTCGAGACCGTCGAGAAGTACAACGGCTCGATCTCCGCCGAACACGGCGTGGGCATGACCAAACGCGATTACCTGACCTACAGCCGTTCCCCGGTTGAAATCGAATACATGAAAGCAGTGAAAGCGGTGTTCGACCCGAACGGGATCATGAACCCTGGCAAGATCTTCGCTGTTTAACCGCCCTGAAGGAGTCGTTTCATGAGCTACCAGCACAAGTATGTCGACGGCACCAACATCCACTTTCCCCTGGGCAAAGTGGTGTGCATCGGGCGTAACTACGCCGAACACGCCAAGGAACTGGACAACCCGGTGCCGACCGAACCGTTGCTGTTCATCAAGCCGGGCAGCTGCGTGGTCGCGCTGGAAGGCGGTTTCGCCATTCCGACCGAGCGCGGTTCGGTGCACTACGAAGCGGAAATCGCGGTGCTGATCGGCAAACCGTTGTCGACCAAACCCAGCCGTGAAGAAGTGCTGGACGCCATTTCCGGCTTCGCTCCTGCCCTGGATTTGACCCTGCGCGACAAGCAGGCCGAGCTGAAAGCCAAAGGCTTGCCATGGGAAATCGCCAAGTCTTTTGACGGCGCGGCGGTCATCGCACCGTTTGTGGTGAGCAGCACCTTTGCCGACGTGACTGATATCGGCATTCGCCTGACCATCAATGGCGAAGTGCGCCAGGACGGCAACAGCTCGCAGATGCTCAACCCGATCATCCCGATGATCCAGCACATGGCCGGCTGCTTCTCGCTGCAGGCGGGCGATGTGATCCTCACCGGCACCCCCGCCGGTGTAGGCCCGCTGAATGTGGGCGATGAACTGGTGCTGGAACTGGGTGGCGGTAGCCGCTTCGAAAGCGTCGTTCGCTAAAGGCTCTGCAGGCAATCACCTGTGGGAGCGGGCTTGTGTGGGAGCTGGCTTGCCTGCGATAGCATCGCCTCGGTCTAACTGAAAGACCGAGTTGCCTGCATCGCAGGCAAGCCAGCTCCCACACAAATCTGCTCCCACATTTGTTTGTGGCCATACTCAGATTCCGAGGCATTTTGCATTTTTTTCACACGCCATCCGGATAATCCCCAGCCTCCTGCGCGCGGGTCTGCTGATCCTGTGCTATCACCTAAAGCTGACTCTGCGGAAAAGCGCTCAATGGCCGTGTCCCTGCCTACCCTCACTTCCAAGCCCCGTTCACGTTTTGCCCTGCGCTGGTATTCCTGGCTGTTGCTGGTCGGGACCATTGTGTATGGCGTTGCCTGGGCGATGCATTGGGACGACCGTGGTGTGCTGTGGATCGCTGAGCGGTTCGAAACCCCGGCCGAACGCCAAGCCAGCGTCTGGCTGCCGGATTACCAGGCGGTGATCGATGGCAAACTGCTGCCGGGCATGGAAAAGGACGAGGCTTCGGACCTGTCCTACAACCCGCAGACCAAAACCCTGTTTTCCGTAATGGGCAAAAACCCCTTCCTGGTTGAGCTGAACCTGCAAGGCGACGTGCTGCGCAAGATGCCGCTCAACGGCTGGAACAACCCGGAAGGCGTCACCGTGATGGAAAACGGCCTGATGGCCATTGTCGATGAGCGCATGCACACGCTGACAGTGGTGAGTGTCGACGCCAGCACCCAGCAACTGAACTATGCCGACTTCAAGCACTACGACCTTGGCCCGTCCAAGGACCAGAACAAGGCGTTTGAAGGTGTGACCTGGGACAAGCGCAACCAGCAAATCGTGCTTGGCGAAGAGCGCCCACCGGCGTTGTTCACCTGGAAAAGCGATGGCGCCACGCTGACCGGCGACAAGCAGAAGATCGCCAGCACTGAATTGGACATGCGCAACCTCTCGGCCCTGGCCGTCGACCCACGCACCGGGCATCTGCTGGTGTTGTCGGCCGATTCCCACCTGCTGCTGGAGCTGGACGAGCAGGGCGAGCAGGTCAGCTTCATGACCCTGCTCGGCGGCTTCAATGGCCTCAAGCACACCATCCCGCGTGCGGAAGGTGTGACCATGGACGAAGCCGGCACCTTGTACATGGTCAGCGAACCCAACCTGTTTTATCGCTTCGAGAAGCAGAAATAGCTGACTATTACGTCGGATACTTCGCTATCAGCGGCATTCGCCAAGCAGTCGACTGCGTTTAAGTTTAAATTCAGACGGGCGTGATACTTATTCGCCACTTTTTGACTTTGAGCTTGCCCGATGCGTCGACTCGCCCGCCCCAAACCCGCATTTTTTATCCTTTTGCTGCTCGCTCTGGTGATTGCCGGGGCGGTCGCGCAGAACTTTCGCTTGTTCGAGCGGGCCTGGTTCAACCTTCAAAACTGGCGCCATCCTGCCGATGAGCGCTCCATTGGCCTGAATGATTACCGGGTAAGCCTGGAAGCCAAGGTCATCGAAGGGCTCGACGATGATGTCTCGGCCCTCACTTACGACCCGATACGCAAAAGCCTGTTTACGGTGACTAACAAAAACGCCGAGCTGATCGAGCTGTCGCTGGACGGCAGGATTTTGCGGCGTATCCCGTTGGTGGGCTTCGGTGATGCCGAGGCGGTGGAGTTCATCAGCGACAACATTTATGTAATCAGCGATGAAGCCCAGCAGCGGCTGATCAAGGTGCACGTGAATGACGACACCCAGTTTCTCGATGCTGCCGATGCGGAGCAAATGACCTTGGGCGTGCATATCGGGGGCAACAAAGGTTTCGAGGGGCTGGCCTACGATTCGGTGGGCAAGCGCCTGTTCGTGGCCAAGGAGCGCGACCCGATGCTGATTTACGAGGTGCACGGGTTTCCCCATTTCAAGCCGGAAAAAACCTACTCGGTGCATGTGATCAACAACCCCAAGCGCGATGCCGGGCTGTTTGTGCGCGACCTGTCGAGCCTGCAATACGACGAGCGCAGCGGGCATTTGCTGGCGCTGTCGGATGAGTCGTTCCTGGTGCTGGAGCTGGACATCGACGGTCGCCCGTTGAGCAGTCTTTCCCTGCTCAACGGGCGCCATGGCCTGAAAAAGCGTGTGCCTCAGGCCGAGGGGATCGCCATGGATGACGAGGGTTCGCTGTACCTGGTCAGCGAGCCGAACCTGTTTTACGTGTTCAAGAAGCCCTGATCAGAACATCCACTGCACGCCCAGGGAATAGCCGGTCTGGCTGCCCTCGGCATGCCCAAGGCGGCTGTTCACCTCTGCATACACGCCCAACTGCGGGGTGATCGCCAGCTGGCTGCCGATTTGTGCGCGGCCAAAGCTTTTGTCCACGGAGCCCAGCTTGGCGGTGCGCGCCTGGCCGTCGGCGCGGGCGGTCAATTGCAGGTCATCGAGACGCCCGTCAGCCAGTTCCTTGACCCAGGCGATGTCGCCGTAAGGCAGCAGGCTCAAACCATAGGGCAGGGCGACAGCCCCGCGCACGCGCCAGCCGAGGCTGGCTTCCAGGGAGTCGAAAGACTGTTCTTCGTACGCCAACGCCGTGCGCAGGTTCTGTTTCTCGTGGAACTTGTCGATCCGCGAATGGCTGTAGTCCAGGCCAGCAAACGGCCCGCTCTTGATCGCGCCGAAGTCGAAGTCATAACCGCCGAGTACGCGCGCGCCCAAGGTCAGTGCGTCGGCGTTGCCGCTCAGTTGTTGATTGAGCAGCACCGGGCCGCCATTGGCTTGGATCAGCAGGTTGCGCTTGGCCTCAAAGCGCGTGTGGCCGGCGCTCACGTCACCCGCCAGCCAGCTTGGCCCGCCATCGTTGAGCAATGCATAGACCGCGGCCTGCCAAGTATCGCTGTCGAGTTTGCCGCGTTGCTCCAGCTTGTCACGGCCATTGAGGTAACTGAGGCTGGCGCCGATATTCAGGCTGGAGGTGAGCTGATAGTCGCCCAAGGCGTGCACGCCCAGGCGCCGGGCGTCACGGTTGAGCGGGCTGTCGAAGCCGCTGTCCGGAGTGTATTCGCCGTCCATGCCGATTTCGCCATCAAAGCTTCCGACCTCACGGGCAGCCGCTTGCAAGGTCAACCAACGGCGATCATGCAGGCGCACCATGGCCTGGTGCTGGCGTTGCAGGTTGTCCTGCATGTTGCGCGCAACGGCGCCGCCCGAGGCGGTCGAGGCCAGCAGGTCGGCGTTGGTCAGCTCCAGCACCAGGCGGCTGAGCAGGCGCGAATAGTCGCGCAAGCGCTGGTCGATGCGTTCCTGGCCGAAGGCGTTGGTGAGCACGGTTTTGTTGTCTTCTGCCGGGTCATGCCAGGTGGAGCCGCCGGGGATTTTCGGGTTGTTGGTCTGGGTGTAGCCGTCCAGGTCGCCCAGCTCCCAGTTGGTGGCTTCGATATACAGAATCGGGATCTTCAGCGGTTCGAACGGCTCGCCATCACTGCAGCAGCCGGTGCCTTTGGGGTATTGCGCGTCCAGGCCGGGGTTGGTGAACAACGGGATGTTCAATTCCTTGGCGATCTGGAAGGTGTGTTCGCGCAGCGACGCCAGTGCGGGGTTGGCGGTGCTGTTCTGGCCAGCGTGGGCGTACATCATGTCGCCGGTGATCAGGCTGTCGAGGTTGATCATCGCCAGCATGTTCGCGCGTTGGCTGGCGCTGAGTGAGTCGACAAAGGCTTTGGAGCCGCGCAGGCCTTCCTCTTCTGCGCCGAAGGCGACCACCTGCAGGCCGTTTTCCAGCTGCAAACCGCCAAGGTTCTTCGCCACTTCGGTCAGCACGCTGGCGCCGGAGCCGTTGTCGTCCAGGCCTTGCAAGGTCGGGCGGCCGAAGTAGGTATCGAAGTGCGCGCCAATCACCACGTATTGCGGCTTAGTGCCCGCAGCATAGGCCACCACGTTTTGCGAGGCGCGGGTGCCGTTGTTCCAGGTGAAGTTCTGGCGACTGAGGCTGTAGGCCGAACCCATCTGGCTTTGCATCCAATCCGCCGCGCCAGCGAAATTGGCCGTGCCGCGATACCGGCCGGGGTAATCGTTGATCAGCTTTTCCAGGGTGGTATTGGCGTGCTGGCCGTAATCATAGGCCTGGGTTTGCGCCGACAGCAGGCTGCCGACCACGCTGATCGCGAGGGCTAGGGGCTTTATCACAAGGTCTTCCTTGAGGTGATTGAAGTTTTCTGGCCCAGACCCTTTGCACAATGCGCGCCTCATTCCATGGGCGAGCGCGAAGTGGCGCATTGTTAAACGCGTGGGTCGCCTGGCTGTAATTTGTAACGGATTTGATACTAAGAGAGGCGAGGGATGCCGTGACATGGCGCACGGTTTTGGCGAGGGGTGCTGCGAAAAGTAGCGGTTTTGTTACATGGATATCCAGGTCAGCACAAATTTACTGTGGGAGCGGGCTTGCTCGCGAATGCGGTGTATCAGTCGCCAGATCAGTTGACTGACACACCGCATTCGCGAGCAAGCCCGCTCCCACACAAGCCCTGTCTCCACAGGAAATCAGCGCTGGGCTTTAGGCCTTGAGGGTTTTAACGCCTTCAGAAGTACCCAGCAGCAACACATCCGCCGGGCGCGCCGCGAACAGGCCATTGGTCACCACGCCGACGATCGCATTGATCTGCGACTCCAGCTCCACCGGGTTGGTGATCTGCATGTTGAATACATCAATGATGATGTTGCCGTTGTCGGTCAGCACGCCTTCACGGTATACCGGGTCGCCGCCCAGTTTCACCAGCTCGCGGGCCACGTGGCTGCGGGCCATCGGGATCACTTCCACTGGCAGCGGGAAGGCGCCGAGCACCGGCACCAGCTTGCTGGCGTCGGCGATGCAGATAAAGGTCTTGGCCACGGCTGCAACGATCTTTTCGCGGGTCAGGGCTGCGCCGCCGCCTTTGATCAGGTTCAGGTGCTCGTCGCTTTCATCGGCGCCGTCGACGTAGAACTCCAGGTCGCTCACGGTATTGAGCTCGTACACTGGAATGCCGTGCCCTTTAAGGCGCGCGGCGGTGGCTTCGGAGCTGGCCACGGCGCCGTCGAATGCGCCCTTGTGCTGGGCCAGCGCGTCGATAAAGCAGTTGGCGGTGGAGCCGGTGCCGACACCGACGATGCTTTTATCGTCGAGTTTAGGAAGGATTAAATCGACGGCGGCTTGGGCCACTGCCTGTTTGAGTTGATCCTGGGTCATGCGGGCTCCGGAACGGGCGGGGAGTTATCGAGGGCGGCGAGTATAACCCAACAAAACCTCGGGATTCGTGTGGTCGCCCGGCCAAAAGCCGGGTTAGACTCCTTGGCCCTGCCCAACTCGCCCAGTGATTCCCGCCGATGCTTGAACAGTACGTCAAAAAGATCCTTACCTCGCGCGTTTACGACGTTGCCGTAGAAACCCCATTGCAGACCGCTCGCCAGCTCTCCGAGCGGCTGGGTAACAAGGTCTGGCTCAAGCGTGAAGACTTGCAGCCGGTGTTCTCGTTCAAGATTCGCGGTGCCTACAACAAGCTCACCCAACTGAGCGCCGAAGAGCGCGCGCGCGGTGTGGTCACCGCCTCGGCGGGCAACCACGCCCAGGGCCTGGCCCTGGCGGCCAAGGTGCTGGGGGTGAAAGCCACCATCGTGATGCCCAAGACTACCCCGGAAATCAAGGTTGAAGGCGTGCGCTCGCGGGGCGGTAAAGTGGTGCTGCACGGTGACTCCTTCCCGGAAGCCCTGGCCTACTCGCTCAAACTGGTCGACGAAAAAGGCTACGTCTACATTCACCCCTACGATGATCCGCACACCATTGCCGGGCAGGGCACCGTGGCGATGGAGATTCTGCGCCAGCACCCTGGGCCTCTGGACGCGATTTTCGTACCCGTGGGCGGCGGCGGGCTGATCGCCGGGATTGCGGCGTATGTGAAATACCTGCGCCCGGAAATCAAGATCATCGGCGTCGAGCCGGACGACTCCAACTGCCTGCAAGCCGCCATGGCCGCAGGCGAGCGCGTAGTGTTGCCGACCGTCGGCATCTTTGCTGATGGCGTGGCGGTGGCGCAGATCGGCCAGCACACCTTTGATATCTGCAAAGACTATGTGGATGAAGTGATCACCGTCAGCACCGACGAGATCTGCGCGGCCATCAAGGACATCTACGACGATACTCGCTCCATCACCGAGCCTGCGGGCGCGCTGGGCGTGGCGGGTATCAAGAAATACGTGGAAACCCGTGGCGTGACCGGCCAGACCCTGGTGGCCATCGACTCCGGCGCCAACGTCAACTTCGACCGCCTGCGCCATGTGGCCGAGCGCGCCGAGCTGGGTGAAGGCCGCGAGGCCATCATCGCCGTGACCATCCCCGAGCAGCCGGGCAGCTTCAAGGCGTTCTGCGAGGCCGTGGGCAAGCGCCAGATCACCGAATTCAATTACCGCTACCACTCCGGCCGCGAGGCGCACATCTTCGTCGGCGTGCAGACTCACCCGGAAAACGACCCGCGCAGCGCCTTGATCGCCAGCCTCACCAGCCAGGGCTTCCCGGTGCTGGACCTGACCGAAAACGAGCTGGCCAAGTTGCACATTCGCCATATGGTGGGCGGGCATGCGGCCAAAGTCAGCGACGAGCTGGTGTTTCGCTTCGAATTCCCCGAGCGTCCGGGCGCGCTGTTCAACTTTCTTAACAAATTAGGCGGGCGCTGGAACATCTCGATGTTCCACTATCGCAACCACGGCGCAGCCGACGGCCGTGTGGTCGCGGGCCTGCAAGTGCCGGCAGACGAGCGCCACCTGGTGCCGGCCGCGTTGGCAGAAATCGGCTACCCGTATTGGGATGAGAGCGAAAACCCGGCTTACCAGCTGTTCCTCGGTTGAGCGACTACGCTGACTGGGCGGCCTTTAAGGAATCAAGACCATGGAAACGCTGACCACCCTCAAGGTTATCCACATCACCGCCACCGTGTTGCTGTTGCTCAGCGGCCTCGGGCTGGCGGTACTGGCCTGGCGCAAACGCAGCGCCGGCCCGACGGTTACCGTGCAACGCCCCTGGGCGTTCGTGTGGTTGCTGATGGGGGTTTGCGTGGTGAGCATGCCGTTCACCGGCTGGTGGCTGGTGCATTTGCTCGGCTGGCCGCTGGGGCAAACCTGGATTTTGGGCTCCAGCATTCTCTACACCGTGGCGGCACTGGCGTGGTTCTGGCTGGTGGCGCGGCTTAACCGCCTGCGATTGGGCGGTGGCGGCAACCTGAATTTCACCCTGATACTGGCGGTGGTCAGCCTGGCGGGGTTTGTGGCGATTGCCGGGTTGATGGGCGCCAAGCCGGTTTAACGGCATGAATATCCTGCTCGTCGGCGCCACCGGCTTTGTCGGTGGCCACTTGCTGCGCGCTCTGCAGCAGGCTGGGCACAGGGTGATCGCGACGTGTCGCAAGCCGGTAAGTCAGGGCTGGCCAGGGGTGCAATGGCAGGCGCTGGATTTGGGCCGGTTGGCTGCCGACCCGGGTTGCTGGGTATTTCCAGAATCGGTCGATTTAGTCATCAATGCGGCGGGATTGCTGAGCGTGGATGCGGCCGAGTTGAGCCGCGTCCAGGACCAGGGCGCCCGCGCGCTGTTTGATCTGGCCGCCCGTCACGGTGTGCGAGTGCTGCAGATCTCTGCCCTCGGCGCCTCAGCGCAATCGGATGTGCCATTTCTGGCCAGCAAAGGTGCTGCTGACGACTATCTGCTGAGCCTTGGCGTACCCGCGGTGGTGCTGCGGCCTTCGCTGGTGGTGGGTGAGGGTGGCGCCAGCAGTGCCTGGTTGGCGGGGCTGTCGCCCTGGCCGCTGATTCCCTTGCTGGACCTCAACGCTCAACTGCAGCCGGTGCATATCGACGATCTGGTCGGCGCGGTGCTGGCCGTGTTGCGCCAGTGGCCGGGCGAATCATTGGTACTGCCGTTGGTGGGGCCAGAGCCGATGCGGCTCGCCAAAGTCATTGACCACCTGCGTGTCGCTCAAGGCTGGCGCGCAGGCCGGTACCTGCAAGCGCCATTGCTGGGGTTGGGCGGCTGGCTGGGTGATCGCCTGGGCTGGCGCGCCTTGAACTCACAAAGCATCGCCCTGGCCCAGCGGGATAATGTCGCCGACCCCGAGGTGCTGGCGTCGGTTTGCGGCTACACCGCCGCGCCGCTTGCCTCACGCCTGCACGGCTGGCCCACGGCGGCCCAAAGCAGCCAGCGCACCCTCCGCCCGCTGATGCTGGCGGTATTGGTGCTGATCTGGCTGGGCACGGCGGCGGTCTGCGTGGGGCCGGGTTACGCCTGGGGCTTGCGCATCATGGCCGAGGCCGGTGTGCAGGGCACTTGGGCGACACTGGCCGTCATCGCCGGCGCGGTGTGTGATGGCCTGTTGGGCCTGGGGTTGCTGGTTGCGCGCTGGCGCAGGGCGGCATTGATCCTGCAATTGCTGTTGATGGGCAGTTATACCGTGATTATCAGCATAGTCCTGCCCCATTACTGGTTTGATCCCTACGCGGCAGTCGCCAAAAATCTGGTACTCATGGTGGCGACCCTTTGGCTCCTCTGGATTGAGCCTTTTTCGACTGAGCCGCGCCGATGAACACTTACCTGTTGTTGAAAACCCTGCATATCCTGTCCTCGACCATCCTGTTCGGCCTGGGGGCGGGCTCGGCGTATTACGCCTTGCGCGCCTGGCGCAGCGGCAAGGTGGAAGTGATCGCGGTAACCTTCAAACACCTGGTGTTCGCGGATTGGGCATTTACCACGACCACGGCGGTTTTTCAGCCGTTGAGTGGCATCGGCCTGATGTATCTGGCGGGCTGGTCGATGCAGCAGAGCTGGTTGCAGTGGACGTTCGCGTTGTACGTGCTGGCGGGTGTCTGCTGGCTGCCGGTGGTGTGGCTGCAGATTCGTGTGCACAAGATGGCGGAGCAAGCGTTGCGCGATGGCACGGCGATGCCGATCAAGGCCGCGACTTATATGCGCTGGTGGTTTGGCCTGGGCTGGCCGGCGTTTCTGGCGTTTCTGGTGATTTTCTATTTGATGGTGGCCAAGCCGATGTAGGGCTTGGGATCGAGGTGATTTCATCGCAGGCAAGCCAGCTCCCACATTTTGATCTGTGAATACATCCAAAGTGTGGGAGCTGGCTTGCCTGCGATGGCGTCATCAGCCGCGCAGGGTAATCACCGGCCAGCCACGCTTCTCGGCTTCAGCGCGCAAATTCGGGTCTGGATCCACTGCCACCGCATGCGCCACCTGCTCCAGCAACGGCAAGTCATTCATCGAATCGCTATAGAAGTAGCTGTCTTCCAGGCTGTACCCGGTTTCTTCCAGCCAACGGTTCAGGCGCGTCACTTTGCCTTCACGGAAGCACGGGATATCCGTGCTGCGCCCGGTATACCGGCCGTTTTCCATCTCGCATTCAGTGGCGATCAGGGTTTCTACCCCGAGCAGTTCGGCAATCGGCGCGGTCACGAAACGGTTGGTGGCGGTGATGATCACCAGTTTGTCGCCCGCGGCGCGGTGCTTGGCCAGCAGCTCCACGGCGAGCGGCAGCATCAGCGGATTGATGCAGTCGCGCATGAAGTCGCGGTGCCATTCGTCCAGCTGGGCCATCTCGGTGCGACCAAGGATTTCCAGGCTGAAGTTCAGGTAGGCGGCGTTGTCGAGCTTGCCGGCCAGGTAATCCTGGTAGAACTCGTCGTTGCGGGCTTTGTAGGCCACTGGGTCAAGAATCCCACGCTCACACAGGTAATCGCCCCACGCGTGATCGCTGTCACCGCCGAGAAGGGTGTTGTCCAAGTCGAATAAAGCCAGGCGCATTGCAGTTACTCGCTGAAAAGTCTGTAAAAAGGCGTCCAGAATACGGTCTTTTCACAAGAGTGCACATAAGGTAAGAAGCCTCGTTGCCGCTGGAACAACCTTTGTGGAACAATGCGACGACATGCGTTTGCGAGGTTGTTGCCGTGATCGACCCCGATGGTTTCCGTCCTAATGTCGGGATTATTCTTACGAATGATGCCGGACAGGTGCTATGGGCTCGCCGAATCAACCAAGATGCCTGGCAGTTTCCTCAAGGTGGAATCAACCCCGACGAAACCCCTGAAGACGCCTTGTACCGTGAGTTGAATGAAGAAGTCGGCCTTGAGCGCGAAGATGTGCAAATTCTGGCCTGTACCCGTGGCTGGTTGCGCTATCGTTTGCCGCAACGCCTGGTGCGTACCCACAGCCAACCGCTGTGCATCGGCCAGAAGCAGAAATGGTTTCTTTTGCGCCTGATCTCCAACGAGCAGCGGGTGCGGATGGATTTGACCGGTAAACCGGAGTTCGATGGCTGGCGTTGGGTCAGCTATTGGTACCCGTTGGGCCAGGTGGTGACATTCAAGCGCGAGGTTTATCGTCGCGCTCTCAAAGAGCTTGCCCCGCGCCTTTTAGCGCGCGACTGACGACGGAGTTCGACCCCGAGCCATGCTCAATACGCTGCGCAAGATCGTCCAGGAAGTTAACTCCGCCAAGGATCTCAAGGCGGCGTTGGGGATTATTGTGTTGCGCGTCAAGGAAGCCATGGGCAGCCAGGTCTGCTCGGTTTACCTGCTGGACCCAGAGACCAACCGTTTTGTGCTGATGGCCACCGAGGGCTTGAACAAGCGCTCCATCGGCAAAGTCAGCATGGCGCCCAATGAAGGTCTGGTGGGCCTGGTGGGGACGCGTGAAGAACCCCTGAACCTTGAAAACGCGGCCGATCACCCGCGTTATCGCTACTTTGCCGAAACCGGTGAAGAGCGCTATGCCTCGTTCCTCGGCGCACCGATCATTCACCACCGCCGCGTCGTCGGCGTGTTGGTCATCCAGCAAAAAGAGCGTCGCCAGTTCGACGAAGGTGAAGAAGCCTTCCTCGTGACCATGAGCGCGCAGCTTGCCGGGGTTATTGCCCACGCCGAGGCGACCGGTTCGATCCGTGGCCTGGGCCGTCAGGGCAAGGGCATCCAGGAAGCCAAGTTCGTCGGCGTGCCAGGTTCACCGGGCGCTGCGGTCGGTACGGCGGTGGTCATGCTGCCGCCGGCCGACCTCGATGTGGTGCCGGACAAGACCGTCGATGACATCGACGCTGAAATCAAACTGTTCAAGACCGCCCTGGAAGGCGTGCGCGCCGACATGCGCAACCTGTCGACCAAGCTGGCCACGCAACTGCGCCCCGAAGAGCGCGCGCTGTTCGACGTGTACCAGATGATGCTCGACGACGCGTCCCTGGGTAACGAAGTCAAAACCGTGATCAAGACGGGCCAGTGGGCACAGGGCGCGCTGCGCCAGGTGGTCACCGATCACGTCAACCGTTTCGAACTGATGGACGACGCCTACCTGCGTGAGCGCGCCTCGGATGTGCGCGACCTCGGCCGCCGTCTGCTGGCCTACTTGCAGGAAGACCGCACCACCAACCTGGTTTACCCCGACAACACCATCCTGATCAGTGAAGAACTGACCGCCACCATGCTCGGCGAAGTGCCAGAGGGCAAACTGGTGGGTTTGGTGTCGGTATTGGGTTCGGGTAACTCCCACGTCGCGATCCTGGCTCGGGCCATGGGTATTCCGACGGTAATGGGCCTGGTGGACCTGCCGTATTCCAAGGTCGACGGCATCGACATGATCGTCGACGGCCATCGCGGCGAAGTCTTTACCAACCCCAGCGAGCTGTTGCGCAAGCAATACGCCGAGGTGGTGGAAGAAGAGAAACAACTGGCGCTGGGCCTCGATTCGCTGCGCGAGCTGCCGTGCGTAACCCTCGATGGCCACCGTGTGCCGCTGCTGGTCAACACCGGCTTGCTGGCCGATGTGGCCCGGGCGCAACAGCGCGGCGCCGAAGGGGTGGGGCTGTACCGCACCGAAGTGCCGTTCATGATCAACCAGCGTTTCCCGAGCGAGAAGGAGCAGCTGGCGATTTATCGCGAGCAACTGTCCGCCTTCCACCCGTTGCCGGTGACGATGCGCAGCCTGGACATCGGCGGCGATAAGTCACTGTCGTATTTCCCGATCAAGGAAGACAACCCCTTCCTTGGCTGGCGCGGCATTCGTGTAACCCTCGACCACCCTGAAATTTTCCTCGTCCAGACCCGCGCGATGCTCAAGGCCAGCGAAGGCCTGAACAACCTGCGCATTCTGCTGCCGATGATCTCTGGCACGCACGAGCTGGAAGAAGCGCTGCATCTTATCCACCGTGCCTGGGGCGAAGTGCGCGACGAAGGCGCCGACGTGCCGATGCCACCGATTGGCGTAATGATCGAAATCCCGGCGGCGGTGTACCAGGCCAAAGAACTGGCACGGCAGGTGGACTTCCTCTCGGTCGGCTCCAACGACCTGACCCAATACCTGCTGGCCGTAGACCGCAACAACCCACGGGTGGCCGACCTCTACGACTACCTGCACCCGGCAGTGCTGCAAGCACTGCAACATGTGGTGCGCGACGCCCATGCCGAAGGCAAGCCGGTGAGCATCTGCGGCGAAATGGCCGGCGACCCGGCGGCGGCGGTGCTGTTGATGGCGATGGGCTTTGACAGCCTGTCGATGAACGCCACCAACTTGCCGAAGGTGAAGTGGATGCTGCGTCAGGTTGAACTGAGCATGGCCAAGGACCTGCTGGCCGAGTTGATGACCATCGACAACCCGCAAGTTATCCACAGCTCGCTGCAACTGGCGCTGAAGAACCTGGGGCTGACGCGGATGATCAATCCGGCATCTGCAAAAACCCTGTAGGGCCTGGCGTGATCGTTCCCACGCTCTGCGTGGGAATGCATCCAGTGACGCTCCGCGTCACGCCTTCAAGAGCGGACGCAGAGCGTCCAGGGCGGCATTCCCACGCAGAGCGTGGGAACGATCAACATCATCAAATGCTCAGTTCGACCTCACCCAACCGCCCACCCAGTGGCCCAAAACTACGCTCCACCATCTGTCGCGACCCATCGGCATTCACAATCAGCGCTGTACTCGCCCGCGTCCCATAACTGGGGCTGGCGATAAACACGCTGGACAGCAGGCTCTCGGTCGCCAGGCCCACGCCGGTGTCCGGCAAGTCGGCAAATGGCGCGGTCTGCGGGTCGCTCAAAATATCCAGCAAGGCCTGTGGCTGTGGGTGCTCTAGCAATTCACTCAACGCCGCCCTGGCTTTGAGCAATTTGGGCCAGGGCGTATTCAGCCCGGCATTCGACAGCCCATAAACCCCAGCCTCCAGCCGCGTGGGCTCGGTCTCGTTGGCGTTGTAATGCCACAGCTCATCCCGTGTACCCACCAGCAGGTTAAAGCCGGAATATTCAATCGAACGGCCGTTAACATCGGCTAGATAGTCGTCAATTGGCAGTGATCCACTGAGAAAGCGCGCTACCAATTCCCCTCGGGACTTGCGTGCCGGCGGCTGGTGCGGGTCGCGAATATTAGTCAGCGCAGCAAAACGACCGTCGGCGTTTACGCCAAGCCAGGTGCCACCGGCTTCCTGGTCGCGACCGGCATAGACATGCGGCGCATCCGGCCACTGAGCCAGCGGCAGGCTGGGGCGAGCATAGAATTCATCACGGTTGGCCGCGACGATCAGCGGCTGGGCGTGGCCCGGCCGCCAGGCGAAAACAATCAGGCACATAGGCGTTCCCTTTGTGTTTTGCTCACTCTACCCATACAACGGATGGCTATCCATCGTATCGAAGTTGGGCCGAGCGCCTTCCATCCGTTAACATGCCGGGCTAATGGGCGCTTCTGAACTTCTTAATTTGAAATTGCGGCTGTAACGCAGGCTTAATCCCACACCGGCATGGTCGGGTGCGCCATGACTAATGATTTAACGAGGAGTCGCAATGCTGCCTTACCCGCAGATCAACCCGGTGGCCGTGGCCATCGGTCCGCTGCAAATCCACTGGTACGGGTTGATGTACCTGATCGGCATCGGCGGTGCATGGCTGCTGGCTTCCCGGCGCCTGAACCGTTTCGACCCGACCTGGACCAAGGAGAAGCTCTCCGACATGGTGTTCTGGATGTCGATGGGCGTGATCGTCGGCGGACGCCTCGGGTATGTGCTGTTCTACGATCTTCCAGCCTATATCGCCAACCCGACCCTGATTTTCGAAGTGTGGAAGGGCGGCATGGCGTTCCACGGTGGCTTCGTCGGTGTGATGATCGCAGCGTGGTGGTTCGGCCGCCGCAACGGCAAGTCGTTCTTCCAGCTGATGGACTTCGTCGCACCGTTCGTGCCGATTGGCCTGGGCGCCGGGCGTATCGGTAACTTTATCAACGCCGAATTGTGGGGCAAGCCGAGCGACGTGCCGTGGGCCATGGTGTTCCCACCCTTCAGCGACCCGGCGCAACTGCCGCGCCACCCGTCGCAGCTCTACCAGTTCGCCCTGGAAGGTGTGGCACTGTTCCTGATTCTTTATATCTTCTCGCGCAAGCCACGCCCAACCATGGCGGTTTCCGGCATGTTTGCGTTGTTCTACGGGATCTTCCGCTTCATCGTCGAGTTCGTCCGCGTGCCGGATGCGCAGCTGGGTTACCTGGCGTGGGGCTGGCTGACCATGGGTCAGATCCTCAGCATGCCGATGATCCTGGCGGGCCTGGGCCTGCTGTGGTGGGCGTACAATCGCCCGCAAGGCATCAAGAACGCCGCGCTTTAAATTCGAACGCCGAGGCTTTTGCGAGCCTCGGCTTCTTTGATACGGGTAAAAACATGAAGCAATATCTCGAACTACTGAACGACGTCGTGACCAATGGATTGACCAAGGGCGATCGCACCGGCACCGGCACCAAGGCCGTGTTTGCCCGTCAGTATCGGCATAACTTGGCCGACGGCTTCCCGCTGCTGACCACCAAGAAGCTTCATTTCAAAAGCATCGCCAACGAATTGATCTGGATGTTGAGTGGCAATACCAACATCAAGTGGCTGAACGAAAACGGCGTGAAAATCTGGGACGAATGGGCCACCGAAGACGGCGACCTCGGCCCGGTGTACGGCGAGCAGTGGACCGCCTGGCCCACCAAGGACGGCGGCACCATCAACCAGATCGACTACATGGTCGACACGTTGAAGAACAACCCTAACAGCCGTCGCATCCTGTTCCACGGCTGGAACGTCGAATACCTGCCGGACGAAACCAAGAGCCCGCAGGAAAACGCGCGCAACGGCAAGCAAGCCCTGCCGCCGTGCCACCTGCTGTACCAGGCGTTTGTGCATGACGGCCATCTGTCGATGCAGTTGTACATCCGCAGCTCCGACGTATTCCTCGGCCTGCCGTACAACACCGCCGCGCTGGCGTTGCTGACCCATATGCTGGCCCAGCAATGCGACCTGATCCCGCACGAGATCATCGTCACCACTGGCGACACCCATGCCTATAGCAACCATATGGAACAGATCCGCACCCAGCTGGCGCGCACGCCGAAGAAACTGCCGGAGCTGGTGATCAAGCGTAAGCCGGCGTCGATCTATGACTACAAGTTCGAAGACTTCGAGATTGTGGGTTACGACGCCGATCCGAGCATCAAGGCTGACGTGGCGATCTAAAGCCTGCTTCGGTCAAATGTGGCAACTGGCTTATGTGGGAGCTGGCTTGCCTGCGATAGCCATAGGTATCTACACAACGTTTGAAGGCAACCAATTTCTCCTGTGGCGAGCAGGCTTGTCCTGCGTTGGGCTGCGAAGCAGCCCCTAACCCAGACGCTGAGCTCTTTCAGGAAAAATGCGCTGCCTTTACTGGGGCCGCTTCGCAGCCCAACGCAGGACAAGCCTGCTCGCCACAACAACCCACCTGTCGCAGACTTCGTGTTAACCGGTTGTGTAGATACCTATGCTGCGATAGCGGAGTGTCAGGCGATATCAATGCCTCTGATCCACCGCTATCGCAGGCAAGCCAGCTCCCACAGTTCTTTTGTGTGCGCCTTAATGCCCGTGGCTTCTGCCCACATGCGAAGGCTCCGCTTCGCTGGCCGCCACACTGCCGCTGACCTCCAGCCGCTGCAAAATCCCGCACTGGTCCAGATCCGGCCCGCCGCCGCAGCGTTGGCGCAGGTCGAGCAATTGCGCCTGCAACGCCAACAGCCCATCGATCCGCGCTTTTACATGGTGGATATGCTCGTCGATCAGCGCATTCACACTCTCGCACTGGTCCTGTGGGCTGTCGCGTAGCCCCAGCAGGCTGCGGATTTCTTCAAGCGTCATGTCCAGGCTGCGACAGTTGCGGATAAAGATCAGCCGTTCGGTGTGCGCCTGGGTGTACACGCGATAGTTGGCATCGGTGCGTGCCGGGGGCGGCAGCAGGCCTTCTTTCTCGTAATAACGGATGGTTTCCACCTGACAATCGGTCAGTTTGGCCAATTCGCCGATCTTCATCGCAGCAATCTCCAAATGGGTGCTTGACCCTATAGTGGCTACAGGGTCTTTACTTGGCAACAGGCACCTTTACGGACGCGACAGAATGAGCGATTCCATCCACACCCCGAAAAAACATGATCACAAGCACGACCATGCTCATGACCATAGCCACGAACATAGCCACGAACATAGCCACGAACATGGCCACGAACATGGCGCCAAGCTGACGCCGGTCACAAAGCATGAGCATGGCAGCCATGGCGACTCCTGCTGTTCCAGCAAGGCAGCGCCTGCCGTGGTCACGCTGAGCGAAGCGCCGACAGCCGGCTCGCGCCTGAGCACCTTCCGCATCGAAGCCATGGACTGCCCCACCGAGCAGACGCTGATCCAGAACAAACTGGGCAAGCTCGCCGGTGTGCAGCAGCTGGAATTCAACCTGATCAACCGCATCCTCGGCGTCACCCACGACCTGCCGAGCACTGCGCCGATCATCGCGGCGATCAAATCCATCGGCATGCAGGCCGACCCTATCGAAGAGGGCACGCCCGCCGCTGCGCCGCCCGCCAAAAAGCATTGGTGGCCGTTGGCGGTGTCCGGCGTAGGCGCGTTGGGCGCTGAAGTGCTGCATTTTACGGGCGTGGCACCGACTTGGCTGATTGCCCTGGTGGCACTGGTGTCGATCCTCAGTGGCGGCCTCACCACCTATAAAAAGGGCTGGATCGCCCTGAAAAACCTCAACCTGAACATCAACGCGCTGATGAGCATCGCGGTGACCGGCGCGATCCTGATCGGCCAGTGGCCGGAAGCGGCCATGGTGATGTTCCTGTTCACCGTAGCTGAGCTGATCGAAGCCAAGTCCCTGGACCGTGCGCGCAACGCCATCAGTGGCCTGATGCAGATGACACCGGAACAGGCTACGGTGCAGCAGGCCGACGGCTCGTGGCTCGAACAGGAAGTAAAAAGCATTGAATTGGGCGCTATCGTGCGGGTAAAACCCGGCGAGCGCATTGGCCTGGACGGTGAGGTCACCGCCGGTCAATCCACCATCGATCAGGCGCCGATCACCGGCGAAAGCCTGCCGATTGAAAAAACCGTGGGCGATAAAGTTTTCGCCGGCACCATCAACCAGGCCGGTTCCCTTGAATACAAGGTCACCGCTGCGGCTAACAATTCCACCCTGGCGCGCATCATTCACGCGGTGGAACAGGCCCAAGGCGCACGGGCGCCGACCCAGCGCTTTGTCGACAGCTTCTCGAAGGTCTACACCCCGGCAGTCTTCCTGTTTGCCCTGGGCGTGGCGATTATCCCGCCGCTGTTCATGGCCGGCGTATGGTTCGACTGGATCTACCGCGCCCTTGTACTGCTGGTGGTCGCGTGCCCATGCGCCCTGGTGATTTCCACCCCGGTGACCATCGTCAGCGGCCTGGCGGCTGCGGCGCGCAAAGGCATCTTGATCAAGGGCGGCGTGTACCTGGAGGGCGGTTACAAGCTCGACTACCTGGCCCTCGACAAGACCGGCACCATCACCCACGGCAAACCGGTGCAAACCGATTACCTGGCGCTGTTCCCCACTGTCGAAGACAGCGCACCCGCCCTGGCGGCCAGCCTGGCCGGGCGCTCCGACCACCCGGTGTCGCTGGCTATAGCCAAGGCAGCTGTGGATAAAAATCTGCCAAGCCACGTTGTGGATAACTTCGAGGCCCTGGCTGGTCGCGGTGTGCGTGGCGACATCAACGGCGAAACCTACCACTTGGGCAACCACCGTCTGGTGGAAGACCTGGGCCTGTGCTCGCCGGCGCTGGAAGAAAAGCTGTTCGCCCTGGAAAAACAAGGCAAGTCCGTGGTGCTGCTGCTCGACAAGTCCGGCCCGCTGGCATTGTTCGCCGTGGCCGACACGGTAAAAGACAGCAGCCGCGAGGCTATCCAGCAGCTGCACGAGCTGGGCATCAAGACCCTGATGCTCACCGGCGACAACACCCACACCGCCCAGGCGATTGCGGCGCAGGTTGGCATCGATCAGGCCCAGGGCGACCTGTTGCCCACCGACAAACTGCAAGCCATCGAAACCCTCTACGGCCAAGGCCGCCGGGTAGGCATGGTCGGCGACGGTATCAACGACGCTCCGGCGCTGGCCCGTGCCGAAATCGGCTTTGCCATGGCCGCAGCGGGCACCGACACGGCGATCGAGACCGCCGACGTGGCGTTGATGGACGATGATCTGCGCAAGATTCCGGCATTCATTCGTCTGTCGCGGCAAACGTCGAGTATCCTCAAGCAGAACATCGCCCTGGCGTTAGTGATCAAGGCGATCTTCCTGGCAGTCACCTTCCTCGGCATGGCGACCATGTGGATGGCGGTGTTCGCGGACATGGGCGTGAGCCTGCTGGTGGTGTTCAATGGTCTGCGCCTGTTGCGCAAATAGACGATGAGAGGGCGGTGTGCTGAGTGCTGAGTTAAAGGCGTTTTTTATGGTCGCCCGCCTGGGCAGCATTACCCAGGCGGCGAAAAAACTCGGCCTGAGCCAGCCCACCGTCACCACCCAGATTCGCAACCTCGAAAGCCAATACGGCGTTGAACTGTTCTACCGCGGCGGGCGCCGCCTCACCGTCAGTGACGACGGCGCGCGCTTGCTGCCGATGGTCAAGGTGCTGTTGCAGCAGGAAGCCGATATCGAGTTTTTCCTGCGCAATACTGGCCAGGTCCAAGGCGCCTTGAGGATTGCCGCCACGGCGCCGTACTACATCCTCGATCTGGTCAAAGCCTTTCGCGAACGCCTGCCCCATGTGGACGTCTCGGTGGAAATCGGCAATTCCCAACAGGTGCTCGAAGCACTGGACGATTACCGGGTCGATGTCGCTGCCTCCTCGCAACTGCTCGAAGACCCACGCCTGATCCGCCGCGTGCTGGGCACCGACCCGCTGGTGCTGGCGGTGCATCGCAATCATCCCCTGGCCAAGCTTGAACATGTGCCGCTGAGCGCGCTCGCCGGGCATACCTTGCTGATGCGCGAAGCCGGCTCCACCACGCGGCGGCTGACTGAAGAGATGTTGCAGGGCGCAGGCGTGAGTTACGGGCCGTTGCTGGAAATCGGCAGCCGTGAGTCGATTCGCGAGGCGGTGTTGCGCAATATCGGCATCAGCATCATCGCCCGCCAGGAAGTGCCCCATGACCCGCAACTGCGGGTGCTGACCATCGAGAACGCGCCGCAGATTCCCGAGTATTTGTACTGCCTCAAGGAGCGCAAAGGCGCGCGGTTGCCGGCGGCGTTTCTGGGTTTGGCGCAGGAAATGTCGCCGCTCTGATCGTTCCCACGCTCCGCGTGGGAATGCCGCCCTGGACGCTCCGCGTTTGTTCTTGGGTGTCGTGACGCGGAGCGTCACAAGATGCATTCCCACGCAGAGCGTGGGAACGATCGCCTTACACCCAAATCCACCAATACCACTATCACCGCCTTTTGCCTTTCTGCCACATCAAGGACGCATTGCCCGCCTAGCATGGCCTTTATCAGTTTGATGAGGTGCCTTGCATGAACACAGCCCTGACCCAACCCGGCGCGCCAATGAAGGTGCGCGGTATCCAGAAACGCTTTGGCGCCTTCACCGCGCTGGACAACGTGTCCCTGGAAGTCGCTGCCGGCGAGCTGGTGTGCCTGCTGGGCCCGTCCGGCTGCGGCAAGACCACCTTGCTGCGCTGCATCGCTGGCCTGGAGCGCCAGGACAGCGGTGAGCTTTACCTGGGCAACCGCGATGTTTCCCTGCTGCCGCCGCAGGCGCGGGACTACGGCATTCTGTTCCAGTCCTACGCGCTGTTTCCCAACCTGACTGTCGAAGCGAACATCGGCTACGGCCTTACCGGCAGTGGTCGCGACGAAGTGCGCAAGCGTGTCGGGCAGATGCTTGAACTGGTCGGCCTGGTCGGCAGCGAAAAAAAGTACCCCGGCCAACTCTCCGGCGGCCAACAACAGCGCGTCGCCCTGGCCCGCGCCCTGGCACCGGCGCCATCGCTACTGCTGCTGGACGAACCCATGTCGGCCCTCGACGCCCGTGTGCGCGAGCATCTATGTACCGAGTTGCGCCAATTGCAACGGCGCCTGGGCATTACCACGCTGATGGTCACCCACAACCAGGACGAGGCCATGCTGATGGCCGACCGCATCGCGGTAATGAACAACGGCAAGGTCGAGCAGTACGCCACGCCCCAGGAAATCTACGACCGCCCGGCCACGCCGTTTGTGGCGGAGTTTGTCGGCCAGGGCAACTGGCTGCCGTTCAGCCGCAGCAGTGACAGCCATGCCCAGGTCGGCGGCTTGCACATGCGCCTGGATGACAGCGCCAGCAAGGCCAAGTCCGGCCGCTTGTTCTGCCGCCCGGAAGCCATCAGCGTCAACCCGCTGGTGCATGAAGAAAACCTGTTCCCGGCCAAGGTCCGCGAGATCACCTTCCTCGGCAACCGCTGCCGCATGAGCTTTGAGCTGGAGCAATTGCCAGGCCACCCGCTGTTGGCCGAACTGGCCCCCGAAGCCATGCCGCGCCTGGGCGCGCAGGATATCTGGGTGGCTTTGCCGCCGCGCAGCCTGCAGGTGTTTGCCTGAGATGGCTGCTGATATGAGTCTGCCGATACCCGACCACGTGGCTCGTCAGGTTTCCCGCGCTGAGCTTGGCGACCGCCTCTTCGTAGTCGGCGGCAAGCTGCTTTGGTTACTCCTGCTGGGCATGGCGGTGTTGTTGCCGCTGCTGGCGATCTTCTGGCGCGGCTTCAGCAGCGAAGCCGGGCAGGGCGGCGGGCTGGTCGCGGCGCGGGAGCTGGTAACCAGCGCCAACTTCCATTGGCTGTTGGGCAACAGCCTGAAAGTGTCCCTCAGCGTGGCGGCCATCGTCGTACCGCTGGCCTACCTGTTTGCCTACGCACTGCAACGCACGCTGATCCCCGGCAAGCCAATCTGGCGCGGCCTGTCACTGCTGCCATTGATGGCCCCGTCGATGTTGCCGGGTATTGCGCTGGTCTATCTGTTCGGTAACCAAGGCATGTTGCGTGGCTTGCTCTCGGACAATATCTACGGCTTCTGGGGCATTGTGCTGGGTGAAGTCATCTACACCTTCCCACACGCCCTGATGATTCTGCTGTCGGCGCTGTCCCTGGCGGATGCGCGCCTGTTCGATGCCGCCTCCAGCATGGGCGCAAGCTCCGCCCGGGCGTTTCGCAGCATCACCTGGCCGGCCACGCGCCAGGCGGTGTTCGCGGCGTTTTGCCTAGTGTTCACCCTGACCATCACCGACTTCGGCGTGCCCGTGGTGGTCGGTGGCGATTATCAGGTGTTGGCGCTGGAAGCCTACAAGGCGGTGGTCGGCCAGCAACAATTCGGTCGCGGCGCCTTGATCGGCATGGTGTTGTTGTTGCCGGCGCTGTTCAGCTTTGCTGTGGACGCCTGGCTGCGCCGCCGTCATGGCGATTCCATGAGCGGCCGCGCCCAGGTGTTCCAACCCGCGCCGTCGCGCTTAAGGGATGGCTGCTACCTGGCGATTGTGCTGTTGATTTGCGCCGTGTTGCTGCTGGTGTTCGGCATGGCGGTGTACTCCTCGCTGGTGAAGTTCTGGCCGTACAACCTGTCGTTATCGCTCAATCACTACCAGTTTGAAGACACGGCCGGCGGCGGCTGGCTGGCCTATCGCAACAGCCTGACCATGGCCCTGTGCGCCGCGCTGATCGGCAGCGTGCTGATCTTCACTGGCGCCTACCTGATGGAAAAGACCAAGGGCCAGAAAGGCCTGAACCTGGCGCTGCGCATGCTCAGCTTTGTGCCGATGGCCGTGCCCGGCTTGGTGCTGGGCCTGGGTTACGTGTTCTTCTTCAACCTCAACGGCAACCCGCTGCACGTGTTCTACGGCACCATGACGTTGCTGGTGGTGTGCACCATTGCGCACTACCTGACCACCGCGCAAATGACCGCAACCACCGCGCTGCGCCAGTTGGATGCCGAGTTCGAAGCCGCCGCGCTGTCCCTCAAGGCGCCGCTGTACCGCCACTATCTGCGCGTCACCGTGCCGATCTGCCTGCCCGCGTTGCTGGACATCGTGCGCTACCTGTTTGTGTCGGCGATGACTACCGTGTCCGCCGCGATCTTCCTCTACAGCCCCGACACCATCCTCGCCGCCGTCGCCGTGTTGAACATGGACGACGCCGGCAATGTGGGCGGCGCTGCGGCCATGTCGACCCTGATCCTGTTCACCTCGGCCGGCGTCTCGCTGCTGCTGGCGTGGGCCTCACGTGGCGCTTTGCGCCGCTCCCAAGCCTGGCGCCAAACCGCGCCCGGCCAATAAAAATCCCTGAAGGAGGTGCTCCATGTTCAAGCCCTTGGCCCTGGCCGCTGCTCTGCTCAGCGCATTCAGCCTGAATGCCTTTGCCGCCAAAACCGAATTGACGGTGTACACGGCCCTCGAAGCCGAGCAGTTGAAGACCTACAAACAAGCCTTCGAAAAAGCCAACCCGGATATCGATATCAAGTGGGTGCGTGACTCCACCGGTATCATCACCGCCAAACTGCTGGCCGAAAAAGCCCGCCCGCAGGCTGACGTGGTGTGGGGGTTGGCCGCGTCCAGCCTGGCGATCCTCGATCAGCAGGGCATGCTGGATAACTATGCGCCCAAGGATCTGGACAAGATCGGCAAAAACTACCGCGACGCCGCTAACCCACCGGCCTGGGTCGGCATGGACGTGTGGGCTGCGACCATCTGCTTCAACACCGTCGAAGCCGAGAAACAAGGCCTGAGCAAACCGGTGAGCTGGCAAGACCTGACCAAGCCTGAGTACAAGGGCAAGATCGTGATGCCTAACCCGGCATCGTCCGGCACCGGCTTTCTGGATGTGAGCGCCTGGCTGCAGACCTTCGGCGAGAAGCAGGGCTGGCAGTACATGGACGACCTGCACCAGAACATCGGCCAGTACGTTCACTCCGGCTCCAAGCCGTGCAAGCTGGCGGCTTCCGGGGAATTCCCGATTGGTATTTCGTTTGAATACCCGGCCGTGCAGCTCAAACGCCAAGGCGCGCCGTTGGACATCATCCTGCCTAAAGAAGGCTTGGGCTGGGACATCGAAGCGACTGCCGTGATCAAGGGCACCAGCCACGCCGACGCCGCGAAAAAACTTGCCGACTTCTCCGCCAGCCCCGCTGCGATGGAGCTGTACAAGGACAACTTCGCCGTCCTCGCCCAGCCGGGTATCGCCAAGCCACAGACCGAATTGCCGGCTGACTACGAACAGCGCTTGATCAAGAACGACTTCGCCTGGGCCTCGAAAAACCGTGACAGCATCCTGACCGAGTGGCGCAAGCGCTATGACGGCAAGTCCGAGAAGCAGTAACTGATGATCGTTCCCACGCTCCGCGTGGGAATGCGGCCCTGGACGCTCCGCGTCCGCTTTTGGAAGTCGTGACGCAAAGCGTCACTGGATGCGTTCCCACGCAGAGCGTGGGAACGAGAGGAACACATGAGTAGCGATCTGCTGATCATCGGCGCCGGCATCCTCGGCCTTTCCCACGCCTACGCCGCCGCCAAACGCGGCCTCAAGGTCAAGGTCTTCGAGCGCAGCGCCACACCGCTGGGCGCCTCCGTGCGCAACTTCGGCCAGGCACTGGTCACCGGCCAACCCCCTGGGCCGATGCTCGATCTGGCACGGGAAAGCCGTGATATCTGGGGCCAATGGGCGAAGGTGGCGGGCTTGCAGCTCAAGCGCAACGGCTCCTACCTGTTCGCCCGCACCGAAGCCGAAGAGCATCTGCTGGAAGCTTTCTGCGCTGGCCGGGCGCAAGAACACGGCTACAACGTCCAGCTGCTGCAAGGCGCGGCGATCAAAGACCTGTACGGCGGCCAGTTCCGCCATCACCGTGCCGCGCTGCATGGCAAGGATGATCAGCAACTGTATTCGCGCGAAGCGATCCCGGCGCTGATCAATTATCTGGCCCAGGAATTGAAGGTGCAGTTCTATTTCTCCACCCTGGTGCGCGACGTTGAGCCTGGCCAGGTACACACCACCGCGGGCAGCTTTCGCGGTGAGCAGGTCATCGTATGCTCCGGCCACGATTACCAGACGTTGTTGGCCGATTCGATGGCCGAGCTCAACCCGAGCATCTGTCGCCTGCAAATGCTGCGCGCCCGGCCTGCGCTCAACCTGAACCTGCAACACGCATTGCTCACGGGCCTTAGTTGCGTTCACTACGGCGCGTTTGCCGACCTGCCGGAAGCTGCGCCGGTGCAGGCGCAGATCCTGCGTGAAGCGCCCCACCTGCAAGAGCACGGGATTCACTTGCTGATCAGTCCGACACCGCAGGGCGAGCTGATCATCGGCGACTCCCATGACTACGGCAGCGACGCATCGCCGTTCAATGCCGAGCAAGTCGATGACTGGCTGATCGAGCTGGCGGAGCAGACGCTGGGCTGCAAAATCCAGATAGTGGAACGCTGGCAAGGTGTGTACGGCTCACGCGGCCCGGCGCCGTTTTCATTCCTGCGTGTGGCGCGGGGCGTGAGCGCGGCGTTGATGCACTCGGGCGTAGGCATGAGTGTGGGCCCGGCAATGGCCGAGCGAAATATCACAGCATTGTGGGGACGCGCATGATGAACCCGGAACAGGCAATCACCGAAGTCTTCGGCTTGTACGAACAGCACGGCGCGGCCGATTACATCGGCGAGCCGGTGTCGCAGATCGAGCACATGTCCCAGGCTGCGCAACTCGCTATGGCCGAAGGCTTCGACGATGAAGTGGTGCTGGCGGCGTTTTTCCACGACATCGGGCACCTCTGCGGGCAGGGCGGCGAAAACATGGGTGGCTATGGCGTGGTCAGCCACGAGCGCCTGGGCGCGGATTATCTGCGCCGCGCAGGTTTCGGCGAGCGCATGGCCAAGCTGGTGGAATATCACGTGCAGGCCAAGCGCTACCTGACCTTCAGCCAGCCGGACTACTACGCGCGCTTGAGCGAAGCCAGTCGCCGTACCTTGGGTTATCAGGGTGGCGTAATGACAGCCGCAGAGGCCCAGGCCTTTGAGCAGGATCCGCTTTGCCACGTCAGCCTGCGCATGCGCCACTGGGATGAGCAGGCCAAGCAAATGCACGTGCCCGTGGTCGACTTGGACCTGCTGAAAGCCAAGGCACGTGGCCTGCTGGCAGCCGGTGTCGGCAGTTAGCACGCCTGTCGGCGCTCTTTCATACCCGCGGTTCAGACGTCATGAACTCTTAAATGGCCAAGACCTGGAATAGCCTTGGGTCTTGCCCATTTTAGAGACATTCCCATGCGTTATTTAAAAGCGACCGCTCAGGACCGCAGCGGTAACGGTAAGGCTGATACCGTCATCGTGCACCTTTATGAGCGCCAGACCGGCGAGCCGGATGCATTGAGGCATGAAGCCCTGGCGGTGGACATGGACGGCGACTCGGTGATCGATGTGCAGTGCGCCGGTGATATCAACCGTGATGGGCAGAGCACCATTCGAGATAAACAACTGTTCAAGGCATTTGCCAATGCGTTTTTAAAACTCGGTTGGTTCAACAAAGGCGACAGTTCCCAGCGCACGTTGAGCGTGTATGTGGACCATTACGATAAGCAAGGCAAACCCAATGCCATCAAGTTGCAACTCCACGATTTGCTGGGCGGGGTTCGCAAAGAGAGCCTGACATGCAGCGCCGCAGCGTATGACGCTGACAGCAATGGTGTGCTCGAGACCTTTACCAACAGTGATATCGATGGAAACGGTGTCGCCGATAAAGTGGATAAAGAATTGATGCGAGTACTGGGCACCCTTTTTCTGGAGATGCGGTGGTATGAGACTGACGCAACTGCCGGACGAGTTGGCGCGCATAGCGACCGCTGTTGATACATCAGCTGACGGCCTGGTCGGCTATCAAATTACTGAAGACATTGATGGTGTTGGTATACGCCTGGCACCGGTTTTGTGCCGCGAGCTGGTTGTTGATTTCTATTGATCAGTTTTTTAATTACAACCGAGATAAATATGCGTTATTTAAAAGTCACCGCTCAAGACCGCAGTGGTAATCGGCGCGCAGATACCGTGTTTCTACATTTCTATGAACGCAGTGCTGCTGGGTTTGACGAGGTGGTTCATGAAGCGTTTGTCGTTGATATGGATGGCGATGCCAGCGTGGATCTGCAGACGGTTGTGGACATCGAGGTGGATGGCAAGAGCACCGTCATCGACAGCCACATGATCAAGACGTTTGCTAACACCTTTCTTAAACTGAACTGGTTTAATTACGGTGAAAGTTGGAAGCGCACGTTGGTAATCATCGCCATCCATGAGTACGAAAAACGCCCGCCCAACGGTGTGCAACTTAATTTTCTGGACCGGCGCAGTACAGGGCGTAAACCAACGTTGGCTTATCAGGCCTCAGCCTTTGATGGCTACGGGAATGGCGTCCTGGAATGGTTTACCCATACCGATGTGGATAAAAACGGCGTAGTTGATCAGGCAGACAAAGAGCTGATCCGTTCCTTGTGCAGTAGTTTCCTTGGGTTCAAATGGTACAAAGACAACAGCATTTGACTTACGTCTGCCGATAACAGCTAGCGTGAATTCATACGACAAACCGGGACGCGACGGCTAGAGGCACGAGTGCAGGCGTTATTACTCTCTGTGGTTCTTCAATTAATAAAGCGAGAGTAGGTGATGCGCTATTTGAAAGCGACTGCCCAGGACCGTAGCGGTAATGGCAGGGCTGATATGGTTATTCTGCAATTTTTTGAGCGACCTGCTGGCGATCCTGATGAACTGGTCCATGAGGCGGTGGCTGTTGATATCACCGCCGATGGTGCCACCGAGATCTTGTTACCAGGCGATATCAATTTTGATGGTTATAGATCGGCGGAAGATAAGGCGTTGCTCAAGACATTTTCAGATGTTTTCCTGCAACTGAACTGGTTCAATCCTGGCGAAACCTGGCGGCGTTACCTGACGATGCGAGTCGCCCGCTGGTCTGGGGGAGGCGTGCCTAATATGCTTAAGCTGAGTTTTCATCAGTGTTGTACATCACAGGGCAGACGCGTCTTGATGCATAGCGTCGTGGGCTATGACGGCGATAATGATGGCATCGTGGAGTCGATTACCCACTCGGGTCCGAAGCGCGATTGTAGTGGCGATCATCGGGATAGCGACGCCACTAAAGCCTTGTGTGACGCTTTCCTGGCATTTGGTTGGCATACTTCGGCGCGATTCAAAACGGTTTGATGTTTGCCTCAGTGCGTTGAGACAAACGTCTACCCATGGCAGGGTGAATTCATACGTTCAGTCCAGAAGCGTCGACTAGCGACGCTTTTGCCAGCTTCATTACTCTCATGTGACTTCAGCCACGCAAGAGAAAAGATGATGCATTTTTATCAGCGTTACTCCACAGGCATTGATGGGTTGCTCAAGGCATTTGCCAATACATTTTTTTGGTTGAGCTGGTTTAACAAGGGTGACAGTTGGCGGCGCACGCTCCGATCCATCAGCGTCAACTTCCTTGCGTTCAATGGGTATGAATACGCTCATCCGAGCTTGGATAAGTTTGAACAAGGAGTCGAACAATGCGCTATTTAAAAGTTTTCGCACAGGACCGAACAGGAGCTGGCCAGGCAGATACTGTGTTGCTTCAGTTCTACCAAAGCACCCCCGGTATTCGAGACAGCTTGATCCGTCATGCCGTGGCCTACGACTTCCCAACTGACGGGAAAATCGACTACAGCCGAGGGGATGTGACGAATGATGGTCGGGAAAGTCGGCTCGACAAACTGTTGTTGGACAAGTTTGCCTCTGCCTATTTGAAGCTCAACTGGTTTAATCCTGGGACGGCTTCAACGCGCTACATGAAAATTTTCTCCGAAGACTTCTATAAAGACGGCACGCCCGACACTGTGCGTCTGCACGTTAAGGAGGGGACCGGGGACATTGATGCTCACACGTTGGTCGCCTGGAATGCCGCTTATGACTTTGATAACGACCAAGTGCTCGAATGGAACATTCATTTCGATATCAACCATGACGGTGTAATCGACGATATTGATCGGCGTTTGGTCCACCAGTTGGCTGAGCTATACCTGCTGTTCAGCTGGCACGAACCGGAAACCTTTGAGGTCAAGGTCTTGGATATTCCGGCCTCATGAGCCTTGCCAGGTGTATGGCCGATCATGGGGGCTCGCAGTCACTCATCCTTGAGTGACTGCGCCAATACATGAATCTGCTCCTGACGTTCAGCCTGGCTAAGCTTTGGCTGAGGGTTAAGGCACGACCATTGCGGGTAGGCACGGGCCTTGTGCAAAGCGTCCGGTAATTTGCCTGCCCGCCAGGTTTGGTCTTGAGGCGTGTCGACCTTGATGCTGTGCATCGCCGCATGGCCGCGCAGGTTCAGGGCCTTGAGCAATTGACGTTGGCGCAGGGCGAGCAGGCGTAAAACGCTGTCGTCGACGGTCAGCTCGCGCTGGCCCTTGATCTTGCCCAGCAGGCGGCTGCCGTAGCTGCGTGCGGTTTGCAGCGCGCCACCGGCAATGGCACCGGCAATGGCGGCGGCGCCGAGGGTGAGACCGCCGACCAGCAGGTCCACACCCGCACCGGCTGCCGCGCCTGCGGCGATCCCGCCGCCGACCCGCACGCCGAGTTGTTTGAGGGTTTCGGGGTTGAACAAATCATCACCCCAGCGCCCGTCCAGCAGCGGTAAGTCGCTGGCGGCAGCGTCCTGAGTGCGGAAGCCGAACAGTTTGAGCAGCGCCTCTACACACTTTTGCTCGCGCTGGCGCACAGCCTTGCGCAAGTCGCTGATGGCTTGCTGTTCATCCTCTGTGACTACGCTGCGCCGGCACGCGGCGCAGTCGATCAACAATTCAGCGATCAAGCGCGCGGCGCTTTGCTGGCGGGCCTGGCGTTGGGCTTGCTGATCGAGGATCAAGCGCTCCAATTGCGGCCGTGCGTTTTCCAGCAGCAGCGCCAGGCTTTCATACAAGCGGCGTTCGCCGTCTTCCGGTGGCGCCACGCTGTCGAAGCGCACCAGCGCATGCAGGCCGAGGCGGGCCAGGGCTTCGCGCCAGTCCGGCTCGCGGTGGTCGCTGCTGCTGACGAAGTTGAGCACCGGCAGCAATGGTTTGCCGCAACTGGCCAGCACCTGCAGCTCGTCGCGGTACTTGGCCAGCACCGGTTCGCGGGCGTCGATCACATATAAACCGGCGTCCGAGGCCAGCAGTTGGCGCAGCACCTTGGCTTCCTGTTCGAAACGCTGACGGGCTTCGCTGCCTTCCAGGAACCGCGCCAGGCGAGCCGGGCCATCGAGGCGTTCGCCGGGTCGGTCAAGGCGTTCCAGGTAATCAAGCAGCGCGATGGCATCTTCCAGGCCAGGTGTGTCGTACAGCTCCAGCAAGGCTTCGCCATCGACCGACAGGCGCGCGCCTTCCACATGGCGGGTGGTGCTGGGGCGATGGGAAACTTCGCCAAAGCCCACATCACGGGTCAACGTGCGCAGCAGCGAGGTTTTGCCGACATTGGTGTGGCCGACCACGGCGAGCTTCAGTGGTTTAGTCATGACCGGTCTCCAGCCAGTTCAGCGGCGCACAGTCGGCGAACGGCAGCTCCAGCTGTTGCAGCGCGGCGTGCCAGTCGCCCAGGCGCTCGGCGTCCAGCGCCTGGCCGGGTGGCGCCTGCAACAGCCATACGCGGGTGGCGGTGGCGCTGCGGGCCAGCTCGGCGATCAACGCCAGGCTGCCGCGATCCGGCGAGCGGCGCGGGTCACAGGCGATGGCCAGACGTGCGGGCGGGAAGCGCGTGAGTTGTTCCAGCAGTTTGTTGCGCGATTCGCGGCTGTCGAGGATACCGGCGTTCTTGACGCAGCCCGGCAGCTTGGGCGGCCACGGGTGTTGATCGTCGAGTTCGATGGCCACCAGCAGGGCGCCGTCGCTTTCCAGGTCGCTGATGCCGCCGGTGACGTGGTGCAGTTGTTCGGGCGCGGCGTCGTTGACGCCCAGCCGTTCACTGCTCGGCATCAGGCGCTCGCGCAGTTGGCTGTAGCCGGGCAGGTTGAGGTCCAGGCGCAATGCCGCGCGGCCGCGTTTCCAGCGCCACAGGCACAGCAGCGCGAGGAGCAATCGGGGCAGCAGGCCGTAAACCAGCAGCACGCCTACCAGCCACGCGGCCCAGGCCTGGCGAGCGCTTTCGATATTCAGGGCCGAGTCACCGCTGGCGCGGATCATCTCCACCGTCGGCACATTAAAACCGAGCAAGGCGGGCAGGCTGCCGAGGGCTTGGGTCACGGCGACAAAAGTATCGGCGCCGAGGATGGTGGTTTCCCACACAAAACCGTAACGCCGCGTGGCCAGCAGTGTCAGCAGAATCACCATGGCGCTGAGCAGCGCCAGCAACCACAGGCTGTTGACCAGCACGCCCACGGCCCAACGATTGAGTTTCTGGCGCTGCAACAACAGCAGCAAGGCTGGCGCCAATTGCGCGGCTTTGGCATCGCGGGCAAGCTTTTCGCTGAGCCACAACCACAGCCGCCCGAGACTGGCGCTGTGTTCACCGGCAAACAACAAGCCCAAGGCCCAGCTGATTAACAGGATCAGGTTCAAGCCGAGCAGGCTGCCCAAGGCCCAGAACACGTTCACCGGCGTCAGGCCATTACCCAAGGCGGCAAAGGCCAGCCCGGCGCCACTGATAACCGCCACCACCGCCAGCAGCACCAACGCCAACCGCGCGCCTTGCAGCCAGCGGGTGAGGGCGGCCGTCAGGCCATCGCGCTCGGCCAGGTGCAGGGCGCGCTGCTGGATGCGCGCCGGCAAATCGCCTCCGGCCGTACGCGCCAGGCGGTTGGCTTCCAGGTCTTCCAACGGGCCTGCGTGTTCTTCGCGCAGGCGCACGGTTTCGGTCAGCCAAAGTGTGTGCAGCGGTTTCAGTACAGTCACGCGCCGTCCTGTTGAGCAAGTGAGCTTGGAGCATAACCGCAGACTCGTGGCTCTGGTATTCTCGTCGGCATGAAAAAAACTCTCCCTTTAAGCCTGATCGCAGCCCTCGGTGAAAACCGCGTGATCGGCGTCGACAACAGCATGCCCTGGCATTTGCCGGGGGATTTCAAATATTTCAAGGCCACCACGCTCGGCAAGCCGATCATCATGGGGCGCAAGACCTGGGATTCCCTGGGCCGACCGTTGCCGGGGCGCTTGAACATTGTGGTCAGCCGTCAGACCGGCTTGGTGCTCGAAGGTGCGGAAGTTTTTCCGTCACTGGAGGCAGCAGTTGAGCGGGCTGAAGCCTGGGCGCTGGAACAGGGCGTGGATGAGCTGATGCTGATCGGCGGTGCGCAGTTGTATGCGCAGGGGCTGGAGCAGGCGGATCGCCTGTATTTGACGCGGGTGGCGTTGAGCCCGGAAGGCGACGCGTGGTTTCCGGCGTTTGATTTGAACCAGTGGAAGCTGGTGACAAACCTGGAGAATCCAGCTGAAGGTGATAAGCCGGCGTACAACTTCGAAGTCTGGGAGCGCAATTAAGATCGTTCCCACGCTCCGCGTGGGAATGCCTCTTGTGACGCTCCGCGTCACGGCCTTCAGGTACGGACGCAGAGCGTCCTGGGCTGCATTCCCACGCGGAGCGTGGGAACGATCTAAGGCCTTAGACCTGCGCTAATTCAGCATGCTCATCAGCATCCAGCAGCGCTTTATCCGTCTGCCCCATGACCTGGCTGGTAATCGCGCCCGCCGTCATCGAACCATTCACGTTCAGCGCCGTGCGGCCCATGTCGATCAGCGGCTCTACGGAAATCAGCAGCGCCACCAGTGACACCGGCAAGCCCATCGCCGGCAGCACGATCAGCGCGGCGAAGGTCGCACCGCCGCCCACGCCTGCCACACCGGCCGAACTCAAGGTCACAATCGCCACCAACGTTGCGATCCACAGCGGGTCCAGTGGGTTGATGCCCACGGTCGGCGCAACCATCACCGCCAGCATGGCCGGGTAGAGACCGGCGCAACCGTTCTGGCCAATGGTCGCGCCAAACGAGGCGGCAAACCCGGCGATGGATTGCGGAATGCCCAGGCGACGGGTCTGCGCTTCAATGCTCAGCGGAATGGCGGCTGCGCTGGAGCGGCTGGTGAAGGCAAAGGTCAGCACCGGCCACACCTTGCGGAAGAACCGCAGCGGGTTGATCCCGGCCAGCGACAGCAACAGGCCATGCACCACAAACATCAGGCCCAGCGCCAGGTACGAGACCACCACAAAACTGCCGAGCTTGATGATGTCTTGCAGGTTAGAGCCGGCGACCACCTTGGTCATCAGTGCCAAAACACCGTAAGGCGTCAGCTTCATCACCAGGCGCACCAGGCGCATTACCCAGGCTTGCAGGGTGTCGATGGCGTTGAGCACTTTCTGGCCCTTTTCCACGTCATCCTTGAGCAGTTGCAGCGCGGCAACCCCCAGGAATGCGGCGAAAATCACCACGCTGATGATCGACGTCGGCTTGGCGCGGGCGAGATCTGCAAACGGGTTGGCCGGCACGAACGACAGCAGCAGCTGCGGGATATTCAGGTCGGCGACCTTGCCGGCGTAATCGCTCTGGATCACTTGCAGGCGTGCCATTTCCTGGGTGCCCGCCACCAGACCTTCGGCGGTAAGGCCGAACAGGTTGGTCAGGCCGATACCGATCAGCGCCGCAATCGCGGTGGTGAACAGCAGCGTGCCGATGGTCAGGAAGCTGATCTTGCCCAGTGACGAGGCGTTATGCAGACGCGCCACAGCACTGAGGATCGAGGCGAACACCAGCGGGATCACGATCATTTGCAGCAGTTGCACATAGCCATTGCCGACCAGATCAAACCAGCTGATCGAGGCCTTTAGCACCGGGTTGCCGTCGCCATAAATGGTGTGCAGCACCGTGCCGAACACCACGCCCAATACGAGGGCAAACAGCACCTTCTTGGCGAGGCTCCAGTTTGTGCGACGGGTTTGTGCCAGGCCCAGCAACAGGGCCACGAACACCAGTAAGTTGAGAATCAGGGGCAGATTCATTGAAGCTCCGTTGAGAAGGCAGCCAATCGCGTGAGCCTGCGATTGCGAACCGGGAAGCCTAACAGTTTGAAATATATTGATTTAATACCAATATGGAATGGCGACTGTCGTTTTTGGAATAAGCATTTGACGCTCAGGCACATGCCCTTGGCGTTATCACGACGCAAGCGGTCGTGCTCGGGCGATAACTGTCATACAGATTTGTTAGCGTCGATGTCTTTCACTCAGGGAGAAAACGCTTATGAAGCTCGCGCCAACACTACTTGCCGCCGCCTTCTGCCTCGGCCTCGTCAGCCAGGCATTTGCCGCCACCGAGTTGAAACACTGGCCGGCGCCTGCCGCCGAGCAACTGAACAAGATGATTGCCGCGAATGCCAACAAGGGTAACTTCGCGGTGTTCGACATGGACAACACCAGTTACCGCTACGACCTCGAAGAGTCTTTGTTGCCGTACATGGAAAACAAGGGCCTGATCACCCGCGAGAGCATGGACCCATCGCTGAAGCTGATGCCGTTCAAGGACACCGCCGACCACAAGGAAAGCCTGTTCAGCTACTACTACCGCCTCTGCGAAGTCGACGACATGGTCTGCTACCCGTGGGTGGCGCAAATTTTCTCAGGCTTCACCCTCAAGGAACTCAAGGTCCAGGTGGATGAGCTGATGGCTTCCGGCAAGCCGGTGCCGGTCACCTACTTTGAAGGCGATGTGGTGAAAAAGTCTGAGGTGCAACCGCCGAAAGTCTTCACCGGCCAGGCCGAGCTGTACAACAAACTGATGGAAAACGGCATCGAAGTGTATGTGATGACCGCCGCCTCCGAGGAGCTGGTGCGCATGGTCGCCGCCGATCCGAAGTACGGCTACAACGTCAAACCCGAGAACGTGATTGGCGTGAGCACCTTGCTCAAGGACCGCAAGACTGGCGAGTTGACCACTGCGCGTAAGCAGATCACTGCGGGCAAATATGACGAGAAGGCCAACCTCGGCCTGGAACTGACGCCTTACCTGTGGACCCCGGCGACCTGGATGGCCGGCAAGCACGCGGCGATCCTGACCTACATCGACGAATGGAAAAAACCGGTGATCGTTGGCGGTGACACGCCAACCAGCGACGGCTACATGCTGTTCCACGATGTGGACGTGGCCAAGGGCGGCATTCACTTGTGGATCAACCGCAAGGACAAATACATGACCCAACTCAACGGCATGATGGCCAAGCACGCGGCGGCCCAGGCCAAGGAAGGTCTGCCGGTGACGGCGGACAAGAACTGGGTGATCGTGAAACCTGACGAGATTCAGTAATACCGAGGCGCCTGCTTCGCGAGCAAGCCCGCTCCCACATTCGACCGCATGCTCATGTTGGAACTCGGTCAAGTGTGGGAGCGGGCTTGCTCGCGAAAGCAGTGTGCCAGGCCATACATGAGTCGGCTGGCCCACCGCTATCGCAGGCAAGCCAGCTCCCACAGTAGATCTCTGCTGTCTGGGGGATTTTATTCAGGCAAAAAAATGCCCCGCACATGGCGGGGCATTTTTATGCGCGAGGCTTACAGGCCGTCGAGCATCGCCTTGTTACGTACAGCACCCTTGTCGGCACTGGTGGCCAGCAGGGCATACGCCTTCAACGCGGTGGTGACTTTGCGCGGACGCTTCTCCACCGGCTTCCAGCCTTTCTTGTCCTGCTCGACGCGGCGTGCAGCCAGTTCTTCGTCGCTGATCAACAGGTTGATCGAGCGGTTCGGAATGTCGATCAGCACCTTGTCGCCATCCTGTACCAGACCAATCGCGCCACCGGCAGCAGCCTCAGGCGAGGCGTGGCCGATGGACAGCCCCGAAGTACCGCCGGAGAAACGGCCATCGGTCAGCAAGGCGCAGGCTTTGCCCAGGCCTTTGGACTTCAGGTAGGACGTGGGGTAGAGCATCTCCTGCATACCCGGGCCGCCTTTAGGGCCTTCGTAGCGGATGATCACGATGTCGCCTTCTTTCACTTCGTCGGCGAGGATGCCGCGTACCGAGCTGTCCTGGCTTTCGTAGATCTTGGCGCGGCCTTCGAACACGTGGATGGATTCATCCACACCGGCGGTTTTCACCACGCAGCCGTCCAGCGCGATGTTGCCGTACAGCACGGCCAGGCCGCCTTCTTGCGAGTAAGCGTGCTCGACACTGCGGATGCAGCCGTTTTCACGGTCGTCGTCCAGGGTTTCCCAGCGAGTCGACTGGCTGAACGCGGTCTGGGTCGGAATGCCCGCCGGGCCGGCCTTGAAGAAGTGATGCACCGCTTCGTCGTCAGTTTGGGTGATGTCCCACTTGGCGATGCCTTCGGCCAGGGATTTGCTGTGCACGGTCGGCAGGTCGGTGTGCAACAGGCCACCACGGGCCAGCGAGCCGAGGATCGAGAAGATCCCGCCAGCGCGGTGCACGTCTTCCATGTGGTACTTCTGGATGTTCGGCGCGACTTTGCACAGTTGCGGCACGTGGCGAGACAGGCGGTCGATGTCGCGCAGGTCGAAGTCGATCTCGGCTTCTTGGGCGGCGGCCAGCAAGTGCAGGATGGTGTTGGTGGAACCGCCCATGGCGATGTCCAGGGTCATGGCGTTTTCGAACGCCTTGAAGTTGGCGATATTGCGCGGCAATACCGACTCATCGTTTTCGGTGTAGTAACGCTTGCACAGCTCGACGATGGTGCGGCCAGCCTGCAGGAACAGCTGTTCGCGGTCGCTGTGGGTGGCCAGGGTGGAACCGTTGCCCGGCAAGGCCAGGCCCAGGGCTTCGACCAGGCAGTTCATCGAGTTGGCGGTGAACATGCCGGAGCACGAACCGCAGGTCGGGCAGGCGCTGCGCTCGTATTCCGCGACCTTCTCGTCAGAAGCGCTGGAATCGGCGGCGATGACCATGGCGTCCACCAGGTCGAGGCCGTGGGAGGCGAGCTTGGTCTTGCCGGCTTCCATCGGGCCGCCGGAGACGAAGATCACCGGGATGTTCAGGCGCAGGGCGGCCATCAGCATGCCGGGGGTGATCTTGTCGCAGTTCGAGATGCAGACGATGGCGTCGGCGCAGTGGGCATTGACCATGTATTCCACGGAGTCGGCGATGATCTCGCGGCTCGGCAGCGAATACAGCATGCCGTCATGGCCCATGGCGATGCCGTCATCCACGGCAATGGTGTTGAATTCCTTGGCTACGCCACCGGCGCGTTCGATCTCGCGGGCGACCAGTTGGCCCAGGTCCTTGAGGTGGACGTGGCCCGGTACGAACTGGGTGAACGAGTTGGCAATCGCGATGATCGGCTTTTTGAAGTCGTCATCCTTCATCCCCGTGGCACGCCACAGTGCGCGCGCGCCGGCCATGTTGCGGCCGTGGGTGGATGTTTTCGAGCGGTAATCTGGCATGGAGCACTCCGGGCGGCTAATCAGGTAACTACTAATCAGGTACTACTGGGGAGTGAGCTTCTATTGACGTCTGGAACACTCAGAAAATGGCCGTGTGTCCAAAAGTTGCCACTCGCGTCGCGGGATCACCGCTTGCTTGGGCCTCGAGCTCATAAACCCGCCGGGGGATGACTGGCGATGAATAGGCCGATTCTACACCGCTGGCGGCTGTAGGGAATGGCCGTCTGTGGCGAGGGCGCTTGCTCGCGCTCAGTGGCAAACCGGTTCGGGCCTTTTTGGGGGCGCTTCGCACCCCAGCGCAAGCAAGCTTGCTCGCCACAATGGAGGGTGCTAACGCCCGACTCGCGCATTCGTCCATCCGCCCCACAGGCTGAGCACCATGAAGCTTGCGGCGATGGTCATCAGCAAATGCGCTCCGGTTTGGGCAAGGGCGGCGCTGCTGACGGCGGCGGTGAGGAACATGATGCTGTTGCCCGCCGATGCCGCCGTACCGGCGCTGCTGGAAAACAACAGCATCGCCGCAGAAATGGCGGCTGGCCGAACCAGGGTCACCGCCAGGGCGCTGATCAGCATCGGGATCACCAGAGTCACGGTGGTGATGGCTTCAAAGCTGATGATCAGCATGAGCAATACACCCGCGACGAGCAGTAAACCAAGGCCGATATTGATCTGGCGGGGCAGTGAAATGCGCTTTTGCAGGTATGAAGCCGCCACGCCGCCGAGCAGATAAGCCACGCCGTACACCATCAGCACCAACGCGTACTGGTATTCGGAGAGTTTAAGCGCGTCCATGAAAATCAGCGGCGTCACGCTGATCAGGGCGAAGTAACAAGCAAACACCAGCGCGGCGATCCACCAGTAACGCAGGAAGTCTTTATTGCGGGCGACGGCTTTCAGCGGGCCAATGATCGACACCGGTGCGCGATACGGGCTGGCGGACTTGGAAGGCAGGATGCACAACGCATGGAGCAACATGCCCAGTGCCATCAGCGCAAAGCCGTAGAAGCTGCCTTGCCAGTCGAAAGTGGTTTGCAGCCAGGAGCCGATCAGTGGCGAGAGCGCCACAAACGAACCGCTCAGGGTCATGTAATACAGGCGTACGCGGGCGCGGTCCTGCTCCTCGAACAGGTCTTCGACCAGTGCATGGCCCAACACGAAAAAGCCGCAGCCCATGGCCTGTACGCAGCGAAACAGCAGGAAGGTCAGGTAGTCCGACGCGAATGCGCAACCGATCGCGCCGAGGATCGACAGCGTGATGCAGCCGAGCAGGACTTCCTTGCGTCCGTATTTATCCGACAGCGGGCCGGCGACCAACTGCGAGATCGAGAACACCAGCGTGAACAGGCTGATGGACAGGGCGATTTCGGCGCTAGGTGTGTCGAATTGCACAGACAGGGCGGGGAACGAAGGCAGCAGGATATTGATCGGGAAGAAGCTGATCAGGGAAATGCAGGTGATGAGAATGAAGCGGGAGAGGTAGAGCCCAGACATTGTTTTTGTTTTCCGGAGTAATTCCAGAAACCGATACTAGTCTGCGAAATGTGGAATTCAATCAAAACCGTTGAAGGACGGTTCCCGAATTGTTGTGGATTGCGGCGATAGGAAAATTTCCCTGACACACTACAAACCAAAATGTGGGAGCGGGCTTGCTCGCGAATACGTAGTGTCAGTCAACTCATTCATCGACTGACATGCCGCTTTCGCGAGCAAGCCCGCTCCCACATTTAGCCCGCGTTCAATCAGCTATTGGGCAACAACCGGCACGTAATGCTCTTGATATAGCGCGTCTCGGCAATCGCCGGGTGTACCGGGTGATCCGGGCCCTGGCCGCCGCGTTCGAGCATCTGGATATTGCGGTCCAGGTGACGGGCGCTGGTCAGCAGGATGTTTTGCAGGTCGTCTTCCGGCAGGTGCATGGAGCACGAAGCGCTGACCAGGATGCCGTCCTTGCTGAGCAGGCGCATGGCTTGCTCGTTGAGGCGGCGGTAGGCGCCTTCGCCGTTCTTCATGTCTTTTTTGCGTTTGATGAAGGCCGGTGGGTCGGCGACGATCACGTCGAAGCGTTCTTCGCTGGCTTTCAGTTCCTTGAGGGCTTCGAACACGTCGCCTTCGATGCAGGTCATCTTCTCGGCAACCCCGTTCAGCGCGGCGTTGCGCTCTACGCCGTCGAGGGCGAAGGCCGAGGCGTCGACGCAGAACACTTCACTGGCGCCGAACGCTGCAGCTTGCACGCCCCAGCCGCCGATGTAGCTGTACAGGTCGAGCACGCGTTTGCCTTTGGCATACGGAGCCAGGCGAGCGCGGTTCATGCGGTGGTCGTAGAACCAGCCGGTTTTCTGGCCCTGGATCACCGGGGCTTCGAATTTCACGCCGTTTTCTTCCAGTGCGACCCATTCCGGCACCAGGCCGAATACGGTTTCGACGTAGCGGTTGAGGCCTTCGGCGTCGCGCGCGGCGGAGTCATTCTTGAACAGGATGCCGCTCGGCTTGAGCACTTGGGTCAGTGCGGCGATCACGTCTTCTTTATGCGCTTCCATGGTCGCCGAGGCGATCTGTACCACCAGGATGTCGCCGAAACGGTCGACCACCAGGCCCGGCAACAGGTCGGAATCACCGTAGACCAGGCGGTAGAACGGCTTGTCGAACAGGCGGTCACGCAGGGACAGGGCGACGTTGATGCGGTGCACCAGCAGCGATTTATCCAGTGGCAACTTGATGTCGCGCGACAACAGGCGTGCGCAGATCAGGTTGTTCGGGCTCATGGCCACGATGCCCAGGGTCTTGCCGCCGGCCGCTTCCAGGATAGCCTGGTCGCCTGCCTGGAAGCCGTGAAGTGGGGTGGCGGCCACGTCGATTTCGTTGCTGTAGACCCACAGGTGGCCGTTGCGCAAACGACGATCGGCGTTGGCTTTGAGACGCAGGCTTGGCAGGGACATGACGTCGCTCCGGAAAAAAGAGCGGGAGTATACCCTGTTGCGCCGTTATTCATGTGGGAGCTGGCTTGCCTGCGATGCAGGCGACTCGGTGTATCTGACGTACGGTGGTGATGCAATCGCAGGCAAGCCAGCTCCCACACAAGCCCAGAGCCCACATTTGATCCGGTTCCAGTTCGGTTTTTGGGTGTCGGCCGGGTCTTCATAAAGGTTAGAATTCGCGCCTAGTCCAGAGTGTGTATTTATGTCCCCAGAGCTTTCCGCCGAGCAGATCCAACAGGCCCTGCAAGGCATCAGCGTGCCGCCTCAACCGCAAATCATGGTGGATTTGCAGATGGAGCAGTACATGCCCGACCCGGACCTGGAAGTAATCGCGCGGCTGATCTCCCAGGACCCAGGCTTGTCCGGCGCGCTGCTGAAGATCGTCAACTCGCCGTATTACGGCCTGAGCAACAAGATCGCCTCGATCCAGCGCGCGGTGAACCTGCTGGGCAGCCGCTCGATCATCAACCTGATCAACGCGCAGTCGATCAAGGGCGAGATGAGCGACGACACCATCGTCACCCTCAACCGCTTCTGGGACACCGCCCAGGACGTGGCCATGACCTGCCTGACCCTGGCCAAGCGCACCGGCTCGCAAACAGTCGACGAAGCCTATGCCTTGGGCCTGTTCCACGACTGCGGCGTGCCGCTGATGCTCAAGCGCTTCCCCAACTACATGGCGGTGCTGGAGCAGGCTTACGCGAATGCCGGCCCGGACTGCCGCGTGGTCGACACCGAAAACAATGCGTTCAACACCAACCATGCCGTGGTCGGCTACTACACCGCCAAATCCTGGCGCCTGCCGGAGCATGTCACCGACGCCATCGCCAACCACCACAACGCCCTGGCGATTTTCAGCGATGAGTCGTCGCGCAACCCGCAACTTAAAAACCTGCTGGCGATCCTCAAGATGGCCGAGCACATCTGCTCGTCCTACCGCGTGCTGGGCAACCAGTCGGCGGACCATGAGTGGGATGCCATCGGCCATCTGGTGCTGGATTACGTGGGCTTGTCGGACTACGACTTTGAAAGCCTGAAGCTGTCCATTCGCGAACTGGGCGCCCACTGACCCTTTAAGCAAGAGGTACACATGCCCGAGTTACCCGAAGTCGAAACTACCCGTCGCGGGATTGCGCCGCATTTGGAAGGCCAACGCGTCAGCCGTGTGGTGGTGCGTGAACGGCGCCTGCGCTGGCCGATCCCGGAAGACCTGGATGTGCGCCTGTCCGGGCAGCGCATCGTGCTGGTGGAGCGACGGGCCAAGTACCTGTTGATCAATGCCGAAGTGGGCACCTTGATCAGCCATTTGGGTATGTCGGGCAATTTGCGTCTGGTGGAGGTCGGCTTGCCGGCACTCAAGCATGAGCATGTGGATATCGAGCTCGAATCCGGCCTGGCCCTGCGCTATACCGACCCTCGGCGTTTCGGCGCGATGCTCTGGAGCCAGGACCCGCATAACCACGAATTGCTGCTGCGCCTGGGGCCGGAGCCATTGACCGATCTATTTGACGGCGAGCGGCTGTTCCAGCTCTCGCGTGGCAAGTCGATGGCGGTGAAGCCGTTCATCATGGACAACGCGGTGGTGGTGGGCGTGGGCAATATCTACGCGACGGAAGCGTTGTTTGCGGCCGGGATAGATCCGCGTCGGGCTGCGGGCGGTATTTCACGCGGGCGCTACTTGAAGCTGGCGATCGAGATCAAGCGCGTGCTGGCGGCGGCGATCGAGCGAGGTGGTACTACGTTGCGGGACTTTATCGGCGGCGACGGGCAACCGGGGTATTTCCAGCAGGAGCTGTACGTCTACGGCCGGGGTGGCGAGGCGTGCAAGGTCTGCGGGAGCGAGTTGCGCAATGTGTTGCTGGGGCAGCGGGCGAGTGTGTTTTGCCCTAAGTGCCAGAGCTGATTGCTGGGTGATGGCTGAAATCGCTATCGCAGGCAAGCCAGCTCCCACATTTAGAGTTGTGAACACATTCAAGTGTGGGAGCTGGCTTGCCTGCGATGAGGCCCGCCTAGCCACCACAAAATCTCAGGCCTTACCGGTAATCAGCCGGTACTTCTCCATCAACTGCTCTTCCGTCTCCGGCCGTGCCTCATCCAGCGGAATGCAATCCACCGGGCACACTTGCTGGCACTGAGGCTCGTCGTAGTGGCCGACGCACTGGGTGCACAGGTTGGGGTCGATCACGTAGATCTCTTCGCCCTGGGAAATCGCAGCGTTCGGGCACTCGGGTTCGCAGACGTCGCAGTTGATGCAATCGTCGGTGATGATCAGGGACATGGAAACTCCTGCCAGGGCTGTCAGCCAGGGCATCTGAAAACTAATGCGCGCAATTGTGCCGCATTGGCGCCCGCAGTGCGAGCCGGTCTGACTTGCGGCCTTTGATTTTGTGGCGAGGATTTTGTGGCGAGCGGGCTTGCCCCGCGTTGGGGCGCGTAGCGGCCCCAAAACCAGTTCTGGCTGAAGCTACGCGGTGCGTTATTTCAGGGCTGCTTCGCAGCCCAACGCGGGGCAAGCCCGCTCGCCACAACAAGCCTGCTCGGCGCAAAACACGCTACTTTTACTTTTTGAAGCGCAGCGTCAGCGCCTCGGCGACAGCTGGATGCACAAACTTGGTGATATCTCCACCCAAAGCGGCAATTTCACGCACCAGCGTCGAGGAAATGAACGAATAACGTTCCGACGGCGTCAGGAACAGGCTTTCCACGTCCGGCGCCAGTTGGCGGTTCATGTTGGCCAGCTGGAATTCGTATTCGAAGTCCGACACCGCGCGCAGGCCACGCAGGAACACATTGGCGTTCTGCTCTTTGGCAAAGTGCGCCAGCAACGTCGAAAAGCCCACCACTTCCACGTTGGGCAGGTGCTTGGTGACCTCCTGCGCCAGCTCCACGCGCTGTTCCAGGGGAAACAGCGGGTTTTTCTTGGGGCTGGCGGCGACCGCGATGATCACATGGTCGAACAAGCGAGACGCACGTTCGACCAGATCGCCATGGCCTTTGGTAATCGGGTCGAAGGTACCTGGGTACAACACTCGGTTCATCGCGTCGTCCTGGCGGAGTCCGTTGGGGAACCGGATGGTATCGCAGCATTCCCGGTGGGCCAAGTCGACTTATGTAGATAAATACCGCGAATACCTGGTTTTTTCATGCTGTTTTCAGACGTTCGGCCAATGCTGTCGCCAGCTGCGCGGTCAACCCGTACACCGATAATTGCGGGTTGGCGCCAATGCTGGTGGGGAACAGCGAGCCATCGTGGATCGACAGGTTACGCAATTGATGATGGCGACCGAGGCTGTCGGCCACCGCGTTTTTCGGGTCTTCGCCCATGGCGCAACCGCCCATCACATGGGCGCTGCCCAGCGTGGTGCGGTGCAGTTCCAGGCTCAAGCCATCGATCAGGCTGCGTGCTTCGGCCAGGGTATTTACGTAGCGTGCATCGTGATGCAACGGCTTGACCGACTTGGCGCCCGCCGCGAACTGAATCTCGGCCATGGTATGAAACGCACGGCGCAGACCGTCCCAGGCGTAGTCCGAGACCTGATAGTCGAGCACCGGCGTGCCGTCACCACGCAACTCCACCGTGCCGCCGGGGCTGTCGGGGTGAAAACCGTCGCGCAGCAGGGCGAGCATGGCGTGGGTGTGGGGCAACTGGCTCATGTCCAGCGCGTTCCCGGTGCCGTAGCCACCGAACAGCGTGCTGGCCAGGCCTGGATGCAGCGGCGGCGCCTCAAGCTTGTAGGACATTTTGCCGGTGGTGCCGTCCTGCCACTGGAAGTGGTCGGAATAGATCGACTGCGGCGCGCCATAGAAAGGGTTGATTACCTCGTCAAACTGCCCGGCGGAGAAATTCACCAGGTGCAGGAAGGTACGCTTGCCCAGCCGCGAATGCGGGTCGGGCGCGTCCGAGCGCATCAGCAGCGCCGGGCTGTTGATGCCGCCGCCTGCCAGCACGTAATGTTTGGCCTTGACCGTGATTTTGCGCCCGGTAGGTGCCACACAACGTTCATCCATGGCCACGCATTCAAGGCTGCTGATGCTGTCGCCGCTGTATTTCAGGCGCTCGGCGCGGGCCAGGTAGAGCAGTTCGCCGCCCTTCTCCAGGGTGGAGGGAATGGTGGTTACCAGCATCGATTGCTTGGCATTGACCGGGCAACCCATGCCGCAATAACCCAGGTTGAAGCAGCCGCGCACGTTGCGCGGGATCACGTGCCAGCTGTAGCCGAGTTTCTCGCAGCCTTTGCGGATCACATCATTGTTGGCATTCGGTGGAATGGCCCAAGGCGCGATGCCCAGGCGTTGTTCCATCTTTTCGAACCATGGCGCCATTTCGGCGCTGCTGTGGCCTTTGACCGCGTACTCACTGGCCCAGTGGGCGAGGGTGGCGTCGGGTGTGCGAAAGCTCGAGGTCCAGTTGATCAGCGTGGTACCGCCGACGGCACGGCCCTGCAGGATAGTAATCGCGCCGTCCTTGCTCATGCGGCCGATGCCTTCCTGGTAGAGGCTGGCGTAGGCCTCGTCTTCGAGCAGCTTGAAGTCACTGCTGGTCTTGAGCGGGCCTTCTTCGATCAGCAGCACCTTATAGCCCGCAGCACTGAGGATCTCGGCGGTGGTGCCGCCACCCGCGCCGCTGCCGATAATGGCCACATCGGCTTCCAGGGTCAGGTCGCTGTCGAGGGCGGCGCCATTGTGGGTTTTCCAGCCACGGGCCAGGCCATCACGGAACAGATCGGGTACGGGCATAGAAGTGCACTCTTGTTTTTATGCGTTAAACGCTACGAAGTTGCGGTCAATGTGGGAGCGGGCTTGCTCGCGAATACGGTCTATCAATTTAGAAATCATTGACTGACCCACCGCTTTCGCGAGCAAGCCCGATCCCACATTTTTTGATCGGGTTGCCAGGCTTAGATCTTGGGTGGGCCGGGATAACCGCAATGCACCCATGATGCCGGCCGGAAGTACCAGGCCATGATCACCAGCTTGAGCAGCGAGCCCTGGCCCATGCGCAGCAGGTTCAGGTAGCTGTTTTCCCAGCGATGCAGGAAGTTGCGGATCTGCTCGCTACTGGCGTTTTCCCAACTGCCCCAGATGCCGGTCAGCGGGCCACGGGTGATGCCCATGCTCAGCACGTCGAACAACTGCTGGGTGAGCTTGAACATCTCCGGCGACAGGTTTTGCAGGCTGTAGTCGAGTTTTTTCAGGGTGTCTTCGATACCGGCGACCACCTCTTGAGCGCTGGCCGCGCCTTCGAGCAACACCGGGATGATTGCGCGCAAAAACGGCAAGTCACTGCTGCGCAGCATGGCAAAGCCACTGGCCGGGGTGCTGCTGGAGCAGCCGCTGAGGCTGGCCCCCAACCCGGCGGTGGCCAGGAACGCGCTGGCGCACAGGCCGATTTTCAAGACGCCGCGCCGTGACAGCGCAGGTGTTTCAGTCAGGCTAGGGTTCATTGTTATTGTTATCCCGAGGGTGGCGGAATCAGCGGATAATCAGCTTCTGGATCAACTTCTGGATGACTTTGCCGTAAGGCGGATAGATCAGCTTCGCCGCGTTCAGGCGCTGTTTGACCAGCACACCCTTGGCCTTGCTGAACGTGAGGAAACCTTCATGGCCGTGGTAATGGCCCATGCCCGACGGGCCGATGCCGCCAAAAGGCATATCGTCCTGGGCCACATGCAGCAGCGTGTCGTTGAGGCAAACACCGCCGGAATGGGTTTCGTGAAGCACGCGGTTCTGTTCGCCCTTGTTGTAGCCGAAGTAATACAGGGCCAGTGGGCGAGGGCGCTGGTTGATGTAGGCAAATGCTTGGTCTAGGCCGCGATAAGGCACGATAGGTAGCAGCGGGCCGAAGATTTCGTCCTGCATCACCGTCATCTCGTCGCTGACATTCAGCAACAGGCTGTGGGCCATACGCCGTGCCTGGCCTTGGTCATAGAGCGCAATTACAGTGGCGCCCTTGTCGGTGGCGTCTTTGACATAGGCATTGAGCCGGGCCTGTTGCCGCTCATTGATGATGGCGGTGTAGTCCGGGTTGTCGGCCAGGGTCGGATAAAACCCACGAACGGCGTTGCTGTAAGCCTCGATGAAACCTTCAACGCGTTCTTCCGGCACCAATACGTAATCCGGCGCCACACAGGTTTGCCCGGCATTCAGGCATTTACCGAAGGCGATACGCTCGGCGGCATCCTTGAGTGGCACATCGGCGGAAACAATAGCTGGCGACTTGCCACCCAGTTCCAGGGTGACCGGTGTGAGGTGCTCGGCGGCCGCGCGCATCACGTGCTTGCCGATGCTGGTGGCGCCGGTGAACAGCAGGTGATCGAAGCGCAATTTGGAAAACGCCATGCCCACTTCAGCTTCGCCCAGCACCACGCACACCAGGTCTTCGGGGAAAATTTTCCCCAGCAGCGCCTTAAGCAGCTCGCCCGTGGCCGGCGTCGACTCGCTGAGCTTGAGCATTACCCGGTTGCCCGCCGCCAAAGCCCCGACCAATGGGCCAATGGCCAGGTACAGCGGGTAGTTCCAGGGGACAATCACCCCGACCACACCCAGCGGCTGGTAGATGACTTTGGCTGACGCCGGTTGGAAGGCAATGCCTACCGCGCGCCGGGAAGGTTTCATCCAGCCTTTGAGGTGTTTGCTGGCGTAGTGAATGCCATGCAAGCTGGGCATCAACTCGGCGAACAGGGTTTCGTCTGCGCTGCGGTGGCTGAAGTCCTGGCTGATCGCGGTGATCAGTGCTTGGCGTTCGTCGCTGAGTACGTCGCGCAAAGCCTTCAGCCATTGCTGGCGCTGTGCAGTTGGCGGCATCGGGTTGGCCGCGTAGGCGCGACGTTGGGCGTCGAACAGGTCCTGGAGTTGATCCAGCGCCTGGGAATCTTGCAGGTAGGCAACGTTGGCAGACATGGCGCAGTTCCCGATTGTTATAGGTCTGCCTGGATTTTTAGAGTCATTGCTCTAAATTGTCAAATGTCATTGCAGCAACATGCGGATTTATCCTGACAAGGATAGGCCGTAAGATGCCCCATCCCGTGTTCAGAAGCTGATCCCCTATGGCACCACGAGTAAAGACCAGCGAGCGCATTGTGCAAACCAGCCTGGAGCTTTTTAACCAGCAGGGTGAGCGCAGCGTCAGTACCAACCATATCGCCGCCCATATGGAAATTTCCCCGGGCAACCTGTACTACCACTTCCCCAACAAGCAGGCGATCATCGCCGTGCTGTTTCGTGAGTACGAAGCGTTGGTGGACAGTTTTCTGCGCCCGCCCCAGGGCCGCGCCGTTACCGTCGAAGACAAGCGTTTTTACCTGCAGGCCGTGCTGGCGGGCATGTGGCGTTATCGTTTCCTGCATCGCGACCTCGAACACCTGCTGGAAAGCGACCCGGAACTGGCCACCGGCTACCGGCGGTTCTCCCAACGCTGCCTGATCCAGGGCGGGGCGATTTACCAAGGGTTTGTCGACGCCGGTATCCTTAATATGGACCCGGTGCAAACCGAGGCGCTGACCCTCAATGCCTGGATCATCCTCACCTCTTGGGTGCGTTTTTTGTGCACCACCAATGAAAATTCCGCGCACTTGAGTGCCGAAGCGATCAAGCGCGGCGTGTATCAGGTGCTGGTGCTGGAGGCGGGGTTTGTCACGCCTCAGGCGAAAGAGGCGGTGGATGCGCTGTTCAAAGAGTTTTACGTGCCGTTGAACCAGGCACTGGAAGAAGTGAAGTAGCACCTTTCCCGAAACTGTTCACAGGAGCCCGTCATGCCGCTTGCCCAACTGATCAGCCCCCAGCAATTGGCCGAACGCCAGAAGGCCGCAGGGCTGGTGATCCTGGATTGTCGTTTTGCCCTCGAAGACCCGGACTACGGGCTGTGCAGCTATGCCGAAGGGCATATCGAAGGCGCGCAATATGCCGACCTTGAGCGGCATCTCAGTGGGCCGGTGACCAAAGGCGTGACGGGTCGCCACCCCTTGCCGGCGGCGGATACGTTGGTTGCGCAACTACGGGCCTGGGGCATCAATGCCAACACCGACATCGTGCTGTACGACGACGGCCCCGGCGCCTATGCCGCCCGCGCGTGGTGGCTGCTGGCCTGGCTGGGTAAGCGTGATGGTGTGTTTATCCTGGACGGTGGCCTCAAGGCTTGGCACGCCGCCGGTTTCCCGTTGAGCCTCGATGCGCCGTCGGTGGAGCCGGGAACGTTCGCCGGTTCGCCGGACAATCACCTGCTGCTGGACGCTGAGCACTTGCAAAAACGCCTGGGTGAGCCGGGCCTCACCTTGATCGACGCCCGTGCAGCGGCACGTTTTCGCGGCGAGGTAGAGCCGATTGACCCGGTTGCCGGGCACATTCCCGGTGCGCAATGTGCAGCGTTCAACGAGAACCTGGGCAGTGACGGGCGCTTCCTGCCGGCCGATCAGCTCAAACAGCGCTTCGCCGCGCAGTTGCAGGGCCGCGCACCGGATGAACTGGTGGCGTATTGCGGTTCGGGCGTGACGGCGTGCCACAACCTGTTTGCATTGAGTCTGGCGGGCTACCCGTTGGGCAAGTTGTATGCGGGGTCGTGGAGTGAGTGGATTACTGATCCCTCTCGGGAAATAGCAACCGGCGACTGAGCCGCCAGGCCTGCAAACCCAATCAAAATGTGGGAGCGGGCTTGCTCGCGAATGCGGAATGTCAGTCGATAAATTTGTGACTGATACACCGCCTTCGCGAGCAAGCCCGCTCCTACATTGTTTAACCGTGTTGTGTCAGTAGCCACTCTGGAATACGGCGTTCAAGATAGTAACTGGGGCGCTTGAGCGTGCCTTCGACAAATCCCACATGGCCACCCTTGGCCAACAACTCAAACTCGGTGCAATCCGAGAGTTCGCTGGCCAGCGGCAAACTGTGGGCGAACACAAACGGGTCATCAGCGGCCTGGATAATCAGGGTTGGCGTGCGGATTTCACCCAGGTAGTAACGGCTCGAAGCGCGGCGGTAATAGTCCTCGGCACTGAGGAAACCGTGCAACGGCGCGGTCACCCGGCCATCGAAGTCCCAGAACGTGCGCATTTTTTCCAATGAACCCAGGGCTTCCAGGGTTTTCAGCCCTTCGGCCCGGCCGTCCTGTACAAAGCGGCTTTGCTTGACGCGGATATACGCCAACATCTCGCGCATGAAATGCTTTTGATACACCCGCGAAAAACCCAGCCCGATGCGATCGGCGCACTGGTCCAGTCGAAACGGCACCGACACCGCCGCTGCGCCTTGCAGCCCGGACGCCTCGCCGGTTTCGCCCAAGTGCTTGAGCAACACATTGCCGCCCAACGAATACCCCACCGCATACAGCGGCGCCAAGGGCCGCTTGGCTCGCAGATGGGCAATCGCCGCCGCCAGGTCTTCACTGGCGCCCGAGTGATAGCTGCGTGCCAACAGGTTCGGCTCACCTGAGCAGCCGCGCCAGTTCAAGGCGGCGCTGGCCCAGCCTTGGGCGGCGAGGGCCTTTTGCAGCCCTGCCACATAGGGCGAGTTGGACGAACCGGTCAGCCCGTGCAGCGCCAGCACCAATGGCGCTTGCGCGTCATGGGGCCCATGCCAGTCGAGGTCGAGAAAGTCGCCGTCGTCCAGCCACAGGCGTTCGCGTTGGCGTTCGATGTGGGTGGTGGGGCGCCACAGCGGCCCCCACAAGGTTTGCAAGTGAGGGTTGCCGAGGCCGAAGGCGGGTTTGAACAGCTCGGAGGACGGGATCATGAAACTCTCGGTAGCAAGCGAACTCACTGTGGCATGCGAGCTCATCGTGGCGAGCAGGCTTGCCCTGCGTTGGGCTGCGAAGCGGCCCCAATAAAGTCACCGTATTCTATTTGTAAGATCGCGGTGCCTGTAGAAGGGGCTGCTTCGCAGCCCAACGCAGGGCAAGCCTGCTCGCCACGACAATCCTGGCCATCACAACAAGCCTGCTCACTACAGTATTCACCTAAGGTTTAAGCAGCGCTTTCGACCAACCGGTGCCACAACGCGTAATACACCCGACCGGACTTCTGCTCCCGGTGCAGGCGCCAGCTGCCTGGCAGGCCGAGGGTAGACGGCGCGGTCTCGCTTTCAGTGTAGATCCATGCGTCGGGTGCCAGCCATTGGCGCTCTTCCAGCAACGCGCAAACCGTCGGCAACAGGTTCTGGTTGAACGGCGGGTCGAGGAACACCACGTCGTATTCGCTGGCCGCCTGGGTTTCCAGGTAGCGCAGCGCATCGGCGGTTTGCACCTGGCCGGTGGTGCAACGCAGCGTGCCGAGGTGTTCCTTGAGGCTGGACACCGCCACATTGCTGGCATCCAGTGCCTGGCCCTGGGCCGCGCCACGGGACAGCGCCTCCAGAAACAGCGCGCCACTGCCGGCGAACGGGTCCAGTACCTTGGCGCCGCCGATATACGGCGCGAGCCAGTTGAACAGGGTTTCACGCACGCGATCCGGCGTTGGGCGCAGGCCCACGACGTCGGGGAAACTCAGCTTGCGGCTGCCCCATTCACCGCCAATGATGCGCAGTTGGCCCACACCGTTATGCACGTTGTGGACAGGTTTTTTCGGGCGAGATGAACTGGCCATTAATGCTCCGGAACCCCGAGCGGCTGCTCGGCGGGTTTATCAGTGGGGGGCGGTAGTGGCTTTTGCGCAATCGTCGGGCCGGCGGTCACGATGACCATCTTGTCGGCGCTCAAGTGTTTATTCATTGCAGCCTTGACCTGCTCTACGGTCAGGGCCTGGGATTGTTTCATGAAATCCTCAAGATAGCTCAGCGGCAGGTTATAGAAACCCATGGCGCCCAACTGCCCGACGATATCCGCGTTGCTTGCGGTGGACAGCGGGAAGCTGCCGGCCAGCTCACGCTTGGCGTCGTCCAGTTCCTTTTGCGTCGGGCCGGTCTTGAGGTAATCGGCCAGCACGTCTTCAACCAGGCGCAGGGTGCCGCCGCTCATTTCGGCGCGGGTCTGCAGGTTGATCATGAACGGGCCACGTACCTGCATCGGCGAGAAACCGGAGTAAACGCCGTAGGTCAGGCCGCGCTTCTCACGCACTTCGCTCATCAAGCGGGTGCCGAAACCACCGCCGCCGAGGATCTGGTTGCCCAGGGACAAGGCGGCGTAGTCCGGGTCGGCGCGGTCGATGCCCAGTTGCGCGAACAGCAAATGGGTTTGCTTGGACGGGAACTCGATATGGCTCAGGCCAGCTTTAGGCTCGGTCGGCTGGGCGATCTTCGCCATAGCCGGGCCTTTGGGCAGCGACGCGGAGACCTTGGCCGTCATGGCTTCCGCCTCGGTGCGAGTCAGGTCGCCCACCACGGCAATCACCGCATTGCCCGCTGCGTAAGCCTTGGCGTGGAACGCCTGCAGCTGCGCCAGGGTAATCGCCGGAATGCTCTCGGGTGTGCCTTCGCTCGGGTGGGCGTAAGGGTGGTCGCCGTACAAACGCTTGAACAGTTCAAGGCTGGCTAGCTTGGCAGGGTTCTGTTTCTGGTACTCAAAACCGGCCAGAATCTGGTTCTTAATGCGCGCCAGGGAGTCGGCCGGGAAGGTCGGCTTGCCGATCACTTGGTCAAACAGCGTCAGGGCCGCGTCGCGCTTGTCGCTGTCGCTCAGGCTACGCAGGGACACCAACGCCATGTCGCGATAAGCGCCGTTGCCAAAGTCCGCGCCCAGGCCTTCAAAGCCGCTGGCGATCTGGCTGACATCCTTGCCTGGTATGCCTTCGTTGAGCATGGCGTTGGTCAGCAACGCAACGCCGGGCGTGGTGCCGTCCTGGCTGCTGCCGGCGGCGAACAGGATGCGCATGTCGAACATCGGCAGTTCGTGGGCTTCGACGAACAGCACCTTGGCGCCTTCGGCGGTGGTCCAGGTTTGCACGTCGAGCTTGCGGTTGGTCGGCGCCTTGCCGTCCAGTTCCGCCAAAGATTGCAGTTTGTTGGCCGATTGCGCCTTGTCCAGCGCCTGGCTGGCCACGGTCTCACTCGGGCGCAGGAAGTACACGGCGCCGGCGGCGATCAGGGTGACGACGACCAGGGCGGGGAAGATCAGGCGGCTGCTTTTGCGATTACTCATGAGCGGTCTCCTCAGGCATAACATGGGCGACGCTCAAACGTTCGCGGGTGAAATAAGTACGTGCGGCTTTCTGGATATCTTCCGGGGTCACGCTTTGCAGGTCGGCAAGCTCGGTGTCCATGAGTTTCCACGACAGGCCAACGGTTTCCAGCGAGCCGATGGCCGTGGCCTGGCTGGTGATGGAATCACGTTGGTAAACCACGCCGGCGATCACTTGGGCGCGGATACGCTCCAGTTCTTCGGTGGTCGGCGGCTTGGCTTTCAACTCGTCGAGCAAACGCCACAGGCCGGCTTCGGCCTGGGCAATGGTCTTTTTCTTCTGCTGGTTCGGCGTGGCGCTCAATGTGAACAGGCTGTCACCACGGGTATAGGCGTCGTAGCTGGTGGAGGCGCCGGAGACCAGCTCTTCACCGCGCTCCAGTTGCTCCGAGATACGTGCGCTGTAGCCGCCATCCAGCAGGGCCGAGAGCAGGCGCAGGGCTTGCACCGAGCGCTTGTCTTCGGCAGTCGCGAGGCCCGGCACGTTGAAACCAAGGATCACGCTCGGCAGTTGGGTCTGCACGTGCATGGTCAGCAGGCGCTCGCCAGGTTCGGCCAGTTCCAGCGGGATCTTGGCGGGTGGCACGTCACGCTTGGGGATTGGGCCGAAGTAACGTTCGGCGAGTTTTTTGACCTCGTCCGGCGTTACGTCGCCGACCACCACCAGCGTGGCGTTGTTCGGCACATACCAGGACTGGTACCAGTGGCGCAGTTCTTCGACTTTCATGCGCTCAAGGTCAGCCATCCAGCCGATGGTTGGCGTGTGGTAACCGCTGGCGGGGTAGGCCATCGCCTTGAAGCGCTCGTAGGCCTTGGACATCGGGTTGTCGTCGGTGCGCAGGCGGCGTTCTTCCTTGATTACCTCGATTTCGCGGCTGAACTCATCGGCCGGCAGGCGCAGGCTGGCCATGCGGTCGGCTTCCAATTCGAAGGCGACGCCCAGGCGGTCACGCGCCAGTACCTGGTAGTAGGCGGTGTAATCGTCGCTGGTGAAGGCATTTTCTTCGGCGCCCAGGTCGCGCAGGATCAGCGAGGCTTCGCCGGGACCGACTTTGGCGCTGCCCTTGAACATCATGTGTTCCAGAGCGTGGGACAAACCGGTCTGGCCCGGGGTTTCGTAGCTGGAACCGACCTTGTACCAGACCTGGGAAACCACCACCGGCGCACGATGGTCTTCGCGCACGACCACTTTAAGGCCGTTATCGAGAGTGAATTCATGGGTGGGTTGTGGGTCGGCAGCCAAGGCTGAAAGAGGCAGACAAACTGTGCTGAGCAGCAGGCCTGCGGCGCGGCGGGCTAGAGCAATCATTCGTGTTTTAACCTGTTGGGCTACCCGCTTGGTCTTAGCGTCGGCGGGCGAGGAGGTGCTAGGATACTGATCCGATTCAGGGGCGGCCACTGCGGCGGTCATATCGTTCCGGATCGAGTCGTAGGGATGTAGGTGTTGGCGCTGGGTTTCCCCGACGATCTTCTACTTTTCGCCGATTTTGTCGCTTCAGTCCTTTATTGAAACGATTTGTTGAGGCCTTTATTTACGCCTTACAAAATGTTGCGCATGAACAAGCGAGCGTTAACGCAGTCTGTTCTGCATCGAATTTATTTACCGAGGCGCCCTGGCGCATCGCTACTTTGAGATAGCCGTCCTCCATGTTTGGTTCCAACGACGACAAGAAGAGCCCAGCTGCGGCTGGCGAGAAAAAAGGCCTGTTCGGATGGCTGCGCAAAAAGCCGCAGGAAACCGTCGTCGAACAGCCACAGGTTCAGCCTGAGCCGATTCCAGAACCCGTCATAGACGCTGAGCCGCCCGCGCCGGTGGTGTTGCCGATGGCCGAGCCGGTGTTGCAACCGGTGGTTGAACCAGAGCCTGCGCCCGAGCCTGAACCCGAGCACAAACCGTGGTTGGAACTGCCGGTGGCTGAAGAGCCTGTGGCACTGGTTGAAGATGTACAGGCTGAGCACGTCACGCCTCCGATTCCTGTGGTTGTTGAACCGGTTGCAGTGGTAGTCGAAGCGCCTGCGCCCGTCACCGTTGAGCCAGAGCCGGCCCCTGTTGTGGTTGCCGCTCCCGCCATTATCGAGCCGCCGGTCGCCCCGGAGCCTGTTGTGGCTGCCGCTGAAACCAGCAAAACCGGGTTCTTCGCCCGCCTCAAGCAAGGCCTGAGCAAAACCAGCGCCAGCATCGGCGAGGGCATGGCCAGCCTGTTCCTGGGCAAGAAGGTCATCGATGACGAGCTGCTCGAAGACATCGAAACCCGCCTGCTCACCGCCGACGTGGGCGTTGAAGCCACTGCCGTGATCATCCAGAGCCTGACCCAGAAGGTTGCGCGCAAGCAGCTGACTGACGCCGATGCGCTCTACAAGTCCTTGCAGGCCGAACTGGCTGCGATGCTCAAGCCTGTAGAAGCCCCGCTGGTGATCACGCCGAACAAGCCGTTCGTGATTCTGGTGGTCGGCGTCAATGGCGCCGGCAAAACCACCACCATCGGCAAGCTGGCCAAGAAGCTGCAGTCCGAAGGCAAGAAAGTCATGCTCGCCGCCGGCGACACCTTCCGCGCCGCTGCCGTGGAGCAGCTGCAGGTCTGGGGTGAGCGCAACAAGATCCCGGTGATCGCCCAGCACACGGGCGCCGATTCCGCCTCGGTGATCTTCGATGCCGTGCAAGCCGCCAAGGCCCGTAACATCGACGTGTTGATCGCCGATACCGCCGGTCGCCTGCACACCAAAGACAACTTGATGGAAGAGTTGAAGAAAGTGCGCCGCGTGATCGGCAAGCTCGACGCCGACGCCCCGCACGAAGTGCTGCTGGTGCTCGACGCCGGTACTGGCCAGAACGCCATCAGCCAGGCCAAACAATTCAACCAGACAGTGCAACTGACTGGCCTGGCATTGACTAAGCTCGACGGCACAGCAAAAGGCGGCGTGATCTTCGCCCTGGCTAAACAGTTCGGGTTGCCGATTCGTTATATCGGTGTCGGTGAAGGCATCGACGACCTGCGCACCTTTGAAGCCGAACCCTTTGTACAGGCACTTTTCGCCGAGCGGGAGCGTTCATGATTCGATTCGAACAGGTCGGTAAACGCTACGCCAACGGGCATGTGGGCTTGCATGAGCTGAGCTTTCGAGTACGGCGTGGCGAGTTTCTGTTTGTGACCGGCCACTCGGGCGCCGGTAAAAGTACGCTGCTGCGCCTGTTGCTGGCGATGGAGCGCCCGACTACCGGCAAGCTGCTGCTGGCCGGCCAGGATCTGGCCACTATCAGCAACGCACAGATTCCGTTCCTGCGCCGCCAGATCGGCGTGGTGTTCCAGAACCACCAGTTGCTGTTTGATCGCACGGTGTTCAACAACATTGCTCTGCCGTTGCAGATTCTCGGCCTGTCCAAGGCTGAAATCGTCAAGCGCGTGGATTCGGCTCTTGAGCGCGTGGCGCTGTCGGACAAGACCGACCTGTACCCAGGCGACCTGTCCACCGGCCAACAACAGCGCGTCGGCATCGCCCGCGCTATCGTGCACCGCCCGGCCTTGCTGCTGGCGGACGAACCTACCGGTAACCTCGACCCACGTCTGGCGGCGGAGATCATGGGCGTGTTCGAAGACATCAACCGCCTGGGCACCAGCGTATTGATCGCCAGTCACGACCTGGCCCTGATCGCTCGCATGCGCCACCGTATGCTGACCCTGCAACGCGGCCGCCTGATCGGTGATGGGGAGGCTGGCGTATGAGTGCCACTCGCAGCCCCAAGGTTTCCGAACGTGTGGCGCCAAAAGCCGCCGACCCGCAACCGCCGAAGAAAAAACGCGACGAAGATGATGGCCCGGATTTCGCCACGCTGCTGCGCGCCTGGATCGAAAGCCATCGCGCCAGTTTGGTCGACAGCCTGCGTCGCCTGGGCAAACAGCCGATCGGCAGCTTTTTCACCTGCCTGGTAATGGCTGTGGCATTGAGCCTGCCGATGGGCTTGTCGCTGCTGCTTAATAATGTTGAGCGCCTGGGCGGTTCCTGGCAGCGTGCGGCGCAGATTTCCCTGTACCTGGACCTCGACACCAGCGCCAAAGATGGCGAGAGCCTGCGCGACGACATCAAGAACCTGCCGGGCGTGGCGGATGCCGAATACATCAGTCGCGATAAGGCGCTTGAAGAGTTCCAGCAGCAATCGGGCCTGGGTGAGGCACTCAAAGAGCTGCCACAGAACCCGCTGCCGGGCGTGGTGCTGGTGACTCCGAACGAAGTCGACAAGCCGGCGCTGGAGGCCCTGCGACAAAAACTCGCAGAGATGCCGAAGGTGCAACAGGCACAACTTGATCTAGTCTGGGTAGAGCGCCTGGCGGCCATCCTTAAGCTAGGCGACCGCTTTGTGTTCGGTCTGACGGTGTTGTTGGTGTCTGCATTACTTTTGGTGATAGGTAATACCATTCGTCTTCATATTGAAAACCGCCGCACCGAGATAGAAGTGATTAAACTGGTCGGCGGCACAGACAGCTATGTGCGTAGGCCTTTTCTGTACATGGGCGCGCTTTATGGCTTTGGTGCCGGGATTTTGTCCTGGGGCGTACTGGCTTTTGGCTTGAACTGGCTGAACGACGCGGTAGTCGGGCTGGCCGGCTTGTACGGCAGCGATTTTGCCCTGGCCGGGGTGCCGGTCGCCGACGGTCTGAGTCTCTTGCTTGGCGCCGTCTTGTTGGGGTATATCGGTGCTTGGATTGCGGTCGCTCGTCATTTACGTGAGCTGGCACCGAAGTAGTTAATGTCAGATTAATGTGGTTTCGTTTGTATTGACCGTATTGGTGGTTTAGGGAACTTGTCCTACGGTTCCCGGTCAATTTTCGCAGTGCTGAACTGCACGAGTTATGTGAGTCGGAGGTTTTTTCGTATGACCACTTCTTTGCAACCTGCTTATGCTCTGGTCCCAGGTGCAAACCTGGAAGCCTATGTGCACACGGTCAACAGCATTCCATTGCTGACGCCCGAGCAGGAGCGTGAACTGGCCGAGAGTCTCTACTATGAGCAGGATTTGGGGGCGGCTCGGCAGATGGTGCTCGCCCACCTGCGTTTTGTCGTACATATCGCCCGTAGCTATAGCGGCTACGGCCTGGCCCAGGCTGACCTGATCCAGGAAGGCAACGTCGGCCTGATGAAGGCTGTAAAGCGTTTCAACCCTGAGATGGGCGTGCGCCTGGTGTCGTTTGCCGTGCACTGGATCAAGGCGGAAATTCACGAGTTCATCCTGCGCAACTGGCGCATCGTGAAAGTCGCGACCACCAAGGCCCAGCGCAAGCTGTTCTTCAACCTGCGCAGCCAGAAAAAACGCCTGGCGTGGCTGAACAACGAGGAAGTCCACCGCGTGGCCGAAAGCCTCGGCGTGGAACCGCGTGAAGTGCGCGAGATGGAAAGTCGCCTGACCGGCCATGACATGGCCTTCGACCCGGCCGCTGAAGCGGACGACGACAGCGCCTTCCAATCGCCGGCCAACTACCTGGAAGACCACCGGTACGACCCGGCACGTCAACTGGAAGACGCCGACTGGAGCGACAACTCCAACCAGAACCTGCACGAAGCGCTGGAAGTGCTGGACGACCGCAGCCGTGACATCCTCTATCAGCGCTGGTTGGCTGAAGAAAAAGCCACGCTGCACGACCTGGCGCAGAAGTACAACGTGTCGGCCGAGCGGATTCGTCAGCTTGAGAAAAGCGCGATGAACAAGCTGAAGTTGTCGATCGCCGCTTAAAACGCAGCGATAAGACACAAAAATGCCCCGGTCGAAAGATCGGGGCATTTTTGTGTGCGGTCGAAAATCTTAAGCCTGACTCGGCCCACTGTGGGAGCTGGCTTGCCTGCGATGAGCATAGGTATCTACACAACTTTTGAAGGCCGCCAAT
>NZ_JAAAFV010000057.1:654323-675500 GCF_019352915.1 Pseudomonas sp. Xaverov 259 | reverse complement strand
GCCTGCTCGCCACAACAGCCCGCTTGCAACAGACTTCGTGTTAACTGGTTGTGTAGATACCTATGCTGCGATGAGGCAGTCTCAGCTAACACATGGGTAGTTTGACCCACCGCTATCGCAGGCAAGCCAGCTCCCACATGGGTAGTGCAGTGTGTCAATCGGACCACGGTGCCTTTCGGGAGTTATTCAACTCCACCAAGTAACCATCCCCACCCAGCTGGCTCATCTGCTGCCGAATCCACGCCGCGCGCCGTGCCACATACGCCGTTGGATGGCTGGCACTCCACACCCGTGGATTAGGCAAAACCGCCGCCAGATAGCTGGCCTGCTGACGGGACAGCGCCTTGGCACTCACGCCGAAGTGATGTCGCGCGGCGGCTTCTGCGCCAAACACGCCTTCATCCCACTCCACGCTATTGAGGTACACCTCAAGAATCCGCTGCTTGGGCCACAACACCTCTGTCAGTGCGGTAAACCAGGCTTCCAGGCCTTTGCGCAGATAACTGCGGCCGGTCCACAAAAACAGGTTCTTCGACACTTGCTGGCTCAAGGTGCTGGCGCCGCGAATCGAACCACCGCGCTCGTTATGCAGCAGCGCCGCCTGGATCGCGCCGAAATCAAAACCCCAGTGCTGCGGGAAACGCTGGTCTTCACCGGCCATTACCGCCACTTTCAGTTCGTCGGAGATCTCGTCCCACGCCACCCAAGTGCGTTGCAGGTCAATCGGCTCGCCGTCGACCCAGGATTCGATCTTGCGCTCCACCATCAGCGCAGTGAACGGCGGCGGCACCACACGAAACAGCAGCACCAGCAGCACACTGCCGATAGCAAACCATTTAAGGACGTTGAGAAAGCGCTTGAAGAGGAGACGCAGCATAGAGATGGCTTGGCCGAACCCGTTGAGCGGGCCATTATACAGACCCTGCCCATCGAGTCTGACTGGAGTTCCTCATGCTGCGTAGCTTTCTGATGCTGGCTGCCTTTTTCGGCTTTACCGGCGTCGCCCTCGGCGCCTTTGCCGCCCACGGCCTGAAAAACCGCTTGAGCGCCGAGTACCTGGCGATCTTCCATACGGGCGTCACCTACCAGTTGGTGCACGCCCTGGCGCTGTTCGGCGTGGCGCTGCTGGCCGCGCATATTCCTGGCCGGCTGGTCAGCTGGGCGGGTATCTCCTTTGCCGTCGGCATCCTGCTGTTCTCGGGCAGTCTGTATGCGCTGACTCTGACTGGCATCAGCAAGCTCGGCATCATCACGCCGTTTGGGGGGCTGGCCTTCCTGCTGGGTTGGTTCTTCCTCGGTTTGACTGCATGGCGTCTACAGGTCGCCTGACCAAGGGACTTGGGTCAGCCACGCTGATCGGGCTAGAATGCTGGCCCCTAAAAACGATGGCGGCCCGTGGCATGCGCATTCAGTTGAACGGCGAACCCCTTGAACTGCCCGACGGTGAAACCGTTGCGGCCCTGCTGACCCGTCTGGACCTGACCGGACGCCGTGTCGCAGTGGAGCTCAACCTGGATATCGTCCCGCGTAGCCAGCATGCCGAAACCGCGCTCACCGAAGGTGATCAGGTGGAAGTGGTCCACGCCATCGGCGGCGGCTAGCCGCCCGGCGCTCAAGGGCGCCAACCCGCATTCTGCAGAACCTCACCCCACTTCGAGGATTTCCCATGAGCATCGTTCGTAGCGACAAGCCCTTCGTCCTGGCCGGTCGTACCTACCAGTCCCGCCTGCTGGTCGGCACCGGCAAGTACCGCGACATGGAAGAAACCCGCCTGGCTATCGAGGCCTCGGGTGCCGAGATCGTGACGTTTGCCGTGCGCCGCACCAACCTCGGCCAGATCGAGGGCGAGCCGAACCTGCTCGAAGTGTTGTCGCCGGATCGCTACACCTTCCTGCCGAACACTGCCGGTTGCTACGACGCCATCGAAGCCGTACGCACCTGCCGCCTGGCCCGTGAGCTTCTCGACGGCCACAACCTGGTGAAGCTGGAAGTGCTGGCCGACCAGAAAACCCTGTTTCCCAACGTGATCGAAACCCTTAAGGCCGCCGAAACGCTGGTCAAGGAAGGCTTCGACGTGATGGTCTACACCAGTGATGACCCGATCATCGCGCGCCAATTGGCCGAAATCGGCTGCATCGCCGTGATGCCGTTGGCCGGCCTGATCGGTTCTGGCCTGGGCATCTGCAACCCGTACAACCTGCAAATCATCCTCGAAGAAGCCAAGATTCCGGTGCTGGTGGATGCGGGCGTGGGTACTGCCTCCGACGCCACCATCGCCATGGAGCTGGGTTGCGACGCGGTGCTGATGAACTCGGCCATCGCCCATGCCCAGCAGCCGGTCATGATGGCCCAAGCCATGCAACACGCAATCGTCGCGGGCCGCCTGGCGTACCTCGCCGGTCGCATGCCGAAAAAACTGTACGCCAGCGCCTCCTCGCCGCTGGATGGTCTGATCAAGTAAGAGCCATTGATGACTGAATCAAACGAAACGCCGAACACCGTGGAAGAAGGCGACGAGTCCAAGCACCGCCGCATCAAGAGTTTTGTGATGCGCGCCGGACGCATGACCGAAGGCCAGCAAAAGGGCCTGGAGCAAGGTACGCCGCTGTTCGTGTTGCCATTGGCCGACGCGCCGGTGGACTACGACCACGTGTTCGGCCGTTCGGCCCCGCGTTCCCTGGAAATCGGTTTCGGCATGGGCCACTCGCTGCTGGAAATGGCCGCCGCCGCGCCGGACCAGGACTTTATCGGTGTGGAAGTGCACCGCCCAGGTGTCGGCGCGCTGCTTAACGGCGTACTGACCCAAGGCCTGACCAACCTGCGCGTCTACGACTGCGATGCGATTGAAGTGCTCAACCGCTGCATCGCCGACAACAGCCTCGACCGCCTGATGCTGTTTTTCCCGGACCCATGGCACAAGAGCCGCCACCACAAACGCCGTATCGTCCAAGCTTCCTTCGCGGAACTGGTGCGCAGCAAGCTCAAGGTGGGCGGCATCCTGCACATGGCCACCGACTGGGAACCCTACGCGGAATACATGCTGGAAGTGATGGACGTAGCGCCTGGCTACCGCAATCTGGCCGAAGACGGCAAATGCGTGCCACGCCCGGCTGAGCGCCCGATCACCAAGTTCGAACGCCGCGGCGAGCGGCTGGGGCATGGGGTTTGGGATTTGAAGTTCGAGAAGCTGGCTTAATTAGCCAGGAAGCTGAAATGCAATCAACTGTGGGAGCTGGCTTGCCTGCGATAGCATCACCTCAGTATCACAGATACACCGAGGTGCCTGCATCGCAGGCAAGCCAGCTCCCACATTTGTTTTGCAGTGCGCTCTAAATCAGCGGCGGTCGGCCACTACGCCTATCAACACCAGCACCACCACCAATACCGGCGCCAGGCTGTAGTTATTGAACTGGCTCAGCCCCCGCACAATCCACGGCGTGGCATACAGCAGCGCTGCGCCGCTGCCGATCATGCACACCAATGCCATCAACGGTACGCGCAATGCGCCGGCGATGCTGCCCAAGCGGCCTTCGATCCAGCCTTTGATATCAGCGCCAAACAACACCAGTAGGCAGCCGACAAGGGCCAGGGCGATTTCCGACAGGTTGCTACGGCTCCAGCGGGACACGGTGGCGAGCAGGTCGAGTACCAAATCCATGTGATTTCCTTAGAGCGATCAGCTCAAAAACTTCTGCAACAGGTCATTGAGAAACAGTTGCCCACGGTCGGTGGCCGCCAGGCGTGACGGTTCGACCTGCATTAAGCCACTTTGTTCTGCCTCCCGGCGGCCTTCGTCGAGGCTGGCCAGGTCGAGGCCTGTGCGCTCGGCGTACAGCCTGGATTCAACACCTGCGGTGAGGCGCAAAGCGTTCATCAGGAACTCGAATGGCAGCTCTTCATTGGTCAGCTCTTTCGCCCCGGCCTGGAAGCTTTTGGCCGGGTTGAGGTAGTCCTTGGGGGCTCGGGTCTTCCAGGTACGCACGATACGCCCGTCCGGGTGGCTGAGCTTGCCGTGGGCACCGGCGCCGATGCCGATAAAGTCGCCGAAACTCCAGTAGTTCAGGTTGTGTCGCGCCGGGCGGCCCGGTTGGGCATAGGCCGACACTTCATATTGTGCATAACCATGTTCGGCCAGCAGTGCCTGGCCGGCTTCCTGAATGTCCCACAGCGTGTCGTCTTCCGGCAGCGCGGGCGGCTGGTTCCAGAATACGGTGTTGGGTTCCAGTGTCAGTTGATACCAGGAGAGGTGCGTTGGCTTCAGTGCGATGGCCTGGCGCAAGTCGCTCAGCGCATCGTCCAGCGACTGATCGGGCAAGCCGTGCATCAGGTCCAGGTTGAAGTTATCGAACCCGGCCTGGCGCGCCATACCAGCGGCGCGCACGGCTTCATCGCCATTATGGATGCGGCCCAACGCTTCAAGCTTTTGCTGCTGGAAGCTCTGGATGCCGATGGACAGGCGATTGATCCCCAGCTTGCGGTACGCCACGAACTTCTCTTGTTCGAAGGTGCCGGGGTTGGCTTCCAGGGTGATCTCGATGTCGTCGGCAAACGGGATACGGGCTTGCACGCCTTTGAGCAGGCGGCCCAGGGCGGCGGCGCTGAACAGGCTGGGCGTACCGCCACCGAAGAAAATCGAGCTTAGTTCACGGCCGTAAACGGCGTGCAGGTCTTGATCAAGGTCGGCCAGCAATGCGTCCACGTACTCTTCTTCCGGCAGCACTTTGCTGGCGGTGTGGGAGTTGAAGTCGCAATACGGGCATTTGCGCACGCACCACGGAATGTGGATGTACAGCGCCAGGGGCGGCAGCACCGGCAAGGCCGCCCGCGGTGTTTGCGCGCCGCCGTGGATCAGCGGCTGCGCAGAGGTGTTTTGGGTCATTTCAGGCTCAGGCGTTGGCGCAGCAAATCCATTGCGCGGGCGCGGTGGCTGATCTGGTTCTTGTCGGCCGGGCTCAGTTCGGCGCTGGAGACATTGCGCTCCGGCACCCAGAACAACGGGTCATAGCCAAAACCATGCTCGCCACTGGCGGCATGCAGGATGCGCCCGTGCCACAGGCCTTCGCACAAAATCGGCAACGGGTCATCAGCGTGGCGAACCAGCGCCAGCACGCAGACGAACTGTGCGCCGCGCTCGGCGTCCGGCACGTCCTTGAGCGCGTCCAGCAGCTTGGCGTTGTTGGCCGCATCGCCCTTACCGTCGGCATACCGCGCCGAGTAGATGCCCGGCGCACCGCCGAGGAAATCCACGGCCAGGCCCGAGTCGTCCGCCAGTGCCGGAAGGCCGGAGATGCGTGCGGCATTGCGGGCCTTGAGGATGGCGTTTTCGACAAACGACAGGCCGGTTTCTTCCGGCTCTACCTGGCTGAACTCGCCGATTGAGCGCAGTTGCACGGAGTCGCCGAGCATGGCCTGGAGTTCTTTGAGTTTGCCGGCGTTATGGCTGGCCAGTACGAGTTGGGTGAGGTTCATCATTCGGCCGGGAAAAGTTCTTGGACAAAACTGAAACCGTGGGCCTTGCCGCCAGTTTCAACGTTGATGGTGAAGGTCTTGAATTCCTGTTGCGGTACCGAGTAAGGGGCCAGGTAATTGGTCACGCCTTTTTCGGTGATTTGCTTGAATGTCAGCACTTCGCTCTTGCCGCTCAAGTCCTTGATGGTGCCGGTGACTTGCGCCACCACAGGCGTCACGCCTTTGAACACCGACACATTGATCAACCCCTTGTTCTTGCTGCGTACCACGCCCACCGCTTGGGCCGTTTCGGGTTGCAGGAAGCTGGAGGTAAAAGTGTTGTAACGCACGGTGATATCACCAAATTCTTTGGTGCGATTAGGGTCGATAACATCGGCGGCCATGGCGTTGGCGCCCAGCAGCGCAGTCAGTAGAAAAACAGCCAAACGACTCATAAGCGTCCCTCTTGAAAATGATTAGACGGCAATCTTGTGGTCGGTCAGGCCAGGACTGCTGACCCGGTAGATACCAATTTCGCCCAACAGGTTGGGCCATAGTTTACTCGCCCAGCCGTGGCGGTGCTGTTGATCGACGGCAAGGCGGTTGATCACCTTGGCTTCCCGCTCGCCGCACAGGGCTTCGAAGTCTTCAAACGTGCAGAAGTGGATGTTCGGCGTGTTGTACCAGGTGTATGGCAGGAAGTCCGAGACCGGCATGCGCCCCTTGGTCGCCAGGTACCAGCGGCAGCGCCAGTGGCCGAAGTTGGGGAAGGTAATGATGCACTGACGGCCCACGCGCAGCATCTCGTCGAGAATGCGGTCCGGGTAATGCACCGCCTGCAGGGCTTGGGTCATCACCACGATATCGAAACTGTTGCTGGCAAAGTTGCCCAGGCCCTTGTCCAGGTCCTGCTCGATCACGTTGATGCCCTTGGCCACGCACTGGGCGATGTTGTCCGGGTCGTTTTCCAGGCCATAACCGGTGACTTGCTTGTTGTCGCGCAGCCAGCTCAGCAGTTCGCCATCGCCGCAGCCAAGGTCGAGCACGCGGCTGCCGGCGGGGATCCAGTCTTGGATGATTTCCAGGTCGGCTCTCATGGCGTTCTCACAAAGTTATGCGGTTCATGTAGTTGCTGAAAGCCTGCAAGTAACGCGGGATCGGAATCAGGAAGGCGTCATGGCCTTGCGGAGCATCGATCTCCAGGTAGCAGACGTCTTTGCGGGCGGCCATCAAGGCGTCCACCAGCTCGCGGGAGCGCGCCGGCGAGAAACGCCAGTCGGTGGTGAACGACATCACGCAGAACTTGGCCGTGGCGTGCTCGAAGGTTTTCGCCAGGTCGTCGTCGTGGTTGGCCGCCGGGTCGAAGTAGTCCAGCGCCTTGGTCATCAGCAGGTAGGTGTTGGCGTCAAAACGCCCGGAAAACTCCTCGCCCTGATAACGCAGGTAGCTTTCCACCTGGAACTCGACACTGTGGAAGTCGTAGTTGAGCTTTTCGCTCTTGAGCCCACGGCCGAATTTCTCGCCCATGGAGTCATCGGACAGGTAGGTGATATGCCCGACCATCCGCGCCAGCATCAAGCCGCGCTTGGGGATCACACCGGCTTCCTGGAACGAACCACCGTGGAACTCGGGGTCGGTGAGGATCGCCTGGCGTGCCACTTCGTTGAAAGCGATGTTCTGCGCCGACAGTTTTGGTGCCGAGGCGATGGCCAGACAATGGCGCACGCGATCCGGGTAGGAGATGGTCCATTGCAGCGCCTGCATGCCGCCCAGGCTGCCGCCGATCACAGCGGCCCACTGGCTGATGCCCAGCAGGTCGGCGAGGCGTGCCTGGCTGTGCACCCAGTCTTCCACGGTGAGCACCGGGAAGTCGGCGCCAAACGGCTTGCCGGTTTCCGGGTTGAGGCTGCTCGGGCCGGTGGAACCGTTGCAGCCGCCGAGGTTGTTCAGGCTGACCACAAAGAATTTGTTGGTGTCGATGGGCTTGCCGGGGCCGATGCAGCTGTCCCACCAGCCGGGCTTGCGCTCGTCGGCACTGTGAAAGCCAGCGGCGTGATGATGGCCGGACAAGGCGTGGCAGATCAGCACGGCGTTGCTCGCCGTGGCGTTCAACTGGCCGTAGGTTTCATAGATCAGGTCGTAGGCTGGCAACGAACGGCCGCAGGCCAGGGCCAGCGGTTCGCTGAAGTGCGCCACTTGGGGCACGACCAGTCCAACAGAATCGGGGGGGAAGGCAGCTGGCATCGACCCTGCTCTCGTTTAAATGAGGCGTAAGTCTAAAGAGCGGTGACCCCAGCGGCAAGCAAAGGCCTGCACCAGTGCGCAGATATGATCGTTCCCACGCTCCGCGTCGCACCCTGCATGAGGGGACGCAGAGCGTCCCAACAGGCATTCCCACGCAGAGCGTGGGAACGATCATGCGGTCAGATCAGGCCAAACAGCTCTTTAGGCATGAACGCATAGTACGCCAGGCGCGGAATCACCCAGCTTTGCAGCAGCTGGATCGCGATAAACGCGAAGATCGGCGAAATATCCAGGCCGCCCAGGTTCGGGATCAGGCGACGGAACGGCGCCAGCACCGGCTCGGTGATCTGGGCCACCAACTCGGCGCCCGGGCTGCGGCTGCCAGGTGCGACCCACGACAGAATCACGCTGATGATCATCGACCAGAAAATAATCTTCAAAAACAGCGAGAAAATCCCGATCAAACCCCATGGCAACAGCAGCACGGTGAACGCCTGATAGCCGTTGAGCATCAGGATCACCACAAACAACAGGATTTGCAGCAACAGCGCCAGCACCAGCGAGGACATGTCCAGGCCGAACATGCTCGGCACTACCCGGCGCAGTGGCTTGAGCAGCGGCTGGGTGGCCTTGACCACGAACTGGCACAGCGGGTTGTAGAAGTTCGCCCGCACCAGTTGCAGGATAAAACGCATCAGCACGATCAGCAGGTACAGGCTGCCCAGGGTCTGGATGATGAAAATGGCAGCGTCATTGATTCCGAGCATGTTTGATTACCTTGGTAGGGGATGACTATTTGCCCAGTTGCTCAGCCATCTCGGCTGAACGGTGTGCTGCGGCACCCAGTGCTTTTTCCACCAGAGCTTCAAAGCCCCCGGCCTGGAACGATTCGATCGCAGCTTGCGTGGTGCCACCTGGCGAGGTCACGCGACGGCGCAACTCGGCGGCGTCCACAGCGCTTTCTACCGCCATGTTCGCGGCGCCCAAAGCGGTTTGCTCGGCCAGTTGCTCAGCGACGTCATGGGGCAGGCCGAGTTTGACACCGGCAGCGGTCATGGCTTCGATCAACAGGAAGAAGTACGCCGGGCCGCTGCCGGACACGGCAGTAACCGCGTCCAATTGCTGCTCCTGTTCCAGCCACACGGCCAGGCCCACGGCAGACAGCAGCTCCTGAGCCTGGTCGCGCTGCTCGGCAGTCACCTCGGCGGTGGCGTACAAGCCGCTGACGCCCTTGCGCAGCAGTGCTGGAGTATTGGGCATGCAACGCACAATCGGCTGGGCACCGAGCCAGGTGTTCATGCTGGCGCAGGTGATACCGGCGGCGATCGACACCACCAGTTGGTGCGGTTGCAGGCTCGGGCGCAGGCTTTCGCACACGGCCTTCATGGCTTGCGGCTTCACCGCCAGCACGATCACGTCGACGCCCTGGATGGCTTCGGCGTTATCGGCAAAGGTTTCGATACCCTGCTCGGCGCTGATGCGGGCGCGGGTTTCGGCGCCGGGGTCGCTGGCACGGATTTGCGTGGTTTCCAGGCCCTTGGCCCGCAGGCCGCCGATCAGGCTGGCCGCCATGTTACCGGCGCCGATAAAGGCAATACGCGTGTTGCTCATGACAGGTCCTTACTTAGAGGGGTGTCAGCCATTTCACGCCTGGCTGTAGTCGCGGGCGCCAAACAGGGCGGTACCAATCCGCACCCAAGTGGCCCCTTGGGCGATGGCCGACTCAAGGTCGTGGCTCATGCCCATGGAAAGTGTGTCCAGCCCCAGGTTCAGGCTGGCTTGCAGGTCTTTTACCGCAGCGAAGGCTGCATCTTGTGCCGCGCGATCTTCAGTTGGCTCGGGGATCGCCATCAAGCCACGCAGCTTCAAACGCGGCAGGGCGCTGATGGCAGTGGCCAAGGCCGGCAGGTCGGCGGGTGTACAGCCGGACTTGCTGGCTTCGCCACTCACATTCACCTGAATGCAGATATTCAGCGGCGGCAGCTCAGCCGGGCGTTGTTCAGACAGGCGTTGCGCGATTTTCAGGCGGTCCACGGAATGCACCCAGGCGAAGTGCTCGGCGATCGCACGAGTCTTGTTCGATTGAATGGGGCCGATGAAGTGCCAACTCAAGGGCAGGTCGGTTAATTCGGCCTGTTTGCCCAGGGCTTCCTGCAGGTAGTTCTCGCCAAAGTCACGCATGCCGGCGGCATAGGCTTCGCGCACGGCCTGGGCCGGCTTGGTCTTGCTCACGGCCAGCAGGTGGATGCTGCTTTCGTCACGTTGCACGGCATGGGCCGCGGCGCGGATGCGCTGGCTAACCTGGCCAATGTTGTCTGCTATCGTCGACATTCAAGATGCACCCGTGGATATGGAGTCCGCGGCATTCTACTGGAAATGGAAAGCCCTATGGATATCACTGAACTGCTGACGGCCAGCGTGCGCCGTGGCGCCTCCGACCTGCATTTGTCGGCGGGCCTCGCGCCAATGCTGCGGGTCGATGGCGAAATCTGGCCCTTGGATGGCCCGGCGCTTTCGCCTACGCAAGTTGCGGACTTGTTGAGTCCTTTGCTCAACCAGCACCAACAAAAGGATTTCGAAACATCTCTTGAAACGGATTTTGCCTTCGCGCTGCCGGGCCTGGCGCGGTTCCGCGCGAATGTGTTCCGCCAGGATCGCGGCATGGGCGCGGTGTTTCGCACCATCCCCACCGAAGTGCAAAGCCTGGAGAGCCTCGGGTTGGGCGAGGTATTCCGCCGTATCGCGCAGCTGCCGCGTGGCCTGGTGCTGGTGACCGGCGCGACCGGCTCCGGCAAGTCGACAACCCTGGCGGCGATGATCGACCACCTCAACCAGCACCGGCGCCAGCACATCCTCACCCTGGAAGACCCGATCGAATTTATCCACAGGCCGAAAATGGCCCTGATCAACCAGCGTCAGGTACACCGCGATACCCACAGCTTCTCGGCGGCGCTGCGTTCGGCCCTGCGTGAAGACCCGGATGTGATTCTGGTGGGCGAGTTGCGTGACCTGGAAACCATCCGCCTGGCACTGACGGCGGCAGAGACCGGGCACTTGGTATTGGGCACGCTGCACACCACCTCAGCGGCAAAGAGCGTGGATCGGCTGGTGGACGTGTTCCCTGCGGGGGAAAAAGCCATGGTGCGCGCCATGCTGTCCGAGTCGTTGCAGGCGGTGGTGTCCCAGGTGCTGGTCAAGAAACTCGGCGGCGGCCGGGTGGCGGCGCACGAAATCATGCTGGGCACGCCAGCCATCCGTAACCTGATCCGCGAAGACAAGGTGGCGCAGATGGTCTCGGCTATTCAAACCGGTGGGGCGTTGGGGATGAAAACGCTGGATATGAGCTTGAAGGCGTTGGTCAGCGAAGGGCTGATCAGCCGGGAGGATGCGCGGAGGTTGGCGAGGGTGCCGACAGATATCTGAAGGCTGATGAAATCAGTGTGGGAGCTGGCTTGCCTGCGATTACGGTGTGCCAGTCGACAGAGATGTCGCCTGGCAGTCCGCTATCGCAGCGGTGCGACGATTCGACAAGCCAGCTCCCACATTTTGTAGTGCATTCAGCCTGGGATCAGCGCTGAACAACCCGCAGGTTATTCTGCTCTTTAGGCAGAACACGCTTGGCAATCACGTAGTTCTTGTCCCAGAACGGCTTTTTCAGTGTGTCGATGCTCACCGACTTGCCACGGCGCGGTGCGTGGATAAAGCGGTCGTTGCCCAGGTAGATGGCAACGTGGTTGACCTGGCGGCTCTTCAGTTTGAAGAACAACAGGTCGCCCGGTTTCAAGTCCTTGCGATCAACCTTCAAGCCGTGGCCGGCAGCCATGGCGTTGGAGGTGCGCGGCAAATCCACTGCTTTTACATCATTAAACGCATATTTCACCAAACCGCTGCAGTCGAACCCTTTACTTGGGCTGCTGCCGCCCCAACGATAAGGTGTACCGAGCACGTTAACGGCACGGCTGAGGACATTGCTGCTTTGTTTGGTATTGACGGCCAGTTGGGTGTGGATTGCTTTACCGTGGGCCTTGCTCACTTGAGTCGGGCGGTTGACGGTCAGCTTTACCGACTTGGCAGTGCTGGGTGTGCTGTGAACTTTAGGGGTGAAACCGTTAACGTTAGGAAGACGTTGCTCACGATTGGTGGCGTGGGCGGCCAGTGGCATTAATAGGCAGATGGTTAGCCATGTCTTGAAAAATGGTCGCATTAGGCGTGGCTCTTTTAGGTTTGCGCGCAACTTTATAACAGCTTTTTGTGTCGTTCTCAGGCCGTTTGTCGACTGAACCCTGGGGTCAAATACAGGAAAAGCGCGACGAATTGCCGCTATTGTCCTACAGAAGTCAGGTGGCATAAGGCTTTGCGGGAGGGAAGATACCATTTGCCGTGCGTCGGGCGCCCGTAAAAAAGTCACAAAGAAAATGAAAAAATTTATCTATCGAGGCAAAAGAGGTACTCCATGAACACCTATCGACAGGATGTTACGCAGCAAGACACCCACAGCAAGGTGATCGGTTACCTGCTCTGGATTCTCGGTTTTACCGGGGCACATCGTTTCTATTACGGCAAACCCGTGACCGGCACGATCTGGTTTTTCACCTTCGGCCTGTTCGGCATCGGCTGGCTGATCGACTTGTTCCTGATCCCGGCCATGGACCGTGAAGCGGACCTGCGTTTTACCGCCGGCCCTATCGAATACAACGTGGCCTGGATACTGCTGGCGTTCCTCGGTGTGTTCGGCTTGCACCGCATGTACCAGGGCAAATGGATCACCGGCCTGATCTACCTGCTGACCGGCGGTTTGTTCCTGATCGGGGTGCTGTATGACTTCTGGACGTTGAATACGCAGATTTCGATCCGCAATGCTGAGCGTAATGCTGGGCGATAACGCACTTAAGTCATGTAGAGATGCAAATGTGGGAGCTGGCTTGCCTGCGATAGCATCGCCTCGGTCGTGCTGAAAGACCGAGGTGCCCGCATCGCAGGCAAGCCAGCTCCCACATTGATCGTGCCCACATTAACTGCGCGATCTATCAGGCCTGATAGGTAATCCGCCCATCCACCAAGGTGTAGCGCACCGTCGCCGGCAGGCTATGGCCGATGAACGGGCAGTTCTCGCCCTTGGACAGCCAGTGTTCCCCGGCAACCGTGGAGCTGGCCGGGTCAAACAACACCAGATCCGCCGCCGAACCTACCGCCAATTTACCCGCCGGCAGGCGCAATGCCTCGGCCGGGCCGGCGCTCAGGCGCGCCAGCAGCGTCGGCAAGTCCAGCAAGCCGTCTTCCACCAACGTCATCGCCAGTGGCAGCAACAGCTCTACGCTGCTGATACCCGGCTCGGTAGCGCCAAACGGTGCCAGCTTGGTATCCCGTTCGTGGGGCTGGTGATGGCTGGAAATTGCCGATACCACACCCGACTTCACCGCCGCACGCAAACCCTCGCGGTCGGCCAGGGTGCGCAGCGGTGGCTGCACGTGATACAGGCTGGAGAAGTCGATCAACGCCTCATCGGTCAAAATCAGCTGATACAACGCCACATCCGCCGTCACCGGCAGGCCGCGCGCCTGGGCCTGGGCGATCAAGGCCACACCGCGTGCGCTGGTCAGTTGGCTGAAGTGCGCACGCACGCCGCTTTGTTCCACCAGCAGCAGGTCGCGGGCCAGGGCCACGGTCTCAGCGGTTTCCGGAATGCCCGGCAGGCCGAGGAAGCTGGCCACGGCGCCTTCATGGGCCAGGCCGCCTTCGGCCAGGTCGCGGTCCTGGGAGTGGAAGATCACGGTCAGATCGAACGTAGCCGCATATTCCAGGGCACGGCACAGCGTGCGGGTGCTGCGAAAACTCTCCAGGCCGTTGCCGAACGCCACGCAACCGGCGTCACGCAGGGCGATCAGCTCGGCGAGTTGTTCACCTTCCAGGCCTTTGCTTAGGGCGCCGATGGGGAACACTTTACAATTACCGGCTTCACGGGCGCGGTCGAGGATCAGCTCGGTCACCGCCGAAGTGTCGAGGATCGGCTTGGTGTGCGGCGGGCAGCACAGGCTGGTGACGCCACCGGCTGCGGCGGCGCGGGTTTCACTGGCGATGCTGCCTTTGCGGCTGTAACCCGGCTCGCGCAAAGCGACGTTCAGGTCCACCAGGCCTGGCGCGGCTACCAAACCTTTGGCGTCGATGCTCTGGCTGGCGCTGAAACCTGCGGGCGCGGCGCCAATGGCGATGAGCTTGCCGGCTTCCAGGTGAAGGTCGGTGACTTGATCCAGGCCACTGGCCGGATCGATAACGCGAGCGCCAAGAATGCTGAGCTTCACTGGGCGTTCTCCTGCTCGAATTGACGTTGCGCGGTTTGCCCGCTCATGGCCATGGACAGCACGGCCATACGGATGGCGATGCCATAAGTCACCTGGTTGAGGATCACTGACTGCGGGCCATCGGCCACCGCCGACTCAATCTCCACGCCACGGTTGATCGGGCCTGGGTGCATCACGATGGCGTCCGGCTTGGCGCCGGCCAAACGTGCGGTAGTCAGGCCGAACAGGCGGTAGAACTCGCCTTCGCTCGGCAGCAGGCCACCGGACATGCGCTCGCGTTGCAGGCGCAGCATGATCACCACGTCCACATCCTTGAGGCCTTCGGTCATGTCGGTGTAGACCTTCACGCCGTATTGCTCGATGCCGATCGGCAGCAGGGTTTTTGGCGCGATCACGCGAATGTCCGGGCAGCCGAGGGTTTTCAGGGCCAGCATGTTCGAGCGCGCAACCCGCGAGTGCAGGATGTCGCCGACGATGGCCACCGAAAGGTTTTCAAAGCTGCCCTTGTGCCGACGGATGGTGAGCATGTCGAGCATGCCCTGGGTCGGGTGGGCGTGGCGGCCGTCACCGCCGTTGATGATTGCCACCTGCGGGCACACGTGCTCGGCGATGAAGTGCGCGGCGCCGGAGTCGCCGTGGCGTACCACGAACATGTCGGCGGCCATGGCTTCCAGGTTGCGCAGGGTGTCGAGCAGGGTTTCGCCCTTGCTCGCCGACGAGGTGGACACGTTCAGTGTGATCACGTCAGCCGACAGCCGCTGGGCCGCCAGTTCAAAGGTGGTGCGGGTGCGCGTGGAGTTCTCGAAGAACACATTGCAGATGGTTTTGCCGCGCAGCAGCGGGACTTTCTTCACCGCCCGGCCACCGACTTCGAGGAATGAGTCGGCGGTGTCGAGGATTTCGGTGAGCAGTTCGCGGGGCAAACCGTCGAGGGACAAAAAGTGTTGCAACTGGCCCTGAGCATTGAGCTGCAGCGGGCGCTTGGCATCTAGAGGCGTCATCGCGGGGACTCTGTACAAGGCGGTTTAAAGGGCAAGGTCTTGCAGTTCGAGTTCGAGCGGCGTGGGACCGGACAATTTTACCCGTTGATGGGCTTGCAGCGACAGCGTTGCGCCAACCACGTCCGGGCTGATCGGCAATTCGCCGGCGTCCAGGTCCAGCAGGCATACGAGGGTTACGCTGGCCGGGCGGCCGTAGTCGAACAGCTCGTTGAGGGCCGCGCGGATGGTACGGCCACTCATCAGCACGTCGTCGATCAGCACCAGATGCTGGCCTTCGACCTCGAACGGCAGCGCCGAGGGCTGCACTTGCGGGTGCAGGCCGTTCTGGCTGAAGTCGTCGCGGTAAAAGGACACGTCCAGGGTGCCCAGCGGCGAATCGCTGCCCAGCTCTTCCAGTAGCGCCTGGGCCACCCACACACCGCCGGTGCGGATCCCGATAAAACGCGGCTCGCTGATGGCGCGGTGTTCCAGGTGGGCCTTAAGGCGAATCGCCATCTGGCTGATCAGTTCGGCGGGATTGGGCAGGCTCATGGTGGCTCCTTCAAGGCCTTGCGCGGCGGGGGCGCGGCAAGGTCCGGACTCAAACGTAAAAAGACGCGGCAAGCCGCGTCAGTCAGGATTCAAATAAAGCGGTGTTTTCATCCAGCCAACCCTGCAACAACAGGGCGGCGGCGATGGCGTCTACCGGGTTGTCGCGGTAGCTGCCTTTTTGCCCGCCACGGTCGCGGCGCTCACCCTTGGCTTCAAAGGTGGTCAGGCGTTCATCGTGGGTATAGAAGGGCAGGTTGTAGCGGCCATTGAGGCGGCGGGCGAATTTTTCCGCGCGCAGGCACATCTCGCTGGGAGTGCCGTCCATGTTCAAGGGCAGGCCGACCACCACAGCATCGGGCTTCCACTCTTTAATCAGGGCTTCAACCTGGTTCCAGTCCGGCACGCCGTTCTGGGCTTTCAAGGTACACAGCTCGCGGGCCTGGCCGGTAATCACCTGGCCGACCGCTACGCCGATCTGTTTGGTGCCGTAGTCAAAGCCGAGGATCAAGCGCAAAGCCATCAGGCGTGCCCCGCCTGGCTGGTCAGCAGGCTGAGGTTGACCCGCAGCTTGGCTGCAGCCGCTTCCAGGCGCAGCTCGCTGGCGGTGTTGAACAGGATGTCGGCGTCAAACGGGCAGGTCAGCCAGGCATTGCTGGCCAGTTCGGCTTCCAGTTGCCCGGCTTCCCAACCGGCGTAGCCGAGGGTGATCACGCTTTGCTCGGGGCCAACGCCGTCGGCGATGGCGAACAACACGTCCTGGGAGGTAGACAGCGACACGCCTTCAAGGTCGACCGTGGCCTGAAACTTCGGCCCGGTAGGGTGCAGCACAAAGCCGCGATCGGTCTGCACCGGCCCGCCAATGTAGATCGGCACGCCCTGGCAACGCGCCGGTGGGTCGATCTCGGGGCGCAATTGCTCAAGGATATCGGCCAGGTTCAGCTCTTGCGGGCGGTTGACCACCAACCCCATGGCACCATTGGCCGTGTGCTCGACGATGTAGGTCAAGGTCTGCGCAAAGTTCGGGTCGGCCATATGGGGCATGGCGATCAGGAATTGGTGCTTGAGGTAGGTCGGGCTGACATTTTTCATGTCCACTAGTGTGGCGTTGGAGGGGCGAACTGACAAGCTGGAGTTAGTGATCGCTCCCACGCTTTGCGTGGGAGTGTCGCCTGTGACGCTCCGCGTCACGCTCTTAAAAGCGGACGCGGAGCGTCCTGAGATGCGTTCCCACGCAGAGCGTGGGAACGATCCGTTGTCATCAATTGCTGGACAGCCGATCGCCCCTGGCAAACTTCCAGGTGCGGATGATTTCCAGGCGGTCGATGTCGTTCAAGTCGCCGGTAAACGGCGCGAAAGGCGCAGCCAGGCGCACGATGCGCTGGGCGGCCTGGTCCAGCAGTGGCTGGCCGGACGACTCCAGCACCTGCACTTCATATAGCGAACCATCGCGGTTAATCGACACCAGAAGACGCAAATTGCCATAGATCTGCTGACGTCGCGCTTCATCCGGGTAGTTGAGGTTGCCGATGCGCTCGACCTTCTTGCGCCACTCGTCCTTATACCAGGCGCCTTTGTCACGCATGGTTGACGCGGCATTCAGCCGGTAGATGCGTGGGCGCTTGGCGTATAGCTGCTGTTCATTGGCCAGTTCGGCTTCGAGGCTGGAAATCTGGTCGGAAAGTTGTGAGCTGTCGAACGTCGGCGCCGGTTTGACGGGCTCAGGCGTTGGCTCGGTCTTGGCTTTCTCGCGCTGGGTCGCAGCTTTTTGCGGTTTGGGCGCGACGGTGGTCACGGCAGCCTTGGGCGCGGCCTGCTTGACCTCGGGCTTGGGGGCGGGTGGCGGCGTGACTTTATTGACCTTGTTGTCCTGGAAAGGCGCCACTTCGGTGGTCTTGGGCACGGCCTTCTTGTCGAGGGTGCCGCTGCCTTGCTGGTTGTCCTGGGCAAGAAAATCAGCCTTTTCGGGCTTCTTTTCGCTCTTGAACGTGGCGAGGGTGATTTCCAGGGTCTTGGTGATCTGCTTGGGTTCGACGTAGGTGAAGCCCAGGCCGAGGAGTAGGGCGAGGTGGATCAAGGCGGCCAGGAACAGGGTAAATCCGAGCCGATCAGCCGGGCGCACGCCGCTGTGGGAGAGTTCGGGGGGCAGATCGGACGGGAGTGTCATGACAAAAAAACCAACATCGCGCGTTTCACAGGTGGCGCATGATAACGCAATGTTGGTTGATGTCCGGCTGTTCTATGTCACTTGGCTTGTAGCTTGCGCTCAATGGCCGCCATCAGCATTTCGCCGATGTTCGTGCCAAATGCGTTGTCGATCTCGCGAATACAGGTCGGGCTGGTGACGTTGATTTCGGTGAGGTTCTCACCAATTACGTCTAGTCCTACAAATAGCAGGCCTTTTTCCCGCAGAGTTGGGCCGACTTGGGCCGCAATCCAGCGATCCTTGTCTGTCAGTGGGCGTGCTTCTCCGCGACCACCGGCCGCCAGGTTGCCACGGGTCTCGCCGGCTGCCGGAATACGCGCCAGGCAGTAATCCACCGGCTCGCCGTCGATCATCAGGATGCGTTTGTCGCCGTCCTTGATCGCCGGAATATAAGCCTGGCCCATGATCTGCTGGGTGCCCAGCGCGGTCAGGGTTTCCAGGATCACCGACAGGTTCGGGTCCCCGGCGCGGTGACGGAAAATCGACGTGCCGCCCATGCCGTCCAGCGGTTTGAGGATCACATCACCGTGTTTGGCGGCGAATTCACGCAGCACGTCGGCGCGGCGGCTGACCACGGTCGGCGGCGTGCACTGTGGGAACAGCGTGGCGAACAGCTTTTCATTGCAGTCGCGCAGGCTCTGCGGCTTGTTGACGATCAGCACACCGGCGCGCTCGGCCTGCTCCAGCAGGTAGGTGGAGTAGACGAATTCCATGTCGAACGGCGGGTCTTTGCGCATCAGGATCACGTCCAGATCGCTCAGCGGGCTGTCGATTTCGTCCGACAGCTCAAACCACTTCTCGGGGTTGGCAAACACCTGCAGCGGGCGCATGCGCGCGCGGGCCTCGCCGTCGCCCTGGTAAAGATCGCGCTGCTCCATATAGAACAGGGTCCAGCCGCGGGCCTGGGCGGCCAGGAGCATGGCCAGCGAGCTGTCCTTTTTATAGGAAATGCTGGCGATAGGGTCCATGACAATGCCGACGCGAACGCTCATGGGGGATTTCCTCTAGCAAATTAGGGCGCATAAAAGTGGCGTCAGAGTGGCGCTGCGGCTGTTGTGGGTCAAGGAAAAACCACCTGGCCGGTTGCTCGATAGATTGCGCCCGGAGACTGTGCTAAAAAGACTGCCATGGCGCAGCAGCCCTTGAATTCCAAGGCTTGCGGCGCTCATCCTGTGCAACATCAGGCAGTACACACCGAAAACCGATTCGCTGTGGCGATGGTAGAGCAGATATGGAACAGCATTCCAACGCCTTGAGAGTGATGGTGATCGACGATTCAAAAACGATCCGCCGCACCGCCGAGACGCTGTTGAAGAACGTGGGCTGCGATGTGATCACGGCCATCGACGGTTTCGATGCCCTGGCCCGGATTGTTGATCATCACCCGCACATTATCTTTGTCGACATCATGATGCCGCGCCTGGATGGCTACCAGACCTGCGCCCTGGTGAAGAACAACCCGGCGTTCAAGTCGATCCCGGTGATCATGCTGTCGTCCAAAGACGGCCTGTTCGACAAGGCCAAGGGGCGCATCGTCGGTGTCGATCAGTTTTTGACCAAGCCTTTCAGCAAGGAAGAACTGCTGGGCGCAATCAAGGCTTACGTGCCTGGGTTCGCCGCAGTAGAACAAGCACACTGACGCCGCCTCACAAGGGCCGGCGCCGACCAATGTAGTGGGGAAAACCATGGCACGCGTTCTGATCGTCGACGATTCGCCGACTGAAATGTACAAACTCACCGGCATGCTGGAAAAGCACGGCCACGTGGTGCTCAAGGCCGAAAACGGCGCGGACGGCGTGGCCCTGGCCCGTCAGGAAAAACCCGACGCAGTGCTGATGGACATCGTGATGCCGGGCCTCAATGGCTTCCAGGCCACCCGCCAGTTGTCCAAGGAACCGGAAACCAACGGCATACCGATCATTATCATCACCACCAAAGATCAGGAAACCGACAAAATCTGGGGCGCGCGCCAGGGTGCCAAGGATTACCTGACCAAGCCTGTGGACGAAGACACCCTGATCGCCACCTTGAACAAGGTATTGGCCGGCTAAAGGCTCGCGATCATGACCGAGTCGCAAACCGCCTTCGAGCTGCTGCTGGACATCGACCGCCGCTGCCGCCTGCTGGCCGCCGACCTGCCGTCCCAGGAAGCCCGCCTGCAACGCTGGAGCGGGATCGGCTTTCGCCTGGGGCCACACTGGTACGTGGCGCCGATGGGCGAGGTCGCCGAAGTGCTGCATGAGCCGCGTTGCACCTTGATGCCCGGTGTAAAGCCATGGGTCAAGGGCGTGGCCAACCTGCGCGGGCGCTTGCTGCCGGTGATGGACCTGGGCGGTTTTCTCGGCCTGGAACTGTCCAGGGCCCGCAAGCAGCGGCGGGTGCTGGTGGTCGAATTCAACGATCTGTTTGTCGGGCTGCTGGTAGACGAGGTAGTGGGCATGCAGCATTTCGCACAAGACGCATTGTTGGTGAGCACTGCCCCAGCCGCGCCGTTTATCCAGGGCGAGTTCGACAGCGATCAGGTGTGGCAAGTCTTCAGCCCCTTCGCTCTGGCCCAGGCCCCGGGCTTTATGGATGTTGCCGCATGACCACCGTCACCACGCCCAAACCCCAGGCCGCGTCGCGTAGCCGCTCGCAGATCATCGTGCTGTTTATCGCGTTGATCGTGTTCATCATGCTGTTGTTCGCCAACTTCGCGTACCTCAACACCCAGTCCACCTATGACAAGCAGTACATCGGCCACGCCGGTGAGCTGCGCGTGCTGTCGCAGCGCATCGCCAAAAACGCCACCGAGGCCGCTGCCGGCAAGGCCGCCGCGTTCAAATTGCTGGGCGATGCGCGCAACGACTTTGCCCAGCGTTGGGGCTACCTGAAAAAAGGCGATATCGAAACCGGTCTGCCCGCCGCACCCAGTGCTGTTCGTGCGGAAATGCGTGCGGTGCAGACTGATTGGGAAGCGCTGCTGAAAAACACCGACGCGATCCTCGCCAGCGAGCAAACCGTGCTGTCCCTGCATCAAGTGGCCGCGACCCTCGCCGAAACCGTGCCGCAATTGCAGATGGAGTCGGAAAAGGTCGTCGATATCCTGCTGCAACGCGGCGCACCGGCCAGCCAGGTGGCCTTGGCCCAACGCCAGTCGCTGTTGGCCGAACGTATTCTCGGCGCGGTCAACACCGTGCTGGCAGGCGACGAAACCGCCGTGCAAGCCGCCGATGCCTTCGGGCGCGATGCCAGCCGCTTTGGTGTGGTGCTCAACGGCATGCTCAATGGCAACCCAGGCTTGCGCATCACCCAGGTCGAAGACCATGACGCCCGCGCACGGCTGGCGGAAATTTCGGAGCTGTTCGAGTTTGTTTCCGGCTCCGTGGATGAAATCCTCGAAACCTCGCCACAACTGTTCCAGGTGCGGGCCTCGGCGAGCAATATCTTCAACCTCTCGCAAACCCTGCTT
>NZ_JAAAFV010000057.1:614477-654152 GCF_019352915.1 Pseudomonas sp. Xaverov 259 | reverse complement strand
AAACCAACCGCCAATTGCATGAAACCGCCGAGAAGAACGAGCGCAATCAGAACGCGATCATGCGCCTGCTCGATGAAATCGAAGACCTGGCCGACGGCGACCTCACCGTGACCGCCTCGGTCACCGAAGACTTCACCGGCACCATCGCCGATTCCATCAACTACTCCGTGGACCAGCTGCGCGATCTGGTCGCCACCATCAACCTCACTGCCGGGCAAGTCGCCGGCGCGGTGCAGGACACCCAGGCTACCGCCATGCATTTGGCCCAGGCTTCGGAGCACCAAGCCCAGCAGATCGCTGAAGCCTCCACGGCGATCAATCAGATGGCGCAATCCATCGATCAAGTGTCGGCCAACGCCGCCGAATCTTCGGCTGTAGCAGAGCGCTCGGTGGAAATCGCCAATAAAGGCAACGAGGTGGTGCACAACACCATCCATGGCATGGACAACATCCGCGAGCAGATCCAGGACACCGCCAAGCGCATCAAACGCCTGGGCGAGTCTTCCCAGGAGATTGGCGACATCGTCAGCCTGATCGACGACATTGCCGACCAGACCAACATCCTCGCCCTCAACGCCGCCATCCAGGCGAGCATGGCCGGTGACGCCGGGCGCGGTTTTGCGGTGGTGGCCGATGAGGTGCAAAGGCTGGCCGAGCGCTCATCCGCCGCCACCCGACAAATCGAAACCCTGGTGCGGGCGATTCAAGCCGACACCAACGAAGCGGTTATCTCCATGGAGCAAACCACCACCGAAGTGGTGCGCGGCGCGCGGCTGGCCCAGGACGCGGGCGTGGCGCTGGAAGAGATCGAAGGCGTGTCGAAAACCCTGGCGGCGTTGATTCAGAGCATCTCGAATGCGGCACAGCAACAGACCTCGTCGGCGGGACAGATTTCGCTGACGATGAACGTGATTCAGCAGATCACCACACAGACGTCGTCGGGCTCGACCGCTACGGCGGAAAGCATCGGCAACCTGGCAAAAATGGCCAGCCAGTTGCGCCGGTCGGTGTCGGGTTTCACCCTGCCACCGCCTAAAAAGGTCGAAGATTGAAATGCTCTCTGGAAAACACCACTGTCCTAATGTGGGAGCTGGCTTGCCTGCGATAGCGGTGGGTCAGTTGCACAGGTATCAACTGACAGTCCGCCATCGCAGGCAAGCCAGCTCCCACAGGTGATCTCCATTGTTCTTGGCAACACCAGCAACTCATAAATTCTAAGCGGAGCAGTTATGGTTGATCGGCACGACTACGTGGCCCTCGAATGGGTCAAGGGCGACATTGCCGAAACCCTGAAACAGGCCCGTTCGGCGCTGGATGCGTTTGTCGACACCCACGACAGCGACGCCATCGCCGAGTGCCTGGCCGCCATCCACCAAGTGCATGGCGCGCTGCAAATGGTCGAGTTCTACGGCGCAGCCCTGCTCGCCGAAGAGATCGAAGAACTGACCCTGGCCCTGCAAGCCGAGCGCGTCGGCCAGCGCGATGAAAGCATCCGCCTGCTGCAACAGGCCCTCAGCCAATTGCCCTTGTACCTGGACCGCGTACACAGCGCCCGCCGCGATCTGCCGCTGGTGGTGTTGCCGCTGCTCAACGACCTGCGCAGCGCGCGCGGCGAAAGCCTGTTGTCGGAAACCAGCCTGTTCAGCCCACAGCTCTTGTCGATCGCACCGCTGCCCGACGAAGCCCTGGCCCAACGTGCCGTGCCAGAACTGCACGAGCAATTGCGCCAGTGGCACCAACTGCTGCAACAAGCCTTGGCTGGTCTGCTGCGTGAAGACCATGGCCCGAGCAACCTGGAAGACATGGCGCGGGTGTTCGCGCGCCTCGAAGCGCTGTGCCAAGGCGCGCCGCTGTTGCCGTTGTGGCAAGTCACCTCGGCGCTGGTCGAAGGCATGCTCACTGGCGTGATCGCCAACAGCCCGGCGCTGCGCAGCCTGCTCAAGGCCAGCGCCAAGCAACTCAAGCGTTTGCTGGCCCAGGGCATCGGCGGTATCAACCAGCCTGCGCCCGACGAATTGCTCAAGAGCCTGCTGTTTTATGTGGCCAAGGTCACCCGGCCAACGCCGCGCATGCAAAGTCTCAAGGAGCGCTACGGCCTGGATGAGGCCTTGCCCGACAGTGCCGTGGTCGACGCTGAACGTGCGCGCCTGGCCGGGCCGGACCGCAATGCCATGGGCTCGGTACTCGGCGCATTGTGTGAGGAGTTGGTGCGGGTCAAGGAGCGCCTCGACTTGTTCGTGCGCAGCGACCGCCAACACACCGACGACCTGGATGCGCTGCTGGCGCCATTGCGGCAGATCGCCGATACCTTGGCCGTGCTGGGCTTCGGCCAGCCGCGCAAGGTGATCATCGACCAGCTCGCCGTGGTGTTGAGCCTGGTGCAAGGTCACCGCGAACCCAATGACGCGGTGTTGATGGACGTCGCCGGCGCCTTGCTCTACGTCGAGGCCACGCTGGCGGGCATGGTCGGCACCGTCGAACCGGAAAGCCGCGAAGAAAGCCGCCTGCCCACCACCGACCTGACGCAGATTCATCAGCTGGTGATTCGCGAGTCCTGCCAGTGCTTGCGCCAAGCCAAAGAGCTGGTGATTGACTGCATCGAAGCCGACTGGGACCGTCAACGCCTGGAGTCCCTGCCGGAGCTGCTCAGCCAGGTGCGCGGCGCCTTAGCGATGATTCCACTGCCACGCGCAGCGAGCCTGATGCGGGGTTGCACCGACTACGTCGACGAACAGCTGATGGTCAACGACGCGCCGCCGACCCAGGCGCAGTTGGCGCATTTTGCCGAGGTAATCAGCAGTCTTGAGTATTACCTGGAGCGCATGCTCCAAGACCCCGATGCCGCGGGTGAGCGCGTGCTGGAACTGGCAACCCAAGGTTTGGCCGCGCTGGGTTACCTGCCCGCCGAGAAACCCTGGCGTCAGGCGCTGGTTGCGCCGGATGGCGCATTGTCGGCCGAAAGCACGCCGAGCCAATCCCAGTTCGATGCCTTGGCCAGCCCGATCACGCGCCTGAACCCACCGGCGCTGCACCGTCCCGGTAGCCTCCTGCCGCCGCCGGCCGATGAAGAACCCATCGACGATGAGCTGCGCGAAGTCTTCCTCGAAGAGACCGACGAAGTCCTCGACGTGCTGCACCGCCACCTGCCCAACAGCGCCGACAAAACCGCCCAGGGCGAAATGCGCCGGGCTTTCCACACGCTCAAAGGCAGCGGCCGTATGGTCCGCGCGCTGGTGTTGGCCGAGCTGGCCTGGGCCGTGGAAAACCTGCTCAATCGCGTGCTTGAACGCAGCGTGGCCCTCGGCCCGGACGTGCAACACGTGCTGGACGAAGCGGTAGCGTTGCTGCCCGAATTGATCGCCGACTTTGCCACCGACGACCAACACCAGCGCGATGAAGTCGACGCCCTGGCCGCCCGTGCCCATGCCCTAGCCAGTGGCAGTGCAACAGAGACCAGTGGCACTGCAACAGCCGAGCCCCACGACCCGATGCTGCTGGAGATCTTCCGCAACGAAGCCCAGAGCCATCTGGAGAGCATCAACCACTTCCTGCAACAGGCCGCCGAGCATGTGCCGCTGCAAGTCAGCGATGAGCTGCAACGCGCCCTGCACACCCTCAAAGGCAGTGCCTACATGGCCGGTGTACTGCCGATTGCCGAACTGGCGCGGCCGCTGGATCACCTGACTCGCGAGTACAAGGCCCACCGCCTGCCGCTGGACCTGGACGAAGTGGAGCTGCTGCTGGAAGCCGAAGGCTTGTTCCAGCGCGGCCTGCACCAACTGCACAGCGACCCGCTGGTGCCGATCAAAGGCGCGCCGGACCTGATCAGCCGCACCCAAAGCCTGCTCGAACAACAACTGCAAGCCCTGCTCGATGCGCCGAACACGGGCCTGCGCATCAAGCGCGACCCGCAGTTGATCGCCAATTTCCTGGCCCAAGGCATGGACATCCTGCTCGACGCCGAAAGCCTGTTGCGCCGCTGGCAGCAGCACCCCGGCGAACGTCAGGAACTCACCGCACTGCTGGACGAGTTGACCACCTTGGGCGAGGGCGCACATATCGCCGACCTGCACAGCATCGACGAACTCTGCGAAGCCTTGCTTGACCTCTACGGGGCGGTGGAAGAGAGCAGCCTGGCGGTCAGCGAGAAGTTTTTCCACGAGGCCGAACAGGCCCATGACGCGTTGATCAACATGCTTGACCAGTTGGCAGCGGGGCAGGAAATCAGCCCGGCGCCGACGCGGGTGCAGGCGCTGCGCGAATTGCTCGATGAAGCCCTCGACCCGTCGGCCACCGGCCTGATCAAAAGCGATGGCAGCCGTGCCCTCAGCATTGCTGAACTGGGCGCGGCCACGGCGCAATTGAGTCAGGACACGGCGATGGACGATGAGATCGTCGAGATCTTCCTCGAAGAAGCCGTAGACATCCTCGACAGCGCCGGGCAGTCGCTCAAGCGTTGGCTGCTGGAGCCCGACAGCGCCGCGCCGTTGTCTTCATTGCAGCGAGACTTGCACACCCTCAAGGGTGGCGCGCGCATGGCCGAAATCGGCCCGATTGGCGACTTGGCCCATGAGTTGGAAGGCCTCTACGAAGGCTTGGTGGACCGCCGTTATAGTTACTCCACCGAATTGTCCCAAGTGTTGATGGCCAGCCACGAGCGGCTGGCCTTGCAGCTGGATCAACTGCAAGACCAGCAACCCTTGAGCGACTCCAGCGACTTGGTCGCGCAACTGCGCGAGTTGCGCCACAGCAGCACGCCCACGGCCGCGGCCACAGCACCCGAAGTGGCGACAGCCGACCCCGAGTTGCTGGAAATTTTCCTCGAAGAAGCTGCCGACATTCTCGACAGCTCCGGCAGCGCACTGGTGCGTTGGCAAGCCGAGCCGAACAACCGTCAGGAAGTGGAAACCCTGCTGCGCGACCTGCACACCCTCAAGGGCGGCGCGCGCATGGTCGAGATCGGGCCGATTGGCGATCTGGCCCATGAGCTGGAGTTTCTCTACGAAGGGCTGTCCGCTGGTTTGCTTGCACCGTCGCCGGAGCTGTTTTCGCTGCTGCAAGGTTGCCACGACCGCTTGGCGCAGATGATCGACGCAGTAACGGACGGTTTACCGGTGGGCTCGGTCGACAAGCTGATCGAGCGGATCAAGAGCCTGGTACACCCCAGTGTTGAGGCGCTGGCGCCGGTTGCACTGCCCGCCGGCAAGGCCGAAGCGGCTATCGACCCGGCTGCGGACATGGTGAAAATCTCCGCCGACTTGCTCGATGACCTGGTCAACCTGGCCGGTGAAACCTCGATCTTCCGGGGGCGTATCGAGCAGCAGGTCAACGATGCGCGCACCGCCCTCAACGAGGTCGAAACCACCATCGAGCGCATGCGCGACCAATTGCGCCGCCTCGACACCGAAACCCAGGGCCGTATCCTCAGCCGCCAGCAAGCCGAGGCCGAGCGCCTGGGCTATGAAGAATTTGACCCGCTGGAAATGGACCGCCATTCGCAGTTGCAGCAACTGTCCCGTGCGCTGTCCGAGTCCGCTTCCGACCTGCTGGACCTCAAGGAAACCCTCGACCGTCGCAACCAGGATGCCCACAACCTGTTGCAGCAACAGGCGCGCATCAACACCGAGTTGCAAGAAGGCCTGATGCGCACGCGCATGGTGCCGTTTGAACGCATGCTGCCGCGCCTCAAACGCATCGTGCGGCAGGTGGCAGAGGAGTTGGGCAAGGACGTGGAATTCGTGGTCGGCAATGCCGAAGGCGAGATGGACCGCAACGTGCTGGAACGCATGGTCGCGCCGCTGGAACACATGCTGCGCAACGCCGTCGACCATGGCCTGGAATCCCGCGAAGCCCGTGTGCTGGCGGGCAAACCGGAGAAGGGGCGTATCACCTTGGACCTGACCCACGAAGGCGGCGATATCGTCTTCGACATGCGTGACGACGGCGCCGGCGTGCCGCTGGACGCGGTGCGGCGCAAGGCGATCAAGCGCGGCCTGCTCGCCCCACATCAAGAGATCAGCGACCGCGACGTGTTGCAGTTCATCCTGCAGCCAGGCTTCTCGACGGCGGAAAAGATCACGCAGATTTCCGGGCGCGGCGTGGGCATGGACGTGGTGCACGAAGAAGTGCGCCAGCTTGGCGGCTCAATGGTGATTGACTCCACGCCCGGCGCGGGCGTGCACTTTCGCATTCGCCTGCCGTTTACCGTGTCGGTCAACCGGGCGCTGATGGTGCAGTGCGCGGACGATCAGTATGCGATCCCGCTCAACACCATTGAAGGCCTGGTGCGTGTGCTGCCCCACGAGCTGGCCGGGCACTATCAGCAAGACCCGCCGCGTTATGAATATGGCGGCCAGCGTTATGAGTTGTTCTACCTGGGCGACCTGCTGCATACCGTCAGCCGCCCCAAATTGCTCGGCCAATACCAGCCCGTGCCGGTGCTGCTGGTGCAATACAACGAGAGGCGTGTGGCGGTGCATGTGGATGCCATGGCGGGTACGCGGGAGATTGTGGTGAAGGGCCTGGGGCCGCAGTTTGCCGGCGTGCAGGGTTTGTCCGGCGCGACCATCCTGGGTGATGGCCGCGTGGTGCTGATCATCGATTTGCTCGCGCATATTCGCGCCCGCCAACCGGCCTTGCCGGCCCAGGCGGTCGATGCGCCGCTGGTCCTCAACGACCCACTGAAAAAACGCCCGCTGCTGGTGCTGGTGGTGGACGATTCGGTCACCGTGCGCAAAGTCACCAGCCGCCTGTTGGAGCGCAACGGCATGAACGTGCTCACCGCCAAAGACGGCATCGACGCCATCGCCGTACTCGAAGAACACACCCCGGACCTGATGCTGCTCGACATCGAAATGCCGCGCATGGACGGCTTCGAAGTGGCGATCCAGGTGCGCAACGACCCGCGCCTGATGCGCCTGCCGATCATCATGATCACCTCGCGCACCGGCCAGAAACACCGCGACCGCGCCATGGCCATCGGCGTCAACGACTACCTCGGCAAGCCGTACCAGGAGTCGGTGCTGCTGGAAAGCATCGCCTACTGGAGCAAGTCCCATGCTTGACCACCGCACCAGCCAACTCACAGGCCTGTTGTTGCCCTTGGCCGACCGCCACTTGGTGCTGCCCAATGTCGCGATCGCCGAACTGATCGACTTCCAGCGCGGCGAACCGGCCAGCGATGCGCCGCCGTGGTACCTGCGGCAAGTGACCTGGCGCGACCGGCAAATACCCCTGATCAGCTTCGAAGCGGTGTGCGGCGAAGCAATCCTGACCGCCGAGCGCTCGCGCATCGTGGTGCTGAACGCACTGGGCGGGCGGCCGACGTTGAAGTTTATTGCGCTGGTGATCCAGGGCATTCCCCGCTCGTACAAGCTCGACAGCGAACTGAGCTACGTAGACGTGCCACTGTGCCCGTTGGAGCTGGCGGCGGTGCAGGTGGGCGAACACGTGGCGAAGGTGCCGGATTTGATGGGGCTTGAAGCGCTGTTGGTCGAGTCCGGCCTGGCGTGACCGCGATGATCGTTCCCACGCTCCGCGTGGGAATGCATCCTGTGACGCTCCGCGTCACCCTTGCGCTGGTCTTGAGCCTTGCACTGCCTGGCGGGACGCGGAGCGTCCCAGGCGGCATTCCCACGCAGAGCGTGGGAACGATCAAAAACCCAAGCCTTGTGAAGTTCCAATGTGGGAGCTGGCTTGCCTGCGATAGCGGCTTGTCAGCCACTGCATCAACAGCAGGCCCGCCGCCATCGCAGGCAAGCCAGCTCCCACAATGAATTGTGTTCAATCGCACAAATCGCTCAATCGCCTCTTATGCTTTTTATCGTTTTCGGCGCGTACAGCGGATTTGTTATCAAATTTAGTCGAGCGTTAGGGTTTTCGTGACTAAAAATTGTTTTTGATGACCGTACCCTTTTCGCCGTTTCGGATCTGCTAATGATGCGGATTGACCGCTCACATGTCGGAATGGGATGGAGTTGCTGTAGGTCAGTTCTGCATTTGGATTAAGCGGGTTTTCAGGCCTGAGGGGAGTGGCTAGTTTCTGAGCTCCTCACTGCCAGCAAGGATCCGCAAATGGCTGTTCCGCTAATGCCGCCGGGTGTTTCAATTTTTGAAAACATGGCGATTTCTCGATGTAAACGCACCCACCTAAAACCCGGCTCGGCATTCGCCTACTCCTGGTTTTACTCTCAGGTTCGGGCAGCCGGACCTTGGAACTACAAGAAGAGAGGGAGCGAGTACGAAGCGTTTGGTAACTTCAATTACGGTGCTACGGGTACGGTGTTGGGCATTCCCGAGCATGTGTTGCTGCGGGCTGCCGGCGTGGCGCAAACCGTTGCAAAAACGACACTCCCGGATTTCGGTACATGGTGGGGCGGTGAGCCTTTTGGTGATGATCCACGGGACCAATATTGGATAAGAAGAGGGATTGAATATGCAATTTCCCAAGGCCACTAAACGCCTCGGACCGTTACTGCGCAATTGCCTGCTCATCGTCTGCCTTCTCTATATCGGCGCCAGTTGGATCATGTCTGCCGGAACACCGGATCTGGATGAAGTGGTGTTGAAGCATTCCTTGGGCAACGGTACCTCCATCTATGGTGCTCGAGACGGTCAGGGTGGAGCGACGGTGGGTTTTTCCTATAGGTACTTCGTCCATGAGGATTTGGGGAGTGATAAGGAAATACTCGCTGCATTGGTGTCTGCTCATCCTTTTCTGAAAACAAAGAAACCTGATGTTCAGGTGAGTGATGAGGGAAGCGCTCTACTTCTTCATATTCAAGGAGAGGTCTACGAGTACCACAGCTTTGCCCTGGAAGGCTTGGGGTCGGTCAAGGTGGTGATGGCGCTTTGAGGAGGCAGCCTTCGGAATTTTCCTGCAAGATTTCGGGCTGTGCATGAACTTGTTGTGGGTAGTCATGGCGGCTAGTCTTCGTCCCGTCATCGAAAAACGGTGACACGGACGTGCAAGTCCGACGAAACTGTTTAGGCGTACAAACGCCCAGCCAACCACGGGCGTTTTTTGTGCTCGCTGCTTTATGGCGGCTGCGCGCAGGAGGTCTTCGGACCTGCTGGGTGTCCTAAACAGGCCCGGTCTTGCACACCTGCGCACGGTCGCCACCCTCATTCGCGTGCAAGCGAACGGTGGCGCTCCTTACTAACTGTTTAGGAGCTTCATCATGATCAAACCTACCCCTAATCCGCCCCTCTTCACCGTAAACCCCGATCAAAACACCGAAGCTCTACTGGCCAACGCCAGCGAAACCCTGTGCTCCCTCAACGCACTGACCTGCAACTTGGCCTTCGACCTGGACCCCGCCCAGCGCGCGAGCATGTTGGCGATTCAGCAAATGGCAGAGCTGAGTCAGCTGTTGGTCGATAGAGCACTGGAACAAGTCAGCCCTGCCTAAGCGTTCCCAAAAAGGGACCGCTATGTAACAAGCACTACCGAACAAATGTGGGAGCTGGCTTGCCTGCGATAGCGGACTGTCAGTTGACCTATTCACAGCTGACCCACCGCCATCGCAGGCAAGCCAGCTCCCACCATTTGATTTTCATTTGGCCTGAATCCAGCATTTGCTGATGGTCCGTTACTCCAGCCGTAACGATCCACCGCCGGGCTTGATTGATGCCCTCCACATTCACTCCTAAGGTACAGCCCACGACAGCAAACCCCGTGGAGCGACCATGACAACAACCATCACCCCCGATTCGCGCTGGACGCGGCGGCGCGACGAGAAGCGGCGGCGCCTCGGGCTGGTCAAGCAATACGCAGACGGGGCGGTGTTGCCCAGTGACAAAATCGTTGAGGCGCTGGAAGCGCTGATCCTGCCCGGCGACCGCGTGGTGCTGGAGGGCAATAACCAGAAACAAGCCGATTTTCTCTCGCGCTCACTGGCCAAGGCCGACCCGGCCAAACTCCACGATTTGCATATGATCATGCCCAGTGTCGGCCGTTCCGAGCACCTGGACCTGTTTGAAAAGGGCATCGCGCGCAAGCTGGATTTCTCCTTTGCCGGCACCCAATCCCTGCGCATCAGCCAGTTGCTCGAAGACGGCCTGCTGGAAATCGGCGCGATCCACACCTACATCGAACTCTACGCACGGCTGGTGGTGGACTTGATCCCCAACGTGGTGCTTTCGGCCGGTTTCATGGCTGACCGCGCCGGTAATATCTACACTGGCGCCAGTACCGAAGACACGCCGGCGCTGATCGAGCCCGCCGCCTTCAGCGATGGCATCGTGATCGTGCAGGTCAACCAGTTGGTGGATGACGTCACGGATTTGCCCCGCGTCGACATCCCGGCCAGTTGGGTGGATTTTGTGGTGGTGGCCGACAAGCCGTTCTACATCGAGCCGCTGTTTACCCGCGACCCGCGTCATATCAAGCCGGTGCACGTGCTGATGGCGATGATGGCGATCCGTGGCATCTACGAAAAACACAATGTGCAGTCGCTCAACCACGGCATCGGTTTCAACACTGCCGCCATTGAGTTGATCCTGCCGACCTACGGCGAGTCCCTGGGTCTCAAGGGCAAAATCTGCCGCAACTGGACCCTCAACCCGCACCCAACCCTGATCCCCGCGATCGAAAGCGGCTGGGTGGAAAGCGTGCATTGCTTCGGCACCGAACTGGGCATGGAGAACTACATCGCCGCACGCCCGGATGTGTTCTTTACCGGCCGCGACGGCTCGATGCGCTCCAACCGGATGTTCTGCCAACTCGCTGGCCAATACGCGGTGGACCTGTTTATCGGCGCCACCTTGCAAGTGGATGGTGATGGACATTCCAGCACCGTGACCCGTGGCCGTCTCGCCGGTTTCGGCGGCGCGCCGAACATGGGCCACGACCCACGCGGCCGCCGCCACGGCACGCCAGCCTGGCTCGACATGCGCCACGACGACGCGCCGGAGGCCTTGCTGGAGCGCGGCAAAAAGCTCGTGGTGCAAATGGTCGAGACCTTCCAGGAAGGCGGCAAACCGACCTTCGTCGAAACCCTGGACGCCGTCGAAGTCGGGCGCAAAAGCGGCATGCCGCTGGCGCCGATCATGATCTACGGTGACGACGTCACTCACCTGCTCACCGAAGAAGGCATCGCCTATCTGTACAAGGCGCGCTCGCTGGAAGAGCGCCAAGCGATGATCGCCGCCGTTGCAGGCGTCACCGCCATCGGCCTGCGCCACAACCCCAAGGACACTGCGCGCATGCGCCGCGAAGGTTTGATCGCCTTGCCCGAAGACCTCGGCATCCGCCGCACCGACGCCACCCGCGAGCTGTTGGCCGCCAAAAGCGTGGCCGACCTGGTGGACTGGTCCGGTGGCTTGTACAACCCGCCCGCCAAGTTCAGGAGCTGGTAAATGCGCGCCCTCAAACTGCATGAACTGAGCCTCGCCGATCGCCTGGCGGATATGGCTGTGGATGCCTTGATTGATGAGGCTGACCTGTCGCCCAAACCCGCATTGGTAGACCGTCGCGGCAATGGCGCCCATAGCGATTTACACCTGGGCCTGATGCACGCCTCGGCGCTGTCGTTGTGGCCGATGTTCAAGGAAATGGCCGAGGCGGCGCTTGAGTTCGGTGAAGTGGGATTGCCCTTGCGCGAAGCCCTTGGGCGTATTGGTCGCGAAGGTGAGCAAGCCATGCTCGCCACCACTAACGGCGTGAACACCCATCGCGGCGCGATCTGGGCACTGGGTTTGCTCACTGCCGCAGCGGCTCTGGCACCACGCGCGATCACACTGACTGCGGCCAAACTGGCCTTGCTCAACGACCGCTACGCCCCGCAGCCCATGAGCCACGGTGCGCAAGTCGCGCAGCGCTACGGCGCACGCGGTGCCCGTGAAGAAGCGCAATTGGGCTTCCCGTCCGTGGTGCAACGCGGCCTGCCGCAACTGCACAAAAGCCGCCGGCAAAACGCCGGTGAACAGAATGCGCGCCTGGATGCCTTGCTCGCAATCATGACCGACCTGGCCGACACCTGCGTGCTCTACCGCGCCGGCACCGAAGGCCTGCTTGCCATGCAGCGCGGCGCCCGGGCGGTGCTGGACGCTGGCGGCAGCGCAAGCCTCGCCGGGCGCCGCCAACTGCACGACCTCGACCAGCAACTCCTGGCCCTGAATGCCTCCCCCGGCGGCGCCGCCGACCTGTTGGCCGCCTGCCTGTTTATCGACCGCCTCGACGGAGCGTTGTGATGGAAACCTTATCCTTTGAATTCCCCGCCGGGCAGCCGCCCAAAGGCCGTGCGCTGGTGGGTTGCGTCGGCTCCGGCGACCTGGAAGTGCTGCTGGAACCGGGCACGCCCGGCACGCTGACCATTCAGGTGCAGACCTCGGTGAATGGCGCCGAGCAACGCTGGCAGCACCTGTTCGAACGGATCTTCCAGGAGCAGACGCCACCGGCCTTGAAGATTGATATCCACGATTTCGGCGCCACCCCCGGCGTGGTGCGATTGCGCCTGGAACAGGGTTTCGAGGAGATCGGCCATGACTGACTTGCTCAATAAGCACAGCTTTGTCGAACTCGGTGCGCGTCAGCGGGCCAAGGCGTTGCTGGACAGCGGCACTTATCGCGAACTGATCGACCCGTTCCAGCGCGTGATGTCGCCGTGGCTCAGCCGCCAAGGCGTGGTGCCGCAAGCGGATGACGGTGTGGTGATCGCCAAGGGCAACATCGCCGGGTTGCCGGTGGTGGTTGCTGCCATTGAAGGCAACTTCCAGGGCGGCAGCCTCGGCGAAGTGGGCGGCGCAAAAATCGCCGGTGCCCTCGAACTGGCGGCTGAAGACAACCGCAAAGGTGTTCCGACCCGCGCCGTGCTGCTGCTGGAAACTGGCGGCGTACGCTTGCAGGAAGCCAACCTCGGTTTGGCGGCGATTGCCGATATCCACGCAGCGATTGTCGACCTGCGCCAGTACCAGCCGGTCGTCGGCGTGGTGGCGGGCAGCGTTGGTTGTTTTGGTGGCATGTCCATCGCCGCCGGGTTGTGCAGTTACCTGGTGGTCACCCGCGAAGCACGCCTGGGCCTTAACGGCCCGCAAGTGATCGAGCAGGAAGCGGGCCTGGAAGAGTACGACTCCCGCGACCGGCCGTTTATCTGGAGCCTTACCGGCGGCGAGCAGCGTTTTAACAGCGGCTTGGCTGACCGTTATGTGGCGGACGATGTGGCGCAGATCCAGCAGACCGTCAGCACCTTGCTGCAACAGGGTTTGCCCGAGCAGCAGCGCAGCCGTCAGATCGATTTCTACCTGGCGCGCCTCACTGAACTGGACGCAACGCCGCAAATAGACCCCGCGACGGTGCGCGACCTGTATCAAGGAGAACGCCCATGAGAGGCTTGCAGTGGTTCAACGCATTGAGCACCGGTGCAACGCCTGTCGAAGGGTTGGCCGACTCATTGAAGGTTGCAGACGGCGTAGTGGGGGAACAGGCCGTGCGCTTTATTGCCGTGGTCACCGACGCGCAAAATCGTTTCCCGCGTGCGCGCAACGGCGAAGTCGGTTTACTGGAGGGCTGGGGCCTTGCCAAGGCTGTCGACGAAGCCATCGAGAAGGGCGACAAACGCCCGATCATCGCTATCGTCGATGTGCCGAGCCAGGCCTATGGCCGTCGCGAAGAAGCCCTCGGCATCCATCAAGCACTGGCGGCCGCCGCCGACAGCTATGCCCGCGCTCGCTTGGCCGGGCACCCGGTGATTGCGCTGCTGGTGGGCAAAGCCATGTCCGGTGCGTTTCTCGCTCACGGCTATCAGGCCAACCGCATGATCGCCCTGCGTGACCCTGGCGTGATGGTGCACGCCATGGGCAAGGCCTCGGCAGCGCGGGTGACCTTGCGCAGTGTGGAAGAACTCGAGGCCTTGGCCGCCAGCGTGCCCCCCATGGCCTATGACATCGACAGCTATGCCAGCCTCGGTTTGCTCTGGAAAACCCTGGAGGTCAGCCAGATTGAGCAGCCTACGGCGGACGATGTGGCGCAGGTCAGCGACTGCCTGTTGCACGCCATTCAAGATATCCACAGCCCGGATCTGAAAGGGCGCCTGGGTGCGAGCAATCGCGCTGCCTCAAGCCATGTACGCCAACTGCTGCGGGAGCAATGGTGAACGCTCACGACTTGCTCTGGGGCATGACCCCGGCGCATCTGCCCGCTGACGCGCCAGCCTGGGTACGCGACGCGATCGGCGCCGGCCATCCGGTGGTGGTGCGTCGCGCCCTGGCCGAGCCGGGTTACGTGACTGTCGGCGTACGCGGGCGCTTGCGTGAACAGCGGTTTGCGACGGTGATGCCGCTCGTGGCCGTGCAACGACGTGTGGTGCCGCAAGATTTGCGCAGCGCGGTTTCACCACGGGATTTACCGGCGTTACGCGCGCTCGATCAACTGCGCCCGGTACTCGCGCAGCAAGACTGGGGCGTCACCGGCAGTGCAGGTTTCGAGCTGGCCAGCGGCATTGAAGCACTGCACGCCAAGAGCGATCTGGATTTGATGCTGCGCACACCCGGGCCACTTGAGCGCAACGCCGCACGCGATCTGCTGGCATTGTTGGACTCGGCGGAATGCGCCGTCGACCTGCAACTGCAAACCCCGTTTGGCGCTGTCGCCTTGCGTGAGTGGGCAGGCAAATCACGCCGGGTGCTGCTTAAAACCACCCACGGCGCGCACCTGGTACTCGACCCTTGGCAGGCCGTGGCATGAGCAGCCTACTGGTATTTCCGGGGCAGGGTGCCCAACGCGCGGGCATGCTCCAAGCGTTGCCTGCTCAGGTCCTGGAAGAAGCCAGTGATGCATTGGGCGAAGACGTAAGCCAGCTTGATTCAGCCCAAGCCCTGGCCAACACACGCGCCGTGCAACTCTGCCTGTTGATCACCGGCGTGGCCCACGCCCGCCAATTGCAACACACACCCGATTACGTGGCGGGCCTGTCCATCGGCGCCTACCCGGCCGCCGTCATCGCCGGTGCGCTGGAGTTTGCCGATGCGGTAAAGCTGGTGAGCCTGCGCGGCGAACTGATGCAAAACGCTTATCCACAAGGCTACGGCATGACCGCGATCATCGGCCCGCAGTTATCCACAGTTGAAACGCTGCTGGCTGAAATCCATAGCCCGGAAACGCCGGTGTACCTGGCCAATATCAACGCCGACAACCAGACCGTCATCGCCGGCAGTGACGAAGCCATGCAGCGTGTCGCGCAACGCATCAAAGGCAACGGCGTGGCCAAGCGCCTGGCCGTGAGCGTGCCATCCCATTGCATGCTGCTGAACGAGCCCGCCGAGGCATTGGCGCAGGCGTTTGTAACGCTCAAGGCGCCGCGCATCACCTACCTGAGCAGCACCCGCGCGCGGCCTATCCACAACCCCGAGCAACTGCGCGACGACCTGGCCTTCAACATGTGCCGCATCGTCGACTGGCGCGGCACCGTGCAAAGCGCCTACGAGCGCGGTGTGCGCCTGCAAATCGAACTGCCACCTGGCGCGGTACTCACCGGCCTGTCCCGGCGTGTCTTCGAGCAAGGCAGCGTAATCGCCTATGAAGGCGCACGCCTGGACACCTTGCAGGCCCTGCTGCAAGAGGAGGAGCGCCGCCACCGATAAAGCAGCACCCAAGGCTTTCGAAGCACAAAAACAACAATTTCGATGAAGCACTTTGAGGACAACAACCATGATTATTTACGGTGTGGCGTTTCTGGCGCTGTGTACGTTGATCGGCCTGTTTATCGGTGAGTTGCTGGGCAAATGGATGGGGATTCCGGCCAACGTCGGCGGGGTGGGTATCGCCATGTTGCTGTTGATCGGCCTGGGCAGTTACCTCAGCAAACGTGGGCTGTTTACCGGCAAGTCGGAGCAGGGCGTGAGCTTCTGGGCGGCGGTGTATATCCCGATTGTGGTAGCGATGGCGGCCCAACAAAACGTGTACGGCGCGATCAAGGGCGGGCCGATGGCGATTCTGGCTGGCACGCTCGCGGTGGTGCTGGGCTTTGCCCTGGTGCCGGTGCTGGTGCGAATCGGCAACCGTGAGCCTGTTGCGGCTGTTCCTACCAAAGAAGCCGGGTGATCGCCATGTACGAATCCATGATGAAAGTGATCACCGGCTACGGCCTGATCAGTGGTTTTGCCGTAATCGGCCTGACCATGTGGGTGTCCTATTGGATCTCCGACACCTTCACCAAAGGCCGCCTGCACGGTTCGGCCATCGCCATTTTGCTCGGGCTGGTGCTGTCGTATGTGGGCGGCGCGTTTACCGGCGGCGCCAAGGGCGTGGTGGATATTCCGTTGCTGTCGGGCATCGGCTTGCTGGGCGGCGCGATGCTGCGCGACTTTGCCATTGTTGCCACGGCGTTTGGCGTGAGTGTGGATGAACTCAAGCGCGCCGGTTATGTGGGCGTGCTGGCGCTGTTTGTCGGCGTGGGTTCCTCGTTCGTGGCTGGCGTGGGAGTGGCGATGGCGTTTGGTTATACCGATGCCGTAAGCCTCACCACCATTGGTGCGGGCGCCGTAACCTACATCGTTGGCCCGGTGACGGGCGCGGCGATTGGTGCCAGCTCCGAGGTCATGGCATTGTCGATTGCCGCTGGGTTGATCAAGGCCATCCTGGTGATGGTGATGACGCCGTTTGTAGCGCCGTTGATCGGGCTGAATAACCCGCGCAGTGCGGTGATTTTTGGTGGCTTGATGGGCACTTCGAGCGGTGTGGCAGGTGGCTTGGCAGCGACTGATCCGAAGCTGGTGCCGTATGGCTGCCTGACGGCGGCGTTTTATACGGCGCTGGGCTGTCTGCTGGGGCCGTCGTTGCTGTTTTTGTTGATGCGCGGGTTGGTGGGTTAGCATCGATACAGAGGTCAGGATCGTTCCCACGCTCCGCGTGGGAACGCAGCCCTGGACGCTCCGCGTCTGCTCTTAAAGGCGTGACGCGGAGCGTCACATGAGGCATTCCCACGCAGAGCGTGGGAACGATCGGTGTCAGGTTTGGCGATTGGCATACATCCGACACTCTGCCAACAACGCCAGCAAGTTAGGATTGATCGTTCCCACGCTCCGCGTGGGAACGCAGCCCTGGACGCTCCGCGTCTGCTCTTGAAGGCGTGACGCGGAGCGTCACATGAGGCATTCCCACGCAGAGCGTGGGAACGATCGGTGTCAGGTTTGACGGTTGGCGTACATCCGACACTCTGCCAGCAGTGCCAATAAATTTGGATCACGCTCCTTGGCCTTCAAGAACACCACGCCAATATGCTGCTGCAACCGATACCGCGGTTGCAGCGGTATGAGCTTCACACGGTTCTCATACACCGCTGCAATCCGCCCTGGCAGCAACGCATAACCCACACCTGAACTGACCATGCTCAGCAGCGTGAAAATGTCGTTCACCTGCATCGCCACCTTCGGCTCAAACCCCGCCTGCTTGAACACCCGGTTGCCGTCCTGATGGGTGGCGAAGCCTTGAGTGAGGGTGATGAAAGTAGCGTCGCGCACATCCGCCAGGTCGATTTGCTGCTCACGGTCGAAGGGTGAATCGGCCGGTGTGGCGAGGAAGATGTCGTCGGAGAACAGCGCAATCTGTTCGCAGTCGGGGTCGTTGGCGTGGTCGTCGAGGGAGATCAGAATCGCATCCACCTCCATGTTCTTGAGCTTGTAGAGCAGGTCGAAGTTGGAGCCCAGGATCAGGTCGATATTGAGTTCGCTGCGCCTGATTTTCAGGCCCATGATCAACTGCGGCACGGTTTTGACCGTCAGCGAATACAGCGAGCCCAGCTTGAAGCGCTCGGCGGAGAAGCCAGCGGCTTCGCGGGTCAGGCGTACGCTGTCGACCACGTCGGCCACCAGCTTTTGGGCGCGTTCTTCCAGCACATAGGCGCTTTCCAAAGGGGTGAGGTTGCGCCCTTCGTGTTTGAACAACGGGCAGCGCAGCGCATTTTCCAGCGAGTGAATAGCGCGGTGCACGCTGACGTTGCTGGTTTGCAGCTCGGCAGCGGCGCGGGCCAGGTTGCCGGTGCGCATGAACGCCAGGAAGATTTCCAGCTTCTTGAGGGTGAATTCTTCGTCGATCAGCATGGCCGTGGCTCGGGTTCGAATGCCGTCGATTGTGCCCCTAAAACCAGTTCACTCCCAGCCATGCGCTGCACAAGCCCAGCACCACGCCGAGGATGATCAGCCAGATCGCATTAAGCCGCGTGTAATACACCACGGCGGCGCTGGCCAGGGTCAGCACCAGGCTGGTGGTGTTGTTTTCCAGGCTGTTCATCAGGATGTAGCTGGCGGCCAGGATCAGCCCGATGGAGATCGGCAGCAGGCTGCGCTTGACCCGCTGCACCCATGGTGTGGTGGTGTGTTTTTCCAGCCAGCCGGCGCCCACGTAGGTGAGCACCGAACAGGGCACCAGCTTGGCCAGCAAGGCGACCAGCGCACCCGGCAGCCCAGCGGCTTGCTGGCCGATAAACACCAGCAACATGCCGTTGGGGCCGGGCAATGCCTGGGACAGGGCGAAGAAGGCGACGAACTGGGCGTCGCTGACCCAGTTCATGTCGTTGACGGAGTAGCGGTGAATGTCACCGATGGCGACCATGTTGCCGCCAATCGACATTAGCGACCACAGTGCGCATTGGAGCATCAGGTGCAGGAGCGTGGCTTGCATCAGCGGGCCACCTTGCGTGTGTCGATAAAGCCCAGTGCCAGGGAGCTGGGGATGCAGATCAGCAGCACCATCCACAGTGGCAGCACCAGGATCGCCATCAGTACAAAGGTCAGCAGGAAGGCCACGTAGTTGGCGACCGTCCTGGGCATGGCCTTGAGCAGGCGCAGGGTCGTGCCGAGGATCAGCCCGGTGGCAATCGGCATCACGGCGCCGAACACCTGCTGCACCACGTCGTGGGTCCACCACTGGGTATAGGCGAAACCGGCGAGCACGGTGATTATCGAAGGGAACAGGTACAGCCCGCACACGGTCACAACCGCACCCGGCAAGCCATGCAGGCGACGGCCGTAGATGATGCCGACGTTGGCGATATTGGGGCCGGGGAAGAACTGGCCGGTGGTCAGCAACTCATTGAAGCCTTGCTCGCTGACCCAGCGGCGACGGTCGACCATCATCTGCCGCGCCCAGGGCATCACGCCGCCAAAGCCGAACAGGCCGACCATGGCGAAGTTGTAAAACAGTTGCCATAGGCTGGGTTGCGGCGCGGTGGGTTCAAGCTCGGGCACGGGGGATTACCGGTAGGCTGCTTTTAGGTGGGCTCTGGCTTTATGTGGGAGCTGGCTTGCCTGCGATAGCGGTGTTGAATGTGCCAACGCCATCGCAGGCAAGCCAGCTCCCACAGGATGATGTGAATGATCTATCGGCGTGTGTGTTTGGGCAAATGAAGAAATGCGTGTTACCTGCAACAGTGCCGGTAGCGTCACAATGGTCTTGGCACAACCATGTGGTAACGGTTATTCGAGGTGAGTGACACATGTATCACGGGGAACGATTCAACGCCTGGAGCCATTTGGCCGGGGCGGTTGCCGCTTTTATCGGCGCAGTGTGGATGTTGGTGGTGGCGAGCCTGGACGGCAGCCCCTGGAAGATCGTCAGCGTGGCGATTTATGGCTTTACCCTGCTGGTGCTGTACAGCGCGTCCACCGTGTACCACAGCGTGCAGGGCCGGCGAAAAGAGATCATGCAGAAGGTCGATCACTTTTCGATCTACTTGCTGATTGCCGGCAGCTACACCCCCTTTTGCCTGGTGACGCTGCGCGGGCCGTGGGGTTGGACGCTGTTCGGGATTGTGTGGGGGCTGGCGGTAATCGGCATTTTGCAGGAGATCAAGCCAAGGTCTGAGGCTCGGATTCTGTCGATTGTGATCTATGCGGTGATGGGCTGGATTGTGCTGGTGGCGGTCAAGCCATTGATTGCCGCGCTGGGCACGGCGGGGTTTGTGTGGCTGGCGTCGGGCGGGGTGCTGTACACCGTCGGCATCATCTTTTTTGCCCTGGAGGATCGCTTGCGCCATTCCCATGGGATCTGGCATTTGTTTGTGATTGGCGGCAGTTTGCTGCACTTTGTGGCGATCATGCATTACGTGCTGTGACCTGTGGGAGCTGGCTTGCCTGCGATAGCGGTTTTGAATGTGCCGACGCTATCGCAGGCAAGCCAGCTCCCACATTACAAGCGTTCCAGCAGCTCTCGCGCTCGGTTGCCGAAAATGTCCAACAGGTTCGCCAACATATGCGGCGGCGGCTCATCAGCGCGGGTCAGAGCGTACAGCGTGATCGGCAATGGCGGCGTGAGCGGGCGAATGCAGGTGGTCGCCGTTGACGCGCCGAGGGCGGTGAACGGGTCGATGACCGTCAACCCGGCACCGGATTCCACCATCGCCCGGGCCAGAGAATAGGTCTGTACGGCAATGCTTACCCGTGGCGGTGGGTCGACGTTTTCCAGGTAGCTGTCGAGCTTGGCGGCCAGTGGGTCGGCACTCGACAAGCCAACCAGTGGCGCACCCGCCAGGTCTGCCAGTGGCAGGGGCGTGCTCAACTGCGCATCTGACCAATAGCCCTTCGACGCCAACGCCACCAACACCCCATTGGCCAGCACTTGCGTGGTCAGCCCCGGATGGCCGGAAAAGTTGAGCGTCAGCGCCAAGTCAATCTCACGCATCAACAGTTTCTGCACCAGCTCGCGGCTGTGGTCGCTGGACAGCTCGCAGGCAATGTCCGGGTAGTCGCGCTTCCATTCCAGAATCGCCGGCGGCAGCAGCGACAGGGCCAGGGCCGGAATCGCACCAATGCGCACCCGTTGGCCCGGCTCGCGGCGCAGGCTCTTGGCCAGGCGCCGCACGCCTTGCAGGCTTTCGGTGACTTTCTCGACTTCGCTTTCCAGCGCCAGCGCTTCCGGCGTGGGCTGCAGCTTGCCGCGTACCCGTAAAAACAGCGCAAAGCCCAGCTGCAACTCGGCGTGCTGCAGCACCTTGGTCACCGCCGGTTGCGAGACGTGCAACAGCTGCGCGGCGGCGCTGACGGAGCCGGTCTGGCGGATGGCCTGGAAGATCTCGATATGACGCAAGCGCATGGCAAGTACATAACCTTTGTTTATGGGTGACCCATCTTTATTCATTGTCGGCGGCCTGTCACCTGGCCCTAGGCTTGGGGCCAGTTAATTCAACAGCGGGTGGCAGCAATGGCCAAGCGGGTTTGCATCATCGGTGGTGGCGTTATTGGCTTGGCGAGCGCCTATGCCTTGGTGCGTGCGGGCCATGAGGTCACGGTGATCGAAGCGCGGGACAGCCTGGGCAGCGAGACCAGTTTCGCCAACGGCGGGCAACTGTCTTACCGCTATGTCGCGCCGCTCGCCGACAAAGGTGTGCCGCTGCAAGCCATCGGCTGGTTGCTGCGCGGTGACTCGCCGTTAAAGTTGCGCCCTAAACTCGACCCGCAGCAATGGCGCTGGATGGCGGCCTTTATCGGCGCCTGCCGTGGCTCGGTGAACCAGCGCAATGCCGCGCACCTGCTGCGCCTGGCGTCTTTGAGCCAGGCCACGCTGGAGCAATGGCGCGAAGGCGATCACCTGAATGGCTTCGACTGGCGTCGCAACGGCAAACTGGTGACGTTTCGCAATGCCACCTCCTTTGAGCATGCGCGCAGCAAGGTCAGCAATAGCGTGCAGCAGCAAGTGGTGTCCGTGGCCGATTGCGCGCACTTGGAGCCAGCGTTAATGGGCGCCGACTTTCTCGGTGGCATCTACACGCCGAACGAGGAAGTGGCTGACTGTCACGCCTTCTGCCAACGGCTGGCGGCCCGGCTCGAAGCCTCGGGGCGCTGCAGGTTTTTGCTGGGCCGCAAGGTCACCCGCATACGCCACGCCGACGGCGCAGTGCAGGCCATCGAGTTGGGTGACGAGGTGATGGCGGTGGATCAACTGGTGCTGGCGGCCGGGCATCGCAGCGCCGAGCTGGGTCTGCATGGGTTGTCGTTGCCACTGTATCCGCTCAAGGGCTACAGCCTGAACGTGCCGATTGGCGCGCACCACCAGGCGCCGAACGTGAGTGTCACCGACTATGACCGCAAGATCGTGTATGCGCGCATCGGTGAGCAACTGCGGGTCGCGGCCATGGTGGATATCGTCGGCTTTGATGCGCGCCTTGAGCCCAAACGCCTGGCCTTGATGAAACGCCAGGCCATGGAAACATTCCCAACGGCCGGCGATTACGCCCACGCCGTCGAATGGGCCGGCATGCGCCCGGCCACACCCACCGGCGTGCCATTGATCGGCGCCAGCGCCTATCGCAACCTGTGGCTGAACCTCGGCCACGGCGCGCTGGGTTTTACCCTGGCCTGCGGCAGCGGGCAATTGCTGGCCGAACTGATCAGCGAGCACGCACCTTCCATCGATATGCAGGGCCTCACGCCCCGCGCTGCATAATTGGACTCACACCCACCAACGGAGAATAACAATGAAAAGAATCCTGTTGACCGGCTGCACCCTCGGGCTGTTGTTTGGCGCACAGGTTCAGGCCAATGAGGCCGCGCTGGACGGCACCTTGAGCAAGATCGCGAATGCCAAGTCGATCACCTTGGGCTATCGCGATGCCTCGGTGCCGTTTTCCTATGTGGGTGATAACAGCGGCAAGCCTATGGGCTATTCGGTGGAACTGGCGAACAAAATCGTTGAGCGCATCCAGCAGAAAACCGGGGTGGCGGACCTCAACGTGAAGCACAACCTGGTGACCTCTCAAACCCGTATTCCGCTGGTGCAGAACGGCACCGTCGACCTGGAGTGCGGCTCCACGGGCGTGACGGCCGAGCGGCAGAAGCAGGTGGCGTTTTCCTATGGTTTTATCTATGTGAAGGGCCAGTTGCTGACCGCCAAGGACAGTGGCATCCAGGGCTTTGAAGACCTCAAGGGCAAGAACGTGGTGACCACGGCCGGCACCACCAATGAGCGCTTTCTCAAGAGCTACAACGCCGAGCACAAAGCCAATATGTTTGTGATCAGCGCCAAGGACCATGGCGAAGCGTTCAAGATGCTCGAGACCGGCCGCGCAGTGGCGTTCTACATGGATGACGCATTGCTCTACGGCGAGCGCGCCAAGGCCCGTGACCCGCACCACTGGGTGGTGGTGGGCAAGGAGCAATCGCGGGAGATTTACAGCTGCATGCTGCGCAAGGACGACCCGCAATTTCTCGCCGTGGTCAACGAAACGCTCGCGGACCTGTACCGCTCTGGGGAGATCAACGGGATTTACCAGCGCTGGTTTGAACAGCCGATTCCGCCCAAGGGCCTGAACCTTGAGTTCCCCATGACCAGCGAGTTGAAGGCGATTATTGCCAAGCCGGTGAGTGACCCGGTGGAATAGCGAAGTGTTAACCCGTGATCGTTCCCACGCTCCGCGTGGGAATGCAGCCTTGGACGCTCTGCGTCCGTTTTGAGGTCGTGACGCAGAGCGTCACAGGAGGCATTCCCACGCAGAGCGTGGGAACGATCGGGCGCGGGTTAGAAGTCGCCCCACAGTTGCTGGGCCACGCTCAATGCCACGACTGGCGCGGTTTCGGTGCGCAGCACTCGCGGGCCGAGGCGGGCGGCGTGGAAGCCGGCGCCTTGGGCCGCTTGCACTTCAGTGTCGGTCAAGCCACCTTCCGGCCCGATCAGGAACGCCAGGCTCGACGGCTTGGCGTGGCTGACCATCGGCTCGGCCACCGGGTGCAGCACCAGCTTCAAATCCGCCTCGGCTTGCTTCAACCAGTCGGCCAGTAACAGCGGCGGGTGAATCACCGGCACCGTCGAACGCCCGCATTGCTCACAGGCGCTGATCGCCACTTGGCGCCAGTGCAGCAGGCGTTTGTCGGCGCGTTCATCCTTCAGGCGCACTTCGCAGCGGTCGCTGAAGATCGGTGTGATTGCATTCACACCCAGCTCAGTGGCTTTCTGAATCGCCCAATCCATGCGCTCGCCCCGCGACAGACCTTGGCCAAGGTGGATGTGCAGCGGTGATTCGGTCTGGCCCGCAAAGCTTTCGGTGAGTTGCACGCTGACGCGTTTTTTACCGACCTCCAGCAAGGTGCCGAGAAACTCCTGGCCGGAGCCGTCGAACAATTGCACGGCATCGCCTTCGCCCATGCGCAATACGCGGCTGATGTAATGCGCCTGGGCTTCGGGCAATTCATGCTCGCCGATGCTGAGTGGGGTGTCGGTGAAAAAGCGGGACAGTCTCATTTCTGTTCTCTGGAAGTGGTGTGCAGAGCGGACGCGGAGCGTCCAGGGCTGCATTCCCACGCGGAGCGTGGGAACGATCAAACAAAACCTGTGGGAGCCGGGCTTGCCCGCGATAGCGGTAGACCCGGCACCCGATCAGTTGAGTGAACTCAATTAACCCGGATCACGAAAGCCTGGGTGGAAGTCCTTCGGCACCGCAACACTGACGTTGCTGTTGGTGGCGATATCGATGCCTTCGCTGGCCACCTCGGCCAAAAAGTCGATCTGCTCCGGCGTAATCACATACGGCGGCAGGAAATACACCACGCTACCCAACGGCCGCAACAATGCACCGCGCTCCAAGGCATGCTCGAACACCTTCAAACCCCGGCGTTCCTGCCACGGGTAGGCGGTTTTGGTGGCTTTGTCTTGGACCATCTCGATGGCCAGCACCATGCCGGTCTGGCGCACTTCCGACACGTGCGGGTGGTCCACCAGGTGCGCGGTGGCGGTGGCCATGCGCTGGGCCAGGGCCTTGTTGTTTTCGATGACGTTGTCTTCTTCGAAGATATCCAAAGTCGCCAAGGCCGCCGCGCATGCCAGCGGGTTGCCGGTGTAGCTGTGGGAATGCAGGAAGGCGCGCAGGGTCGGGTAGTCGTCGTAGAAGGCGTCGTACACATCGTCGGTGGTGACCACAGCGGCCAGCGGCAGGTAGCCGCCGGTTAGCGCTTTGGACAAGCACAGGAAGTCCGGGCGGATGCCTGCTTGCTCACAGGCGAACATGCTGCCGGTGCGGCCGAAGCCCACGGCGATTTCGTCGTGGATCAGGTGTACACCGTATTTGTCGCAGGCTTCACGCAGCAGCTTGAGGTACACCGGGTGGTACATGCGCATGCCGCCGGCGCCCTGGATCAGCGGCTCGACGATCACGGCGGCGACGCTGGCGTGGTTTTCGGCCAGGGTGTGTTCCATGGCCAGGAACATGTTGCGCGAATGCTCTTCCCAGCTCATGCCCTCGGGGCGCAGGTAGCAATCCGGGCTCGGCACCTTGATGGTGTCCAGCAGCAAGGCTTTATAGGTTTCGGTAAACAACGGCACATCGCCCACCGACATCGCGGCAATGGTTTCGCCGTGGTAGCTGTTGGTGAGGGTGACGAAGCGTTTCTTGTTCGGCAGGCCACGGTTGAGCCAGTAGTGAAAGCTCATCTTCAGCGCAACTTCGATGCACGACGAGCCGTTGTCGGCGTAGAAGCAGCGGGTCAAACCTTCGGGCGTCATCGCCACCAGGCGCTCCGACAACTCGATCACCGGCTGGTGGCTGAAACCGGCAAGGATCACGTGTTCCAGCTGGTCGACCTGATCCTTGATGCGTTGGTTGATGCGCGGGTTGGCGTGGCCGAACACATTGACCCACCAGGAACTGACGGCATCGAGGTAGCGCTTGCCTTCGAAGTCTTCCAGCCATACGCCTTCACCGCGCTTGATCGGGATAAGCGGCAGTTGCTGGTGGTCTTTCATCTGGGTGCAGGGATGCCACAGCACCGCGAGGTCGCGTTGCATCCACTGGTTATTCAAGCCCATCGGTTATCTCCTCGAAGCGGCCCTGCGCCCGGCGCAGGCGAAACAATCGCGCAAGCCTATGCAATGCCAGGCGGCGTCACAACCCATTACGGATGAATTGGCAGTAAAGGCAGGACGATCTGTCACGTTTCTTAGGAATAGTCCTTAATCCATTGTTAACGTACTGTGCATACTCTCTTGATCGTATTTCTCGATATTTCAAAGCGAAATTTTCCGCTTTAATTCGATAGGTAAATCGCTAGTCTTGGGCACAGTTCTTACGGGATTTGGGACATGCAGCTACGTAATTCATCGGCCCGTTATGGTTGGGTCAGCATTGTTTTGCACTGGGGCGTAGCCCTGGTGGTGTTCGGTTTGTTCGCGCTGGGCCTGTGGATGGTCGGCCTCGACTACTACAGCGCCTGGCGCAAAGACGCGCCCGATCTGCACAAGAGCATTGGCATCACGCTGTTCGCCATCATGCTGGTGCGTATCGTCTGGCGCCTCGTCAGCCCGCCGCCACCGCCGCTGGCCAGCTACAGCCGTTTGACGCGTATTGGCGCTGCATTTGGCCACGCGTTCCTGTATCTCGGGCTGTTTGCCGTGATGATCGCCGGTTACCTGATTTCCACCGCAGACGGTGTCGGTATTCCGGTGTTTGGCCTGTTTGAGATTCCTGCCGTGGTTTCCGGGCTACCGGACCAGGCAGATAACGCCGGCTTGGTGCATCTGTACCTGGCCTGGGTGTTGGTGGTCTTCGCCGGTTTGCACGGCGTGGCTGCGTTTAAACACCACTTTATCGATCGTGATGCGACCCTTACGCGAATGCTGGGACGCAAAGCCTGATGTTCAACCTCGACTCACAAGGAATAGAAAGCATGTTGAAAAAGACTCTCGCCGCTCTGGCAATCGGTTCCGCACTGCTGTCCGCAGGTTCGGCGATGGCCGCTGACTATGTTGTCGACAAGGAAGGCCAGCACGCCTTCGTTGACTTCAAGATCAGCCACTTGGGCTACAGCTTCATCACCGGTACCTTCAAGGATCTGGACGGCAAGTTCAGCTTTGACGCTGCTAAGCCTGAAGACAGCAAAATCGAGTTCAACGTCCGTACCGCCAGCGTGTTCACTAACCACGCCGAACGTGACAAGCACATCGCCAGCAAAGACTTCCTGGACGTTGGCAAGTTTGCTGATGCCAAGTTCGTCTCCACCAGCGTCAAAACCACCGGTAAAAATGCTGCAGGCCAAGTCACTGCCGACGTAACCGGCGACCTGACCTTCCACGGCGTGACCAAGCCGATCGTAGTCAAGGCCACGTTCCTGGGCGAAGGCAAGGATCCATGGGGCGGCTACCGTGCCGGCTTTGAAGGCACTACCTCCTTCAACCGTCAGGACTTCGGCAAGCAGATGGACCTGGGCCCAGCGTCCAACACTGTTGAGCTGTACGTGACCTTTGAAGGCGTCAAAGCGAAGTAATTATTTCGCTGTTCCAAACGCCAAGCGCCGACCTCAGGGTCGGCGTTTTGCTGTGTATTGTTTAAAGGCTTTCTTGGTAGGTCTTCACTTGGTCCTTGAGCCAGTTATGCAACAAGATCAGTTGCGCCGAAGGCTTGCTGCCTGCGGGCCAGACTATGTAGTAGCGTGACGTGTGCGCTGGTTCAATGTCGGTGAGCCGTACCAGTTCCCCGCGTTGAATCAGTGCATGGGCAATCGAGCGGCGGGTCAGCGCGACGCCGTGCCCGAGCCGCACGGCTTCGAGCATCAACGTGGAGTCGGTGAATTCCAGCGACGCTTGCGGACGTTGCTCCGCTATACCTGCGGCGCCGAGCCAGATCGGCCAGCTTTCACTGGCATGCAGCAGCGGCAAGTCAAGGACGTCTTGCGCGGTCTGCGGCCGAACGCCGTGGTTAAAGTCGTGAGCGGCCACCACCAGCAGTGAATCGCCCATCAGCGTTTCGCAATGCACATCCGGCCACTGGCCATGGCCGAAGCGAATCGCGCAATCGAGCGGGCCTTGCTCGAAGCTGGCGAACTCCATGCTCGACTCCAGCCGCAGGTGCAGTTCGGGGTGAGCCGCCCTGAAATCATGCAGGCGCGGCAACAACCAGTGCATGGCGTAGGAAGGCAACACCGAAGCGGTCAGCTGTGGGTGCCTGGTTTTAGCCATCAGTTTTTCGGTGATCCCGGCGATCTCGCCCAGCCCTTGCCTGATCTGGTAGGCATACACGCGGCCTTCATCCGTCAGCATCAGCGTGCGCTTGTTGCGCATGACCAAGGCGAGGCCCAGGTACTCCTCAAGTGCGCGAATCTGATGGCTGACGGCACTGTGGGTCACGTGCAGCTCAAGGGCGGCCAAGTTTACCTTGCCCAGTCGGGCCAAGGCCTCGAAAGCACGCAGTGCGGCAAGAGGGGGCAGTTTCAATGTGTGAATTCCTTTCACAAAAAAGCCTAATAATAGCCGCTATACGTGAAATGAGCGGGCTACCGATAATGGCGGCAAGTTATTTATTCAAATAACACCGTGCTGAAACTGTCGGGAGTTGTGAACCATGATTGATGAGATTCAAGCGTTTCTGAACGATTACTTTAGTGTGCTGCAAACGCAGGACTTGAATACGTTCGATCAAGTCTTTCATCGTGGCTGCGTGTTATACAGCGCGCAGAATTCGACGGTGGTCGTGCGGCCGTTCGATGAATACCGGGCCATGGTTCAAGGCCGTAAGTCGCCGCAGGAAGGCGGTTTTCCGCAGCTGGATGAGGTATTGATGATCGACGTGATGTCGCCGGAAATGGCCATCGTCAAAGTGCGTTTGCGCTTGTTCAATAACGTGATGGTTGATTACTTGAACCTGATGAAAGTTGACGGCCGCTGGATGATCTTCGCCAAGCTTTTTCATAAGGCCGGTGAAGTGGCTGATCAATAAACAGCCGCCTGGATGCAAAAACGCCCCGACTAATCGGGGCGTTTTTGTTTGCGTCTAAAACTCAGCGGTTGCGGGTCAGCAACGCTGGTTTTTCACCACGAGGGCGGCCTGGCAGTTGATCCAACTGCTCAGGTGTCGGGAAGCGATCCGCTTTCGATTCCTTGTGGATGATTTTCGGCGCCGGGCCACCGCGCGGGTTCTGCACGGCAGGTTCCGACAAGCGTGGCTGGTCGTCACGGGCCGGGCGGCGGTTGTTGCTGCGCGAGTCTTCACGACGAGCCTGGCCGTCACGGGGTGCGCCATTGCGCGGGCCGTTGCGCTTGGCAGGTGGCGTACCGGTGGTACCGCCGCTGCTGTTGCGTGGGCCATTTTGACGGCCGCCCTGTGGCTGGCCGCCACGTGGAGCGCTAGTACCTGCGCCTGCACCCGCGCCCTGTGCCGGGGCACCTGGGCGGCGGCCACGGCCCTGGGCCGGCTTGGCCTGGGGCACGTAGTCAACGCGGTTACCGAAGTTATCCACATCGTCGTCGAGGAACTCGTCCGGGGCGCGGTCAGCGGCGGCGCGTGGCGGCTGGCTCGGCTGGCGCTGTTCGCGGGCCGGGGTGCCTTCACGGGGCTTTTGCTCACGGGCTGGGCGTTCGCCACGGCCGTTGGTAGGCGCTTTTTCCTTGCCGCCTTTGTCTTTGCCCTTGTCGCGACGGCCACCGCCACCACCGCCGCCGTTCGGGCCATCGCCCTTCGGACCGCGTGGGTTGCGTGGGTTACGCACGTCCGGACGCTCGCGCGCTTCAGGCTTTTCGGCCTCCACGGCGCTGGAGTCGAAGCCCATCAGGTCGCCGTCGGCGATTTTCTGCTTGGTCATGCGCTCGATGCTTTTCAGCAGTTTTTCTTCGTCCGGAGCGACCAGGGAAATGGCCTCGCCCGAACGACCGGCGCGGCCGGTTCGGCCGATACGGTGCACGTAATCTTCATCGACGTTCGGCAGCTCGAAGTTGACCACGTGTGGCAATTGGTCGATATCCAGGCCGCGTGCGGCGATATCGGTGGCGACCAGGATGCGCACAGTGCCGGCCTTGAAGTCGGCCAGGGCTTTGGTGCGTGCGTTCTGGCTCTTGTTGCCGTGGATGGCGACAGCGGTGAGGCCGTGTTTGTCCAGGTACTCGGCCAGGCGGTTGGCGCCGTGCTTGGTGCGGGTAAACACCAGCACCTGCTCCCACGCGCCGTGGGTGATCAGGTGCGCCAGCAGCGAGCGCTTGTGGCTGGCGGCCAGGCGGAACACGCGTTGCTCGATACGCTCGACCGTGGTGTTCGGCGGCGTGACTTCAATGCGTTCCGGGTTGTGCAGCAGCTTGCCGGCCAGGGCGGTGATGTCCTGGGAGAACGTTGCCGAGAACAGCAGGTTCTGACGTTTGGCCGGCAGGCGCGCGAGCACCTTTTTCACGTCATGGACAAATCCCATGTCGAGCATGCGGTCGGCTTCGTCCAGTACGAGGATTTCCACGTGGGACAAGTCGACGCTGCCTTGGCCGCACAGGTCGAGCAAACGCCCCGGGCAGGCGACCAGCACGTCAACACCACGGGACATGGCCTGAACCTGTGGGTTCATGCCGACGCCGCCGAAGATGCAGGCGCTGACGAACTTCAAGTCGCGGGCATACAGCTTGAAGCTGTCGTGCACCTGGGCGGCGAGTTCGCGGGTGGGGGTCAGGACCAGTACGCGCGGTTGGCGCGGGCCGTGACGCTGGGATTTGTCCGGGTGACCGTTGGGGAACAACCGCTCCAGAATCGGGAGGGCGAAACCACCGGTTTTACCAGTACCTGTCTGCGCCGCAACCATCAGGTCGCGACCTTGCAACACGGCGGGAATGGCCCGCTGTTGCACCGGAGTAGGCTCGGTATAGCCCGCTGCCTCGATGGCGCGGACTAAAGCCTCGGAGAGACCGAGGGAAGCAAAGGACATGAGTAATCCTGTTTTAGTTAGGGCTTGGCCCAAAGGGATAATCTTGCCGGGCGTGAATGGCGCTTAGGGGAGCGCAACCCCGTCCGGTCCTGCTGCGTCTGGCGGGCACTCCACCGGCTCGCGCGGGCTGAAAGCTGCGCAGTAGCTGGGTTAGGTGCCTTTTTCAAGACCTCAGCGGCCGGGCGTGAGCCTGGCGGAAAGGCCGGAGTATAACAGAGCAATCACGGCGCGCCGCTTTCCTGCTGCTCAACGGTGTGTTCAGGGCCTGTATTGGCTTGGATTCCGCCATATTTGGCGCTTAAGGCTGCGTAGGCAGGCTCTTGCTTGAAGCGCTTGAGCTCGGCGGCAAAGCGTTGCACCAGCAGGTCCATGCCGGCGCCACGGCGCACGGCCAAAAATTGCGGCTGGCGGCTGACCACCAGCGGCGCCTGGCTGACCTTGCCTTCCAGGCCCATGGCCTTGATCACATGCTGGCCGACTCGACGGTCCGTAATCACCAGATCAATGCGGCCCAACGACAGTTTGCCGAAGTTGGCCTCATGGCTGGGTGCCGGCTCATGGTCGAACAGGCTGGATTCGCTGAAGGCCTCGCCATACAGATAGCCCGGCGACGTGCCGACCGTCAGCCCGCGCAAGTCATCCAGGGTTTGGGCCGGGTGAGGGCGGTCGTTGGCATAGAACAGCACGAACTCGACAGCCGACAACGGTTCGCTGGGATAAAGCAGCAAGGCGTCGCGCTCATGGCTGTGGAAAATATCCAGTGCGCCATCGGCGTGGCCTTGGTCGAGCATAGCCAGGCAACGTTTCCAGGGCAAAAATTGCCACTCCACCTCCACCCCCAGACGTTGGAACACGATCACCGTGGTTTCGTAATCCAGCCCACGCATGCTGCCCTTGTCGTCGTACACATAAGGCGCCCAAGGCTCGGTGACAATGCGCAATTTCTCGCCGTAAGCGGTGAAGCTCAGGCAAGCGAAAAGCACAGCGGTCAACAGCTTGAGAATGACAGGCATACCCTGAGGTTACGATGCTCCTGCGCTAAAGAGAAGCTCTGGCACACGCATTTGCGGGCAAGTTGATGTGGCGCATTTAAAACCAAAAAGGCCCTCGTATAAACGAGGGCCTTGGCGTTACCAAACAAGCCTTAGCGTGGCAGCTTGAGGTTGTTCCAGATGGCCAGGCTGGGTTCACTCTGGTTCAGGGTGTAGAAGTGCAACCCTGGCGCGCCACCTTGCAGCAATTGTTCACACATCTGCGTGATGACCTGCTCACCGAACGCCTGGATGCTCTTGACGTCATCGCCATAAGCTTCCAGTTGCTTGCGCACCCAGCGTGGGATTTCAGCGCCGCAGGCATCGGAGAAGCGCGCCAGCTTACTGTAGTTGGTGATCGGCATGATGCCCGGCACGATAGGGATATTCACACCCATGGCCCGTACATGCTCGACAAAGTAGAAGTAGCTGTCGGCGTTGAAGAAGTACTGGGTGATCGCGCTGTCGGCACCGGCATTGGCCTTGCGCACGAAGTTCTGCAAATCGTCGTCGAAGTTGCGTGCCTGTGGGTGCATCTCCGGGTAAGCCGCCACTTCGATATGGAAGTGATCGCCGCTTTCTTCACGGATGAAGCTCACCAGGTCATTGGCGTAGCGCAGCTCGCCGCTGGCCATGCCCATGCCGGACGGCAGGTCGCCACGCAGGGCGACGATGCGCTTGATGCCGGCTTGTTTGTATTGGGTCAGCAGGCTGCGCAGTTCGGCCTTGCTGTCGCCCACGCACGACAAGTGCGGAGCGGCGGGAACTTTGACTTCATTTTCGAGCTGCAACACGGTGCTGAACGTGCGGTCACGGGTCGAGCCGCCGGCGCCGTAGGTGCAGGAGAAAAAGTCGGGGTTGTAGCTGGCCAACTGCTTGGCAGTCGCCATCAGTTTTTCATGCCCAGCATCGGTCTTGGTCGGGAAGAACTCGAAGCTGTAGCGACGGTCTTGGGACATGGTTAACACCCTTGGAAACTCATAAAACCGGTGTGGGAGCTGGCTTGCCTGCGATAGCATCGCCTCGGTATTGCTGAAAAACCGAGGTGCCTGCATCGCGGGCAAGCCCGCTCCCACAAAAGCCAGCTCCCTTATGGCAGCTGGCACTGGGCCGATCAGTAACGGTAAGCGTGCGGCTTGAACGGACCTTCAACGGTCACGCCGATGTAGTCGGCCTGGGTCTTGGTCAGTTGAGTCACCACGCCGCCGAAGCCGCGGACCATTTCCAGGGCCACTTCTTCGTCGAGTTTCTTCGGCAGTACTTCCACGGTCAGACGCTCGGCTTTCTGGGCGGGCGACAGGTCGGCGTACTTCTGGCCGAACAGGAAGATCTGTGCCAGTACCTGGTTGGCGAACGAGCCGTCCATGATGCGGCTTGGGTGGCCGGTGGCGTTGCCCAGGTTAACCAGACGGCCTTCAGCCAGCAGGATCAGGTAGTCGTCGTTCTGCGGGTCGAAATCACCAGTGCCGGTACGGTGAACCTTGTGTACCTGCGGCTTCACTTCTTCCCATGCCCAGTTCTTGCGCATGAAAGCGGTGTCGATTTCGTTGTCGAAGTGGCCGATGTTGCAGACAACCGCGCGCTTCTTCAGGGCTTTGAGCATGTTTGCGTCGCAAACATTCACGTTACCGGTGGTGGTCACGATCAGGTCGATCTTGCCCAGCAGGGCCTTGTCGATGCTTGCTTCGGTGCCGTCGTTCTGGCCGTTGATGAACGGCGAAACCACTTCGAAACCGTCCATGCACGCTTGCATGGCGCAGATCGGGTCAACTTCGGAAACTTTAACGATCATGCCTTCCTGACGCAGGGACTGGGACGAACCCTTGCCCACGTCGCCGTAGCCGATCACCAGGGCTTGTTTGCCCGACAGCAGGTGGTCGGTGCCGCGCTTGATGGCATCGTTGAGGCTGTGACGGCAGCCGTACTTGTTGTCGTTCTTGCTCTTGGTCACCGAGTCGTTGACGTTGATGGCCGGGATTTTCAGCTCGCCCTTGGCCAGCATGTCCAGCAGGCGGTGTACGCCGGTGGTGGTTTCTTCGGTCACACCGTGAACGCGGTCCAGAATCTGCGGGTATTTCTTGTGCAGCAGCTCGGTCAGGTCGCCGCCGTCGTCGAGGATCATGTTGGCATCCCATGGCGCGCCATCTTTAAGGATGGTTTGCTCCAGGCACCACTCGTACTCTTCTTCGGTCTCGCCTTTCCAGGCGTAAACCGCGATACCGGCAGCCGCGATAGCAGCAGCGGCCTGGTCTTGAGTCGAGAAAATGTTGCAGGACGACCAGCGTACTTCGGCACCCAGGGCAACCAGGGTTTCGATCAGCACGGCAGTCTGAATGGTCATGTGGATGCAGCCGAGGATCTTCGCGCCTTTGAGCGGCTGCTCAGCGGCGTACTTGCGGCGCAGACCCATCAGGGCTGGCATTTCGGATTCGGCGATAAAGGTTTCGCGACGGCCCCAGGCGGCGAGGGACATGTCGGCGACTTTGTAGTCGGTAAAACCTGCAGGCGTGATTACAGCGCTCATGAAGAGCCTCCATTCGTAGTGTGCGAATGGGCGCCGTTGTGCGTTTAGTATCCAGCTGGCTAACCAGGCCGGACAACGCCCCATCCGAGCCTGACAGGTTGAACCTGCTGCAGCGCCCCTCGGACAGGTGGCGGGAGAACGGTATCAATCGAAGATGACCGTTTTGAAGCGGTGGCGATTATAGCCGTGTGCGCGGCACTTCCCAAGCCTTTCTGTCGGCCAGATGAAGATCGCTGATGGGCCTGATAGGCAATGCTTCATAGAGCTTGGGCTCATGCTCTGCCATGATGTTGCCCATCATTTCGCAAGAAGCTTTGGAGTGACCATGAACTTCCACACCCGCAAATGGGTAAAACCCGAAGACCTCAACCCCAACGGCACCCTGTTCGGCGGCAGCCTGCTGCGCTGGATCGACGAAGAAGCGGCTATTTACGCGATTGTTCAACTGGGCAACCAGCGCGTGGTGACCAAGTACATCTCCGAAATCAACTTTGTCAGCGCCTCGCGCCAGGGCGACATCATCGAGTTGGGCATCACCGCCACCGAGTTCGGCCGCACCTCGATCACCCTGACCTGTGAAGTGCGCAACAAGATCACGCGCAAAAGCATCCTCACCGTAGAGAAAATGGTTTTCGTCAACCTGGGCGAAGACGGTTTGCCGGCGCCGCACGGGCGTACTGAAATCAAGTATGTCAAAGACCAGTTCCAGGATGAGTAACTGCACGCCCTGCTTCGGCGGGCATTGAACGCTCGCGATTGGAGACAGGTCGTACCTGAACCGCATCCCCTCGTTCAGGTACGACCATGGCCACGCAAACAGACGGCAAAACCCCCAACCTGTCGCAGGAAGAGCAACAGGACGTCGACAAGAACCAGCCGCCTCGCGCGGCGGTCCTGCACGAAATAATCCGCACCCAGGGCGACCAGGAACTGGAACGCAATGTGGCCGCGTTGTGGTGGTCGGCGTTGGCGGCGGGCCTGACCATGGGCCTGTCGCTGATGGGCATGGGCCTGCTCAACTCGCGCCTGCCGGATGGCGAAGGCTTCAAGGTGATCGCCAGCTTTGGCTATTGTGCGGGCTTTCTCGCGGTCATCCTCGCGCGCCAGCAATTGTTTACCGAAAACACCCTGACCGCCGTGCTGCCGGTGATGAGCAAGCCGACGCTTGCCAATGCCGGCCGCCTGTTGCGGTTGTGGACGGTGGTGCTGGTGGGCAACCTGTGCGGCACCTTGCTGGTGGCCTACGTGATGCTGCACCTGCCGATCTTCGACACCAAGACCGACATGGCCTTCCTCGAAATCGGCCGCAAGGTCATGGAAAACGACCCCGGCCAGATGTTCGCCAAAGGCATCATTTCCGGCTGGATGATCGCCACCATGGTGTGGATGATCCCGTCCATGGAAAGCGCGAAGATGTTCATCATTATCCTGATCACTTACCTGATGGCGCTGGGGGACTTCACCCACATCGTCGTCGGCTCGGCGGAAGTGTCGTACTTGGTGTTTGCCGGCGAACTGCCGTGGAAGGACTTCTGGCTGGTGTTCGCCGGGCCGACCCTGGCGGGCAATATCATCGGCGGCAGTTTTATTTTTGCGCTGATCAGCCATGCGCAGATTCGCAGTGAGAGCAGCCTGCCGGGCAAGCCCGCAGACCCGCGCCATCCCCAGCGGGTGAACAAGGACGAGTAAGCTGATTCGTCATAAATGAATGGCAAAGTCGCAGCGCGGTTTTCCATTCATGAAAGAAGGATCTTTATGCGGGCTTTCCCTTTTTTGCGGCTGCGCAGTTGGTGCGCGCTGGTGGTGGCGGTGGGCGTGTTTAGTGTGGCGCAGGCCAAGGATGATGCTGCGGATCGCTCCGTGACCATCGAAAAGCACACTCAACGCTACGTGATCAATACCGACGGCAGCTATGTGTTGGATGCCGAAAAGGTCGTGCTGATCAACGAAGAGCGGGCCATCCGGTCCAGTGCCCAGCAAGCGGTCAGTTACAACCGCTCATTGGATAGCCTGGAGATTGTCGAGGCGTTCACGCTCAAGCCCGATGGGCGCAGGGTAATGGTCACCGCGTCGCAGATCAGGGAACAACAGGAACAAGCCTCGGCCAATGCCCCGATGTTTCAGGATTCGCGGGTCAAGGTGGTGATTTTTCCTGAGGTGGCAGTGGGTGATCGTCTGAGCTTGCGTTACAAGCGAATACGCCACACGGCGTTGTTTCCTGGCGAGTTTACCGACTTCTCCACGGCGAGCTTGAGCCCCACGCTGGGTTACTCCCTGATCTACGACTTGCCGGCCGACAAGCCCTTGTACGCCGAGGCCCGGGGTTTCAAAGCCTCTACTGCGGCGGGTGCAGTGGGGCGCAAAGTGTACCGATGGGACTATGTGCCGGCCGACAAAACCCGGCCCGAACAAGGCGCGGTGGCCTACACCGACTATGGACAGATCCTCGCTGTTTCGACCTTTGCAACCTACAAAGACCTGGCCAGGGCTTACGAGGCACGTGCCAAGGTTGAGGTCACACCGCAAATCACCGAATTGGCGCACACGCTCACTGCCGACCGGCCAACGCCTCGGGCCAAGGCCCTGGCGCTCAGTGATTGGGTGCGCAAGAACATCCGTTATGTGGCGGTGTACATCGACGCCGGCGGCGTGGTGCCGCACTCGGCGCAATCGGTGCTGGATAACCGTTACGGCGACTGCAAGGACCATGTGGCCCTGCTGGAAGCCATGCTCAAGGCCGTTGGCATCGACAGCTCACCGGTGTTGATCAACGCCGGCAATGCCTATGTTTTGCCTAAGGTGGCGGCGTTACGCGTGCTCAACCATGCGATCACCTATGTGCCAAGCCTGGACCTCTATCTGGACTCCACCGCCAGTTTCATCGCTGCCGGTTACTTGCCACTGCAGGACTTGGACAAGCCGGTGTTGTTGACGCGTACTGGCGAGTTGGCACGTACCCCGGCCACTCAACCGGGCAAGCTGTCGAGTGAACTGGTGTTCAAGGTCGATGACAAGGGCGCGGCAGACTTTACGCAAACGTCCCTCGCCGAGGGTTGGCGTACCGAAGCGATGCGGTTTTGGATCAGGTCTCAGCAGCCGGCGGAGCGTGATCAGATGATCCAGAAAATGCTGCGCAGTTCAGGCCAGACGGGCAAAGCCGCACTGGAAACAGATGCGCTGGAAGGTGATGCGTCCGGCTTCAACACCACGTTGGCCGGGCGCACGGAAAACCTCGTCAACGTGCCGGGGCCGATTGGTGTACCGGCACTCAGTCGTCTGGGCAGTTATATTGCTCAGGACGTGCAGGTCCTGTCGGTAGAAAAGAAGCGGGTGCAAAACTTCACCTGCTTCACCAGCGAGAGCGTTGAAAAGGCCCGCTTCGAGTTCCCCGCCTCGTTGACTATTCTGGCGGTGCCCAAGACCGTTTCGCTCAAGGGCGCGGATGTTACCTACGACGCCAGTTATGAGCGCAGCGGCAATACCGTGCTGGTTTCCCGCACGCTTGTCTTTAACCATCCCGAAGCGGTGTGCAGCCCTGAGTGGTTCAAGAGCATGCAGCCGATGGTCGAGGCGATGTTCAACGACCTCAAAAGCCAGATCATCGTGCAGGCCCATTGATCGCAGGCGCCGGCGGCGAAATGAATTCGCCGCCGGCCTCAATCAGTGAGCCTCGGCAGGTGGCGCCGGCTCATCTTTAGTCACATGCTTGACCAGCTTGCCGATGCTCAAACCCTGCAACAGGATCGACGACAGCACCACGATGTAGGTGATGCTCAACAGCAAGTCACGTTCCGGGCCCAGCGGCAGGGCCAGCGCCAGTGCTACCGAGACGCCGCCGCGCAAACCACCCCAGGTGAGAATGCGGATAGTGCCGCGTGGCACCGTGCGCCAGCGGCGCAGCAACAGAATCGCCGGCGCCACGGTCAGCAGGCGTGAGGCCAGGATCGCCACAGCCAGCAAGCTGGCGGCCAGTACGTGCAGCCAGTTGAACGGCAACAGCAGCAACTCCATGCCGATCAGGGCAAACAGTAGGGCGTTGAGCATGTCATCGAGCAATTCCCAGAAGCCGTCGAGGTAGCGGCGGGTCATGTCGTTCATCGCCAGCTTGCGCCCCAGGTTGCCGATGATCAGCCCGGCCACCACCATCGCAATCGGCGCCGAGACGTGCAGTTCGGTCGCCATTGCCGAACCACCGATCACCAGCGCCAGGGTCAGCATCACTTCGATCTGGTGTTGCTCGATGCTCTTGATCATCAGGTACACCAGGTAGCCGATCAACCCGCCGAACACCACGCCACCAATCGCTTCATGGGCGAACAGCATGGCCGTGGCGCCGACCGTCGGCGTTTCGCCCAGCTGTGCGATACCGAGTAGCACGGTAAACACCACCACCGCCGTGCCGTCGTTGAACAGCGATTCGCCGACGATGGTGGTTTTCAGTGGTTTGGAGGCGTTGGCGGTTCGCAGCACGCCCAACACTGCAATCGGGTCGGTGGGTGAAATCAGTGCGCCGAACAGCAGGCAGTAAAGGAAGCTGACGTGCCAGCCGAACAGGGCAAAGATGTAATACGCCAGGCTGCCGATCACTACGGTGGCGATCAATACGCCGAAGGTTGCCAGCAGGCCGATGGGCCAGCGATAGCTGCGCAGGTCGTTGAGGTTGACGTGCAAAGCGCCGGCGAACAGCAGGAACGACAGCATCCAGTTCATCAGCAAGTCGCCGAAGTCGATCTGGCCGATCAACTGCTGGATACGTTCCTCCAAACCGGGGTAGCCGATAACACTCAGGCCTTGCAGGATCAGGGAAAACAGCAGGGCCGTGACCATCACGCCGATGGTGGGCGGCAGGCCGATAAAACGGTAGTTCACATAGGTGAGCAGGGTGGTGAGGCAAATAAAGGCGGCGACAAGTTCAAGCATCCGAGGTCCTTGGAAGTGAGGGAAGGTCGTTATTGCTGGGATGGACCGCAGCAGCGGCGGGATGTTTCAAGGCGCCGGCCAAAAGCCTGATAGAACCTTTCGGCGCGCCTCGGTTCATAGCCGGTGAGTGCGATATTGCAGTTATAGTGCTAAAACTCTAATTTCTATTTAAAACAACAAAAGGAATCCATGATGACGGCCGCTTTCTGGTGTGTGTTGATCGCAATTTTCCTGCCTTACCTGTGTACGGGGGTGGCCAAGTTCAGCGGCGGCAAGTTCGGCCCGCGGCACAACCACGACCCGCGTGCCTTCCTGGATACCGTCGAAGGCGTGGCCAAGCGCGCCCACAACGCCCAACTCAACAGCTTTGAAGTGACACCTGCATTTGCCGCGGCGGTAATCATCGCGCACCTGGCCGGTACGGCGTCGCTGGTGACCATCAATGTGCTGGCGGTGCTGTTTATCACCAGCCGCTTGCTGTACATCATCTGCTACCTGGCCGACTGGGCGATGCTGCGTTCACTGGTGTGGGCGGTGGGGATGGCGTTGATCGCGAGTTTCTTTTTTGTGTCGATCTAGAGGTTTGACGCACATTCAATAGGGTAGCGGGCT
>NZ_JAAAFV010000057.1:547353-614407 GCF_019352915.1 Pseudomonas sp. Xaverov 259 | reverse complement strand
GTTGGGCTGCGAAGCAGCCCTAAAACAGGCACTGAGCTCTTTCTGAAAGAACTCGTTGCTCTTATTGGGGCCGCTGCGCAGCCCAACGCGGGGCAAGCCCGCTCGCCACATATGCCTCCACACAATTCCCTCCCAACTTTGCATCTCAGCAGTCTGTCAGGTGCCCGCTGGCGCATCCGGCACATGCGGCAACGCCACGCCCTTGGGCCACAACATCCAGATCTGCCCCTGCTGCTTCATATTCCCCGCCAACTCACCCGCCGCATCACCGGTGCCCCAGAACAAGTCCGCGCGCACTTCACCGGTGATCGCGCCGCCAGTGTCCTGTGCGGCAACGGGCCGTGCGATGGGCGAACCATCGGGTTGGGTGGTCGACAGCCACAGCAGGCTGCCCAGCGGAATCACCTTGCGGTCCACTGCCACGCTGTAACCCGCCGTCAGCGGCACGTTCAGTGAACCACGCGGGCCTTCGTTGCTGTCCGGGCGGGCGCTGAAAAACACGTAGCTGGGGTTGCTCGCCAACAGTTGCGGAATGCGCTCTGGGTTGGCCTTGGCCCAGGCGCTGATGGCGCCCATGGTCACGTCTTCTTTTTTCAGCTCGCCTTGCTCCACCAGCCAGCGGCCGATGGGGCGGTAGGGGTAGCCATTCTGGTCGCCATAACCGACGCGCAGTTGGCGCCCACCGGCCAGTTGAATACGCCCGGAGCCCTGGATCTGCAAGAACTGCAGGTCCATCGGGTTGGTCAGCCAGGCAATCGGCTTGGCGGAGGAACCCTGGCCGTTGATGGTGCTGGCATCGTCATACGGCTTGAGCACGCGGCCCTCGAGGCGGCCGCGCAGGCGCTTGCCCTTGAGTTCCGGGTAGATGCTTTCCAGGTTGACGATGATCAGGTCATCCGGCACGCCGTACACCGGCACATGGGCAGTGGCGGTTTCGGTCAGGCTGCCGGGGTAGACAGGCTCGTAGTAGCCGGTGATCAGGCCATTGGGTGTGTTGTCGGCCGAGCGCAGGCCGAACACATCCAGGCGCTCCTTGAGAAAACCGCGCACGGCAACGGCATCGCCCGGTACGGTGGCGGCGGCGGCACAGGTCGCGCCCCAGACTGGATCAGCCTTGAGGCGCTGGCAGGCACTGCGCCAGGATTCAAAGCCGGCCAGCAGGTCGCCGTCGGACACCGCCGGCAGCGCTTCCCACGGTGCACTGACATAGGTGGCGACGGCATGGGGCTTGGCCGCTTCTTCTTTTTTGCCAGCGTCTTTGCCGCCATCACAACCGGCCAACAGTGCAACCATCGGCAGAGCCCACACCATTCGGCGGCTCCAGCGTTTCAAGGTGATATTCATGCACGTAATTCCTGAAGCGGTTGCCTGCGCCGCAGCGCATTCAGGCAACCCTTATTATTAATAGGGCTATTGGTCTTTGCGGGCGGGGCGAGGATACTGGCCGCCGTTTCCCGTGACCTTGAAGCCATCATGACTTTTAAAAAACTGACCGTGGTATTGCTGGCCTGCCTGACCTTGTCCGCCTGCGGCGGTGTCGATCCGAATTCGCCCCTGGGCCAACGCAAGGCCATCTTCAAGCAGATGCTCAAGACCGGCGAAGACCTGGGCGGCATGCTGCGTGGGCGTATCCCGTTCGACGGCGCGAAGTTCGCCGAAGGCGCGGTCAAGCTCGATGCCTTGTCCCACGAACCGTGGAAGCATTTCCCGAGTGTGCGCGAGGAAGATCACACCAGCGCCAAGGACACGGTGTGGCAACAGCAGGCACGCTTCCAGGAGTTGGCTCGAAACCTTGAAGCGGCCACCAGTGAATTGGTGGTCGCAAGCCAGGTGCAGCCCTACAAGGCCAGCAACCTGGGGCCTGCGGTGCAGAAAGTCGAAGATGCCTGCACGGCCTGCCATAAACAGTTTCGCGACCACTGACCGGTTTTATTTGTCGAGTTCTTCGACGGCGTCTTGCAGTTCCTTGCGCGACTGAGCGAGCTTGTCTTTGCGTTTGTTGATCTTGTCGGCATCGCCTTTTTTCATCGCCTTGTCGAGGTCGGCCTGACGGCGGCTGACTTCGTGCTTGGCGTCGAGCACCTTGTTCTCGCGTTCTTTGCGCAAGGATGCGTCGGTGCAGTGGGCGGTGACTTCGCTCAGGGCTGTTTCCAGGCCGGCTTGTTGTGCGCTGTTGCCATGGGCCTTGGCTTGTTCGATTTGTGCGCTGATAGCCTGGCTCTTGGCGGCGCAGCCAGTGAGTTCCGGCACTTCTTCGGCGGCCAGCAGCGGCATGCTCGTAAAGCTCACGGCGGTCAACAAGGCAAGTGGGGCTAGAAATTTCATATGAGGCTCCAAGGTCGCAATAAGATGGCAGGGTGAATTCTGCCGGGTTAAAAGGTAGCTCGGTTGGACTTAAAACCCGTCAATTCCGGCCACACGTAATGTTTCAGCTAACGCTTGTACTTGCGGGTCGCGAAAAAAAGCGCTCAATTGCGCCGCGCGGCCCGGGCCAATGCCATCGGCAGCCAGCCAGGCTTGAGTGTCTTTGGCGGCCAGGGCCTGCCAGCCTCCCTCCAGATCGTTACGTGCCGAAGGCGGTACGCCCAGGGCCTTCAACCATTGTGCAAAGGGCCGTTGTCGCGCGCTTTGCAAGCTGTCGAGCACCCGGGCACGGCGGCGATCCCCGAAGCCGTCAATGTTAGCAAGCTCTGCCGCATCCAGGGTTAACCAATCGAGAATGCCTGCGATTAGACCGGCCTGGATCAATGCGTTCCAGGTTTCGCGGCCCATATAGGGCAGGGCCAGCCCCTGGTTGCTGCTCAGCCAGGTCAGGCGCGCGAGCAATTGCTCCTCGCAGCCGGGGTCCAGTTGCCAGCAACTCAAGGCATGGAAGTTGCGCGCATCGGGCACTTGCACCGCCACCCTGGTCTCGTTGCGCAGGATCACTTGCTCCAAGCGCGGAATCACTTGCCCGGCAAGGCTGATGGAGACCTGATCGCCGGGGCGGATGTCCAGCGCATGCCAGTGCTTCAAGGAGCCGACGCTGACGCGGCGGATTTGCCGATCGTCCAGCCGCACCGGCTCCAGTTCCAGAATAGGGGTGATACGCCCCGTGCGGCCGATCTTGAACTGCACCTTGCGCACCAGCGCCAACGCCTTGGTTACCGGGTATTTCCAGGCCACCGCCCAGTAAGGCGCGCTGGCTTGCCAGCGGTTGGCGGGCGCGTGCAGGGCCTGGTGCAATACCACGCCATCGCTGGCAAAGGGCAGTGGATGGTTGTACCAGTAACGGCGCCAGTGCGCGGCTTCAGTGAGGTTTTGCACGGGGTGGCTGTAGCGACGGCTATCGGTGAAGCCCCATCGCGTCAGGGTGGCCAGGCGCGTGCTGAAGTCTGCCGGGCCGTCGGGCCAGGCCCAGACAAACAGCCCGATCCTGGAGGCCTCGGCCTCACTTAACTGTCGGCGATTCATCAGCCCGGCCACTTTGCTGCGAGCACTGAGCCCGCCGTGTTCGGACTGCACATGATCGTCAAGGCGCCAATAGAGTTCGCCTTGCAGCACCAGGTCGATGGGCTCGGGCAGTTGCTGGACAATGCCTTGGATCTTGCGCGCGGCGGTTGTCCAATCCTGACCGAGCAGGCCGTCGCCACGGCTGATGAGCTGGCTCAGGCGGCCTTTGCGATACACCAGCGTCACCGCAACGCCGTCGACCTTGGGTTGCACCCAGACGTCCTGGCGTGTCTTGAGCCACTCACCCACGGCCTGTTCATCCACCAGCTTTTCCAGGCCGGTATGAGCGACGGGGTGCGCCCGTGTACCGCGCGCACCTGCCAGCGGGTTGTCCGCCGTCGACTGCGTTGGCGCAAAACACGCGTGCCACCGCGCCAGGCGCTGTCGGGCCTGGTCGTATAGCTCGTCGCTGACCGGGGACTGACCGAGCCGGTGGTAACTGTCATCCCACAGCTTGATCTGTTCAGCCAGGGTGCCGACCTGTGAGCGGGCCTCTTCGGGGCAGTCTTCGGCCCAGGCCAGAAACGCCAGGGCGCTGAGTACAAGGGCAATCAGTAAACGCATGATGAGCATCCTTGCTCGGAAGGGACGCCCAGCCTAAGTGATCCCGGCGGCCACAAAAAAGCCCCGGCAGGGCGGGGCTTTTTACTGGGTGTTTCCAGTGACTTGAACAGGCCGCCCAATGCCTTCACGGCACCGTTCTTTTCCATCTTGGTGTCCTGTATTTGTTGCTTGGCATCGACCTTGGCTCGGGATTCAGCCAGTTTGTTACAACCTTTGTTGAGCTGCTCCTGTGCAGCTTTAAAGGCGCAGGCAATAAAAAGCCCCGCCGGATGAATCCGGCGGGGCTTTTGTATAGCGCGGGCTTACAGGCCGGCGGCCGTGCGCAAGTCGTTGGCGCGGTCGGTTTTTTCCCAGGTGAAGGTGGTGAAGGTGTCGTCGCCGACAGTCTTCTGCGCAGGGGTACGACCGAAGTGGCCATAGGCTGCGGTTTCCTGGTACATCGGGTGCAGCAGGTCGAGCATGGTGGTGATGGCGTACGGGCGCAGGTCGAAGATCTCACGCACCAGCTTGACGATCTTGTCATCGCTGATCTTGCCGGTGCCGAAGGTATTCAGCGAGATCGACGTAGGCTGGGCCACACCGATCGCGTAGGAAACCTGAATCTCGCAACGCTCGGCCAGGCCGGCTGCGACGATGTTCTTGGCCACGTAACGACCGGCGTAGGCCGCCGAGCGGTCAACCTTGGAAGGGTCTTTACCCGAGAACGCGCCACCGCCGTGACGGGCCATGCCGCCGTAGCTGTCGACGATGATCTTGCGACCGGTCAGGCCACAGTCGCCCACCGGGCCGCCGATGATGAACTGGCCAGTCGGGTTGATGTGGAACTGAGTGTCTTTGGTCAGCAACTCGGCAGGCAGCACGTGCTTGACGATCAGTTCCATCACGCCTTCACGCAGGTCGGCGTAGGACACGTCCGGGTTGTGCTGGGTCGACAGTACAACGGCGTCGATACCCACCACTTTGCCGCCTTCGTAACGGCAGGTCACCTGGGACTTGGCGTCCGGGCGCAGCCACGGCAGCACGCCGGATTTACGTGCTTCGGCCTGGCGCTGTACCAACTGGTGCGAGAAGGTGATCGGTGCCGGCATCAGTACGTCGGTTTCGTTGCTGGCGTAGCCGAACATCAGGCCCTGGTCGCCGGCGCCCTGATCTTCTGGCTTGGCGCGGTCCACACCCTGGTTAATGTCGGGGGACTGCTTGCCGATGATGTTCATCACGCCGCAGGTCGCGCCGTCGAAGCCGACGTCGGAGCTGTTGTAGCCAATGTCGGTGATCACATCACGAACGATCTGCTCCAGGTCGACCCAGGCGGTGGTGGTGACTTCACCGGCGATGATCGCCACGCCCGTTTTCACCAGCGTCTCGCACGCCACGCGGGCGAACTTGTCTTCAGCAATGATGGCGTCCAGCACCGCGTCAGAAATCTGGTCGGCGATTTTGTCCGGATGCCCTTCAGACACGGACTCGGAGGTGAAAAGGGAGTATTCGCTCATCTCGATGTTTTCCTGATATTTACCGATGGTGAGTGTCGCCAGTCGGTCGCTGAAAGTGGCGGACCTGGATCTGGAAACCATTACGTAAACCTACATAGAGGCTTTCCCCGGGAACGAGTCCCGCAGCGGTGGCCCAACGGGCCAGATCGTCCTGTTCAAAACCCAACCAGAGATCACCGCAGGCCTCCTTGGCCCAATTCTGGTTGTGGCTGCATAAATCTGTGACCAGCAGGCTGCCGCCCGGTTGCAGCAAATTGGCCATCTGCTTGAGGGCTTCGGCGGGGGCCGCAAAATGGTGCAAGACCATGTTCAGCACCACGCAATCGGCCCGCAGGCTGGTGTCGTTCAACGCGTCGGCCAGCTGCAGGCTGACGTTGCCCAGCGCTTCGCGTTCGCACAGCTGGCGCGCCAGCTCAAGCATCGCCGGGCTGTTGTCCAGCGCCGTCACCTGCTTGAAGCGGCGGGCCAGTTCCGGCAGAAAGCCACCGTCGCCGGGGCCGACTTCCAACGCCGTCGCTTCATCACTGAAGCTCAGCTTGTCCAACAGCGCCAGTACGCTTTCGCGGTATTGGGGCAAACCGGCGATCAGGTCCTGCTGGGCGCGAAACTTCTCGGCCACCCGTGAAAAAAAATCCTGGCTGGCGGCGGCGCGTTGCCCGTGGACCTGGCTGATGCGCGACTGCACATCGCTGGGCAGGCCCAGGCTGTCTACCTCGTCGAGCAGGGCGGCGTGCAGCTTGCCGCCGAGCAGCTCGGTGTGGGGCAGGGCGCGGCGATAAAAAATCGCATTGCCTTCGCGGCGCGTAGCCACCAGCTCGGCCTGGGCCAGCACCTTGAGGTGGTGGCTCATGCCGGATTGGCCGATGGCGAAGATCTGCGCCAGTTCCAACACGCCAAAAGAGTCGTTGGCCAGTGCGCGCAATACGTTCAAGCGCAACGGATCACCAGCGGCCTTGCATAAGGCAGCCAGCTCATCGCCGTCGTCGGGACGCAGGGAGGGCACGGGTAGGTTCATAAGGCCAGCAGTCTAGTGACGGGTGGAAATCCCTGCAAGGCCAATATCAAAAAGTTTTGATATTGGTCGATAATCGGTAGTTATAAGCAGCCGCTATAACCTTTAGACGAACCGGTGGGCTGTTTCTGCAAGCCAATGCCGGGTAAACCGCAGGAAAAACACCTCCAAGTGACTATCTGTCATTGCCCGCAGGCGGTGGCTGAGGGAAAATGCCGGTCCTTTTTTCCGTTTCTTCTACTCAAACCCCAGGAGATCAGCGATGCCCAGCCGTCGTGAGCGTGCCAACGCCATTCGTGCCCTCAGCATGGATGCCGTGCAAAAAGCCAACAGCGGCCATCCCGGTGCCCCGATGGGCATGGCGGATATCGCCGAGGTACTTTGGCGTGACTACCTGAAACACAACCCGAGCAACCCGTCGTTCGCCGATCGTGACCGCTTCGTGCTGTCCAACGGCCACGGCTCGATGCTGATCTATTCGCTGCTGCACCTGACTGGCTACGACGTCACCATCGATGACCTCAAGAGCTTCCGCCAGCTGCACAGCCGCACGCCGGGCCACCCGGAATTCGGCTACACCCCGGGCGTCGAGACCACCACTGGCCCGCTGGGCCAAGGCCTGGCCAACGCCGTGGGTTTTGCCCTGGCTGAAAAAGTACTGGGCGCGCAGTTCAACCGCCCTGGCCACAACATTGTCGACCACCACACCTATGTGTTCCTGGGTGATGGCTGCATGATGGAAGGCATTTCCCACGAAGTCGCTTCCCTGGCCGGCACCCTGGGCCTGGGCAAGCTGATTGCCTTCTACGATGACAACGGCATCTCCATCGACGGCGAAGTCGAAGGCTGGTTCACCGACGACACGCCAAAGCGTTTCGAAGCCTACAACTGGCAGGTGATCCGCAACGTTGACGGCCACGATCCGGAAGAGATCAAGACCGCCATCGACACCGCCCGCAAGAGCGAGCAGCCGACCCTGATCTGCTGCAAGACCATCATCGGTTTCGGCTCGCCGAACAAGCAAGGTAAAGAAGACTGCCACGGCGCCCCACTGGGTGACGCGGAAATCGCCTTGGCTCGCGAAGCGCTGAAGTGGAACCATGGCCCGTTCGAAATCCCGGCTGACATCTACGCCGAGTGGAGCGCCAAGGAAAAAGGCCTGGCCGCCGAAGCCGAGTGGGACCAGCGTTTTGCTGCTTACTCCGCCGAATTCCCGGAATTGGCCAACGAGCTGGTACGCCGCCTCGCCGGTGACCTGCCTGCCGACTTCTCGGAAAAAGCCTCGGCCTACATCGCCGAAGTCGCGGCCAAGGGCGAGACCATCGCCAGCCGTAAAGCCAGCCAGAACACCCTGAACGCCTTTGGCCCACTGCTGCCTGAGATCCTCGGCGGCTCGGCTGACCTGGCCGGTTCCAACCTGACCCTGTGGAAAGGTTGCAAAGGTGTGTCGGCCGAAGATGCCAGCGGCAACTACATGTACTACGGCGTGCGCGAGTTCGGCATGAGCGCCATCATGAACGGCGTGTCCCTGCACGGCGGCCTGGTGCCTTACGGCGCGACCTTCCTGATGTTCATGGAATACGCGCGTAACGCGGTACGTATGGCCGCGCTGATGAAGAAGCGTGTGATCCATGTGTACACCCACGACTCCATCGGCCTGGGCGAAGACGGCCCGACGCACCAGCCGGTCGAGCAACTGACTAGCCTGCGCACCACGCCGAACCTCGATTGCTGGCGCCCAGCCGACGCGGTGGAATCCGCGGTGGCCTGGAAGCACGCTATCGAGCGCAAAGACGGCCCTTCGGCGCTGATCTTCTCGCGTCAGAACCTGCAACACCAAGTGCGTACCGACGCGCAGATCGCCGACATCAGCCGTGGCGGTTATGTGCTCAAAGACTGCATCGGCGAGCCGGAACTGATCCTGATCTCTACCGGGTCCGAAGTCGGCCTGACGGTTCAGGCCTACGACAAGCTGACCGCCCAGGGCCGCAACGTTCGCGTTGTGTCCATGCCGTGCACCAGCCTGTTCGAAGCCCAGGACGCGGACTACAAGCAGTCGGTTCTGCCGTTGCAGGTCAGCGCGCGTATCGCCATCGAAGCGGCGCACGCCGACTACTGGTACAAGTACGTGGGCCTGGAAGGCCGCGTGATCGGCATGACCACCTACGGTGAGTCGGCGCCGGCGCCAGCCTTGTTCGAAGAATTCGGTTTCACCCTGGAAAACATCCTGGGTCAGGCTGAAGAGCTGCTGGAAGACTAAGGCTGTAGATTGAGGTGGCTGTGCCGGCCTCTTCGCGAGCAAGCCCGCTCCCACACTTGAATGGGTTCACACAGTTGCAATTGTGAACCCGGTCAAATGTGGGAGCGGGCTTGCTCGCGAAGGCGGCGGCACATTCACCCCTTCACCCAAGTTGATCGAGAACCCCATGCCTCAACCGCGTCCCTACAAAGTTGCACTCAACGGCTACGGCCGCATTGGTCGTTGCGTCTTGCGTGCTCTGTTCGAGCGAGGGGCGGCGGCCGGGTTTGAAATTGTGGCGATCAACGATTTGGCCGACATGGCCAGCATCGAATACCTGACACGCTTTGACTCCACCCACGGCCGTTTCCCTGGCGAAGTGCGGGTCGAGGGCGATTGTCTGCATATTAATGGCACCTGCGTGAAGGTCTTGCGCAGTGCCACCCCCGAAGGCATCGACTGGAAAACACTGGGCGTTGACCTGGTGCTGGAATGTTCCGGTGTCTATCACACCCGTGGCGATGGCCAGCGTTTTCTCGACGCCGGCGCACCGCGTGTGTTGTTTTCCCAGCCGATGGCCAGCGAGGCGGATGTGGACGCCACCATCGTCTACGGCATCAACCAGGATTGCCTGACCGGCGATGAGCTGCTGGTGTCCAACGCCTCCTGCACCACCAACTGCAGCGTGCCGCTGTTGCGCCTGCTGGATCAGGCGATCGGTATCGATTATGTGTCGATCACCACGATTCACTCGGCGATGAACGACCAGCCGGTGATCGACGCCTATCATCATGAAGACCTGCGCCGCACGCGCTCGGCGTTCCAGTCAGTAATTCCAGTGTCTACCGGCCTGGCCCGTGGCATCGAGCGACTGTTGCCGGAACTTGCCGGGCGAATCCAGGCCAAAGCCGTACGGGTGCCGACGGTGAACGTGTCCTGTCTGGATATCACCATGCAAACCGTCAGCGACACTGACGCGACGGAGGTCAACCGGATCTTGCGCGACGCCGCCACCAGCGGCCCGCTCAAAGGCCTTTTGGCCTACACCGAATTGCCGCACGCCAGTTGTGATTTCAACCATGACCCGCATTCGGCGATTGTCGATGCCAGCCAGACCCGTGTTTCCGGCCCCAGGCTGGTGAACATCCTGGCCTGGTTCGACAACGAATGGGGCTTTGCCAACCGCATGCTGGATGTGGCAGGGCACTATCTGCACATCGCTACCAAACAACCTCAACAGTAATTCAGGAACTGCGACCCATGACCGTGTTGAAGATGACCGACCTCGATCTGCAAGGTAAGCGCGTACTGATTCGCGAAGACCTCAACGTCCCAGTCAAGGACGGTGTTGTCACCAGCGATGCGCGAATCCTGGCCTCGCTGCCGACCATCAAGCTGGCCCTGGAAAAAGGCGCGGCCGTGATGGTCTGCTCCCACCTGGGTCGCCCGACCGAAGGTGAGTTCAGCGCCGAAAACAGCCTCAAGCCTGTAGCCGAGTACCTGAGCAAAGCCCTGGGCCGCGACGTGCCGCTGGTAGCCGACTACCTGGGCGGCGTCGACGTGAAACCTGGCGATATCGTGCTGTTTGAAAACGTGCGCTTCAACAAAGGCGAGAAAAAGAACAGCGACGAACTGGCCCAGCAATACGCGGCCCTGTGCGACGTGTTCGTGATGGACGCTTTCGGCACTGCGCACCGCGCCGAAGGCTCGACCCACGGCGTGGCCAAGTTCGCTAAAGTTGCAGCGGCTGGCCCGTTGCTGGCGGCTGAGCTGGATGCATTGGGCAAGGCGCTGGGTGCTCCGGCACAACCGATGGCCGCCATCGTGGCCGGCTCCAAAGTGTCGACCAAGCTGGACGTGCTCAACAGCCTGAGCACCATCTGCAACCAACTGATCGTTGGCGGCGGCATCGCCAACACCTTCCTGGCCGCAGCCGGGCACCCGGTGGGCAAGTCGCTGTACGAGCCAGACCTGCTCGACACGGCCCGCGCCATTGCCGCCAAAGTCAGCGTGCCGCTGCCGGTGGACGTGGTGGTTGCCAAGGAATTCGCTGAAAGCGCCGAAGCCACCGTCAAGCTCATCGCTGACGTGGCGGCTGACGACATGATTCTGGATATCGGCCCACAAACCGCGGCTAACTTCGCGCAACTGCTGAAAGCCTCCCAGACCATTCTGTGGAACGGCCCGGTCGGTGTGTTTGAGTTCGACCAGTTCGGCAACGGCACCAAAGTGCTGGCCAAGGCGATTGCCGAAAGCTCGGCATTCTCCATCGCCGGCGGTGGTGACACCCTGGCCGCCATCGATAAATATGGCGTTGCTGACCAGATCTCCTACATTTCTACCGGTGGCGGCGCATTCCTCGAATTCGTCGAAGGCAAAGTGTTGCCGGCCGTTGAAGTGCTGGAAACCCGAGCCAAAGGTTAAGGCTCGTGATCCGGAAAAGGAGCATTCCCATGATCAAGTCGTTGGCACTGGTGATCGCTGCGGGCCTGTTGGCCGGCTGCGGCAGCACGCCAAGCGCTGCGCCCGAGGCGCAAGCGCCTGGGGCTGCGCCGAAAAAAAGCTGCTACCAGGCCGACTGGCAAGCCGAAACCATGCCGGTGATCAACAAGCGCATCGGCAACGAACGGCTGGAACAATACGACGCCGCGCCCAACGGTCAGGAACAGGGTTGCCCATGACGGGTCTGATCAACTAACCGACAGCAGTGGCGGCCCTGGGGGCCGTCGTTCGAGGAGTGGCAATGAAAGGCGTTTTCGCCCTGGCAGCCCTGGCCTTGTTGGCCGGTTGCAGCAGCATGAACATGTTCAACAAGGCCGCAGAACCGGCAGACAAATGGACCACCTGGACTTGCGACAGCAAGGCCGAGGTCAACTGGCGCTTTACCAACCCGGCGCGTTCCGAGGTGGATGTACGCCTTGGCGGTGCGGACCAGGTTTATCGCCTTAAACAAGAGGTTGCCGCCTCGGGCGTGCTGTACAGCGACGGCCAATTGGCGTTTCACACAAAAGGTGAGGAAGGCCTGGTTTACTGGGTCGCCACCGATGATTTGATTGGGCGCGGCTGTAGGGCCCAGTAATACAGAACACGATCTCAACTGTAGTGAGGTTCAAATGTGGGAGCGGGCTTGCTCGCGAAAGCGGTGGTTCAGCTGACGAATTCTGTGACTGGCACACCGCATTCGCGAGCAAGCCCGCTCCCACAGTAGAGCCGGTTCCAAATCGAAATGAATGCGAACCGAACACTGCAATAACGATTCAGCAGCTCAAGCTTAACCCCTTGATCTGCAATAACTTGAATAGCAGCCGCCGCTACGGCAGGCTTGCACGATTAACGACCCTCGACCGGGAGAGACAACACAATGGCACTTATCAGCATGCGTCAAATGCTGGACCACGCAGCCGAGTTCGGCTACGGCGTCCCAGCCTTTAACGTCAACAACCTTGAGCAGATGCGCGCCATCATGGAAGCCGCTGACAAGACCGACTCCCCCGTGATCGTCCAGGCTTCGGCCGGTGCGCGCAAATACGCTGGCGCCCCGTTCCTGCGTCACCTGATCCTCGCCGCGATCGAAGAATTCCCGCACATCCCGGTGTGCATGCACCAGGACCACGGCACCAGCCCTGACGTGTGCCAGCGCTCCATACAACTGGGCTTCAGCTCGGTGATGATGGACGGCTCCCTGGGTGAAGACGGCAAGACCCCAACCGACTACGAGTACAACGTACGCGTGACCCAACAAACCGTGGCCATGGCTCACGCCTGTGGTGTTTCGGTTGAAGGTGAGCTGGGCTGCCTGGGTTCCCTGGAAACCGGTATGGCCGGCGAAGAAGACGGCATCGGCGCCGAAGGCGTGCTGGATCACAGCCAGATGCTGACCGACCCGGAAGAAGCCGCTGACTTCGTGAAAAAGACCCAAGTGGACGCCCTGGCCATCGCCATCGGCACCAGCCACGGCGCCTACAAGTTCACCAAGCCACCTACCGGCGACGTGCTGGCTATCGACCGCATCAAGGAAATCCACAAACGCATTCCGAACACCCACCTGGTGATGCACGGCTCTTCCTCGGTCCCGCAAGAATGGTTGGCGATCATCAACCAGTACGGCGGCGACATCAAAGAAACCTACGGCGTGCCGGTTGAAGAAATCGTCGAAGGCATCAAGTACGGCGTGCGCAAGGTCAACATCGACACCGACCTGCGTTTGGCATCCACCGGTGCAATGCGTCGCCTGATGGCCACCAACCCGAGTGAATTTGACCCACGTAAATTCTTCGGCGCCACCGTGACCGCCATGCGTGATGTGTGTATCGCACGTTACGAAGCCTTTGGTACTGCCGGTAATGCTTCGAAGATCAAACCGATCTCGTTGGAAGCGATGTACCAGCGTTACCTCAAAGGTGAGTTGAACGCCAAGGTGAACTAAGTCTTAAGCGTTTAAAAAGAAGCCCGCAGCGATGCGGGCTTTTTTGTGGCTGCGCGTTACAGACGGAAGGTGGTTGAAATGTCCGTTATAGTGGACATAATCATGATTAATACTTAAAAAGTCCTATATGGGTGACATTTTGCTTATCACCAATCCTCCCGCATTTGGCGAACGGCTGAGACAGCTGCGGCGGGCGAAGCAATACAGTCAGCAACAGCTCGCGGAAAAAGCTCGATGCAGTCGCAAGACAATCATTGATCTTGAAGCGGGGGAGAATGTGGCTATGTATACCGTATTCAGGGTGATTACCGCATTGGGAATGGCCCTGGAGGTGGTTGATCGGCGCATCGACCTCAAATCCCTTGCCGAGTTGGTAGAGCGCGATGAGTAAGATCAAGCGGCTCAACATAACCACGCCCCAAGGCATGGCAGGTGAGCTGTCCAAAGGCTCACAGTTTTCGTTCGCCTATGCCTCGGCGCAGGCTTCGTCTGAAGTGTCATTGGTCATGCCCTATGACCCGACGCCTGCGGTCAGCAACGTCCTGCACCCGATTTTTGATATGAATGTGCCGGAGGGTTTCCTGGCTGATCAGATTAAACGTCGCATGGCCAAGCATATGCAGGTGGACGAAATGCGTTTGCTGTCGATCATTGGTGGCAATCAGATCGGTCGATTGAGTTACGAGAACCCCGTTGAAGCTTCTGCACCGGTGAAAGCACAAGTGGGGTTGCAGGAAATCCTTTCTGCGGATGCCTCACAAGGCGTATTCGACTTCCTGGTCGAGACCTACTTTGAGTCAGGTATTTCCGGGGTGCAGCCGAAGGTGCTGGTACCTGACCTGGATAAGCTGACAGGCAGTCGCAACACCATGCTCAGTTCTGATTTGATCGTGAAGTCCGGCGCTGATGAATATGCACACTTGGCTCAGAACGAATTCCTCTGTTTGGAAGCTGCTCGCCTTGCCGGCATGCAAACTCCGCGTTTCTGGCTGTCGGAACGGGGTGATCTTTTTGTTATGGAGCGCTTTGATCTGACGGAGTCTGGCAGGTTGGGGTTCGAGGATATGGCAGTGCTGTTGGGACTGAACAAAGATCCTCACGACAACTACAAGTATTCCCAAAGTTACGAAACGCTTGCTGCGGTGATAAATGAGGTTTGCCGGCAGGGTGATGTGCTGCGTGAACTCGAACGTTTTTATTCATCTGTGTGCTTGTCGGTCATGGTGCGCAATGGCGATGCTCATCTGAAAAATTTCGGTGTGCTCTATACCCATCCCGGTGCGCTGGAAACCGTGCAGTTAGCCCCTGTATTCGATGTCACAACGACTACCGTGTATGAAAATTACAACCCCAAGTCTGGTCAGTCACTGGTCGACCGTACCTTGGCGATCAAGATGAACAAGGCAAAGGCCTACCCGGATCGCCAGCAACTGATCGAGTTCGGTCGCAAGCACTGTGGTGTTGCAAACCCAGGCGCGATTATTGAGCGAATTAGCGATGCCATGTCTGAGGCGCTAAGCGCACATAAAGTACACATAGACGTTGAGCTGTTTTCAACGATGCAGAAGGAGTGGGACGCCGGCCGCGCAATGGCGCTTCATGATTCGGTGGTATTGGGGATGAGACGAAAGCCAGTGGAAAAACGGGCGCCATAGCAATGCGTCGCCTGATGGCCACCCACCCGAGCGAATTTGACCCACGTAAATTCTTCGGCGCCACCGTGACGGCCATGCGTGATGTGTGTATCGCTCGCTACGAAGCCTTTGGTACTGCCGGTAATGCTTCGAAGATCAAGCCGATCTCGTTGGAAGCCATGTACCAGCGTTACCTCAAAGGTGAGTTGAACGCCAAGGTGAACTAAGCCTTAGTCGTTTAAAAAGAAGCCCGCAGCGATGCGGGCTTTTTTGTGCTTGGGCTTTTTAAACCAGCGGGCCTGGCGCTTGTAACTATTCGAAGTGGGTTGCTCAGGCGCTGATGCTTGTAAGTTTGGTGCTGCGTGAATCCTGGTGCTTTCTGTTTTATTTGTAATCTGAAAAAAACACGCCTTCTTATGAGTTTTTTGGCTTAGGGTCGGCTTCGGTTGTGTATTTAAAGCATTCGATTATGGAGAGTTGAAAATGAATTTAATTAAGTGTTTTGGTGTTGCACTATCGTTGGCGGCTGTAAGTTCTTTTGCCTGTGCAGCTGCCAGCAAACGTCCTCTTATTGCTGTTATTAACAGCGGTGGGGGGATATTTACGCAGTTGCCTGAGTGGATACAGTCAGTAAAGGTGTCCGTATTAAATGGCAACTCAGTATATAAGGTGATATTCGTTTCGGGCGTGTTTGAAGAAAAACCAAGCTATTGTAGAGCCTCATCCATTGGGGCGCGCTCGAATGGGCGTGAGTTTAGGATAAATGGCCGCATTCGGGCAGATTTCGTTAACGTGGTCGATAGTGGCTCGACGCAACAGTCCTCTTCGGGCTTCTTGCTGGTGTGTGCCAAGCAAAGTGAGGCAAGCGCTGCGGGCTGAATTGTCTGCGTTTAAAAGGAAGCCCGCAGCGCTGCGGGCTTTTTGTGGCCGGGATCTGATCAGGCGGCGGTATCCAAGCCTCGGTGCTCGATGACGCGGAACACGTCGCTCACGTCCTGCACCAGGATACGTGCGGTATTGGCCACATTATTCAGGTCGCGCTCGGCGAAGTCCGGCAGGCTGGAGCAGGCCATCAGGTTGAGGTGTTCGAGGGCTGCGTTGAGGCGCTCGCGCAGGCAGGCGTGGAGGTCGGGCAGTGGGGCGGCGCTGTCGATCAAGAGCACGGGTGAGTCGGTGGCGGACTCGGTGCAGGGGTAGAAGCGGCGGGGTGGTAATGGGTCGGTCATGGTGAATCCTTAACTCAGAGAAGAATGACCACCGTTTGCTGCGAAACAAATTGGGTGGCAGCTGTACGCGGGTTCGCAGACCGAGGAGTTAAGACCCGGCAGACCCGAAGGTCTCCCACGCACAGCCGCCATAACAAGGACGGCCGTCGGCGGAGCGCCGGGGCCGTTTGTGACGGGTGCGGTATTAACTCTGTAGGGCTGCGAAACCCTATCGCTGTTCTCAGCGACCGGCGAACTATAAGCGGCGATCTGTCTGCCCGCAACGGTCGTGTAGGACGAGCACAGCACCTGCAGCCAAAGCATAACCAATGTGGGAGCCGGGCTTGCCCGCGATGGCGGTGTATCAGCCAACATCAGCAGTGCCTGACACACCGCCATCGCGGGCAAGCCCGGCTCCCACAGGGTTCGGTGGTGTGTTTAAGAGGTCGGAGTGATCAGGGAATAGTCTTTGTGTTTGTCGGAGTTTGCCTACGAATATCATCGACTCAAAAGTTGTTTGCAATCGGAAGTGTCCTGAAACCAGTCAGTAAAATTCTCTGTGTATTTATAGACTTTCTGTTTTATTTGTACGCCATTGAAAGTGCGCTTTTATCAGCCTTGGGTCCTTTAAGATTGGCCTTTAAATATATTCAATGATGGAGAATTGATAATGGGCTTTATTAAAACCGCTGGCGCTATCATGGCGTTGTTGGCAGCAGGATCTCTGGCCTACGCCGAGGGCAGACTATTCACCGCATCTGTTAACGAAAAGGGGCAAGTTACGGCGCAGTCGCCTAAGTGGCTGAAAGAGGTAAAGCTGACCGCGCAGCCTGATTACTTTTCAACCTATAAGGTCAGGTTCATACCGGGCGTATTTAAAGAGCCTCCCCGTTTTTGCACGGTCTCGGTTACCGATGTCAGTTCCAACGAACATATCTTCTATGGCCATGCCAAGTTGGGCAGTGTCCCGGCCATAAACTACGTTAACGTATTAACACTCAAAGTCGGCGATAACAAACCCGCCGGTGACTCCTCGATGGGCTTTATGCTGATGTGCGTTCAATAAACCTTCTAAGAAGCCCCGCTGTTAACGGGGCTTCTTTTACGCGCTATTCGTGATCAATATCCAATTTGGCAAACGTCACCCGCGCGCCTTCCTTGCTGTCGCCGCTGTTGTCCTGCACATACACTCCTGCCTTGAAGTACAGCGGCTTGGCACCCCAGGCCGCGCCTATGCGCTCGTTCCATTGGCCGTCTGCGGCAGACACGCTGAGCAAGCCGGCCTTATTAAGGTTGATCACATAGGTGAAGCTCTTCTCCAATGGCACATTACTGGCGACGGTAATCACACGCCCCTCACCATCATCCGGGCGCATGCGCACCTTGGCGACGATGTTGCCGATCTGGGTTTTTTCCTTGAATTGGTACTCCAGCTTGATCAGTGGTTTCTGGCTGTCATACGCGTGGATCTGGCCGATGACCACTTTGCCGCTGGAGGGCACCTGGTTGACGGCCACGGTGGCGCGCAGGAAGTTGTTGGCCTCGTTGTAAGTCCAGTTGCGCAGGCGCCCATCGGCGTAGGTTTCGCGTAACTCGCTGCGTGGGTAGATGGCGTTTTCGGTGCGGGTGCCGGTCACGGGTGTCCAGAATTGCACGTTGCTGCCTTCGGCCTGGAAGTACTGGTCTTTGAAGCCGCTCAGCAGCTTGGGGGTGTCGATGGTCGTGGGCGGGGAGCCGACCGGGATGCTGAGGTTCCAGGTGGAAAGGTCGATCATGGTGTTGGCCTTTTACAGAGGGTGAAGGCTTTAGCGCGAGGGCTGTACAACTTCTTTATAGGCGGTGGTTGTCCGGTTGTTAAACAGTTTGTGGCAAATAATTGGCGTCAGCTAAATGCCAAAAAGCCATGTTTCCCACAGGCCGTGGGCTGTAGGGCTTGACCGTTAGTCGGCTTCCTGAGCTTTGGCGCAATGATGGCATCCACGTCACTTCTGCTTTTTTTAAAGCGGGGCTAGAGTGAGCCCTCAGTGTTTGTCCGGTTTTTGTAGCAGAAGTGACCGGTGCAGCCCCTCAAGGAAGAGACGTAGCATGGATTGCGCTCCACACCTCGGCGATGGCAGTTCGGTTCTTTTGGTAGTCGATGACTACCCGGAGAACCTCATCAGCATGCGTGCGCTTTTGCAGCGTGAAGACTGGCACGTGATTACGGCCGCTTCCGGGTTGGAAGCCTTGGAGTTGCTACTTGTCCATGAGGTCGACCTGGTGTTGCTGGACGTGCGCATGCCCGGCATGGATGGCTTTGAAGTCGCGCGCCTGATGCGCGGCAGCCAGCGCACGCGCATGACGCCGATTATCTTCCTCACCGCCCACGCTCAATCGTCCGCCGCCGTGCAGGAAGGCTATGCCAGCGGTGCGATCGACTATCTGTTCAAACCCTTTGACCCGCAGGTCCTCAAGCCCAAGGTTCAGGCCCTGCTGGAGCACCAGCGCAATCGCCGTGCCTTGCAGCGCCTGAGCCACGACTTGGAGCAGGCGCGTGCCTTTAACGCCTCGGTGCTCGACAACGCCGCCGAAGGCCTTTTGGTGGTGGGCGAGGGCAGTGTGATCGAGTACGCCAACCCGGCTATTTCGCGCTTGCTGAACGCCACAATGGCCGAGTTGCAGGGCGAGAGCTTCTTGAGCTTCCTGCAAAAGCCCCATGTGCCCGCGTGGTTGAGTTTCCCGATGTACGAGGCATACCGCCGGGGTGAGACATGGCGCCAGCACGACGCGATCTTGCGCACCGGCCGTGGCCAGCAGGTGCCGGTGGCGTTGTCCTGCGCGCCGCTGCCCGCCGAGCAGAAGGCCATGGTGGTGACCGTGCTGGACATGTCCGAGGTGCGCCACCTGCATCAGCAACTGGAGTTCCAGGCCGTGACCGATCCGCTGACCGGGCTGTTGAACCGGCGCGGCTTTCACCAGGCGGTGGAAAACACCTTGCTGCGCAGCGAGCGTAACGAGCAGTCGCTGGTATTGCTGTACCTGGACCTGGACGGTTTCAAGCGGGTCAACGACTCGTTGGGCCACGACGCCGGCGACCGCGTGCTGCGCTGGGTCTCGGAGCAGATGCAGGCCTGCCTGCGCTCCTACGACATTCTCGGGCGTATGGGCGGGGATGAGTTCACCGCGTTGCTGGAGCTGGAGTTCCCGGAGCAGGCCGCCAAGATTGCGGAAAAACTGATCGAACGGGTGTCTGTGTGCCAGCAAGTCGACGGTTTGGAGGTGATGCTCGGTGTCAGCATCGGCATCGCCACATTCCCGGACTGCGGCTCTGACCTGAGCGGCCTGTTGCGTGCGGCGGATATCGCCATGTACGAAGCCAAGCGCGCGGGGCGTCAGCAATATCGCTATTACGATCAGGAAATGAACGGCCGTGCCCGTTCGCGGCTGATGCTCGAAGACAGCGTGCGCACCGCGATTCAAAACAAGGATTTCACCCTGGTCTACCAGCCCCAGGTTTCGCTGGAAGACGGGCGCTTGCGTGGCGTCGAAGCGCTGTTGCGCTGGCAGCACCCAAGCGTCGGCGATGTGCCGCCGGGCTTGTTCTTGCCGCTGCTGGAAGAGGCGCGGCTGATCAGCCAGTTGAGCGCCTGGATCTACCAGCAAGTCGCCGCGCAGCGCCAGGCCTGGCAAGCCACCTTCGATGAAGAGCTGGTGCTGAGCGTGAGCTTGAGTGCCAGCCAGTTCAACATGCCCAACCTCGCCAGCCAACTGCAGCAGGTACTCGAGCGGCATGGGTTACAGGGGCGCCAGCTGGAGGTGGAAATCAGCGAAGACAGCCTGATGAGTAACCTTGAAGAGACCCATAAGCAGCTCAAGTTATTGCGCCAGATCGGCGTGCGCACTGCCTTGGATGACTTCGGCCTGGGCCAATGCTCCCTGGCCCATCTGCGGGACCTGGAGTTCGATACGCTCAAGCTCGACCCGCAACTGGTGGCGCGCCTGCCAGGCTCGGTACGGGACGCGGCGATGGCGCGCAGTATTATTCAGTTATGCGCACATTTTGAGGTGTTGGTGATCGCCGAGGGCGTGGAAACCCTCGAGCAGTCAACGTGGCTCAAGGCCAATGGCTGCGCCTTTATTCAGGGGCCGTTGGCGGCCCAACCGTTGGTGGCGGAGGAAGTGGCTGCCTGGTCTCACCCTCGTCTGCTGTGAATTCGCTACACTGGCGGCATTCAAACCCTGTTGCAGAACCCCATGACCGCGCTGAAATACCTCCAGGCCTACCCCGCAGCGCTCCAGGAGCAAGTGCGCCAATTGATCGCCAAGGACCAGTTGGGCGCCTACCTGGAGCAGCGCTACCCCGAGCGCCACGGCGTGCAGAGCGACAAGGCGTTATACAGCTATGCCTTGGCGCTCAAGCAGGAACACCTGCGTAACGCGCCGGCCATCGACAAAGTGCTGTTCGACAACCGCCTGGACCTCACCCACCGCGCCCTGGGCCTGCACACTACGATTTCGCGGGTGCAGGGCGGCAATCTCAAAGCCAAGAAAGAGATCCGCATTGCGGCGTTGTTCAAGGAGGCCGCACCGGAGTTTCTGCGCATGATCGTGGTACACGAGCTGGCGCACTTCAAGGAATCGGACCACAACAAGGCGTTCTATAAACTCTGTGAGTACATGATGCCGGGCTACCATCAGGTGGAATTCGACCTGCGGGTGTACCTCACTTATCGCGACTTGCAGGGCAAGCCCTAACTTCACAAGGCGTTCGAGCATGGATGTGAGCAAGACCAAAAGCAGTTTCTACCGCCGGCTGTATGTGGCCTACCTGATCGACAGCGGCCAGGCCAGCAGCGTGCCGGCACTGACCGATGCCACCGGCATGCCACGGCGCACGGCGCAGGACACGATTGCGGCGTTGGCTGATCTGGATATCGTGTGTGAATTTGAGCAGGAAGACGGCGCGCGCAATCATGCCGGGTGTTATCGGATTCGTAGCTGGGGCGCGATTGATCGGCGCTGGATCGAGGCGAACCTTGGGGTGGTCAAGCAGGTGTTGGGTTATCCCTGAGGTTTTGTGGTGGATCGTCTGGCGCCTTCGCGAGCAAGCCCGCTCCCACATTCCACCGCATTTCAAAGTATGTACGCGGTTAAATGTGGGAGCGGGCTTGCTCGCGAAGAGGCCCTCAGCTACGCCGCATACCAATATGGGGAATGTCATCCTCCAGGTATTCCTCACCCGCCACCTCAAACCCATACCGCCCGTAATACCCCTGCAAATGCGCCTGGGCTGACAGATAGATCGGTGTCTGCGGCCAGATGTCTTCAATGCGCTTGAGCGCTTCTTCCATCATCTGGTGCCCCAAGCCGGTGCCGCGTGCCACTGGCGCGACGATTACCCGGCCAATCACCACATCACCGCCCTGGGATTCCGGGTCCAGCAGGCGCAGGTAAGCCACCAGCACGTCATCCTTCCAGGCCATCAAGTGGTGGGTATCACCGGAAAGATCCTGCCCGTCGAGGTCTTGATAAACGCATTTTTGCTCGACGACGAACACCTCATTGCGCAGACGCATAATGGTGTATAGCTGCTCTTTGCCGAGGTCTTCGTGATGTTTGCAGACCCATTCAACCGTCATGGCGTTTTCCCTTATTAATGTCTGTGGCCGATAGTAAGCGCCGCCGCCTGTCCTGTCTAAATTGAGCATTTTTGTGAATGGCGTCAATTTGCCATCATTCAGTCCGATCGCCACCGGCTTCTTTGTGTAATCTGCAATGCAGGCTCATTGATGAGCTACTGTTATCAGGCCAATGCCTGCCCGCCAAGGACTTTGAGCATGCCGCGATTTTCTCGTGCCGTTGCTTTGATAGGAGTGCTGTTGCTGGCCCAGCCGGCGGTGGCGCAGCGCCTGCGCCTGGTAGCGGATGCTTGGCCACCCTTTACCGATTCCACGTTGATCAACGGCGGCCTGGCCACCGATATCGTCAGTACGGCGCTGGCCCGGGCAGGCTATGCCAGTGATTTCGAACAGGTGCCCTGGGCGCGGGCGCTGATGGGTGTGGGCGATGGCCGTTACGACGTGTTGATCAACGCCTGGTACGACGATGCCCGCACCAAGCTGGGCCAGTTTTCCGGCGAATACCTGCTTAACCGCGTGCGCTTTATCAAACGCCGCGACGACCCCATTGACTATCAGAACCTGGAACAACTGCACGACGACCCCATCGCGGTGGTGCGCGGCTATGCCTATTCGGCAGCGTTCGACCAGGATACGCAGTTGCAGAAAGTGCCGGTGCACAACTTCGCCATGGCCGTGCGCATGCTGGCGGCCAATCGCGTCAAGCTGACGCTGGAAGATGAGTTCGTGGCCCGCTATTACCTGGCACGGGAGTCGCCACGGGTGCGCAATGCAGTGGAGTTTTTACCCAAGCCGCTGAGCGAGAACAGCCTGCATATTCTGGTGAGCCTGAAGAACCCCGAGCATGAGCAGATCGTGGCCAGCTTTGATCGGGAGATTGCCAGGATGAAGGCAGATGGCAGTTATGCAAAGTTGATGAAGGAGCACGGGATGTAGTGTTTCTGCTGGCCCCATCGCAGGCAAGCCAGCTCCCACATTTTGATTTGTGAACACAGTCAAATGTGGGAGCTGGCTTGCCTGCGAAAGCGGTCTACGCCGCGCTGGTATCTTTGATCAAATGCGCCGCCAACGTGCGCAACGGCCCCAACTGCCGGCAGATCAACGCCAGTTGCGTCTGCACCAACCGCTGCCCTTCATCAATCTCATCAGGCATCTGCTCCAGGTCCGCCGCCAACGCCTCCTCGGCATCACTCTGAATCGCGATTGGCTGCTTGTTGGCCAGCCCTGTAGCAATCTCGTCGATACTCGCCGCCAGGCTGTTACCGGCCCCTTCGATCAAGTGCTCACGCACATCGGCGGGTAACTGGGTTTCACGGTGCGCACCCAGCCCGGAAAGGTAGCTGAGCAAAGTATGCGACAGCACCAGGAAGCGGAAGCCCACATCGGCCTCCTTACGGAAATGCCCGGGCTCCATCAGCATATTCGCCAGCGTGGTCGACAGCGCCGCATCGGCGTTGTGCGCATTGCGCCGCGCCAACCGGTAGGCCAGGTCGTCGCGCTTGCCGGCGGCGTATTGCTGCATGATCTGGCGCAGGTAGATGCTGTTGCAGGTCAGGGTGTTGGCCAGCACTTTGTTCAGGCGCCGGCCTTGCCAGTCCGGCAGGAACAGAAACACCGCCAGGCCGGCAATCAAGCTGCCCAGCAAGGTATCGAACAGCCTTGGCAGGAACAGCCCGTAACCATCGCCCACCTGGTTGAAGCAGAACAGCACCATCAAGGTGATCGCCGCCGTGGCCAAGGTGTAGCGGGTGGTGCGGTTGATAAAGAACACCAGGCCTGCGGCGATGGCGAACATCGACTGCACCAACGGGCTTGGGAACAGGTCGAACAGCGCCCAGGCCACGGTCAGGCCGATGGCGGTGCCGATGATCCGCTGGCCCAGCTTGCGCCGCGTGGCGCCGTAGTTCGGCTGGCACACGAACAGGGTGGTGAGGATGATCCAGTAGCCCTGGGAGGGGTGGATCAAGTGCACCATCCAATAGCCGATACTCAGTGCCAGCGGCAGGCGCAGGGCGTGGCGGAACAGCAATGAGGTCGGCGTCAGTTGCGTGCGCAGGCGTGTCCACATTTCCTTGAGGTTGCGCGGTGCACGGTCCAGCAGGCTGCTGTCGGTGGCGTCGGCCAGGGAGTCGGGGTTGCTGGCGTCGCCAAGCAAACGGTCGAGGGTCGACAGGTTGGCGGCCAGGGCCCGCAACGAACGCAACAGACCGCGCCAGGCCGGGTTGCTCTGGATGCGCAGGTGTTCTAGCGAGGCGTTCAAGTCGCCCAGCGCTTCGGCGAAGCTGTCGTCGTAAATGAACGGCTGGCGCAGTTGGATCGATTCGGCCAGGGCCTGGCAGGCCTTGCCTTGCTGGCGCAACAGGCGCTGACAGCGGAACAACACGTCGCTGTGGAAGAAGGCTTCGGCCAGGGCGTTGTAAGGGTAGTGGGACGAGCTCGCGCGTTCGTGGATATCCTGGGCCAGAAAGTACAGCTTCAGGTAACGGCTGACTTTCGAACCTGGTCGGCCATTGCCTACGCGGTGCAGGATGATTTCTTTGGCGGCATTCAGCGCCGCCACTACCCGGCCATTTTGCTGGGCCAGTTCCAGGCGGCGCGCTTCCACATCCAATTGGCGGATCGGCTCGAACAGCGACGATTTGAGCTTGAGGTAACGCCCCAGCTCGCGAAACAACCGCGCCAGGCTTTGCTGCACCGGCTGGTTGGAAAACAGCACCTGCCACAGCACCGACAGCACGCCATACCACGCCGCACCTGCCACCAGCAGCAATGGCTCATGCCAAAAATCAGTGACGGCACCACCGCGCTGGTCCACACCGATCATGGTGTACACCGACAGAATCAGCGTGGCCGATGCAATCGCGCCATAACGTTCGCCCAACGCGCCGAGCATGGTCAGGCAGAAGCTGGCCAGGGCCAGGGCGATGGCGAAGATCCAGGGATAAGGGAACAGCAGTTCAACCGACAGCGCGGCAACACTGAAACACACCAGCGTTACCGCCAGCGCATTCAGGCGGCCTTGCCAACTGTCATCGGTCTCGGCCAAGGCGCTGGCGATAATCCCCAGGAACAGCGGGATCAGCAACGTCATTTCGTTTTGATACCAGCACAGCGCCATGCTGCCGGTGAGGGCGATGAATACCCGAACGCTGTAACTGAATTTATCCAGCGCCCACAGGCGCCGCATGGACTGCTTGAACGAGGTCGATGACATGAAGTCTGGAGTCTTCCGGGACGATGCCGCTAAATTGAGCCAGTAATGACGCCACGGCAAGCGTGGCGATCACATGTAACAGCAAAATTTATTCCAGCCAACATCTTAAGAACACCACGAAACTACTGTGGGAGCTGGCTTGCCTGCGATAGCGGCGGTGAATCCACCACCGCTATCGCAGCGGTGCGACGATTCGACGAGCCAGCTCCCACATGTTGACCGCGTACAACCTTCAGGCGTATTGCGCGGCTGCGTAACCGGAAGCCCAGGCCCACTGGAAGTTGAACCCGCCCAAGTGACCGGTCACATCCAGCACTTCACCAATAAAGTACAGCCCCGGGCTTTTCAGCGATTCCATGGTCTTGGACGACACTTCCCGCGTGTCTACACCGCCCAGCGTCACCTCGGCCGTGCGATAGCCTTCGGTGCCCGCCGGCACCAACTGCCAGCTCGACAGCTTTTGCGCAATGTCGGCCACTTCGGCGTGGGTGTATTGCTTCATCGGCTTGGACACAAACCAGATCTGCGCCAACAGATTGGCCATCTTCTTGGTGAAGATCTCACCCAGCAGGGTTTTCAGCTCGCTGTTGGGGTGCTCGACCTGTTGCTGTTGCAGCCAGGTGTGGGCGTCGTGGTCGGGCAGCAGGTTGATTTCAACCGTGTCACCGGACTCCCAGTAGGAAGATATCTGCAAAATCGCCGGGCCACTGAGGCCACGGTGGGTAAACAGGATGTTCTCGCGAAAACTCTGGTCATTGCAGCTCACCAGGCAATCCACGGAAGTCCCGGACAGCTCGCCGCACAACTCCTTGAGCTGGTCGGTAATGGTAAACGGCACCAGACCTGCGCGGGTCGGCAGCAGTTCGTGGCCGAACTGCTTGGCTACCTGGTAACCAAAACCGGTGGCGCCCAGGGTCGGAATCGACAGGCCGCCGGTGGCGATCACCAGGGATTCGCAGCGCAGCTCACCCAAGGTGGTTTGCAGTTGATAGCCGCCGTCGACTTTGGCGATTTCCTCGATCGAGGTGTCCAGGTGCAGGCTCACGCCGGTCTGGATGCATTCATCGAGCAGCATGCCGAGGATGTCGCTGGACTTGTTATCGCAGAACAGCTGGCCGAGCTTTTTCTCGTGGTACGGCACGCCGTGCTTGGCCACCAGCTCGATGAAATCCCACTGGGTGTAGCGGGCCAGGGCGGATTTGCAGAAGTGCGCGTTGTGCGAGAGGAAGTTGGCCGGCTCGGTGTACATATTGGTGAAATTGCAGCGGCCACCGCCGGACATCAGGATCTTTTTGCCGGCCTTGTTGGCGTGGTCGATCAGCATCACCTTGCGCCCACGCCCGGCGGCGGTCAGTGCGCACATCAAGCCTGCGGCGCCGGCGCCAATGATCACAACTTCGGTCGAGCGCAAAACGGTGTCCTCATGTTCATCAGATCGTTCCCACGCTCTGCGTGGGAATGCCGCCATGGACGCTCTGCGTCCGCTTTGTGACGCAGAGCGTCACGGGATGCATTCCCACGCGGAGCGTGGGAATGATCAGGTCAGAGGATCCGCACGCGCAACGAGCGGCCTTTGATCTTGCCGTCATTCAAACGCTGCAACGCCTGCTTGGCGATCCCGCGCTCAACAGCCACGAACGCCTGGAAATCAAAGATCGCGATCTTGCCGACCTGGGCACCCGGGATGCCGGCGTCGCCGGTCAGTGCGCCGAGGATGTCGCCTGGGCGTACCTTGTCTTTACGGCCGGCGGCGATGCACAGCGTGCTCATCTGTGGCAGCAACGGGCCACCGCTTTGCGGCTTGAGGTTGTCCAGTTGGTCCCAGTTCAGCGGCGACTTTTGCAGTTGCTCGATGGCCTGGGCGCGGTGTGCTTCGGAAGGCGCCACCAGGCTGATGGCGATGCCGGTCTCACCGGCGCGACCGGTACGGCCTACGCGGTGGATGTGGATTTCCGAGTCGCGGGCCAGTTCGACGTTGATCACCATGTCCAGCGAGTCAATGTCCAAACCGCGCGCGGCAACGTCAGTGGCAACCAGCACCGAAGTACTGCGGTTGGCGAACATCGCCAGTACCTGGTCACGGTCGCGCTGCTCCAGGTCGCCATGCAGGCCGACGGCGGAAATGCCTTTGGCGGTCAGGTGATCCACAGTTTCCTGCACTTGCTGCTTGGTAAAACAGAACGCCACGCACGAGGCCGGGCGGAAATGCGCCAGTACCTTGGTCACCGCGTCCATGCGCTCTTCCGGCGAGATCTCGTAGAAACGCTGCTCGATCTGGTCGTCGGAGTGGAAGGCTTCGGCCTTCACCTGCTGCGGCGCACGCATGAACTTGGAGGCCAGCTGCTTGATGCTCACCGGGTAGGTGGCCGAGAACAGCAGGGTCTGGCGGCGTGGCGGGGTCTTGCTGATGATGTCTTCGATGGCGTCGTAGAAGCCCATGTCGAGCATGCGGTCAGCTTCGTCGAGGATCAGCGTGTTCAAACCGTCCAGCACCAGCGAACCTTTGCGCAGGTGCTGCTGGATACGGCCTGGCGTGCCGACGATCACGTGGGCACCGTGTTCCAGCGAAGCGATCTGCGGGCCGAGGGACACGCCGCCGCACAGGGTCAGTACCTTGATGTTGTCTTCGGCACGTGCCAGGCGACGGATTTCCTTGGCGACCTGGTCGGCCAGTTCACGCGTCGGGCACATCACCAGCGCCTGGCAGCCGAAGTAACGCGGGTTGATCGGGTTGAGCAGGCCGATGCCGAAGGCGGCGGTCTTGCCGCTGCCGGTCTTGGCTTGGGCGATCAGGTCCAGCCCCTTGAGGATCACCGGCAAGCTTTGCGCCTGGATCTGCGTCATCTCGACGTAACCCAGCGAGTCGAGGTTAGCCAGCATGGCGGCGGACAGGGGCAAAGTATTAAAAGCGGTGGCGATGGTAGTCACGGGACTGGCTCTGCAAAACAAAATGTCGCGCAGTGTACCAGCCCTGTGGGATTTTCCCTGCAAGTTCTAGACGAGAAGCCTGTTAATGCTCAAGGTCGTGCTCGCGGCTGACCACCCGTTTGCCGTCTTTTGGCGACAGTTGCAGGAAGATCGCCGCTGCCAGCATGGCCATGATGCCGACGGTAAGGAAGGTCAGTTGGAACGCGCCCAGCACGCTTTCCACGCCGTCATTGCCCGCTTCGGCAGTAAAGCCGCCGAGCAAGGCACCGGCACAGGCTACGCCCAGGCTCAAGGACAATTGCGCCACCACCGAGAGCAAACTGTTGCCACTGCTGGCCTGGGCGTCGTCGAGGTCGATCAGGGTGACGGTGTTCATCGCGGTAAATTGCAGCGAGTTGATCGCGCCCAGCACCGCCAGCATGCACAGCAGCAGCGGGTATGGCGTGTGTTCGCTGACCAGGCCCATGCTGGCCAGCATGATGCCCAGCGCCAGGGTGTTGCCGGTGAGCACAACGCGATAGCCCAGCCGCTCGATCAGTGGCCGCGCGATGGACTTGGCAAACATCGCCGCCGCCGCCAGCGGCAACATGCTCATGCCGGCTTCCGAGGGCGAATAACCCAGCGCCACTTGCAGCAGCAACGGCACCAGAAACGGCAGCGCGCCGCTGCCCAATCGGGCGAACAGGTTGCCGAGGATGCCCACGGCAAAGGTGCGGGTCTTGAACAGCACCGGCGAGAACAGTGGGTTATCGATATGCCCGGCACGCAGCCAGTACGCGGCCAGGCAGGCGAGCCCGCCGAACAACAGCAACATCACCCGCAGGTGCGGCAGGTGCAGTTCGCCCAGGCCTTCCATGGCGATGGTGATCAGCACCATCGCCGCGCCAAACAGCACAAACCCCACACTGTCAAAGCGCGTGCGTTCGCTGCCGCGCAAGTCGGGGATGAGTTTCCACACGGCGTAGCAACCAACCATGCCCACGGGCAGGTTGATCAGGAAGATCCAGTGCCAGGTCAGGTATTGCACCATCCAGCCGCCCATGGTCGGGCCGAGCAGTGGGCCGAGCAGGCCGGGAATGGTGATGAAACCCATGATGCGCACCAGTTCGGAGCGCGGATAAGCGCGTAGGACCACCAGCCGCCCGACCGGCAGCATCAGCGCACCGCCCAAGCCCTGGATGACCCGCGCGCCCACCAGCATGGTCAAGCTGCTCGACAAGGCGCACAGCAAGGAGCCGATGCTGAACAGCATGATGGCGCCGAAGAAGATTTTTTTGGTACCGAAGCGATCGGCCACCCAGCCCGAAGCCGGGATCAGCAAGGCGACGGTGAGCATGTAGGCGATCACCACCCCTTGCATGCGCAGCGGGTTTTCCGCCAAGTCCCGCGCCATGGCCGGCAGGGCGGTGTTGAGAATCGTCCCGTCCAGCGACTGCATGAAGAAGGCAATCGCTACCACCCAGGGTAGCCAGCGGGCGGTCTTGGCATCGAGAGGGGCGCGATTCGGCATGTGAACCCTTTTATTATCAGGCTATGTGTTGGCGATTATGCGCCATCCGTCGCTCCTTTTCCCACTGGCGGTTCGTCTAATTCCGACAGTGTTGCGTGCTCTCCCACCAGGAAATCCAACAGCGCACGGTGCACCGCCATGGCCGCTTCGCGCGACTCCAGGTCGAGCAGATGGCCGGTGTGTTCGGCGACCGCAAAGCTGCTGCGCCCAATGTATTGCTTGAACAGTTGGGCCTCGGCCGCCGGCGTGTATTCATCCAGTGTGCCATTGAGGAAGTGCACCGGGGTTTCAATCTGCTTGAGTGCCGGCAGGTAGTTGCCATCGCCCAAGGCCAGCACCTGATGGATATGAAAGCGCGCCTGGCGGTATTCGGTGGTGGCCATGCTCGACAGGTGCCGATGGTTGTTGCGCTTGAGGCGCGGCGACAGGTATTTGCCGACGGTCTCGTTGAGCAAGTGGCCGACGGCGGATTTGTCATCGGCCTCGATCAGCACGCGCACACGCTCCACGTAGTCGAGCATGGCCTGGTTGAGGTTGGGCGCCAGCGCCATCACCACCGAGCTTTGGATGGACGGCGGGTTATGGGCCAGGGTCAGCAAGGTGGAGATGCCGCCCCAGGAGGCGGACACCAGATGGTTGACCTCGAAGCGCTCCACCAGCGCGCGCAGGATTTGCACCTCGTCGTCCTTGGTCACAAGGTCGAGGTCGGTGTTGTGCTCGCGCGAATAGCCGGAGAACGGCAGGTCGAACAGCAGCACATTGAAATGCTCCGCCAGGCATTTGCTGGTTCGCGCGAAAGAGCGCGTGGTGGACAGTGCACCGTTGACCATCAAGACAGTGTTTTTTTCCGAATCGTTTCCTAGCTGCTCAACATGCACGTTGTAGTGCTTGAACAGCTTCTCTATGACAAAACTTCCATGGTTCATGTCAACGCTCCAGCTTGCCCTTCCCGGGCAAGGTCGTGCTCTCGTGGGGTAGGTGGCGGGATGCCACTAACCGTTATAACGAGGTTTTTTGCGGGCGACAACAGAGCGTACGGAGAGAAGTGTTAGATGGGATTTTGCGGTAGGAAGGGATGAAACGAGGTGTCTGAAATCAATACAAGCCTATGTGGGAACTGGCTTGTCTGGTAGCTGGCCTATGTGGGAGCTGGCTTGCCTGCGATGGCATCACTGCGGTGTGACTGACACACCGAGGTGACTGCATCGCAGGCAAGCCAGCTCCCACACAAGCCCGCTCCCACAGGGGATTTGTATTTACAGAGTGAGCGTCAGGCGCTTGACCAGCGCACCCGGCAGCAGGTTGGATGAGGTATTGCGCTGGCTGTAGGTACTCGCCGACAACAGCAGCTCCCGTTCAAGGGTCAGCGCTTCAAGCTGTGAGCCGAGCAGGCTGTAGACACTGTCATCAAAGCGCATGGTGCTCACCGGCGCCTTGATCTCACCGTCTTCGACCCAGAAGGTGGCGAAGCGGGTCATGCCGGTCAGGCGTGCCGCCGGCAGGTCCGAGTAGTTCAAGTACCACAGGTTGCTGATGTACAAGCCAGTGCCCAATTGCTTGAGGATATCGGCCTGGGCCAGGTTGCCGGCGGCCATTTGCAAGGCGCTGGGCGACTCGTCGCTGCTGGCGCCGTTGGTGCTCAGGCCGTATTCGGCAGCGCTGCGTGAGTTGATCAGTTGGCCTTCGGCTTTGCCGGCGTTGATCAGGGTGACATCGCCGCGCGGGTAGCCTTCGGTGGAAAACGCCTGGCTCAACGAGCCGCTGATCTGTTCATCGACCTTCACCAGCGGGCTTAACGACTGCTCACCCGTGTAGAGCTTTTGCAGGCAACTGCCTTTGCTGGCGATGGCCTGGGCGGAAAACCCGCCCCAGGTGACGATGCTGAAGATTTCTTCCAGCGCCGCCGGGGCAAGGTAGGCGCGGTATTGGCCGGGAGGCAGCTGGTGCAGCGGGCGGCCGAGGAACGCCAACTGCTCGCGGGCCTGCTGGAAGCGTGCGGCGAACTCGGCACTGTCCCAGGTGTGCCCGGCGTAGCTGGCCTTCACCGCTTCGCCGTTGGCGTGGAACAGGCTGAAATCGAAGTTGAAGCTATTGGCCTGGTGCCAACCGAACGCGCCGTCGGAACTGGCAAAGCCACGGCTGATCGGGCCGGCAGCGTAGAAGCCAACCAGGTCCACGCCTTCGGCGGCTTGGCTGATGTCTGCCAGCACCTGGGCCAGCTCGGGCAGCGGTCGCAACTGTTCGTTGTGGTTTTGCCAGGCGTTGTGGTTCAGCAGCAGGTACGGATCCTGCGGCAACAAGGGCAAGGTTTCGCGCAGTTGTTGCAGGCCATCGGCGAGGCGCTGGCGATCCAGTGCCGGCTCACCGGCCAGGGTGATACCGAGGTCGGCGTGGCGGCCATCGTTGATCAGCTTGAGGTTGAGGCTGGCCTGTTGCACCTGCCCGGCTTGGCGCACCTTGGCGTGGTTGAAGCGCACGAACTCGGACGACTCGTCAGCGTAGCCCAGGTGAAAGTGTTCCTTGTCGGTGACGGCTTGCTTGAGCCAGTCCACCAGTGCCTTGAAGTTGTTCATCAGGCGTCTCCCCCAAACACGTCGATATCACTGAACACACAGGCCGGTGAGGCGTGGCCCACGCGGATCACCTGGTTGGGTTCGCCTTTGCCGCAGTTGGGCGTGCCCAAGACCTGGAAGGTGCTGGCGTCGCCGACGGCGCTGAGGTTGCGCCAGAACTGCGCGGAGATGGCGCGGTAGTTGGGGTTTTTGACCACGCCCTTGAGTTCGCCGTTTTCGATCAACTGGCCCCATTCACAGCCGAACTGGAATTTATTGCGCGCGTCATCGATGGACCAGGAGCGGTTGGTACTCATCAGAATGCCGTGCTCGATGCCGCTGACCAGTTCGGCCTGGGTCTTGTCGCCGGCTTCGATATTGAGGTTGGCCATGCGGTCGATGGGCGGGCGGTTCCAGCTACACGCGCGGCTGTTGGCCACGCCTGGCAGGTTCGCGCGAAATTGCGACAGCGCGCCGCCCAAAGGCTTGAGCAGCAGGCCATCGCGGATCAGGAATTGTTTGCTGGCAGCCGTGCCGTCGTCGTCATGCCCGTAGCTGGCGAGCTGTTCGGGGATGTCCGGGTCGAAGGTCACGTTGAGCAAGGGCGAGCCGTATTGCAGGTGGCCGAAGTCGCTGGCCTTCACAAAGCTGGTGCCGGCGTAGTTACGCTCATCGCCCAGGATGCGGTCCAGTTCCAGCGGATGGCCGATGGACTCGTGGATCTGCAGGATCATCTGGTCAGGCATCAGCAGCAGGTCGCGTGGGCCGTGGGGCGTGTTCGGCGCGAGCAGCAGTTGCAGGGCTTCGTCGGCGACTGTACGGGCGGCGCCGGCCAGGCCGAAGCGGCGAATCACGTTCGCACTGCCTTGCTGGCCGAAATTGGTGCCGCCCAGGGTGCGGGTCTGGCTGTCGTTGCCGTCGAACGCGGTGACGCTCAGGCCCGGAAAGACAAAACGCTGGGCCTGGCGCAACTCGGCACCGGCGCTGTTGAGGTAGATCTGCTCGACGTGCGTGGTGCCCAGGCTGACTTCCCAGCTCACCAGGCGCTCATCCTTGGGCACGCTGGCGGATTCATCGCCGAGCAGTTGGTAGCAGTCGCTCAGGGACGGGAAGGGCTGGTCGAGGTCTGGCGACAAATAGTCGGCCACGTCGCTGGAGACGTGTTGTGTGTGCAAGTCGAGCAGGGCGTGGGGCGAAATCTGCCGGGCTTGCTGCTCGGCGCGCTCAAGGGCGGCTTGCAGGCCGGCGAGGGAAATATCGTTGGTGGCGGCGTAGGCTTCTACGCCATTAAGACGCACGGTGAGCATCGCGCCCTCGTCGTGGCTCAGGTGTGGCGGCTCGGCGACGTTCTTGCGGACCGACAGGTACTGGCCGGATTCGCGCACGTAACGCAGCGAGAAGAATTCGGCGCGGGTGCGCAGGGCACTGAAGTGCTGTTTGAGGGTGGGGTGGGCGTCGAACATCGGGACCTCCTTGAGGGCTGCGCAGTCCCAGAGGCTAGCATAGGTGATCGTTCCCACGCTCCGCGTGGGAATGCCGCCTAGGACGCTCTGCGTCCGCTTTAGAAGGTCGTGACGCAGAGCGTCACAGGATGCATTCCCACGCGGAGCGTGGGAACGATCAACGAGTTACTGCGCGGTCGGGCCGACTTCACGCATCGGCTTGCCACGCACCGGCGCATCGCCTGCGACGTAGTAGTCGGCAGTGCTGCGCGGCAGTGGCTGGCGGCCACGGATCTTATCGGCGATTTTCTCGGCGATCATGATCGTCGGCGCGTTGAGGTTGCCGGTGGTGATGATCGGCATGATCGACGCGTCGACCACACGCAAGCCCTGCATGCCATGCACGCGGCCTTCGGCATCCACTACGGCCATCTCGTCGGTGCCCATTTTGCACGAGCAGGACGGGTGGAACGCAGTTTCAGCGTGCTCGCGGATGAACTTGTCCAACTGCTCATCGGTTTGCACGTCAATACCCGGGCTGATTTCACGGCCACGGTATTGGTCCAGCGCCGGCTGTTGCATGATTTCACGGGTCAGGCGGATGCCGTCGCGAAATTCCTGCCAGTCCTGCTCGGTGGCCATGTAGTTGAAGAGGATGCTCGGGTAGTCCCGCGGGTTCTTCGACTTCAGGTGTACGCGACCACGGCTTGGCGAACGCATGGAGCCCATGTGCGCCTGGAAGCCGTGCTCTTTCACACCGTTGCTGCCGTTGTAGTTAATCGCCACCGGCAGGAAGTGGTACTGGATGTTCGGCCAATCGAAGTCTTCACGGGTACGGATAAAACCACCCGCTTCGAACTGGTTGCTGGCGCCGATGCCGGTGCCATTGAACAGCCACTCGGCACCGATGGCCGGTTGGTTGTACCAGAGCAGCGAGGGGTACAGCGACACTGGCTGAGTGCAGGCGTATTGCAGGTACAGCTCAAGGTGGTCCTGCAGGTTTTCGCCGACGCCGGGCAGGTCGTGGACCACCGGGATGTCGAGGCTTTCCAGCAGTTTGGCCGGGCCAACACCGGAGCGTTGCAGCAGCTGCGGCGAAGCGATTGCGCCGCTGCACACCAGGACTTCTTTACGCGCACGGGCTTCAACGCGCTCTTCAGCGGCGCCGATCAGGTAACGCACGCCTACGGCACGCTTGCCTTCAAACAACACTTTGTCGGTGAGGGCGTGGGTGACGATGGTCAGTGTGGAGCGCTTTTTAGCCGTGTCCAGGTAACCACGCGCGGTGCTGGCGCGGCGGCCTTTAGGCGTGACGGTACGGTCCATCGGGCCGAAGCCTTCTTGCTGGTAGCCGTTCAAGTCGTCGGTACGTGGGTAACCGGCTTGCACGCCTGCTTCAACCATGGCGTGGAACAGCGGGTTGTTGCCGGCTTTAGGCGTGGTCACGCTGACCGGGCCGTCGCCACCGTGGTAGTCGTTGGGGCCGATGTCGCGGGTTTCGGCTTTACGGAAATACGGCAGGCAGTCGAGGTAGGTCCAGTTTTCCAGACCTGGCAGCTTCGACCAGTTGTCGTAGTCCATGGCGTTGCCACGGATGTAGCACATGCCGTTGATCAGCGAAGAACCGCCCAGGCCTTTGCCGCGACCGCATTCCATCCGACGGCCGTCCATGTGTGGCTCTGGGTCGGTTTCGTAGGCCCAGTTGTAGCGCCGACCTTGCAGTGGAAACGCCAGCGCGGCCGGCATTTGGGTACGGAAGTCAAAACGGTAGTCCGGGCCGCCGGCTTCCAGCAGCAGGACGGTGACGCCTTCGTCTTCGGTCAGACGGGTCGCCAGGGTGTTACCGGCGGAGCCGGCACCCACAATGATGTAATCGTATTCTTGGGACATTGGATGCACCCTCTTTTGAGATGGTCAGGTCGGGCCTCATCGCAGGCAAGCCAGCTCCCACATTTGATTGGGTTAACACAGCACAAAATGTGGGAGCCGGGCTTGCCCGCGATGGCGGCCTCGCGGGCAATACAACGCTCGGATTTAGAACACCGAGGCGTAGTCGCCCAGCTCAACCTGTACCGATTTGATGCGGGTGAAGTTGTTCAGCGAGCTGATGCCGTTCTCACGGCCAACGCCCGACTGCTTGTAACCACCGACTGGCATCTTGGCGTCGGACTCGCCCCAGGCGTTGATCCAGCAGATACCCGCTTCCAGCTGATGAATCACGCGGTGGGCGCGGTTCAGGTCCTTGGTCACCAAACCTGCGGCCAAGCCGAAGTCGGTGTCGTTGGCGCGGCGGATCACTTCTTCTTCGGTCTCGTAAGTGAGGATGCTCATCACTGGGCCAAAGATTTCTTCACGGACGATGGTCATCTCGTCGGTGCAGTCGGTGAACACAGTCGGTGCCACGTAGGCGCCTTTGGCGAATTCGCCGTCGGTGAGGCGGTCGCCGCCGCACAGGACGCGGGCGCCTTCTTCCTTACCTTTGGCGATGTAGCCAAGCACGCTTTCCATGTGGGCAAAGCTGACCAGCGGGCCGAAGTTGGTGTTTTCGTCCTGTGGGTTGCCAACGCGAATGCGCGCAACACGCTCAACGATCTTGGCTTCGAAGGCCGCTTGCAGGTGTTTCGGCACGAACACACGAGTGCCGTTGGTGCAGACCTGACCGGAGCTGTAGAAGTTGGCCATCATGGCGATGTCGGCAGCGCGATCCAGGTCGGCGTCTTCGAACACGATCAGCGGCGATTTGCCACCCAGTTCCATGGTCACTTCTTTGAGCGAAGAGCTCGAAGCGCTGGCCATGACTTTTTTGCCGGTGTCGGTGCCGCCGGTGAACGAGACTTTCTCGATGCGCGGGTGCTCGGTCAGCCAGGTGCCGACTTCACGACCGCTGCCGGTCAACACGTTGAACACACCGGCCGGTACGCCAGCTTCGGTGTAGATCTCGGCCAGTTTCAGGGTGGTCAGCGAAGTGACTTCGCTTGGCTTGAAGATCATCGCGTTGCCCGCCGCCAGGGCCGGTGCGGATTTCCACAGGGCGATCTGGATCGGGTAGTTCCACGCGCCGATACCGGCCACCACGCCCAGCGGCTCGCGGCGGGTGTAGACGAACGAAGTGTCGCGCAACGGGATCTGCTCGCCTTCGATGGCCGGTACCAGGCCTGCGTAGTATTCCAGTACGTCGGCGCCGGTGACGATGTCGACGTATTGGGTTTCGGAGAAGGCTTTACCGGTGTCCAGGGTTTCCAGGGCGGCCAGCTCATCGTTGCGCTCGCGCAGAATGTCGACGGCACGACGCAGGATGCGCGAACGCTCCATGGCGGTCATGGCAGCCCAGATTTTCTGGCCTTTTTCGGCGCTGACCACGGCACGTTCAACGTCTTCCTTGGTGGCGCGTTGCACTTGGGCGAGAACTTCACCGTTAGCCGGGTTGATGGCTTCGAAGGTGGCATCGCTGCCAGCGTCGCTGTAGCCGCCGTCAATGTAGAGTTTTTGCAGTTCGAAACGGGCCATAAAGTCCTCGCAAGTGCATAAGTGGTTGGCGTTACCCGCCGCCAGTGGGCCATGGGGTTGTGGCAACACTGAGCGGCAGACGTTCAGGGGTTGAGCGTTTATGTGTGCTCTAACTCACCTGCTTGGCCAATTGGAAATCCATGTATTCGTAAGCGATCCGTTGCGCCTGCTCCGTGTCGAAAGCGTCTCCCGACAGGGCGCCGCGCAACCACAAACCGTCGATCAGGGCCGCCAGGCCTCGGGCTGCTTTGCGTGCGTGCGGCAGCGGTAGCACACGGCGGAACTGGCAGCACAGGTTGGAATACAGACGTTGATCGTTGATCCGCTGCAACCTGTGCAATGACGGGTGGTGCATGCTGGTGGCCCAGAAGGCCAGCCAGGTTTTCATTGCCGGTCCGTTGACCTGGCTGGCGTCGAAGTTGCCCTCGATGATCACCCGAAGGTGCGCCCGTGGGCTGTCGTCCTTCAGCGCAAGCCTGCGTTCGTGGACGTTCTCGATCAGCACATTCATCAAGTACCGCATCGTCGCGGCGATCAGGCCGTTCTTGTCCTGAAAGTAGTGACTGATGATGCCGTTCGAGACGCCGGCCAAACGGGCGATCAGCGCAATGCTGGCATCTCCCATTCCAACCTGATCGATGGCCGTCAAAGTGGCTTCGATCAACTGCTGGCGGCGTATGGGTTGCATACCGACCTTGGGCATGTAGCACCTCTCCTTAGGCCTGCCGTTGGGCGTTAAACGTCCGTCGGCTTGATGGCCAGTCTATTTTGTTTTGATTGAACGTTCAATCAACAAAGAATAAGATCTGCGACAAATGGTCGCTGCCTACAGATTTTTCCTACCTGTGAGCGACGTCCACTGACACCTGCAAAAACCCTTGAAACAGGCCGTATCAGGGCCTGGCCGCTGCCTCGGCGCGGCTCAAGAATTTTCGGGGTGTCTTTATAACACCCGTCCGTCGACTGCCGAAAAATCGATGTCCCGGGATAACCGTTGCCTTGTGTTTCTCTCTCGCACTGCCCGGAGCATCTGCGCCATGAGTTCTGCCTCTCTTATAAAGACCCCGCCGGAAAAGGTCAGGGTCAACGGTTGGGTGTTCTACACCTCCACCGCGCTCATTCTGCTGTTGACCGCCATTTTGATCATCGCCCCGCAGGAGGCCGGGCGCATGCTCGGCGTAGCCCAGGCGTGGCTGTCGAAAAGCTTCGGCTGGTATTACATGGTGGTCATCGCGGCCTACCTGGTGTTTGTGGTCGGCCTGGCGTTTTCGTCCTACGGTAAGTTGAAACTGGGCAGCAAGGACGACACCCCGGACTTCAGCTACGGCGCCTGGGCCGGCATGTTGTTCTCGTCGGGCATCGGCATCTCGCTGCTGTACTTCGGGGCTTCCGAGCCTTTGGATCACTACTTCAACCCGCCCGAAGGCGCCGCCGCCAGCAACGGCGCAGCCCGCCAGGCGTTGCAGTTGACGTTCCTGCACTGGGGCCTGCACGGCTGGGCGATCTATGCGCTGGTCGGCCTGGCCGTGGCGTACTTTGCGTACCGTCATAACCAGCCGCTGGCCTTGCGTTCGGCGCTGTACCCGCTGGTGGGCGAGCGTTGGGTCAAAGGCGCGGCCGGCCACGCAGTAGACGGCTTCGGCATGTTCGTGACCCTGCTGGGCCTGGTGACGAACCTGGGGATTGGTTCGATGCAGGTGTCGTCGGGCCTTGAAAACCTGTTCGGCATGCAGCACAGCAACACCAACCTGCTGATCGTGATCATCGTGATGAGCACCGTGGCGACTATCGCTGCCGTGTCGGGTGTGGAAAACGGCATTCGCCGCCTGTCCAACCTCAACATCGTGCTGTTCAGCGGCTTGCTGATCTTTGTGCTGCTGTTTGGCCCGACCCTGCACCTGCTCAACGGCTTGGTGCAGAACACCGGTGACTACCTCAACGGCATCATCCTGAAAACCTTCGACCTGTACGTGTACGAAGGCGACGCCGACAAGACCGAGCGCTGGATGGGCCTGTGGACCCTGTTCTACTGGGCCTGGTGGATTTCCTGGGCGCCATTTGTAGGCATGTTCATCGCGCGTATCTCCCGTGGTCGTACCGTGCGTGAACTGGTGGCCGGCGTGCTGCTGATTCCGCTGGGCTTCACCTTGGCGTGGTTGTCGATTTTCGGTAACTCGGCCTTGGACCTGGTGCTGAACCATGGCGCAGTCGAGTTGGGCAAGACGGCGCTGGAGCAACCGTCTATGGCCATCTACCAACTGCTTGAGCATTACCCGGCGTCGAAAATCGTCATCGGCGTATCGATCTTCGTGGGCTTTGTGCTGTTCCTGACCCCGGCGGATTCCGGCGCGGTGATGATGGCCAACCTTTCGTGCAAAGGCGGCAACGTGGATGAAGATGCGCCGCACTGGCTGCGGATCTTCTGGTCGGTGGTGATCACCCTGGTGACCATCGGCCTGCTGTTTGCTGGCAACTTCGAAGCCATGCAAACCATGGTGGTGCTGGCGGGGCTGCCGTTCTCGGTGGTGCTGATTCTGTTTATGTTCGGTTTGCACAAGGCGATGCGCCAGGATGTGGCCATCGAACAGGAGCAGGCGCAATTGGCCGAGCGTGGTCGTCGTGGTTTCAGCGAGCGTTTGACCGCGTTGGACCTGCAACCGAGCCAGGGCACTGTGCAGCGCTTTATGGACAAACACGTTACGCCTGCGCTGGAAGAGGCGGCGAGTGCGCTGCGCGATCAAGGGCTGGAAGTGCAGACGCTGCTGGGGAAATCCAAGCGTTGCATCGGTGTGCGCATCGAGATGGAAGAGGGCAACCCATTTGTCTACGAAGTGAGCCTGGATGCTTACTCGTCGGCACCGAGCGACCTGCCCGAAGAAGAGCGCACCCGTTACTACCGGGCCGAGGTCTACCTGCACAACGGACCTCAGGAATACGACCTGATGGGCTTTGCCCAGGAACAGATTACCCGGGACGTGCTCGATCAGTTTGAAAGCCATCGGCAGCTCCTTGGCCGTGTCTATAGCTGATGGTTGAGCCGAGCGGCGCCGTCACTGGCGCCGCTGTTCCAAGCGTGGAATGGGGTCAAATGTGGGAGCTGGCTTGCCTGCGATAGCGGTGGTGAATTCACTAAAGCTATCGCAGGCAAGCCAGCTCCCACATTGACTCAGTTTCTTCAGTTGGTTTTGCGGTGTCGACTAGCCCAGGTTTTTGCCCAGCAGGGCATGGTACAGCTCGCTATCCCCCAGAATCCCCACCACCTGGTTGTTGTTATGCAACACCAGCTTGTTCCCCGTGTGATACCGGATCTGCAACGCGTCGCGCATGCCGATATTGGAATCCACCAGCGTCGGTACCCGGCCCAAACCTTCCACCGGTTGCCCCGGCGCCCAGTTCTGCAGGTTCAACGGCGTGCCGTTCTGGCGTGCGCCCTTGATCACATTGCCTTCGGCCAGGTCCAGCCACGAATCGCCGCCCGGGTCCAGGCTGATGGAGCCGTTGACGTGGGTGCAGTTCTCTACGGTGCGCATCAGGCTGCGGCCACACAGCACGTTCAGCGGGTTGGTATGGGCGACGAAGGTGCGCACATAGTCATCCGCCGGGTTCAGCACGATCTCTTCCGGCACGCTGTACTGGATGATCTTGCCGTCTTTCATGATCGCGATGCGGCTGCCGAGTTTGAGCGCCTCATCGAGGTCGTGGCTCACGAACACGATGGTCTTGCTCAGCTTGCGTTGCAGCTCCAGCAATTCATCTTGCAAGCCCTGGCGGATCAGCGGGTCGAGGGCCGAGAAGGGTTCGTCCATCAGCAGGATATCGGCGTCCATCGCCAAAGCGCGGGCCAGGCCGACGCGCTGCTGCATGCCGCCGGACAGTTCGTCGGGCTTCTTGTTACGCCATTGGGCGAGGCCCACCAGCTCGAGCTTTTCATCCACCAGCGCGCGCCGTTCTTTCTCCGGGCGGCCCTGCATCTCAAGGCCAAAGCTGATGTTCTCGCGCACCGTCAGCCACGGCATCAGCGCGAACTTCTGGAACACCATGGCGATGCGCTTGGTGCGCATCATTTTCAGCTCGGCCGGTGTGCACGAAGCGATGTCGATCTGGCGACCTTCATGCTCCACAAACAGCTGGCCACGGCTCACGGTGTTGAGGCCGTTGATGCAGCGCAGCAAACTTGATTTGCCGGAGCCGGACAGGCCCATCAGCACGCAGATCTCACCTTTTTCAACGTCCAGGCTGGCTTTTTCTACGCCGACGATCTGCCCGGTCTTTTTCAGGATTTCGTTACGGCTCATGCCCTGGTCCAGCAGCTTGAGCGCTTCGCGTGGGTCTTTGGAGAAGATCACGTCGACATTGTCGAATCGGATAATGCTCATGCATCACCCCCTACTTTGGCGTCGGGTTGTTTGCAGATGCGGTCGAGCATGATGGCCAGCAATACGATTGCCAGGCCGGCTTCAAAGCCCAGGGCGATGTCGGCGGTGTTGAGTGCGTTGACCACCGGCTTGCCGAGGCCGTCAGCGCCCACCAGGGCCGCGATCACCACCATCGACAACGACAGCATGATGCATTGGGTAATGCCGGCGGCAATGCTCGGCATGGCGTGGGGCAGTTCAATGCGCGAGAGCAACTGACGGCGCGAGCAGCCAAAGGCCTTGCCGGCGTCCATCAACTCTTGCGGTACATCGCGGATACCCAGGTAGGTCAGGCGGATAGGCGCGGCAATCGCGAACACCACCGTGGAGATCAAGCCAGGCACCACACCCAGCCCGAAGAGGGTCAGGGTAGGGATGAGGTAGACGAAGGTCGGTACGGTCTGCATCAGATCGAGCACCGGCCGCATCATGGTGTAGAACAGCGGTTTGTGTGCGGCAACAATGCCCAGCGGCACACCGATGACCACGCAGACCAGGGTGGCGAACAACACCTGGGCGAGGGTTTCCATGGTTTCCTGCCAGTACCCCAGGTTGAGGATCAGCAGGAAGGAGGCAATGACAAAAACCGTCAGGCCCCATTTGCGTTGAATAAAGTGAGCCAGCAGCGCAATCAGACCGATCAATGCCAGCGGATTGAACCAGGTCAGCGCGAACGTCACGCCGTGGATCATCGTTTCCAGGGTCGATGCGATTGCGTCGAAGTAGTTGGCGCCATGTTGGGTCAACCATTCGACGAAGGCAGCGATGTACTGGCCTAGTGGGATTTTATGTTCAGTCAGCATGGTAGTGAATGTCCACATGCGAAGGGGAAAACATCCCAGGCCAGCGCACCGGCCTGGGGTCAGCGGTGTTGCCGGGTTAATTATTTGGCGAGGTAAGCTTTAACGGCGTCCAGCCCTGGTTTGCCATCAACGGTGGTCACACCGGCGAGCCAGGTGTCGAGTACTTGTGGGTTGGCTTTGAGCCAGGCCTTGGCGGCTGCGTCGGGTTTTTGTTTGTCGTCGAGGACTTTACCCATCAGGGTGCTTTCCATGTTCAGGGTGAACGACAGGTTTTTCAGCAACTGACCGACGTTGCTGCATTCCTGGGTGTAGCCCTTGCGAACGTTGGTGTAGATGGTGGCCTGGCCGTAGTTGGGGCCGAACGAATCGTCACCGCCGGTCAGGTACTTCATCTTGAAGCGGGTGTTCATCGGGTGCGGTTCCCAGCCCAGGAACACGATGGCCTGGTCGCGCTTGGTGGCGCGTTCCACTTGCGAGAGCATCCCGGCTTCGCTGGACTCCACCACTTTGAAACCTGCGGTTTTCAGGCCGAAGGCGTCTTTGTCGATGAGGGTTTGAATGGTGCGGTTGCCGTCGTTACCCGGCTCGATGCCGTAGATCTTGCCGCCCAGCTCATCCTTGAATTTTACGATATCGGCGAAGTCTTTCAGGCCCTTGTTATACAGCGCCTCGGGTACGGCCAGGGTGTACTTGGCGTTTTCCAGGTTGGCACGTACGGTTTCCACGGTGCCGGCATCACGGTACTGCTTGATGTCGTTTTCCATGGTCGGCATCCAGTTGCCGAGGAAAATGTCCATGTTCTTGCCGTCGGCCAGCGACTTGTAGGTCACCGGCACCGAGATCATCGTGGTGCGTGGCTTGTAGCCCAAGCCCTTGAGCACTTCACTGGTGGTTGCGGTGGTGACGGTGATGTCGGTCCAGCCGACATCGGAGAAATTGACGGTCTGACATTGTGCCGGTTCTGCAGCGTGCGCCAGGGCTGGCAGACTCAACATGGCGGCCAACAACAACGAGGGTGAACCTTTCATCTGGGTAGACTCCTGTGTCTTTTTTCTGGCGGCATTTGCCGCGCTTTATAAGTGTTGCGGTTGGGGCGTGCTTCAAGCTGACGGCACGGTGCCTTGCAAACGAGTCGAGACTGATCATGTACCAGTGAAAATCTGACGCCTACAGGGGGCGTCGTATCCAGTACAGGGATGGTCGTATCCAGTGTCGGTGACGTCGCTTACAGATTTTTTCAACGGCAAAACTGCTGTTTCAAGCGATCTGCACCGCTAAAAACGGCCAAAACGCCCGTTCGTGCGAGGGCGGCGCTGCTGAGCATGGTTACGTCGGTGTGAGACGCCGTGAGGGGCAACAAAAGCTTGATGATGCCGCTATTCGGGCGAGTTCAGCGTAGCAGGTCGCCCGTGCCCATCGAGGAGTTTCACGGCAATGGCTATCAGTGTTTTCGACCTGTTCAAGATCGGCATCGGGCCTTCGAGTTCTCACACCGTCGGCCCCATGCGCGCCGCAGCGTTGTTCGTTCAGCACTTGCGTGAACGTGGAATGTTGGAACAAGTACGTCGCGTCGAAGTTCAGCTCTATGGCTCGTTGTCGGCCACCGGCATCGGCCACGGTAGCGACACCGCTACCATCATGGGCTTGATGGGCGAATGGCCGGACGCAATTGACCCGTCGCAAATCGGCCTGCGTATCCACAGCCTGCGCGAGACCGACACGCTGTTGCTCGACGGGCGTTTGCCGGTGCCGTTTATCTGGGCGCGCGACATGCGCCTGCTCGACGAAAACCTGCCCTTCCACCCCAACGCCATGACCCTGGTGGTGTTTGCTGATGACGGCGAACTGCACCGCGACACCTACTATTCGGTCGGTGGCGGTTTTGTGGTGGATGAGGCCCAGGCGCAAAGCGGCGTGGCGGACATGGACCGTACCGAGCTGCCGTATGATTTTTCCAGCGCGGTGGAGCTGTTGCAGCTGTGCAAGACCCACAACCTGCGCGTTGCCGAACTGATGTTGGCCAACGAAAAAACCTGGCGCAGCGAAGAAGAAATCCGCAGCGGCCTGATGAAGCTCTGGCGCGCCATGCAGGACTGCGTGGAGCAGGGCCTCAAGCACGAAGGCATCCTGCCCGGCGGCCTGAATGTGCGTCGTCGCGCGGCCAAACTGCACCGCAGTTTGCAGGAACTGGGCAAACCGAATGTGATCGGCTCAACCTTGAGCGCCATGGAATGGGTCAACCTGTTCGCCTTGGCGGTCAATGAAGAAAACGCCGCCGGTGGGCGCATGGTCACCGCGCCCACCAATGGCGCAGCGGGGATTATTCCGGCAGTGCTGCACTACTTTATGAAGTTCAGCGAAGAGGTCACCGAAGCCAACGTGGTCGACTATTTGCTCGGGGCTGCGGCGGTCGGGATTCTGTGCAAGAAGAACGCCTCGATCTCCGGCGCCGAAGTCGGCTGCCAGGGCGAAGTCGGTTCAGCCTGTGCCATGGCTGCTGCGGGACTGGCCGAGATCCTCGGCGCCACGCCGGAGCAACTGTGCAACGCCGCCGAAATCGGCTTGGAACATAACCTCGGCCTGACCTGCGACCCGGTCGGCGGGCTGGTGCAAGTGCCGTGCATCGAACGTAATGCGATCGCGGCGGTGAAGGCGATCAACGCGGCGCAGATGGCGCTGCGCGGTGATGGCCAGCACTTTATTTCCCTGGATCGGGTCATCCGCACCATGCGCGATACCGGCGCGGATATGCATGACAAGTACAAAGAAACTTCGCGGGGTGGCTTGGCGGTGAGTGCCGTGGAGTGTTGATTCAGTAATGCCGCCATCGCAGGCAAGCCAGCTCCCACATTTGGAATGCATTCTCCTGTGGGAGCTGGCTTGCCTGCGATAGCGGTTGTGCAGCCACCACTGCTCATAAAGTGAACACCCGGATCCAAAAGCGCCACCTTTTAGCGCGTCGCAAATAGATAAGTAGCTTGCGAACAATCTCGCGCCCCACCACTCGTCACCCGTGCGTGCGGTGACAGACGTTTCCTACGCCCGCAAAGCGCCTTCCCACAAGTGCTACCGATCTGCTCACACCCCTTGAGCAGGGCCGGTCTGACGTCCATTTCGGGGCATATCCCGCACTCACCGCGCGGGCTTATATAGACGCGTCATCAGGTCGTTTTTAGGAGTTATTGGACGGCCATTCAATTTTAGGCATGGCATTTGCTCTATCTATTTAAAGCCTCACTCCTTGCCGGAGACGAGCGCAATAACAAGAGCCTCGCCTGAGGCCATCACCCGCTTTGTGTGAGGAGATACCGCGATGACGTCGTTCAACTCCGGGGCCCAACCCCAGAACCGTGCGCCTCAATCCATCGGCTTTTTGCTGCTGGACAATTTCACGCTGATTTCCCTGGCTTCGGCAGTGGAACCGCTGCGCATGGCCAACCAGCTGTCCGGCCGCGAGCTGTATCGCTGGACAACCCTGAGTGTCGACGGAAACCAGGTGTGGGCCAGCGACGGTCTGCAAATCACCCCCGATGCCTCCATGCACAAAGCCCCGGCCCTGGACACCATCATCGTCTGCGGCGGCGTGGGTATCCAGCGCACCGTCACCCGTGAACATGTATCGTGGCTGCAAGCCCAGGCGCGTCAGTCGCGCCGTCTTGGCGCGGTGTGCACCGGCAGTTGGGCCTTGGCCTGCGCCGGTTTGCTCGATGGCTTTGATTGCAGCGTGCACTGGGAATGCCTGGCCTCGATGCAGGAAGCCTTCCCGCGTGTAGCCATGAGCACACGCCTGTTCACCCTCGACCGTAACCGCTTCACCAGCTCGGGCGGCACCGCGCCGCTGGACATGATGCTGCACCTGATCAGCCGCGACCACGGCCGTGAATTGTCGGCCGCCATCTCCGAGATGTTTGTGTATGAGCGTATCCGCAATGAACAGGATCACCAGCGTGTGCCGCTCAAGCACATGCTCGGCACCAACCAGCCGAAGCTGCAGGAAATCGTCGCGCTGATGGAAGCCAACCTCGAAGAGCCGATCGACCTGGATGAGCTGGCGGTCTACGTCGCCGTGTCGCGCCGCCAGCTGGAGCGGCTGTTCCAGAAATACCTGCACTGCTCGCCTTCGCGCTACTACCTCAAATTGCGCCTGATCCGTGCGCGGCAGTTGCTCAAGCAAACGCCGATGTCGATCATCGAAGTGGCGTCGGTGTGCGGGTTTGTGTCCACGCCGCACTTCTCCAAGTGCTACCGCGAATACTTTGGCATTCCGCCACGCGATGAGCGCGTAGGTTCCAACACCACCCAGCAGGTGGCGATGATGCCGATTCCGCAGGCGCTGGTGCTGTCACCGTTGTCGGGGCCGATGTCGGCGTTGAGCCAGGCGCGTAATGAGTCGACGTTTGCCAGTGTGAGGCTCTAGACCGAGGTGGTTTCATCGCAGGCAAGCCAGCTCCCACATTTTGATTTGTGAATACTTTCAAATGTGGGAGCTGGCTTGCCTGCGATAGCGTTCTATCAGGCGCCAGAACTCTGCTTGAATTGCACCAAAGCCGGCAACAACTGCTTGTCGATCGCCTGGCGTACCGCCGGCAAGATCGTCGCACTGCCGGTGTACATCTGCTCCACCATGCACTTGAGCGCCTTGGCTCGCGCAGGGTTCAAACCGCGCACCGCACACTCGCAAGCCTGTTCGGCGCTGGCGCCGCTGGATACCTCAAAACCCAGCGAGCGCAGTTGGCTCAGCAGGTCATCCTGGTCAATCAAGTCCGCGTGCATCATGACGTTTATCCTGGTGTAGGGAGCGGGGTTGATTGGGATTCTGGTAGGCCCTCGGCCGGTCGGCAAGGGCAGAATCCACGAATGGCTCAGATGGCTATGAACAGGTCGTTTTCGGGTCATTTACCGATAGCAGTAAGAGGCACACTGAAGGCCAGGCACGCACCTTGAAGGTTTGGTCACCCTCGGGATGTCACGCTCACACCAAGTACTCTGCCCCGATCCAGTCACGGCTGGCCCGGGGCTTTTTTTTGGCTGGGGTTTGTGGTGGCTGTGCTGGCCTCATCGCGAGCAAGCCCGCTCCCACACTTGACCGAGTTTTACCATTTGAAATGGGGTCAAATGTGGGAGCGGGCTTGCTCGCGAATGCAGGCGCCTCGGTCTACCGCTGCAACACCAGAATCCTTGAGAGCAACTCATCCCGATCAATGTAACAACCCTGAAAATGCCGCGCCCCCGAAGCCGGGTCAAACGCATTGCGCGCATGCAAGGTGCGGCGGTTATCGAAGCACCACAACTCCCCCGGATTCAGACGCTTGACCAGCCGAAAACGATCCTCACGCGTCATCGCAATAAAGCGCCGATACGCCCGATACAACAACGGCATCTGCTCCACGCTGGCCTCAAATGGCCCACGCAAAAAGTTAGCCATGCGAATCTCTGCCACATCACCCAAAGCATCCAGCGCAATGATCGGTGCCAGGCGGCGATAGTCGCTGTGCCGGTCTTTATTGCGAAATTCCACCGGGATTTCACACAGCGCGCGAAACGCCTCGGGGTCTTCGCAGCGCAGCGCCTGAGCGATGGCAAACCCATCGACAAAAATACTCTCGCCACCGTCGGCATCATTCACCAGGCAATGCAGAAACTGCAGCCCCGGTTGCAACTCCCGTGTCGGCAAATCGCTGTGCAGCGGCAGGTTGAAAGCGGTGTAGGCGTTACTGTCGGCATCGGCCTTGGACTGCACGTTGAACAGCACGCCGAAGTTGCTCTCGCGAATAAATGAAATGCGCTTGGCGATCAACGCCAGAGAGCCCGGCTCGGTGGGCACGCCACGGATTTGCGTAAGGCCGCAGTCACGCACGGCCAACAGCCATCGCAGCAGGGTGTTGGGGTCTTCCATCACCGCAGAGTATTCAAAGATGGGCAGTTCGAAGTCGCTGTCCCACAGCTGTGACTTGGGTTTGCCTGCACGGCGTTCGGCGCGCGATTGATCGTCATAGGCGTGGGCGCGCAACCAGCCAGGGTCGTAATGGCTGCGATGGCCGCCGTGCCACTCCACGCTCAGAAAACCCTGATCGATACGCGCACTGACAGCGCGCAGATGCTCGTCCACATCGACAATCTCCAGCACCTGCTCGCGGGTCACGCTGTACACGCATTCGCTGCACGGGCAGTTATCGCGCAGCCACTGATGATGGAACGGGCTGACCCGCCCATCGGCCCACCGCACGCGAATCTGATCGTCCAGCACCTGCGCCTCGGCGAGGTCGCAGATCTTCGGGTAAGTACGGAAATCGGCAACAGCGGCGGCGGTTTGCATGGTGGCTCCTTATTATTTTTTGGGTGGTAATCCAATCACTCGGCCAAGCAGTGCCGGGCGCGGCAGATCGGCCTGTTCGGCACTGATGGCGATAAGTTTGTCCAGGGTGGCCTCGGTAAACGGCGCCGAATGCGGCCCGGCCAGATCGACGTGCAGCAGCATCTGCTCGTTGCCGGCCAGTTCTTTCGCATCGCCCACCAGATGCAGGCTGTGATAGAGGTGCAGACGCTTGGCATCATGGGCGATCAGTTGCGTATGCACCTCCACCTCGGCGCCGAGTTTCACTTCGTGCAGGTAGTTGAGGTGCAGCTCCAGGGTGAACAGTGAGTGGCCGCTGGCTTCGCGGCTTTCGCTGTCCAGCCCGAGGGTGTCCATCAGCGCGTCGGTGGCGTAGCTGAATATCAGCAGGTAGAACGCATCACGCAGGTGGCCGTTATAGTCGACCCAGTCGGGCTGGATTTTTGTGGTGTAAGTCGTGAGCGCAGGCATGGTGTGGATTCCGAAAATGTACTCGGTCAATTGTGGGAGCTGGCTTGCCTGCGATGGCGATGCAAGATTCACCATTGCTATCGCAGGCAAGCCAGCTCCCACAGAGATCAACAGCGGTTATTCAGCGAAAGTCATACCGTGTTTTTCCTTAGTAGTCTTCACCGCCTCAAGCACCGCCAGCAGGCAATCATCACGATAGCGCTCCAGCGCCGAAATGCTGTGTTTACCCAGCTGATCACTGGTGCCATCGACCACATCATCAATCAACTTGTCGGTCAGCTCCGGTGCAGGCAAATAGGTCCACGGCAACTGCAGCGCCGGGCCGAACTGGGCCATGAAGTGGCGCATGCCGGCATCGCCGCCCGCCAATGTGTAAGTCAGAAATGTGCCCATGAACGACCAGCGCAAACCGGCGCCAAAACGAATCGCGTCATCGATCTCGCCCGTCGTCGCCACGCCATCATTGACCAGGTGCAACGCCTCACGCCACAGCGCTTCGAGCAAACGGTCGGCGATAAAGCCTGGCACTTCCTTACGCACATGCAGCGGGCGCATGCCGAGGGATTCATACACTTTGATCGCTGCCTGAATCGCCTCCGGCGCGGTGTTTTTGCCGCCCACCACTTCTACCAGCGGCAGCAGGTAAACCGGGTTGAACGGGTGGCCGACCACGCAGCGTTCCGGGTGGGTCGAACCTTCGTAGAACTCACTCGGAAGCAAGCCCGATGTGCTGGAGCCGATCAGTGCATTCGGCTTGGCGGCTGCGCTGATCTTGCTGTGCAATTCCAGCTTCAACTCCAGGCGTTCCGGGGCGCTTTCCTGGATGAAGTCGGCGTCTTTCACGCATTCTTCAATGGTGGCGACAAAGCGCAGGCGGTCCTGGGAGGCACCCGGCGCCAGGCCTTGTTTCTCCAAGGCGCCCCAGGCGTTGGCGACACGTTTGCGCAGCGCTGCTTCAGCGCCGGGCGCCGGGTCCCAGGCGACTACATCCAGGCCGTGGGCCAGGGCGCGGGATACCCAGCCGCTGCCGATAACGCCGCTGCCGAGGGCGGCGAAGGTTTTGATTTCGGTGATAAAGCTCATGTCGACAATCCCTGAATATTCGGTGATCAAGGTGGGAGCTGGCTTGCCTGCGATAGCGGTGTGTCAGTTGGTGCATTCGGTGCAGGTGTACCGCCATCGCGGGCAAGCCCGGCTCCCACAGGGTTTTGTGGTGTCCAAATTAGCCGCGCTTGGTCAGGCCCATCTTGATTCGGCCTTCCGCCGGGGTCATGACCCGGGCGCCCAGGCGGCTGAGGATTTCACTGGCGCGTTCCACAAGCTGGCCATTGGTGGCGAGCACGCCTTTGTCCAGCCACAGGTTGTCTTCCAGGCCGACCCGCACGTTGCCGCCCAGCAGCACTGCTTGCGCCGCCATGGGCATTTGCATGCGGCCGATACCGAAACCGGCCCACACGGCGTCGGCAGGCAGGTTGTCGACCATGGCTTTCATGGTGGTGGTGTCGGCCGGTGCGCCCCACGGGATGCCCAGGCACAGCTGGAACAGCGGGTTATCGAGCAAGCCTTCCTTGATCATCTGCTTGGCAAACCACAGGTGGCCGGTGTCGAAAATTTCCAGCTCGGCCTTTACGCCCAGCTCTTGGATGCGCTTGGCGCCCGCCCGCAGCTGCGCCGGGGTGGACACGTAAATGGTGTCGCCATCGCCAAAGTTGAGCGTGCCGCAGTCCAGGGTGCAGATCTCCGGCAGCAGCTCCTCGACGTGGGCCAGGCGCGTCAGCGGGCCGACCAGGTCGGTGTTGGGGCCGAACTCCATCGGGTTCTCGCCGCCGCCGATTTCCAGGTCGCCGCCCATGCCGGCGGTGAGGTTAACGATGATGTCGATGTCGGCCTCGCGGATGCGCTCCATCACTTCGCGGTACAGCGCCACATCGCGGCTGAACTTGCCGGTTTGCGGGTCACGCACATGGCAATGCACCACGGTGGCACCGGCCTTGGCGGCTTCCACCGCAGCTGCGGCGATTTGTTTGGGAGTGACCGGCACGTGCGGGCTGCGGCTGGTCGTGTCGCCAGCACCGGTGAGTGCGCAGGTGATGATGACGTCGTGGTTCATGAGGCGGTTCCTTACAGGCGGGCGTAGTGATGCCGTTCGCAGCCAACAGCGGCTGCGATACGGTGATGCGAATCAGGTTACTTGCTGGTCAGTTGCAAGTTGGCCGCAGCCGGTTTGCCGTCGAAGGTGGTCACGCCTTCGAGCCAGCGCTGCTGGTCTTGCGGGTGGTCCTTGAGCCACTGCCTGGCAGACTCGAGGGCGTCTTTGTGATCCAGCAACGGCTGCATCATTCGGCTCTCGTCGGCGGCGGTGAAGGTCAGGTTGGTCAGCAGTTTGTGCACGTTGGGGCACTGCTCGGCGTAGGTCGGCGAAGTGACGCTCCACACCGTGGCCATGCCTTCGTTCGGGCCCAGGGCGTCGTCGCTGCCGGTGAGGTAAGTCATGGCGACGTTGACGTTCATCGGGTGCGGCGCCCAGCCGAAGAACACCACGGCCTCCTTGCGGCGCACGGCGCGGTCGACGGCGGCGAGCATCCCGGCTTCACTGGACTCCACCAACTGGAACTTGCCGAGGCCGAACTGGTTCTTGGCGATCATCGCCTTGATCTGGGTGTTGGCGCCCGAGCCTGGCTCGATGCCGTAGATCTTGCCGCCCAGTTCTTTCTCGAACTTGGCGATGTCGGCGAAAGTTTTCAGGCCTTTATCCGCCAGGTAAGTCGGCACGGCGAGGGTGGCGCGCGCATCTTCCAGGCTCGGTTTGTCGAGGACTTTGACTTGCTTGGCGTCGACAAACGGCGTGATGGTCTGGGTCATCAGCGGGTTCCAGTAGCCCAGGAACATGTCCAGGCGCTGGTCGCGGATACCGGCGAAGATGATTTGCTGGGAGGCGCTGGTTTGTTTGGTCTTGTAGCCGAGGCCGTCGAGCAACACTTGGGTCATGGCGCTGGTGGCGATTACGTCGGTCCAGTTCACCACGCCCATGCGCACGTTCTGGCAAGAAGCGGCATCCGCTGCCAGTACATTAGTGCTCAAGATGGCGCTGGCGCTGAGTGCAAGCACGCAGCGGCTGATCAGTCGGTTCATGGTGGATCCCTCGGCAGGTCGTTATTGTGGGGTCCGGCGTCTTTGTGCGCCGTGCAGCCAAGTTACGTACCTTCTGGGGCGACAAAACGCACGGCGGCGACCAGCTCTTGCACTGCAGCGACCTGTGCTCTTGAATGGCCGATTGAACTGGCGTATCACAGTGAGCACGCTGCCCGTCCCGCGAGAGCGCCACCATGTCCCAGGATTTCTACTTCTTGCTGATGCCGGGTTTCTCGGCCATCGGCTTTATCTCCGCGCTGGAACCGCTGCGCGTGGCCAACCGCTTTCGCGGCGAGCTGTACCGCTGGCACGTGCTGAGTGCCGATGGCGGCGCGGTGCTGGCGAGCAATGGCATGTCGGTGAACGCCGACGCCGCGCTGGAGCCGCTGAAAAAAGGCGCGACGCTGATGGTGGTCGCCGGCTTCGAACCCTTGAAGTTCACCACGCCCGCGCTGGAACACTGGCTGCGCCGCCTCGACCACGATGGCGTCACCCTCGGTGCCATCGACACCGGCGCCTGTGTGCTGGCTGAGGCTGGCTTGCTCGACGGCCACCGCCTCACGCTGCACTGGGAGGCCATTGACGCCTTCAAGGAATCTTATCCACAGCTCACCGTGACCCAGGAGCTGTTCGAAATCGACCGCCGCCGCATCACCTGCGCCGGCGGCACCGCCTCCATTGACCTGATGCTCGACCTGATCGCCCAGGCCCACGGCCCGGACCTGGCGATCCAGGTGTCCGAGCAATTCGTACTCGGGCGCATCCGCCCGCGCAAAGACCACCAGCGCATGCAGATCGCCACGCGCTACGGCATCAACAACAAGAAGCTGGTGCAGGTGATCGGCGAGATGGAACAACACAGCGAGCCGCCGCTGAGCACGTTGGCGTTGGCCGAGGCCATAAAGGTCACGCGGCGCCAACTGGAGCGCCTGTTCCGTCTGCACCTGAACGACACACCGAGCAACTTCTACCTCGGCCTGCGCCTGGAAAAAGCCCGGCAGCTATTGCGCCAGAGCGACATGAGCGTGCTGGAAGTGAGCATTGCGTGCGGGTTTGAGTCGCCGTCGTACTTCACCCGCAGCTACAGGGCGCGGTTTGCCAAGTGCCCGAGAGAGGATCGGCGACGGGAGGTGGTTTGACCGGCAATTATAGTCAATTATACTCACGACTATAATTTATAGTGCTTCCAATAATTGAGTATAAAACCATGTCCAAGCACAGCGGCTTTGTGTTTCGCCGCCCGACGCTGGCTCGCAGCATTGCTGATGGCTTGGTGGGCGCCGGGATTCAGGATTTCACTTCAGGCCTGTTCCTCGCAGCACCTCGACGCACCGGCAAAAGCACCTTTTTGCGCGAAGACTTGATCCCGGAGTGCCAGCTGCGGGGCTGGCTGACGGTGTATGTCGATCTCTGGGCCGACAAAGAAAAAGACCCCGCGGAGTTGATTGCCAGCGCGATTGCTGCGGCGCTGGTGCCCTATGAAAAGGGTATTCGCAAGCTGGCCAAGAACATTGGAATCGAGAAGCTAAGCTTCTTGCGTACCTTGTCCTGGGACTTCAGCAAGCCTCAATTGCCGGTGGGTGCGACGCTGACCCAAGCCTTGGAATTGCTCCACAGCGCTGCCGAAAAGCCCGTCGTACTGGTGATTGATGAAGCGCAGCACGCATTAACCACCGAGTCCGGCATCAACGCGATGTTCGCGTTGAAAGCTGCCCGAGACCAGCTCAACCAGGGCCGTGACGAGGAGGGTAGTGGCTTGCGCCTGGTGTTCACCGGCTCCAATCGCGACAAGCTCGCGCATTTGGTCCTCGGTAAAAGCCAGCCATTCTTCGGCTCCAGCATCACGCCGTTTCCCTTGCTCGGCAAAGAGTTTACCCAGGCCTACACCGTGCACCTCAACGCGCATTTGGCCAGCACCAATCAGTTCAACGCTGCGGACATCGACGAAGCCTTTGAACTGGTGGGCCGCCGCCCAGAGATGCTGCGTACCATCATCGGCGAAGTGGCGTTGGAGTTGGGCGAGGCGAGCAACCTGGGCCAGTTGCTGCACAGCCGCGCCGAACTGCTGCGTGCCGGCGTGTGGACCGAATTTGAGAGCGCGTGGAACAACCTCACCCTTCCCCAGCGTGCTGTGTTGGAGGTGATGGTGGAGCGTTCGCAGAACAACGAGCCCTTTGCGCCGTTTACCGATAGCACACTCACTGCTGTGAGTAAGGCACTGGAGGACATGGGCAGCGACGTGGTGCCCGGCACCCAGACCATTCAGGCCTGTATCGATGCCTTGCGTGACAAAGAGCTGGTGTGGAAATCGAGTCGCGGCGGGTATGCCCTGGAAGACAAATCTTTTGGTGATTGGCTGCTGCACAGAAGCCGTACACCGAACTCAAAGACACCATAACTCAACTGTGGGAGCTGGCTTGCCTGCGATAGCGGTACATCAACTTGCATATGTGGTGCTGACCCACCGCCATCGCAGGCAAGCCAGCTCCCACAGGGGATTGGTGGTGTGGCTTATTTTTTTACCAGGGCCGAGCACGCTGCCTTGTAGGCCTCGTGCTGATACTTGTTCAGCGTCGAGGGCAGCTCAAAATCGTGCTTCTTGTTCTGCGCATTGATGGTCTGCGGCGACAGCAGCGTCACCTCAACGCCGTCGAGTAACTGAAACACCCCTTCAATCTTGAACGTGGTCGGGCCGCCGGCGAATTCGCCTTTCTTGCTGCGTTTTTTGATCGCGATGCGGGTGATGGCGTTTGCCTGCACAAACGCCTTCACCTGGGCGGCGAAGGCTTTGACGTTGGCCGCTTCATCATCGTCTTCAAGCGCGATTTTTTTGGTGGCCAGCGCCACGTGGGTCAGCGCCTGGTTTTCCAGGGAGGCGACGGCGATGATGGCTTCACTGCCTTTGATTTCGATGCCGCAAATAGTCATGCAAGAGCCTTGTTTCAGAGAGGAAGTGACGGGATTGTCGCTTATTCCTGCCCAATCGACTCCAAAAACTCCGACCGCTCATCACTCATCCGCGCCAGGCAGTCATTCTGTTGAATCGCGTAGTCCTTGCTGCCATTCACCGCCGGGAAGGTGTCCACCGCGCAATCGGCATCACGCAGTTTCTCCCATTTTTGCTGGGCGTCCTTCAGACGAGCGGTAATGTCGGCCAGTTGCGACTTGTTGCTGCCATAGGTCGAACCCATGCGTTCCAGCAAGCCCTGGTAGTTATCCTTGAGCAATTGCTCGGCGGTGGTTTTGTTATAGGTGGCGCATTCCAGGGTTTGTTTGTCGTTTTCGATGCCATCGCAAGGCGTGCTGTCGGTGTCTTCGGCCGCGTGGACGCCGGTTGCGATGAGTGCCAAAGCCAGGAAAATCGATTTCATTGCGCCGTCTCATATCAGGTAATGAGCAAATTCTGGCTCAAGCGTGGGACAAAGAACAGCCACTCGTCAGAGATGTCATGTAGGCCTTTGTCGTTGATTGACGCTTTCGGCAATTCCCCTGTCGTTTTTGCACCCGGCTCTGTCGGCCCCTGAGCATATGCTGGCCCCAAAGCGCCGGCAGACGATTCGGCGCATGAATCGCCAATAAGGGGACGCCTGATGAGCCCAGCCGAGTTGCACGCCGACAGCATCGTTATCGACGGTCTGATTATTGCCAAGTGGAACCGCGACCTGTTCGAAGACATGCGCAAAGGTGGCCTCACCGCCGCCAACTGCACGGTGTCGGTATGGGAAGGCTTCCAGGCCACGATCAACAACATCGTTGCCAGCCAGACCCTGATCCGTGAGAACAGCGACCTGGTGATCCCAGTGAAAACCACCGCCGACATTCGCCGTGCAAAAGAGCAGGGCAAAACCGGCATCATCTTCGGCTTCCAGAACGCCCATGCGTTTGAAGACCAGTTGGGCTACGTCGAGATCTTCAAGCAGCTCGGCGTGGGCGTGGTGCAGATGTGCTACAACACCCAGAACCTGGTGGGCACCGGTTGCTACGAGCGCGATGGCGGCCTTTCGGGCTTTGGCCGTGAGGTCGTCGGTGAAATGAACCGCGTCGGCATCATGTGCGACCTGTCCCACGTCGGTTCCAAGACCAGCGAAGAAGTCATCCTCGAATCGAAAAAACCGGTGTGCTACTCCCACTGCCTGCCGTCGGGCCTTAAAGAGCACCCGCGCAACAAGTCCGATGAAGAACTCAAGTTCATCGCCGACCATGGCGGTTTTGTCGGCGTGACCATGTTCGCGCCATTCCTGGCCAAGGGCATCGATTCGACCATCGATGACTACGCCGAAGCCATCGAATACACCATGAACATCGTCGGCGAAGACGCCATCGGCATCGGCACCGACTTCACCCAGGGCCATGGCCAGGATTTCTTCGAAATGCTGACCCATGACAAGGGTTACGCCCGCCGCCTGACCAGCTTCGGCAAGATCATCAACCCGCTGGGTATCCGCACCGTAGGCGAGTTCCCCAACCTCACCGAGACCCTGCTCAAACGCGGCCACAGCGAGCGCGTGGTGCGCAAGATCATGGGCGAGAACTGGGTCAGTGTCCTGAAAGACGTCTGGGGCGAATGAATAACTCTGGAGCCTACTCCGCTCGCCGATAGCTGCGTCAGGTCCTCGCGCCAAGCTCGCCGTACGTACCGTACTGTCTCGCTTGTCGCTCCGGTCCTTCCTTGCTCTCGACGTGCTCGCTACGGCTCCAAAGTCATTCACACGGCTTGTTTATAAGAGCAAAGCAAAAGCTTTGCTAAGCACTGAAACCGAATTTTCTGGAGTTAAGTTTCCATGGCCAAAATCGCCCCGCAATTGCCTATCGAAGTCGACAGCGAAACCGGTGTCTGGACCTCCGACGCCCTGCCGATGCTGTATGTGCCACGGCATTTCTTCGTCAACAACCACATGGGCATCGAAGAAGTGCTGGGCAGCGATGCCTACGCCGAGATCCTCTACAAGGCCGGCTACAAATCTGCCTGGCACTGGTGTGAAAAAGAAGCTGAGTGCCACGGCCTGGAAGGCGTTGCGGTATTCGAGCACTACATGAAGCGCCTGTCGCAACGCGGCTGGGGCCTGTTCAAGATCCAGGACATCGACCTCGACAAAGGCACCGCCAGCGTCAAGCTCGAGCACTCGGCGTTTGTCTACGTGTACGGCAAGGTCGGGCGCAAAGTGGACTACATGTTCACCGGCTGGTTTGCCGGTGCCATGGACCAGATTCTGCAAGCGCGCGGCAGCCAGATTCGCACTGTCGCCGAGCAAGTCTACGGAGGCTCCGAAGAGGGCCACGACGACGGCCTGTTCACCGTCAAGCCGTTGTAAGTCGAGGAACCGTGCCATGGCTTTCGAAGCAATGTTTGCGCCGATCCAGATCGGCAAACTCACCATCCGCAACCGCGTGCTCAGTACCGCCCACGCCGAGGTGTATGCCACCGACGGCGGCATGACCACCGATCGCTATGTGAAGTACTACGAAGAGAAAGCCAAGGGCGGTATCGGCCTGGCGATCTGTGGCGGCTCCTCGGTGGTGGCCATCGACAGCCCGCAGGAATGGTGGAGCTCGGTGAACCTGTCCACTGACCGCATCATCCCGCACTTTCAGAACCTGGCCGACGCCATGCACAAGCATGGCGCAAAGATCATGATCCAGATTACCCACATGGGCCGTCGCTCGCGTTGGGACGGCTTTAACTGGCCAACCCTGATGTCGCCGTCCGGCGTGCGTGAGCCGGTGCACCGCGCCACTTGCAAGACCATCGAGCCGGAAGAGATCTGGCGCGTGATCGGTAACTACGCCAGCGCCGCCAAACGCGCCAAGGCCGGTGGCCTGGACGGTGTGGAACTGTCCGCCGTGCACCAGCACATGATCGACCAGTTCTGGAGCCCACGGGTCAACAAGCGTACCGACGAATGGGGCGGCACCTTCGAGGGCCGCATGAAGTTCGGCCTGGAAGTGCTCAAAGCCGTGCGCGCCGAGGTCGGTGACGACTTCTGCGTGGGCATGCGCCTGTGTGGTGACGAGTTCCACCCGGACGGCCTGTCCCACGAGGACATGAAGCAGATCGCCAAGTATTACGACGACACCGGCATGCTCGATTTTATAGGCGTGGTGGGCTCGGGTTGCGACACCCACAACACCCTGGCCAACGTGATCCCCAACATGAGCTACCCGCCGGAGCCATTCCTGCACCTGGCGGCCGGTATCAAGGAAGTGGTCAAGGTGCCGGTGCTGCACGCGCAGAACATCAAGGACCCGAACCAGGCCACGCGGATTCTGGAAGGCGGCTATGTGGACATGGTCGGCATGACCCGTGCGCACATCGCCGACCCGCACCTGATCGCCAAGATCAAGATGGGCCAGATCGACCAGATCAAACAATGTGTTGGCGCCAACTATTGCATCGACCGCCAGTACCAAGGGCTGGACGTGCTGTGCATCCAGAACGCCGCGACCTCCCGTGAGTACATGGGCGTGCCGCACATCATCGAGAAGTCCACCGGGGTCAAACGCAAGGTCGTGGTGGTGGGGGCCGGCCCGGCCGGGATGGAAGCTGCGCGCGTAGCGGCCGAACGTGGCCACGACGTGACCTTGTTCGAGAAGAAAGAATTTATTGGCGGGCAGATCACTACAGCCTCCAAAGCTCCGCAGCGTGACCAGATCGCCGGCATCACGCGCTGGTTCCAGCTGGAGTTGGCGCGCTTGAAAGTCGACCTGCGCCTGGGCGTCGCCGCTGATGCCGAGACCATCCTCGACCTGCGCCCGGATGTGGTGGTGCTGGCAGTGGGCGGCCATCCGAATATCGAGCAGAACGAACATTGGGGCGCCGCTGAAGGCCTGGTGGTCAGCAGCTGGGACGTGCTCGACGGCAAAGTGGCGCCGGGCAAGAACGTGCTGGTGTACGACACCATCTGCGAGTTCACCGGCATGTCGGTGGCCGACTTCCTGGCCGACAAAGGCAGCCAGGTGGAAATCGTCACCGACGACATCAAGCCTGGCGTGGCGATTGGCGGTACGTCGTTCCCGACTTACTACCGCAGCATGTACCCCAAAGAAGTGATCATGACCGGCGACATGATGCTGGAAAAGGTCTACCGCGAGGGCGACAAGCTGGTGGCGGTGCTGGAGAACGAATACACCGGCGCCAAGGAAGAGCGTGTGGTTGACCAGGTGGTGGTCGAGAACGGCGTGCGCCCGGACGAGGCCATTTATTACGGGCTCAAGGAAGGTTCGCGCAACAAGGGCCAGATCGATGTTGAAGCCTTGTTCGCGATCAAGCCGCAGCCGTGCTTGAGCGAGGCGGGTGACGGGTACTTGCTGTTCCGCATTGGTGACTGTGTGGCGCAGCGTAATACCCACGCCGCGATCTATGACGCCCTGCGCTTGTGCAAGGATTTCTGACGCACCTGATCGTTCCCACGCTCTGCGTGGGAATGCTGCCCTGGACGCTCCGCGTCCGCTCTTAAGGTCGTGACGCAGAGCGTCACAGGATGCATCCCCACGCAGAGCGTGGGGACGATCATTGTGGGAGCTTCACCATGTTGAACACCCTTCTTCCCATCCTGCTCTTCGCTGCCCTGGGCCTCGCCGCCCTCGGCGCCTTGCGCCGGGTGAACATGTGGCGCCGTGGGCGTGCTTCCAAGGTTGACTTGCTGGGCGGCCTGCTGGCCATGCCCAAGCGCTACATGGTCGACCTGCACCACGTGGTGGCCCGCGATAAATACATCGCCAACACCCACGTCGCCACCGCCCTGGGCTTTGTGCTGTCGACGTTGCTGGCCATTTTGGTGCATGGTTTTGGCCTGCATAACCGTATCCTCGGCTATGCGTTGCTGCTGGCCTCGGTGCTGATGTTTGTCGGCGCCACCTTCGTGTATCTGCGTCGGCGTAACCCGCCATCACGCCTGTCGAAAGGCCCGTGGATGCGCCTGCCGAAAAGCCTCATGGCGTTCTCGGTGAGCTTCTTCCTGGTGACCTTGCCGGTGGCCGGGATTCTGCCCGCCGACTTCGGCGGCTGGCTGCTCGCGGCACTGTTGAGCGTGGGCGTGCTGTGGGGCGTGAGCGAAATGTTCTTCGGCATGACCTGGGGCGGGCCGATGAAGCACGCTTTCGCCGGTGCCTTGCACCTGGCCTGGCACCGCCGCGCCGAGCGTTTTGGTGGCGGCCGTTCTACCGGCTTGAAGCCGCTCGACCTCAGCGACAAATCCGCGCCACTGGGCGTGGAAAAACCCAAGGATTTCACCTGGAACCAACTGCTTGGTTTCGACGCCTGCGTGCAGTGCGGCAAGTGCGAAGCCGCGTGCCCGGCGTTCGCTGCCGGCCAGCCGCTGAACCCGAAAAAACTCATCCAGGACATGGTCGTCGGCCTGGCCGGTGGCACCGATGCCAAGTTCGCCGGCAGCCCGTACCCTGGCAAGGCCATCGGCGAGCACGGCGGCAACCCGCACCAGCCGATCGTCAACGGCCTGGTCGACGCTGAAACCCTGTGGTCGTGCACCACCTGCCGCGCCTGCGTGGAAGAGTGCCCGATGATGATCGAGCACGTCGACGCCATCGTCGATATGCGCCGCCACCTCACCCTGGAAAAAGGCGCCACGCCGAACAAGGGCGCCGAAGTCCTGGAAAACCTGATCGCCACCGACAACCCCGGCGGCTTCGCACCGGGTGGTCGTCTTAACTGGGCGGCGGACCTGAACCTGCCGTTGCTCAGCGAAAAAGGCAGCGCCGACGTGCTGTTCTGGGTTGGCGACGGTGCTTTCGACATGCGTAACCAACGCACCCTGCGCGCGTTCGTCAAAGTGCTCAAAGCGGCCAGGGTCGACTTTGCCGTGCTCGGCCTGGAAGAACGCGACAGCGGCGACGTGGCACGGCGCCTGGGTGATGAGGCCACGTTCCAACTGCTGGCCACACGCAATATCCAGACCCTGGCCAAGTACAGCTTCAAGCGCATCGTCACCTGCGACCCGCACAGCTTTCACGTGCTGAAAAACGAATACGGCGCCTTCAACGGTAACTATGTTGTGCAGCACCACAGCACCTTCATGGCCGAACTGATCGGCGAGGGCGCGCTGAACCTGGGCCAGCACAAGGGCAGCAGCGTGACCTATCACGACCCCTGTTACCTGGGCCGCTACAACGGCGAATACGAGGCGCCGCGCCAAGTGCTGCGGGCATTGGGCATCGAGGTCAAGGAAATGCAACGCTCGGGCTTCCGTTCACGCTGCTGCGGCGGCGGTGGCGGTGCGCCGATCACCGATATTCCCGGCAAGCAGCGGATCCCGGATATGCGCATGGACGACATCCGCGAAACCGGTGCCGAGCTGGTGGCCGTGGGTTGCCCGCAGTGCACGGCGATGCTTGAGGGCGTGGTCGAGCCACGGCCACTGATCAAGGACATCGCCGAACTGGTGGCCGACGCGTTGCTTGAAGACGCCGCACCTGCCAAGGCTCCCAATAAGCGTGAACCTGCGGAGGTGCACTGATGAGCGACATTATCCGCCGCGACCCACGGGCCGAATGGATCGCCCGTAACCGCCTGCACCCGCTGCACGCGGCCATGCAGCCGGTGCAGCACAGCTGGATGGGGCCGAACGGCGTTATCCGCAAAAACGTGCATGGCGTGGGGTTTATCGGCCCCAACGGCATCAAACGCATCGACCGCAGCGGCGCCCAGCAGGGCGGCGCGGCCAAGCGCACGGCGGCGGTGCAAGTACAGTTGCCGTTGCACCAGGTGCCAACGCCGGCGTTCTACATCAACGTGGTACCGGACATGGTCGGCGGCCGCCTGAGCAGCCATGACCGCGACTTGCTCGGCCTGGCCCGGCAACTGGCCGGCAGCGACGGCGCGGTACTGGCCGTGGTGTTTGGCGAACACAAAGAAAGTGCTTTTGCCACGGCGGGCGTCGATCGCCTGCTGGTGTTGGAAGGCCACGAGTTCGAGGGTTATTCACCGGAGCAACGCGTCCAGGGCTTGCGGGCTGTGGATAACCAGTTCAACCCACGCCATTGGTTGCTGCCTGACAGCCGCAGTGGCGGCGGAGAATTGGGCCGGCGTTTTGCCGCGAGCCTCAAAGAGCGCCCAGCCACACGCGTCTGGCAGATCAAGGGCGAAGAGTGCATCGGCCGCGCCGGTGCTGGCCAGCAGGATCTGGCCCGGCCACTGCCGCGCCTGATTCTGGCAGCGGTGGAATGCGCCGAGCCCGTCAGCGAAACCCGTCACGAAGCCTTGCCCGTGGAGTTATCCACAGCCCTGGCGCGCAGCCTGCCGCGCATCGAGGATCTCGGCGCAGTGGCGGTGGACCCTGGGGCGATTCCGATGGCCGAGGCGGAGTTTATTTTCTCTGGTGGCAATGGCGTAAAAGATTGGGCGTTGTTCCACCAGACCGCCGCTGCCCTGGGCGCCACCGAAGGCGCGTCACGGGTGGCAGTGGACGATGGTTTTATGGCCCGTGATCGCCAGGTCGGCGCCAGCGGCACCTGGGTCACGGCGCGGGTTTATGTGGCTGTGGGTATTTCCGGGGCGATCCAGCACCTGCAAGGCATTGGTGCCTGCGACAAGGTGGTGGCGATCAACCTCGACCCTGGCTGCGACATGATCAAGCGTGCCGACCTGTCGGTGATCGGCGAAAGCGCCGCGATTCTGCAAGCCTTGATCGAGGCGGTGCAGGTGTACCGCAACGGCGCCAAGCGCGATGCGGCTTAAGGACATGACTATGACCACTAATGTAATCAGCTTGGTGTCCATCGGCGCCCACCCGACCTCCGGCCGCCCACGCCGCGCCGAGCAAGATGCCCGCGCTGTCGAACTGGGCCTGCAGCTGGCTGGGGATAGTTTGCAGGTGCTGCATGCCGGTGACGTTAACGAGCCGACGTTGCGCAGCTACCTGGGCATGGGCCTGCCGCAGTTGCAGGTGCTGGAACAACCGGCGGGCAGCGACGCTTTGCCGGTGCTCAGTGATTACCTGCGCGAGGCCGGGGCCCAGGTGGTGCTCACCGGCAGCCAGGCGGAAACCGGCGAAGGCTCGGGCATGTTGCCGTTTCTGTTGGCCGAGCAATTGGGTTGGCCGTTGATCGTCGGGCTGGCGCAAGTGGAGTCTATCGACGGCGGCATTGCCCATGTGCTGCAAGCGTTGCCGCGCGGGCAGCGGCGGCGCCTGAAGGTGCGCCTGCCGTTTCTGGCAACTGTGGATAACGCCGCGCCCAAACCACGGCAAAGCGCCTATGGCCCGGCGCAGCGCGGTGAGCTGGCGGCCCATGAGGTTGAGGTTGAACACGATGAGTTACTCACAGGTGCGGTGCTGCAACCGGCCAAGCCCCGGCCCAAGCGCCTCAAGGTGATCAAGGCCAAGAGCGGCGCCGATCGGATGAAGGCGGCGACTGCCAAGGCCAGCGGCGGCGGTGGGCAGGTGCTCAAGGGGCTTAGCCCTGAAGCGGGCGCTGAAGCGATTCTGAAGCTACTCATCGAAGAAGGCGTGGTGCGCTAAAGGATTACCCACAATCCCTGTTGATCCGCCTGTGGATAACCTGTTCGCGGTTGTCCACACCCCCGGCTAATCAAGCCCTGCAGCCCTCTGTACGAAAAACAACCAGGCTAACTGACGGTTTTTGCTTGGGTTTTTTCCTGGGCAAGTTTGAAACCATGTACAAACTTGCCCCCAAAGTCTGTTGGCGCTTCTGTGGATAAGATGTTCGCTCTCGGCTGGAAGCCTTGTAAATAAAGGCTTTCAGTGACTTGATCAAAATACGATCAATTTGCCTGATTGGCTCGCTGAAATCCCTGAATGCCCCGATTTATGAAGGTTTGAGGTGGTTTTCCACAAGGCTGGCGAAGTTGCCCCCAAAGTCTGTTGGTGCTTCTGTGGATAAGGTGTTCGCCTACTGCTGTAGACCACGTATTCAGGGGGTTTCAAGAGATTGTTCAATAAGTGATCAGATGTGGCTAAAACCGCAAGACTTGAATAAGTCACGGATTTTCTTCAGTTAATTTCGAGGGTTGAGCACACTTGCCCACAATTGCTGTGGGTGGCTTTGTGGATAAGTTGTTGGGCGAAGGCTGAAGGGTAGGGTGGCAAAGGGCTGTAAGGGAGCTGATCGATTTTTGAACAGTAACCCATGTACATGTGGGAGCTGGCTTGCCTGCGATAGCGGTGTATCAGTCAATTCATTCATGGCTGAACCACCGCATTCGCGAGCAAGCCCGCTCCCACAGTTTGATCTTGGGTGTGTCAGTTACTCGTGCGCTGCCACACCCTTGAGGTAAGGCGCAGGCGCCGCGCCCAGGTTGTTCAGCAGCCGCTCACTGTACCAATCGACAAAGTTCACCACACCAAACTCATAGGTCTTGGAGTACGGGCCTGGCTGGTACGCGGTGGAGTTGATCCCGCGCTGGTTCTCTTCGGCCAGGCGGCGGTCCTGGTCATTGGTGGCGTCCCAGACCTGGCGCATGCGGTCCACGTCGTAGTCCACACCTTCCACGGCGTCCTTGTGCACGATCCATTTGGTGGTGACCATGGTTTCCTGGGCGCTGATCGGCCACACGGTGAACACGATGATGTGGTCGCCCATGCAGTGGTTCCACGAATGCGGCAGGTGCAGGATGCGCATCGAGCCCAGGTCCGGGTTCTTGATGCGGCCCATGAGCTTGGCGCAGCCTTGCTTGCCGTCCAGGGTCATCGACACGGTGCCTTTGAGCAACGGCATGCGTACGATGCGGTTGCGCAGGCCGAAGCTGGCGTGGGCGTAAGGGATCTTTTCGGCGTCCCACGCAGCGGCGGAGGCGGCAACGTGGTCCTTGAAGGCCTGGTCGGCACGCGGGTCGGTGACGTCGTCCCATTCCAGCAGGGTTTTCAGCAGTTCCGGGTGCGATGCGTTGCAGTGGTAGCACTCGCGGTTGTTTTCCAGCACCAGCTTCCAGTTGGCCTTTTCGAACAAGGTGGTTTGAATCGCCACCTTGGTGTTCTCCATGTCGTAGGGTTCCATGTAGTGGTTCAACGTCGACAGGAAATCATCAATGGCCGGCGGGTTTTCGGCCAGGCTGATGAAGATGTAGCCGCCAGCCGTCTTCACGTTTACAGGCTTCAAGCCGTACTGCTTCATGTCGAAGTCGGCGCCCATTTCGGTGCCGGCGAACAGCAGGCGGCCGTCCAGCTCGTAGGTCCACTGGTGGTAGTGGCAGACGAGCTTGGCGACCTTGCCCTTGTCGCTGGTGCACAAGCGCGAACCCCGGTGGCGGCACACGTTGTGGAAGGCATGTACCACGCCGTCGGCGCCACGGATCACGATGATCGGGTTCTTGCCGATTTGCAGGGTGATGTAGTTGCCCTTGGCAGGAATCTCGCAGGTCATGCCGGCGATCAACCACTCTTTCTGGAAGATCTCCTGCATGTCGATATCAAACAACCGCTCATCAGAGTAGAACGGCTGCGGCAGCGAAAAAGTGCGCTCGCGCTCTTGCAGCATTTGCGCGGTGGCCTTGCGTGCGGGTTCCAGCGGATCGCCCAAGCTTAAGGTTGCGGTGACGTCCATCGTGTGTGTCCTCATGGCCATTCTGTGTGGCCGGCGAAAGTGGCTAATCAGGTTTTGCAGCAAGGCGTAAAGAAAGCGTCGTTGTTGGGAGCGAGTGTGGGGCCGCCGAACACCAGAACCTTGTCCATTAACGACATGGCCCACTCTGATCCCGACGCGCAAGCCCCGTGGTATGGGGGCTGGTCGCGATAAGTATGTGAATGTCGCAGATAGGTAAATGGGCGGTTGCGGCGTTACGCAGAATCGCCACCATAAAGCCGAGCATCGGCAGTGGAGAGCAAGCATGTCCAACAATTTCCTGAACCCGGTAACCACCCAGACCTGGGCCAATGGTCGGCACATCGTCCGTTGCGTCAAAGTCATCCAGGAAACCTGGGACGTGCGCACCTTTTGCTTCATGGCCGACCAGCCGATTCTGTTCTTTTTCAAGCCGGGGCAGTTCGTCACCCTGGAGCTGGAGATCGAAGGCCAGCCGATCATGCGCTCCTACACCATTTCCAGTTCGCCGTCGGTGCCGTACAGCTTCTCGGTGACCATCAAGCGCGTGCCGGGCGGGCGGGTTTCCAACTGGCTGCACGACACCCTGCATGAAGGCCAGGAGTTGGCGGTGCACGGGCCGGTCGGGTTGTTCAATGCCATCGACTTCCCAAGCCCCAAAGTGCTGTACCTCAGTGGCGGTGTCGGCATCACGCCGGTGATGTCCATGGCGCGCTGGTTCTACGACACCAACGCGAATGTCGACATGACGTTTATCCACAGCGCCCGCTCGCCCAAAGACATCATTTACCACCGCGAGCTGGAGCACATGGCGTCGCGGATCGATAACTTCAGCCTGCACCTGATCTGCGAAAAACACGGGCTGGGCGAGCCTTGGGCGGGTTATCGCGGTTACTTGAACCACAAGATGCTGGAATTGATGGTGCCGGACTTTCTTGAGCGGGAAGTGTTCTGCTGCGGCCCTACGCCGTACATGAGCGCGGTGAAACGCCTGCTGGAGGCTGCCGGCTTTGACATGACGCGCTATCACGAGGAATCCTTCGGCGCCACGCCGCCGGAGGCCCGTGCCGATGCGGTGGAACAGGCCGAGCAAGCGGCTGATGCACCAGAGGTCGACCTGGCGGACCTGCACCAAGTGGAATTTATCGCCTCCGGCAAAAGCATTCGTGTGGCACCGGGCGAAACCGTGCACGCGGCTGCGGCCAAGCTTGGCCTGCTGATACCCAAAGCCTGCGGCATGGGCATTTGTGGAACCTGCAAGGTGATGAAGCTGGGTGGGGAGGTCGAGATGGACCACAACGGCGGGATCACCGAGGAAGACGAAGCCGAAGGCTACATTCTGTCGTGCTGCAGCGTGCCGAAGGGCGACGTGCGCATCGAGTTCTAAACGATCGTTCCCACGCTCCGCGTGGGAATGCAGCCCATGACGCTCCGCGTCACAAAGTGCCCGGTATTCAAGCCATGCCCACAGGGCGGGACGCGGAGCGCCTCAGGAGGCATTCCCACGCAGAGCGTGGGAACGAGCGAGTTGAGTGAGCCACCGATCTGATCGTT
>NZ_JAAAFV010000057.1:530672-547335 GCF_019352915.1 Pseudomonas sp. Xaverov 259 | reverse complement strand
TTCAAGCCATGCCCACAGGGCGGGACGCGGAGCGCCTCAGGAGGCGTTCCCACGCAGAGCGTGGGAACGAGCACTAGTGCCACTGTTGAATTTCGATGAGTCCTTCTTGCCCTGCGTAATTGCGCGCACTGGAATATCGCCAGTGTTCGGCTAAGTCCACATATCCTCGTTTCACCGGGTTGTGATGAATGTAATCAAGCTTTTGGTGCATCACCCGCTGGCTGTACACCAACTCAGCGTGTGAGCCTTCCTGCCAAAGCTGATAAACCCGGTCTGCCTTATGCGCCCGTTTGCTGAACCGCAGGCGTTGTAATAAGCGCTCTGCGCCTCGGCGCTGCAAATCATCAATGATGGTACGGGCGGTAAAGGATTTGAATTGGCTCACGCACTTGCCAAGGTCGGGGGCCTGAGCGAGGAAGTGCAAGTGGTTTTCGAGGACGACGTAACCGAAGAGGTTCAAGGCATGGTGGTTTTGTTGATATCGCCAGCAGTCCAAAAGATGACCAACGATGTAGTCACGGGTAAACAGCGGTAGCCACTCCATGACGGTACAGGTGAGGAAGTGCGGCTTTTCGGGTTCGGTGATGACGTAGCGGCTTCTGCCCATGGATTCGTCCTTGAATCTGGGTACGGGTTGGACGCGGAGCGTCCGGGGAGGCATTCCCACGCAGAGCGTGGGAACGATCAACCGTTGTTAACGGTTACTGAGCGTAGACATGCACGACAAAGTGCTGGCCTGATGCTGTCAATTCATAGGACTTGTCGTAGATCCTCAGTGTCCTTGATGGTTCGCGGATGGTATCGCCGACGTTGGCGATCTTCCGGAATTCATCCCAGTCGATGACGGTGGTGCTGGTAGTGCCGTCGATTCTGAGGTTATTGCCGTCGCATTGATATTCCATAGGTTTAGCTCTCTGCTGGATTTCCGTTTCCGGCCGATTATTCGGCAGGCAGTTGTTCCCGAAAGGTGGCCGCTGCAGCGGCGTTTTCCTTTCGGGTTCCAAGAGGCTAGTCGATGAAAATGGGCTGTGATGCTGTCAGAAACACCAAATAACAGTCTCGGCAATGCGCCAGTATTCGTAAGACTTAAGCGTTCATCACTTCCCTGATATCCGCAGCTAATTCTCTTACACGATCTTCCTCTGTATCCCACGCACACATGAACCGTGCGCCACCTTTGCCAATGAAGGTGTAGAAGCGCCAGCCCTTGGCCGTCAGCGCCGCGATGGCTGGTTCCGAGAGTTGCAGGAACACGCCGTTGGCCTGTACCGGGAACATCAGCTCCACGCCGGGAATGTCCGACACCAGGCTGCTGAGCAACTGAGCGCAGTGGTTGGCGTGGCGGGCATGTTTGAGCCAAGCGTCGTTTTCCAGCAGGCCCACCCACGGTGCCGAGAGGAAGCGCATTTTCGAAGCCAGTTGGCCGGCCTGCTTGCAGCGGTAGTCGAAGTCTTCAGCCAGTTTGTGGTTGAAGAACAGGATGGCTTCGCCCACGGCCATGCCGTTTTTGGTGCCGCCGAAACACAGCACGTCCACACCGGCTTTCCAGGTCAGGTCGGCCGGGGAGCAGCCGAGGAACGCGCAGGCGTTGGAAAAGCGCGCGCCATCCATGTGCAGGTTCAGGCCCAGCTCTTTGCAGGTGACGCTGATGGCGCGAATTTCTTCCGGGGTGTACACGCTGCCCACTTCGGTGGCTTGGGTAAGCGTAACTACACGCGGTTTCGGGTAGTGGATATCCTGGCGCTTCAGGGCGATCTCGCGGATCGATTCCGGGGTCAGCTTGCCGTTTTCGGTGCGGGCGGTGAGCAGCTTGGAGCCGTTGGAGAAAAACTCCGGCGCGCCGCATTCGTCGGTTTCGACGTGGGCGGTTTCCGAGCAAATCACGCTATGGTAGCTCTGGCACAGCGAAGACAGCGCCAGGGAGTTGGCCGCGGTGCCGTTGAAGGCGAAGAACACTTCGCAGTCGGTTTCGAACAAATTGCGGAAACCGTCAGCGGCACGGTGGGTCCACTCATCATCGCCGTAGGCGCGTTGATGGCCCTGGTTGGCTTGTTCCATGGCGGCCCAGGCTTCCGGGCAGATGCCGGAATAGTTGTCGCTGGCGAATTGTTGGCTCTTGTCAGTCATGGCCCATTCCTGTGGTCGATGTTGGTGCGCACTGTAACCAAGATTGTCGCGGGTGCGCACGCACTGTAAATGCAAAGTCACTGGGGAATTATGCACGGTACACACACATTGGCTGTCGGACGCGTCCGCGATGGCGCACTGGATTTGCTCAAGTGGCTGGCGCTGCTGAGCATGGTACTCGACCATTTGCGCTATGTCGGTTTGAGCCTGGACGGCCTGTACGTGCCGGGGCGCATGGCGTTTCCCTGGTTTTGCCTGGCGATTGCAGCCAATTTGCACCGCGCTGCAAATGCTCCCGTGACCGGCCAGTGGCGCTACCTGGGCTGGCTGTTGCTGTTCAGTGTGATCAGTGAAGTGCCGTACCGGATGTTTATCGAGGATGCCGATACCTTGAACGTCTTGCCGACGTTGGCGCTGGGGTTGCTGGTTGCCCGAGGATGGCAGCAGAAGGCGCTTTTTGATCGAGGATTGGCGCTGATTGCCCTGGTGGTAGGCGCGATATTTTCCAGTCAGCTGATGTTCGGATTTTTCGGTGTATTGCTGCCGTTGGCGATGCTGCTGGCATTTACCCGGCCATGGTATTTCAGCCTGTTGCCGGGTTTGGTCTGCGTGGCCGCCAACCAATGGCAGATTCTGCTCAATAGCGGCACGCCTGTGGCGCTTATGGGATTTGCCGCTTGCCTGATTGCGCCATTGGCGGGTCTGGTCTTGTTGCGATACGGCAAAAACGTCTCGCCACCAGCCATGCGCCGCTGGGCGTACGCGCTGTATCCATTACATTTTTTACTCTTGTGGGTGGTTCGAAAGGCCATTGGCTGACGTCGACCCAAGCCAACAAGGTGGAAACGGATGAGCCGCGTAGAAGTCGCGCATTTTTTGTACGTCGCGCTCGAACCAATCCCGCAGCCATTGGCAATATTGAAGTGAAATAGCCTGCCTGTGCATTGGGTTGGCGCTTTCATCGACAATACATTGCGCAGCCATCATGCCGGACATCAGCGCCTTGAGTACGCCATGAGAGGCGCCCGGGTCCAACCGGCTGGCTGCGTCTCCGATGATGAAATAGCCGTTACCCGCCGACTGGTCACAGATTGACCAAGTGACATCGGCACCCCGGATCGTTCCTTCACAGGGTAATTGTTCAAAGCAGGCCGGAACAGCCGCTATCGTCGGCGATTTATCGTGCACAAAGCGCAGTCGTGTCCAGTGATAAAGCTGCTGGCCGATGTGAGCCGTCCAATACCAGCCCGATGGGTCTGCGAAGATGCCGAGAGCACTCTCCTGGACGGTTCCTCGCTTATAGCCATACACAGCTGTCAGCGGGGGCGAGCAGCGATGCGAGGTCAGCCTTAATTGGCGTGCCAGCCAGCCGTGAGCGCCACTGGCATCAATAAGGTGCCTGCAAAACAGTTGCCCGGCCTGAGTCTGGAGGCCTACCACTCGATCGTTTATCTGCAACACGCTCTTTGCCTGGCAGGGTTGCAGGACGTGGACACCTGACGCGACGGCTTGATCCAACAGCAACCCGTCCAGCGTTGCTCGGGGTATCTGAAACCCCCGCCAAGGCCCGCGTTGGTCTTGCCCGAAGGGCACAAAGTGTCGTTCCTTGTCCCACTTTACCCAAGTACCCGCAGGCCGGACGAAGGCATCGCCACGGATTTTTTCAGCCACGCCCAGTTGCTCAAGCACAGGCTCTATGCCGGGGTGCAGGGTCTCGCCCGGGCGGTGGCGCGGAAAAGACAGGCGCTCAATCAGTGCCACTTTAAAGCCTTGTTGGGCGCAGGAAATGGCGGCCGAGCAACCTGCCGGGCCGGCACCGATTATGATCACGTCATAGCGGCCTGCGCTGTCGGGCATGGCCAAGCCTAAACGCGCTGCCAGGGGCTTACACCCTGTTGGCGCAACATAACGTGCGGCCATACGAAATAAATAAAGGTTTCCGTCAGCCTGATACGCGCTTGGTCAAATGCGGGTGATTCAACCGGCGTGTAGCGAAACACTTCGATTCGGTAGCCTATGTCCTTGGGGCCAACTTGCAGGTTTGTGTTCAGCGTAACGACGTTGGAGTCGCCGGGCGTTGCCAGGCTGAATGTGTCGATAAACCAATTTCCGGATGTGGCGCCCAATGACAGTTTGACTCGCCGGAAAGCATCGATTCGCCGCTGATATTCCTGTGAGTCGACTTTGCCTGTGAGTGCCAATGAGAACTTCCCGTTCAGCGCGTTCTCTGTGTAGTCGGTATAGAAGTAAGTTTCGTACGCTCTGTGGGGTGCGTTATTGGCGACGTATTTTTTTGGAGCGGGTACGCCATCCCACGGGAAACCGCCACTTTTGCCGATCTCCTGATCCATCATGGGTTTTATGGTCGGTCCAGCCCCGGCATTTGGTGGATAGGCTTGCGCTGAATCGGGTGCAACTGCAGGCCAGAATGAGCTCAACGCTGCGCAGAGCTTGGCATCCTCGGGGAATGGGCTGCCCAGCCTGTAGGCTGCCAGGTGCACCACGCTGCCCAATGCGGGGTCAGTCGTCACCAGGCCAATATCCCAGCCTGGCGCGAATACCCCGGCGCCGGCATCGGGAAGGCACCACGCACACCGTGCAGGCGTAACGGTTGGCGTCAGCGGCGTAGCCCGGTTGGGCGAGGAGTCGAGCTGGGCCACAATCGCAGTGATGCCGTAGTCCTTGCTGGAAAAAGACTCCGGAAAAGACTGGATATTGGCGGGGTATCGCGAATCGGACAAACATTCCGGCTCTACGCGAAAGACCGTGTATCGAACATCGGGGGCCAGGCTTTCGAGCCATTCGACCAGGTGTCGCTGCTTGCACAGAGGATAGAAGTCCGGCGCGCAGATCAGTGAATACGCCGGCACGCGTTGTGGGATGGCGGTGTCCAACGCCGCGCACTGGGCTTGAATGCGTCCGTCGGCGGTAAAGTCCAGGTAGTGCTGAGCCCTGAAGTTACCCTTCTGCAATTCGGCAAACAGGTCTGATCGGCGATTGAGATTGGTGATATTGCCCGCTGCATCGACTTTATGGCGAATATGCACGTATTCCGAAGCGCCTTCGTCAATTCGCAAGCTGGAGATGAAAATGTCGGGGTCGTGGGGCACATTGAACGTCAAGGGTTTGCCTTGATACTGAGCCGGTTCAACCAGTCGTGCACGGAGCGTAGCGGCCATTAAGCCGGTGCCATACGTGTGCTCGGGAAGCCAGTCTGCCAGGCCATCGGTGATGACGAAGGGCGGTTGGCTGATATGGGGTTCATCCCAGCCGGCATCTGGCCCCAACTCCATATGTATGCGGCGTAATTTCTCGTTTTTGTGCAGCGCTTGAAGGCGTACATCAACGGTGAGGCCCGCAATGCACTCGTTGCCGTTGAACAGTTTATGAACAGGCACCCAAAAATCCATGTCTGCATCGTCTGAATCAAAACGCATAGGGCCAAAACGGGCGCGGTCGCCCTTAAGCTGCACCGCGACGTAGGCGCTGTAGCGCGCCGGCAGAACCCGGATAGCGTGATTTTGACCTTCTACAAACGGCAGGAAACCCCTGCTTGAAGCGTCGTACAGCGCCGCGGCAGTGCCAACCCTTGCTATGCCGGTCCGCGAAAAACACAAATCGGCCTGAACCTTGTGCACCGTGTCCGGTGCTGCGCGGTACTCCAGCGCAAACACGACGACTGCCATGGGCCGTCCATTGGCACGCGCGTTCAGCTGCGCAAGGCTGGGCGCTTGTCTGGCATAAACATAGTCAAGGACGGTTTCAAGTTCTGCCAGGGAGGGGAAGGCCTGGAGCGGGTTACCCTTGGCATCGTGCGTCACCTGGGGGTGGGCCAGTGCGTGGTACAGCAGGCTGTGTGCGGGTTGGCCAGGTTCAATGCCACGTGTTGCAACCAGGGCAAAGTCTTCAAAGCCCGCCAGTGTGCGGTCAGGCTTCAGTGTTTTACCCAGTTCGGCTTCAAGGTTGGTCGCCAGGATGTCGAGACCGTGGTGAAGCAACAGAGTGTGCCAGCCATAGGGGGCCAGGCGTTTGCAGATAGCCATCACTTGGTTAATTAGCGCCATGCCAGCGTTCCTCGACGGTGTAGGGCGTTCAATCTTCTGGATTGAACAGTGAATGCGTCGAATGCATGAGCTGGCGCTGTTTGATTGGCAAGCGTAGCCAAGTTTTCAGGCTTGTGCGGCTCAAAGTGTCAGGTTTGTGTTTCTAAATCTTCAGGCGGCCCAAGCCATTTCAGTGTTTTATCGCCCACCCGCGAAGCCATGTCGTAAACGCACCTTTGCGTGGCGTGCGTAGGCATTTGACCTCTGTGCGCCAGCCCTACCATCGCATCAAAGGGCCCTGCATGGGCCTTAACAATACGAAAGGCTGGGAGAGACGCGATGTTCAGCAAACAAGACCAGATCCAGGGATATGACGACGCACTGCTGGCGGCGATGAATGCCGAGGAGCAGCGTCAGGAAGATCATATCGAGCTGATCGCGTCAGAGAACTACACCAGCAAACGCGTGATGCAAGCCCAGGGCAGCGGCCTGACCAACAAATACGCCGAAGGCTACCCAGGCAAGCGCTACTACGGTGGCTGCGAGCATGTGGACAAGGTTGAAGCCCTCGCCATCGAGCGCGCCAAGCAGCTGTTCGGCGCTGATTACGCCAACGTGCAGCCACACTCCGGTTCGTCCGCCAACAGCGCGGTGTACCTGGCGCTGATCAATGCCGGCGACACTATCCTGGGTATGAGCCTGGCCCATGGCGGCCACCTGACCCACGGCGCCAAAGTGTCGTCTTCGGGCAAGCTGTACAACGCCGTGCAGTACGGCATCAACACCGACACCGGCCTGATTGATTACGACGAAGTTGAGCGCTTGGCCGTCGAGTGCCAGCCGAAAATGATCGTGGCGGGTTTCTCTGCCTACTCCAAGACCCTGGATTTCCCACGCTTCCGTCAGATCGCCGACAAGGTTGGCGCGCTGCTGTTCGTTGACATGGCCCACGTCGCCGGCCTGGTTGCCGCTGGCTTGTACCCGAACCCGCTGCCGTACGCGGACGTGGTCACCACCACCACCCACAAAACCCTGCGCGGTCCACGTGGTGGCCTGATCCTGGCCAAGGCCAACGAAGCGATTGAAAAGAAACTAAACGCTGCCGTGTTCCCCGGCGCCCAGGGCGGCCCGCTGATGCACGTCATCGCCGGCAAGGCCGTGTGCTTCAAGGAAGCGGCGGAGCCTGGCTTCAAGGTTTATCAGCAACAAGTGATCGACAACGCCCAGGCCATGGCCGACGTGTTTATCAAGCGCGGCTACGACGTGGTGTCCGGCGGCACCGATAACCATCTGTTCCTGGTCAGCCTGATCCGCCAGGGCCTCACCGGCAAAGACGCGGACGCCGCCCTCGGCCGCGCCCACATCACCGTCAACAAGAACGCCGTGCCGAATGACCCGCAGTCGCCGTTCGTGACCTCGGGCCTGCGTATCGGCACCCCGGCGGTGACCACGCGTGGTTTCAAGGTGCCGCAATGCATCGAACTGGCCGGCTGGATCTGCGACATCCTCGACAACCTCGGCGATGCCGATGTCGAGGCCAACGTGGCCAAGCACGTGTCTGCCCTGTGCGCTGATTTCCCGGTTTATCGCTGAGCGCGGTTTTGGAGTAATGACTATGCAACGCTACTCGGGCTTCGGCCTCTTCAAGCACTCACTCAGCCACCACGAAAACTGGCAGAAGATGTGGCGCACGCCCACACCGAAAAAGGTCTACGACGTGGTGATCGTCGGCGGCGGCGGGCATGGTCTGGCAACGGCCTACTACCTGGCCAAAGAGCACGGCATCACCAACGTGGCCGTGGTCGAAAAAGGCTGGCTGGGCGGCGGTAACACCGCGCGCAACACCACCATCGTGCGCTCCAACTACTTGTGGGATGAGTCGGCGCACCTGTACGAACACGCGATGAAACTGTGGGAAGGCCTGTCCCAGGACCTGAACTACAACGTGATGTTCTCCCAGCGTGGCGTCTACAACCTGTGCCACACCCTGCAAGACATCCGTGACTCCGAACGCCGCGTGAGCGCCAACCGCCTCAACGGCGTGGACGGCGAGCTGCTCAATGCCAAGCAAGTGGCCGACGAGATTCCGTACCTGGACTGCTCAAAAAACACCCGCTACCCGGTACTCGGCGCCACCGTACAACGGCGCGGCGGCGTGGCCCGTCACGATGCCGTGGCCTGGGGCTTCGCCCGTGCGGCTGACGCACTCGGCGTGGACCTGATCCAGCAGACCGAAGTGATCGGCTTTCGCAAGGAAAACGGCGTGTGCATCGGCGTCGAAACCAACAAGGGCTTTATCGGCGCCAAGCGCGTCGGTGTGGTCACTGCGGGTAACTCCGGGCATATGGCCTCGCTGGCTGGCTTCCGCCTGCCGATCGAATCCCACCCGTTGCAAGCACTGGTGTCGGAGCCGATCAAGCCGATTATCGACAGCGTGATCATGTCCAACGCCGTACACGGCTACATCAGCCAGTCCGACAAGGGCGACCTGGTGATCGGCGCCGGTATCGACGGCTACAACGGCTACGGCCAGCGCGGCTCGTACCCAGTGATCGAACACACTATCCAGGCCATCGTCGAAATGTTCCCGGTGCTGTCGCGGGTGCGCATGAACCGCCAGTGGGGCGGCATTGTCGACACCACCCCGGACGCCTGCCCGATCATCTCCAAAACCCCGGTGCCGAACATGTTCTTCAACTGCGGTTGGGGCACCGGTGGCTTCAAGGCCACACCGGGCTCAGGCAACGTGTTTGCCGCAAGCCTCGCCAAGGGTGAAATGCACCCATTGGCGGCCCCTTTTTCCATCGACCGTTTCCACAACGGTGCCTTGATCGATGAGCATGGCGCTGCGGCCGTCGCCCACTAACAGGAGAAATTCCCTATGTTGCATATCTTCTGTCCTCACTGTGGCGAACTGCGCTCCGAAGAGGAATTCCACGCGTCCGGCCAAGCGCATATCCCGCGCCCGCTGGACCCGAATGCCTGCACCGATGAAGAGTGGGGCGACTACATGTTCTTCCGTGACAACCCACGCGGGCTGCATCACGAACTGTGGATCCATGCCGCCGGTTGCCGTCAGTACTTCAACGCCACCCGCGACACCCTGACCTACGAAATTCTTGAAACCTACAAGATTGGCACCAAGCCGCAATTCACCGCCAAGGCTTCTGGAGAGAAGGTATGAGCCAGATCAATCGCCTGTCCAACGGTGGTCGCATCGACCGTAACAAAGCCCTGACGTTTACCTTCAACGGCCAGAGCTATAAAGGCTTTGAGGGCGACACCCTGGCCGCTGCACTGCTGGCCAATGGCGTCGACATCATCGGCCGCAGCTTCAAGTATTCGCGCCCACGCGGCATCTTTGCCGCCGGCGCCGAAGAGCCGAACGCGGTGCTGCAGATCGGCGCCACCGAAGCCACCCAGATTCCCAACGTGCGCGCCACGCAACAGGCGCTGTACCAGGGTTTGGTCGCCACCAGCACCAACGGCTGGCCGAGCGTCAACAATGACGTGATGGGTATTCTCGGCAAGGTCGGCGGCAAGCTGATGCCGCCGGGTTTCTACTACAAAACCTTCATGTACCCGCAATCGTTCTGGATGACGTACGAGAAGTACATTCGTAAGGCTGCGGGCCTTGGCCGCTCGCCGACCGAGAACGACCCGGACACCTACGACAACTTCAACCGTCATTGCGACGTGCTGATTGTGGGCGCAGGCCCTGCCGGCCTGGCCGCTGCATTGGCGGCTGCGCGCAGCGGTGCCCGCGTGATCATCGCTGACGAACAGGAAGAATTCGGCGGCTCCTTGCTCGATTCCCGCGAAAGCCTCGACGGCAAGCCGGCGGCCGAATGGGTTGCCAGCGTGATCGCGGAACTCAAAGCCCTGCCGGACGTGGTGCTGCTGCCGCGTGCAACCGTCAACGGTTACCACGACCACAACTTCCTGACCATCCACGAACGCCTCACCGACCACCTCGGTGACCGTGCGCCGATTGGCCAGGTGCGTCAGCGCATCCACCGTGTGCGTGCCAAACGTGTGGTGCTGGCGACCGGTGCGTGCGAGCGCCCATTGGTGTACGGCAACAACGACGTGCCGGGCAACATGCTCGCCGGTGCGGTCTCCACCTACGTACGCCGCTACGGCGTGGCACCGGGCAAAAAACTGGTGCTGTCGACCAACAACGACCACGCCTACCGTGTCGCGCTGGACTGGCTCGATGCGGGCCTTACCGTGGTGGCTGTCGCCGATGTGCGCCACAATCCACGTGGCGCCCTGGTGGAAGAAGCCCGCGCCAAAGGCATTCGCATCCTCACCGGCAGCGCCGTGATCGAAGCCCGCGGCAGCAAGCACGTGACCGCTGCGCGTGTGGCGGCGATTGACGTCAAGGCGCATAAAGTCACCAGCCCCGGCGAGTGGCTGGACTGCGACCTGGTGGCCAGCTCCGGCGGCTACAGCCCGGTTGTTCACCTGGCTTCGCACTTGGGCGGCAAGCCGACCTGGCGTGAAGACATCCTCGGGTTTGTACCGGGCGAAGCGCCGCAAAAACGCGTGTGTGTCGGTGGCATCAATGGCGTCTACGGCCTCGGCGATTCCCTGGCCGATGGTTTTGAAGGCGGCGTGCGCGCAGCCAGCGAAGCTGGGTTTGCGCCGGTGGAAGGCACGCTGCCAAAAGCCTTGAGCCGTCTGGAAGAGCCGACACTGGGCATTTACCAAGTGCCCCATGACAAGCCGACCGCACGCGCGCCGAAGCAATTTGTCGACCTGCAAAACGACGTCACCGCTGCTGCGATTGAGCTGGCGACCCGCGAAGGGTTCGAGTCGGTCGAGCACGTCAAGCGCTACACCGCGCTGGGCTTCGGCACCGACCAGGGCAAGCTCGGCAACGTCAACGGTCTGGCCATCGCGGCCCGCTCGCTGAACGTGACCATCCCGCAGATGGGCACCACCATGTTCCGCCCCAACTACACGCCGGTGACTTTCGGCGCCGTCGCGGGCCGTCACTGTGGGCACATTTTCGAGCCGGTGCGCTACACCGCGCTGCAAGCCTGGCACGTTAAAAACGGCGCCGAGTTTGAAGATGTCGGCCAATGGAAACGCCCTTGGTACTTCCCACGCAACGGTGAAGACCTGCACGCCGCCGTGAAGCGCGAATGCCTGGCCGTGCGCGACAGCGTTGGCCTGCTCGATGCGTCCACCCTCGGCAAAATCGACATTCAAGGCCCGGATGCCCGCGAGTTTCTCAACCGCATCTACAGCAACGCCTGGACCAAGCTCGACGTGGGCAAGGCCCGCTACGGCCTGATGTGCAAGGAAGATGGCATGGTCTTCGACGACGGCGTAACAGCCTGCATCGCCGACAACCACTTCCTGATGACCACCACCACCGGCGGCGCCGCCCGCGTGCTCCAATGGCTGGAAATCTACCAACAGACCGAGTGGCCAGACCTCAAGGTGTACTTCACCTCGGTTACTGACCACTGGGCAACCATGACCTTGTCCGGCCCCAACAGCCGCAAGCTGCTGGCGGAAGTCACCGACATCGACCTGGACAAGGACGGCTTCCCGTTCATGACCTGGAAGGAAGGCCTGGTTGGCGGCGTACCGGCGCGGGTGTTCCGTATCTCGTTTACAGGCGAGCTGTCGTACGAAGTCAACGTGCAGGCCGACTACGCCATGGGCGTGCTCGAACAAATCGTTGCGGCCGGCAAGAAGTACAACCTGACCCCGTACGGCACCGAGACCATGCACGTGCTGCGGGCCGAGAAGGGCTTCATCATCGTCGGGCAAGACACCGACGGCTCGATGACCCCGGACGACCTGAACATGGGCTGGTGCGTAGGCCGTACCAAACCGTTCTCGTGGATCGGCTGGCGCGGGATGAACCGCGAAGACTGCGTGCGTGAAGAGCGTAAGCAGTTGGTGGGCTTGAAGCCGATTGACCCGAATGTATGGCTGCCGGAAGGCGCGCAGTTGGTGTTCGACCCTAAACAGTCGATCCCGATGAAGATGGTCGGCCACGTGACCTCAAGCTATGCGCACAACTCGCTGGGTTATTCATTTGCGATGGCGGTGGTCAAGGGCGGCTTGAAGCGTTTGGGTGAGCGGGTGTTCTCACCGCAGGCGGATGGCAGCGTGATTGAGGCAGAGATTGTGTCTTCAGTGTTCTTCGACCCGAAAGGCGATCGCCAGAACATCTGACACCTGATCGTTCCCACGCTCCGCGTGGGAATGCATCCCGGGGCGCTCCGCGTCCCAAGAGCGGACGCAGAGCGTCCATGGCGGCATTCCCACGCAGAGCGTGGGAACGATCAACAGTCACCACAGAATTCAGAACAGGTGCTTTATGACAGCAGCCAATGTTTACCAACAACGCCCAACCACCGGCGCCAAGGCCGAGTCGTCGCTGCACCATGCCGACCTCGCCAGCCTGGTCGGCAAGGGCCGCAAGAACGCCGGCGTGACCGTGCGGGAAAAGAAACTCCTCGGCCACCTGACTATTCGTGGCGATGGCCATGACGCCGCGTTCGCTGCCGGCGTGCACAAAGCCCTCGGCATCGAACTGCCTGGCGCCTTGCAGGTGATCATCAAAGGCGAAACCAGCCTGCAATGGCTCGGCCCGGATGAGTGGTTGCTGATCGTGCCAGGCGGTGAAGAATTTGCTGCCGAGCAAACCCTGCGCGCTGCCCTGGGCGAGCTGCATATCCAGATCGTCAACGTCAGCGGTGGCCAGCAGATCCTCGAACTCAGCGGCCCGAACGTGCGCGACGTGCTGATGAAATCCACCAGCTACGACGTGCACCCCAATAACTTCCCGGTGGGCAAGGCGGTGGGTACGGTGTTCGCCAAGTCGCAGCTGGTGATCCGTCACACGGCTGAAGACACCTGGGAGCTGCTGATTCGTCGCAGCTTCTCGGATTACTGGTGGTTGTGGTTGCAGGATGCCTCGGCTGAATTCGGCCTGAATGTCGTTGCATAACGATCGTTCCCACGCTCTGCGTGGGAATGCATCCCGGGACGCTCCGCGCCCCAAGAGCGGACGCAGAGCGTCCATGGCGGCATTCCCACGCAGAGCGTGGGAACGATCAAGGAGTCACGCACAATGAGCCGCGCACCCGATACATGGATTTTGACCGCCGACTGCCCCAGCGTGCTCGGCACGGTGGACGCGGTCACCCGCTACCTGTTCGAGCAGGGCTGCTACGTCACCGAGCACCATTCGTTCGATGACCGCCTTTCGGGCCGGTTTTTTATTCGCGTTGAGTTTCGCCAGCCCGGGGGTTTCGACGAGCAGGCGTTCCGCGATGGCCTGGCCTCGCGCGGTGAAGCCTTTGGCATGATCTTCGAGCTGACGGCGCCGAACTACCGGCCAAAAGTGGTGATCATGGTCTCCAAGGCCGATCACTGCCTGAACGATTTGCTCTATCGCCAGCGCATCGGCCAACTGTCGATGGACGTGGTCGCGGTGGTGTCCAATCACCCGGATTTGAAACCTTTGGCCGACTGGCACCAGATTCCCTACTACCATTTCCCCCTCGACCCCAACGACAAGCCGTCCCAGGAGCGTCAGGTGTGGCAAGTGATTGAAGAGACCGGCGCCGAGTTGGTGATTCTTGCGCGCTACATGCAGGTGCTGTCGCCGGAGCTGTGCCGCAAGCTCGATGGCAAGGCCATCAACATTCATCACTCCCTGTTGCCCGGTTTTAAAGGCGCCAAGCCGTATCACCAGGCGTACAACAAGGGCGTGAAACTGGTGGGCGCTACGGCGCATTACATCAACAACGATCTGGATGAAGGCCCGATCATCGCCCAGGGCGTGGAGGTGGTGGATCACAGCCACTATCCCGAGGATTTGATTGCCAAGGGGCGTGATATTGAAGGGCTGACCTTGGCCCGGGCGGTTGGGTATCACATTGAGCGGCGGGTTTTTCTCAATGCCAATAGGACTGTGGTGCTTTGACTGACGCCTTCGCGAGCAAGCCCGCTCCCACATTCGACCGCATTTCAAATGTGGAACCCGGTCAAATGTGGGAGCGGGCTTGCTCGCGAAGGGGCCCTAACAAACAACGCAAAAACAGCATCTGTAACCCGAGCACTTAAACGCGCCGCCTGCCTGGGCGACGCGGTTCCATAAAAACAACAGCGAGGTGAAAGCATGTCTGGTAATCGTGGTGTCGTGTATCTCGGCAACGGCAAGGTCGAAGTACAGAAAATCGACTATCCCAAAATGCAGGACCCCCGTGGCAGGAAGATTGAGCACGGCGTCATCCTGCGCGTGGTCTCCACCAACATCTGTGGTTCCGACCAACACATGGTGCGCGGCCGCACTACTGCCCAAACCGGCCTGGTGCTCGGTCACGAGATCACCGGCGAAGTGATCGAAATGGGCAGCGGCGTCGAAAACCTGAAAATCGGCGACCTGGTGTCGGTGCCATTCAACGTGGCGTGCGGCCGTTGCCGCTCGTGCAAAGAACAACACACCGGCGTGTGCCTTACCGTCAACCCGGCCCGTGCCGGTGGCGCTTACGGCTACGTCGACATGGGCGATTGGACCGGCGGCCAGGCCGAATACGTGCTGGTGCCGTATGCCGACTTCAACCTGCTCAAACTGCCGGACCGCGACAAGGCCATGGAGAAAATCCGTGACCTGACCTGCCTCTCCGACATCCTGCCGACCGGCTACCACGGCGCCGTCACTGCCGGCGTTGGCCCAGGCAGCACCGTCTACATCGCAGGCGCCGGCCCGGTCGGCCTGGCCGCTGCCGCCTCCGCCCGCCTGCTCGGCGCAGCGGTGGTGATCATCGGCGACGTCAACCCAATCCGCCTGGCCCACGCCAAGGCCCAGGGTTTCGAAATTGCCGACCTGTCCAAAGACACCCCACTGCACGAACAAATCGCCGCCTTGCTGGGCGAGCCGGAAGTGGACTGCGCGGTAGACGCCGTAGGCTTCGAAGCCCGTGGCCACGGCCATGAAGGCGCCAAGGCCGAAGCCCCGGCCACCGTGCTCAACTCGCTGATGGGCGTGGTGCGTGTGGCGGGCAAAATCGGTATCCCTGGCCTGTACGTCACCGAAGACCCAGGCGCTGTTGATGCTGCCGCGAAAATGGGCAGCTTGAGCATTCGCTTTGGCCTGGGCTGGGCCAAATCCCACAGCTTCCACACCGGGCAAACGCCGGTGATGAAGTACAACCGCGCACTGATGCAGGCGATCATGTGGGATCGCATCAACATTGCGGAAATCGTCGGTGTGCAGGTGATCAGCCTGGATGACGCGCCGCGTGGGTACGGCGAATTTGATGCGGGTGTGCCGAAGAAGTTTGTGATTGATCCGCATAAGATGTTTAGCGCGGCGTAAGGCTTAGGGCAAATAAAAGGGCGACCTGTGGGTCGCCCTTTTTGCGTCTGGTGTTTAGGCCTGTAGGCGTCGGCTGATCACATCCAGCAGATCACAGCCATCGCGCAATGGAATGGCGCAGACCTTCGCGAAACGCCAGGTTTTCCATGACTTGGGTGATCGCGCGGATGCGGTAGACGGCGGCGTCGTGGAGCACGTCCAGCGGCACTTGGGTGTCGATGAGCAGGGAGGGCGTGGTGGCGTCGTGGCCGGTAAGCGGCATGTATCGGTTTATGTTTTAAAACCCATTCAAGTAGAGGTGGGCTACACACTTATTCGTCGCCAAACGAATGGGTGGCAGCTGTACGCAGGTTGGCGAACCGGGAATGGAACCGGCAGACCCGGAGGTCTCCCGCGCACAGCCACCATGAAAGCAGCTATTGCGGACGCAAAAGAACCTGCAAAAAAGCAGAAGCTTTTGCACCATTCACCCGAGTCGCCAAACCCGTATAGCCATATGGACGACCGCCGAACTATAAGAGCCATCCATCGCCAGGAGCAAGTCGCCCGGCCAATGCAGATCAAATGTGGTCACAGATGGGTGAATGAACACTTGATGGGGTCCAGGGCTTCGCAATAGGTACCTCTCCAGTCACCGAGAGGTGTGAGATTCCACCCCAACACGGGTTTGAGCGTGACCGAAAGGTTTGCGTCGTTACCCATTGGCCCTTTGTAGGTGCAGATGACGGCTGTGTTCTGTGCATCGTATCGGACATCGTGAAACGTCGAGTCAGCCAGATAGGAGGCGGGCGCCAATGGGTTTTCACCTTTCCAAGTGCGCCCGTCAGCCTGTGATGTTTCATAGCTGAAACCGCCACCGGCCATGGCGGTTTGATTGATGCTCTGGATCGACGGGCAGGTTGAAGTCGCCGCGATGGCATTCGCTACCAGCCCTGTCATTGCAGACAAACCCGCAAGCATTGCACGCTTCATGGTTAGCTTCCTGTGGGGCGCAGGACCGTCATGCTGCGGCTGATCCACGGCGTTGGCTACTGTTATAAACAACAGTTTTTTAGCGTATTTTCTTATGGTTCCGGCGTTTGTTATTTCAAAGTCGCCCAATCGACGAAGATCAAATGTGGGAGATGGCTTGGCTGCGATG
>NZ_JAAAFV010000057.1:523108-530545 GCF_019352915.1 Pseudomonas sp. Xaverov 259 | reverse complement strand
GGGCATAGGTATCTACACAACTTTTGAAGGCAGTCAATTTCTCCTGTGGCGAGCAGGCTTGTCCTGCGGAGGGCTGCGAAACAGCCCCAAAACCAGACGCTGAGTTCTTTCAGGAAAATTGCAGTGCCTTTACTGGGGCCGCTTCGCAGCCCTACGCAGGACAAGCCTGCTCGCCACGACTGCCCACTTGCCACAGTCAGCGAGTGGCCAGGGCGCCTTGGTACAGCACGGGGCCGGTGGGTTGTCCGGTGGGTGAGCCGCCTTGTGGTTCCAGGCTGACGGCCAGGGTCGCGGGTGCAGTCAACAGCGCTTGCTGTTCCTTGCTCAGCTGGATTCGGCCTTTACCCGAGGTCGGCACCAAGCCCAGGGAGACGGGTTTGCCACCGGCCGCAATGACCCACAGTTCCAGGGCTCGCGTCGGCTCTACGGCGGCCAATGTGAGCGGCTCCACCTGCAGATGATCGCCAAACGCCTGGACCTGCAACGCCGGCTGCTGGTTGGCCGCGACCAACGTGGCGTTGTACTCGGCGCCGCTATCACGCTGATAAAGCACGCCCACCAGCACCGCCACGACGATCGCGCAGGCAGCGGCGAGCAGTCGGAAACTCATCCAGAAAGGTTTCTTCGCCGGCACATGCAGCACTTGCGGCTCAATGCGCGCCTTGATGCCGGCCCACACATGCTCCGGCACTGGCCGCTCGGGCAGGGCGCCGGTGAGGCTGGCGAGGGCGGCTTGCCAATGGCCGAGCTCCACGCGCAGCGCGGCGTCGTCGAGCAGCAGGGCATCGAAGCGCCGACGCGCAGTGGCGGGCATCAGCCCGATGGCGTAGTCGGCGGCCAGGGCGCGGCGCAGGGCGGTGGTTTGGTAGTTCATGATTCAAGGCACCTGCGCAGACGCTCCATGCCACGGCGAATCCAGGATTTGACCGAACCCAGGGGCGCGGCCAAGTGTTCGGCCAGCTCCGAGCACGACAGGCCCTGGAAGTAAGCCACGCTAATCGACTGGCGTTGCATACCGTCGAGGCTGTCGAGGCAGCGGTTGAGGGCGCGGGCTTCGCGCTCGCTGTCGAGTTGCTCGTGGGCGCTGGGGCTGTCGTCAAGCATGGCTTCCTGCTGGCCCTCGGCTAGAGGCTGTTCGCGGTGTTTGCGCAATTGGTCAATGGCCAGGTTGCGGGTGATGTTGACCATCCAGGTCATCGGCGACGCCAGGTGAGCCTCGTAGCGCGAAGCGTTGTACCAGATGCGCACAAAGGCCTCCTGCAACACTTCTTCGGCGAGGTCCGCGCGCCCCATGAAACGCAAGGCAACGCCGTGCAGCCGTGGCGAAACACTGCGGTAAAGGGTCTCGAACGCCTGGCGGTTGCCCAGGGCGCATTGGGCCAGCAAGGGCCGCAACGGGTCAACATCGTGGACGGAAATAGGGCTTCTCCAGGCTCTCGTTCGAGGGCGACGGGACGGCGCACGGTAGGCAGAGGGTAGTTCAGCTTGAGCATTCATTCCATCCGACTCCGGGCGGTGCATGGGGGATATACGCGCGCGGAGAACATTTGGATGCGGATTTTTCTGAACTAATCTGCAAGTGGGAACATTCCTTCGGGACTGTCAGTCAAACGCCTGCTTTTTGCTCCTACATTCAGAGGTTGTCTTGATGAAGATTTCACGCGGTTTTGCCCTGTCATGCCTGTTGACCGTGGCCGCCAGCCCGGTGTTTGCCGCAGGTTTCAGCCTCGGTGACGTGGCCAATGCCGTCTCCGGTGCCCAGGGCAGCAACAACAAGGCGGCGGCTGCAGCGCCTAGCTCTGAGACCGCCGGCCTGCTGAGCGCCCTGACCTCGCAACTGAACATCACCCCCGAACAAGCCGTGGGCGGTACCGGCGCCATGCTGGGCCTGGCCAAGAATAAACTGAGCGGTACCGACTACTCGCAATTGGGCAAGAGTGTGCCGGGCCTGGATCAACTCTCGGGCAGCAACTCCCTGGGCAGCCTCGGCGCCTTGAGCGGGATGCTCGGCCAGAGCGGCGGCAGCAAGACCAGCGGCCTGGATGGCTTGCTGGGTAACGTGAAGAGCACCAGCGACTTGAACACCGCCTTTAGCGCGTTGGGCATGGACAGTGGCATGGTCAGCCAATTTGCCCCGGTGATCCTCAAGTACCTGGGCGGCCAGGGCGCCAGCGAGTCGGTGCTGGGCAAGCTGGCCTCGGCCTGGGGCACCGGCAGCTAACGCGACTCTGCGCGCAGTTGTTCGATGCGCGCATCCTTCTCCATCCAGAGCTGGTTCACCCAGTTCTGGACGGTCTGGCGAAACGCCGGATCATTCTCGTAATCCCCTTGCCACAATGCCGGGTCCAGCTCACGGGTGCGGATATCAATGATCACCTTCGGCACTGTGCCGCAGATCAAGTCCCAGAACCCCGGTGTTTTTGGCTGCGGATAAACCACGGTCACATCCAGCACCGCGTCCAGCTGCTCACCCATTGCCGCCAGCACAAACGCCACGCCGCCCGCCTTGGGCTTTAGCAGCCGGGTAAAGGGCGAGTCCTGTTGTTTGCGTTTGGCCTCGCTGAAGCGCGTGCCTTCGAGGTAATTGACCACCGTCACCGGCTGGCGCTTGAACAGCTCGCAGGCCTCTTTGGTGATCTTCAGGTCCTGCCCCGCCAGCTCCGGGTGCTTGGCCAGGAACGCCTTGGTGTAGCGCTTCATGAACGGGTAATCCAGCGCCCACCAGGCCAGGCCCAGGAAGGGCACCCAGATCAGCTCTTTTTTCAGGAAGAATTTGAAGAACGGCGTGCGCCGGTTCAGCGCCTGGATCAGCGCCGGAATGTCGACCCAGGATTGGTGGTTGCTGATCACCAGGTAGGAAGTGTCGCCGCGCAGCTCATCGCCGCCGCGAATGTCCCAATGCGTGGGGATGCACAGCGCGAAAATCAGTTTGTCGATCTCGGCCCAGGTCTCAGCGATCCACATCACGGCCCGGGAGGCATAGTCGCGAAAGCGGCCGGGCGCTACCAGCTTGAGCAGGGCAAACACCATCAGCGGGCCGAACAGCACCAGGGTGTTGAGCAATAACAGCAGTGTGACAAAACAGCCGGTGAGCAGGCGGCGCATAAGTAACTCTTGGAATCGGGTGGGCGGGCCATGATAAGCAAGCTGAGTCTAGAGGCCAAATCGCAAAATGCCGCACGAATGTGATCGTTCCCACGCTTTGCGTGGGAACGCCTCCTGTGACGCTCTGCGTCACGACTTAAGACTGACGCGGAGCGTCCAGAGCTGCATTCCCACGCAGAGCGTGGGAACGATCTAACTAAACAACGCTTTTGCGGTCTAGAATCCGCCTACTTCTTTCCGAGGAAATCACTTCGTGAAACTGCTCCTTGCCTTGCTCGCCCTGGCTGCCGTACCCGTCATGGCTGCCGAACCGACCCTCTACGGTCGCTACGAATACATCCAGTTGCCGGAGATCGGCCAAACCTTCAAGGCCAAGATGGACACCGGCGCGCTGACCGCCTCGCTGTCGGCCCGCAACATCGAAACCTTCCAGCGCGATGGCGACGACTGGGTGCGCTTCCGCCTTGGCGGCAAGGACGCCAGCGACAAGGTCTATGAGCACAAAGTCTCGCGCATCAGCAAAATCAAAAGCCGCGCTGACGAAGACGACGACAAAGACGAAGCTACTGTGGCCAAGCGCCCGGTCATCGATCTGGAAATGTGCCTGGGCAACGTCAAGCGCACTGTGGAGGTCAACCTCACCGACCGCAGCAGCTTCAACTACCCGTTGCTGATCGGCGCCAAGGCCCTGCGTGAGTTCGGCGCGGCGGTAAACCCGGCCCGCCGCTACACTGCTGACAAACCGGACTGCTGATTGAACCCATGCCGCACATCCTGATTGTCGAAGACGAAGCGGCGATAGCCGACACGCTGATCTTTGCCTTGCAAGGCGAAGGCTTCACCACCACCTGGCTGAGCCTTGGCCAGGAGGCGTTGGCCCATCAACGCCAGACGCCTGCCGACCTGATCATCCTCGACATCGGGTTGCCGGATATCAGCGGCTTTGAGACTTGCAAACAGCTGCGCCGCTTCAGCGAAGTGCCAGTGATGTTCCTCAGTGCGCGCGACGGCGAGATTGACCGCGTGGTGGGCCTGGAGATCGGCGCCGACGATTATGTGGTCAAGCCGTTCAGCCCACGGGAAGTGGCGGCACGGGTTCGGGCGATTCTCAAACGCGTCGGTCCCGGCGCTGCGCCCGCCGTATTCCAGGTCGACCTGGAACGCATGCAGATCAGTTATCGCGGCCAGCCTTTGAGCCTCACGCGGCATGAGTTCCGCCTGCTGCAAAGCCTGCTGGAACAGCCCGAACGGGTGTTCAGCCGCGAGCAGTTACTCGACGCGGTGGGCGTGCCGGCCGATGCCGGCTACGAGCGCAATATCGACAGCCATATCAAAAGCCTGCGCAGCAAACTGCGCGGTATTGCCGCGGATGCCGAGCCGATCCAGACCCATCGCGGCCTCGGCTACAGCTACAGCCCGAGCCACAGCTGATGCGCCTGGGGCTGCGGATCTTTCTGGTGTATGCGCTGTTTATCGGCCTCACGGGTTACTTTGTGCTCAACACCGTGATGAAGGAAATCCGCCCTGGCGTGCGCCAGTCCACCGAAGAAACCTTGGTGGACACGGCCAACCTGCTGGCTGAAATCCTGCGTCTTGACGTAAAAAATGGCACCCTCGGCCAAAGCCACTGGCCTGAGTTGCTCAAGGCCTACGGCAATCGCCAGCCCGGCGCGACCATCTGGGGCCTGCCGAAAAACCAGGTCAACCACCGCATCTACGTGACCGACGCCAACGGCATCGTATTGCTCGATTCCACCGGCGAAGCGGTGGGCCAGGACTATTCACAGTGGAACGACGTGTACCTCACCTTGCGCGGTGAATACGGCGCCCGTTCCACCCGCAGCGAACTGGACGATCCCACCTCGTCGGTGATGCACGTGGGCGCGCCGATCCGCGACAACGGCCAGATCATCGGCGTGGTCACGGTGGCCAAACCCAACAGTTCGTTGCAGCCCTATGTGGATCGCACCGAGAACCGCTTGCTCTGGTACGGCGCCGGGTTGGTGGTGTTGGGCCTGCTGCTGGGCGCATTGCTGTCGTGGTGGCTGAGCGTGGCGTTGCATCGGCTCACGGCGTATGCACAGGCGGTGAGCGAAGGTCGCCGGGCCGAGTTGCCGCATTACCGGGGCGGCGAACTCAAGCAATTGTCCACCGCTGTGGAGCACATGCGCACGCAGTTGGAGGGCAAGGCCTACGTCGAACATTACGTGCACACCCTGACCCACGAATTGAAAAGCCCGTTGGCTGCCATTCGCGGCGCGGCGGAATTGCTGCAGGGCGATATGAGCCGCGAGCAGCAGCAGCGTTTTATCGGCAATATCGACAGCGAAAGCGCGCGCCTGCAGCAGTTGATCGAGCGGTTGCTTAACCTTGCCCAAGTGGAGCAGCGCCAGGGTTTGGAAGAACAGACCCGCATGCCGTTGGCGGCCCTGGTCGACGAAGTAATCAAGGCGCAATGTGCGCGAATCGAAGGCGCCGGCCTGCACGTTGAACAGACGATTGCAGCCGATGTGAAGGTCTTCGGTGAGCCTTTCCTGCTGCGCCAGGCGCTGGGCAACCTGCTGGATAACGCCTTGGACTTCACACCGCCGGGCGGCACCTTGCGCTTCAGCGCACAGACGCAACACAGCGACGTGCAGGTCAGCCTGTTCAATCAGGCCGCACCGATTCCCGACTACGCCTTGCCGCGCCTGAGCGAGCGTTTCTACTCGCTGCCGCGCCCCATCAGCGGGCGCAAAAGCACGGGCCTGGGCCTCAACTTTGTCGAGGAGGTGATGAAGCTGCACGGCGGCGCGTTGCAGATCGGCAATGTGCAGGGCGGCGTGCAAGTGGTGCTGCATCTCCACACAGTCTCCACAGTGCCCACATAAAACGCCCACACGCGCGGCTCACGCTCTGCCCATCAAAACAGGGAGAGCCCCATGAACCGCAGCCTGCTTTTCAAACTTGGCGCCATCGCGCTGCTGATCCTGCTGTTGCTGATTCCGTTGCTGATGATCAACGGCATCATCAGCGACCGCCAGCAACTGCGCGACGGCGTATTGATGGACATCGCCCGCAGCTCCAGCTACAGCCAGCGCATTACCGGACCCGTGATGGTGGTGCCGTATCGCAAGACCGTGCGCGAGTGGAAACTCAATGAAAAGCTCAACAAACGCTACGAGGAAACCCGTGAAGAGCGCGGTCGTCTGTATTTCCTGCCGGACCGCTTTGAGCTCGACGGCAAGGTGCAAACCGAACTGCGATCGCGCGGCATCTACCAGGCGCGCCTGTTCCATGCCGATAACCGCGTCAGTGGGCGTTTTGAACTGCCTGCGCAGTTGGGCATTACGGAAAACTTCGCCGATTACCGTTTTGATCCGGCGTTTCTGGCGGTGGGTATCAGCGATATTCGCGGCATCGAAAACGCCCTGAAGCTGGAGCTGGGCAGCCAACGCCTGGCGTTTTCACCGGGCTCGCAAGTGGACTGGCTGGGCGAGGGCGTGCATGTGACGCTGCCCGAGCAGGACAGCAAAAAGCCTGGCGTGGTGGACTTCGCTTTTGACCTGCGTCTGCAAGGCACCGAGCAGTTGCAAGTAGTGCCGGTGGGCAAGACCAGCCAGGTGTCACTCGCGTCCAACTGGCCGCACCCAAGCTTTATCGGCAACTTCCTGCCGGCGCAGCGAGAGGTCACCGACAAGGGCTTCAGCGCCAACTGGCAGACTTCGTTTTTCTCCACCAACCTCGAACAGGCGCTGCAAACCTGCCTGGACCGCCAGGGCTGTGAAGACTTCAGCAACCGTAGCTTTGGCGTGAACTTCATCGACCCGGTTGACCAGTACCTCAAGAGCGACCGCGCGATCAAATACGCGCTGCTGTTTATCGCCCTGACGTTTGCCGGTTTCTTCCTCTTTGAGGTGCTGAAAAACCTCGCGGTACACCCGATCCAGTATGCATTGGTGGGCTTTGCCTTGGCGTTTTTCTACCTGCTGTTGTTGTCGTTGTCCGAACACTTGGGCTTTGCGTTGGCCTACCTGATCTCCGCCAGTGCCTGTGTGTTGTTGATTGGTTTTTACGTGTGCCATGTGCTGCGCAGTGTTGCTCACGGCCTGGGCTTTTCGGCTGGGTTGGCAGCGTTGTATGGCTTGTTGTACGGGCTGCTGAGCGCCGAGGATTACGCGCTGCTGATGGGCTCGCTGTTGCTGTTCGGGCTGCTGGGTACGGTGATGGTGCTGACGCGCAAACTGGATTGGTATGGCGTGGGCAAGCGCAAGGATCGGGAGGTGCTGCAATGATTGGGTTACGTGAAGATCAGCAGGTGCGCGCGCAATTGGTCGGAAAAATCAATGCGTT
>NZ_JAAAFV010000057.1:465949-522904 GCF_019352915.1 Pseudomonas sp. Xaverov 259 | reverse complement strand
CCCCGCTCGCCACAAGGGACCGAGTTCCAGCCTGTTAGAGCGGTGGCTGAGTTTCCAGCATCGAAGGCCGTTGGCTGACCTCGGCATACCAGTCGGCAAGCTTGGGGTGGTTGGCGCGCCATTGCAGGTCGGGATGGCGAAAATCCAGGTAACCCAGGGCACAGGCCACGCTGATGGCGGCGATGTCGAAGTGGCTGGCCAGTTCGGCAATCGCATCGGCTTCCAGCTCGGCGAGGGTGCGGTGGATCTTGTTGCGCTGCCCCTCCAGCCATTGGTCCCAGTGTTTTTCTGCCGGGCGCATGGCGGTCTCGTAACGCACCAGCACGGCGGCATCCAGGATGCCGTCGGCCATCGAGGCGAGGGTGAGGCGGCGCCAACGGGCGGAGCCGTCACGCGGGATCAGCGGGTTGCCGACGTGCTGGTGGTCGAAGTAATCGAGGATCACCCGGCTGTCGTGCAGCACCGAACCATCGGCCAGGCGCAGGGCCGGGATCTTGCCCACGGGGTTGTCCTGCACCACCTGCGCATCGGGGTTGACCGGCGTCGGCATGCAGCCGTGCAGGGCCACGCGGCCTTGCTGGCCGGTTTCGATCAGCAGCACGCGGACTTTGCGAACAAAGGGTGAGGCGGGGTTGTGAAACAAGGTCATGCTGGGCGCGGACATGGGCATTCCTCGGAAAAGGGCAGCGCTAATCTATCTCAGCGCTTGAGCAACGCCCAAGCCCCAATTGCAGCCGGAATACCCAACCCCACCCAACTCACCGAATCCCACAGCCCGTCACCCAACAGCGCCGCAAACAACCCGGCCGCGCTGAGCAGGCCAATCCCCAGCGGGATGCCGAATACCTTCCAGAAACTCGACTGGCGCGGCTTCATGACTTGGCCGCCTTGCGCCGCACTATCCACAGGTAAACCCCGCTGCCCAACACGATGATGGTCAGCACATCCAGCACCGCCCAGAGGATCTTCATCGGCATGCCGCCATAGTCGCCAAAGTGCAACGGCTGGGACATGCCCATGGCGTCCATGTACCACGGCCGTTCGGCGATGGCGGTGACGGCCAGGGTGCTGGCGTCGATCAGCACCGGCGTGAGCAGGTGCGAGGTCAAATGCGTGCTGCCCTTCATGAACACCGCGTAGTGGTGCTCGCTGGAAAAGCGTGTGCCGGGGAAGGCGATAAAGTCCGGCTCCATGCCGGGCGCGGCCTTGGCGGCGATGCTCAGCAATTCGGTGGCCGGTGCGCGTTGGCTCAGCGGCGGCGCGTTTTTGTACGGCTCGATCATGGCGCTGAGGCTGTCCTGGCGCCAGGCGGCGATGATCAGGTCGGCGCAGGCGCTGATCACGCCGGTCACACCCACCACCAGCGCCCAGGTCAGCGTGACCACACCGATCAGGTTGTGCAGGTCGAGCCAGCGTAGGCGCGTGGATTTGTCTTTGCGCACGGTGGCGAACTTCAACCGGCGCATGAACGGCAGGTACAGCACCGTACCCGAGACAATCGCCACCACGAACAGAATGCCCATGAACGCCAGCAGCAACTTGCCCGGCAGGCCGACGAACATGTCCGTATGCAAGCGCAGCAGGAACAGCGTCAGCCCGCCATTGGCCGCCGGGGTTTCCACCGCCTCGCCGGTGCGCGCATCGAGCATGAAGGTGTGGGATGAATTCGGCTCGGTGCCCGCCGTGGCGGCCATGATCGCAATCACACCGTTCTTGTCGTCTTCGTCCCACGCCAGGTACTGCATGGCCTCGCCGGGGCGATGAGCCTGGGCTTTGGCCACCAACTGCTCAAGGTTCAGTTGCGGCGTATCGGCGGGCATCTGCGCCAGTTCCGGCTCGTTGCCCAGCAGATGGTCGATCTCGTGGTGAAACACCAGCGGCAGGCCGGTAAGGGCGAGCAGCAGCAGGAACACCGTGCAGATCAGGCTGGTCCAGGTGTGGATGAAGGACCAGCGGCGTATGGTTTTGCTTTTCATTTTCTAGCCTTCAGACACACCAAAGCCGCCCCAGGGGCGGCCCGGTTGTTAACTCAGCCGATTACCACTGGTAAGTGGCGCTGGCGACGACGCTGCGTTGGTCGCCGTAATAGCAATAGAAACCATCGCAGGTTGAAATGTAGTCCTTGTCGAACAGGTTGGTGGCGTTCAGTTTCACCGAGGCACCTTTGAGGCTGTTGTCCAGACGACCGAGGTCGTAGTGCACCGCCGCATCGAACACGGTGTAGGCGTCGGCCTTGCCCAACCACGTATTGCCTTGGTCGCCGTAGGTATTGCCGGTGTAGCGAGCACCCAGGCCAATACCGAAGCCGTCGAGGACACCCGTGTGCCAGGTGTAATCTGTCCACAGGGTTGCTTGCTGGTTTGGCATCAGTTGCAGACGATTACCTTTGTAGTCACCTTTTTGCACTTCGGATTTGGCCAGGGTATAGGAAGCGATGACTTTGAGGTTGTCGGTCACATCAGACACGGCTTCCAGTTCCAGGCCTTTGACTTTCACTTCACCGGTCTGGTTGGTGACTGGAATGCTGCCAGCGGTAGTGGTGGTTACCAGCACGTTTTTCTGGGTCAGGTCATACACGGCAGCAGTGAGCAGTGTGTTCGAGCCAGGCGGCTGGTACTTGATACCCAGTTCCCACTGTTTGCCTTCGGTGGGCTTGTACGACTCGGTCGCCGAGACGCTGGCATTGCTCGCCGGTTGGAAGGATTCTGCGTAGGAAATATAGGGTACGAAGCCGGAATCAAATACGTAGCTGAGTGCGGCGTTGCCGCTGAAATGTTTGATTCGGTCGGTATTGGTCGCATCTTTCTGGTTGAAGTACGTGGTGCCCTGATGCACCCAGTCTTCGCGGCCGCCCAAGGTCAGGCGCCATTGGTCAAGCGCCATCTGGTCTTGAGCGTAGAGGCCGGTCTGCACGGTCTTCTGGTTGTAGTCGTAATACGCCCCGGAGCGAGCGGGACGAACGATGGGCTGGCCGTAGATCGGATTGTTAACGTTGGTCTTCAGGCCGTCGCCGTAAATCGACAGGTACGAGGTGTCGGTGCGCTGGTGATCCAGGCCGAGCAGCAGGGTGTGGGAGATGTCGCCGGTGGCGAAGTCGGCCTGGAAGTTGTTGTCCAGGGCCAATTGGCCGATGTTCTCGTCCACGTTTGTCGACGTGCGGCCAACGTTACCGTCTGCGTCAACCATGGTGTAGGGATACGCACCTACAGTGAGTGTCTGGAATGACAATTCCGACTTGGTGTAGCGCAGGTTCTGACGGAACTGCCAGGTGTCATTGAGGCGATGCTCAAAGGCATAGCCCAATGCGTAGTAGGTGCGGTCGTAGAACTCGTAGTTCGGGTCGCCCAGGTTTTTGTGATGGGAGATATCACCCAGCGGCGATTTGATCTTGGTGCCCTGGATCGGCAAAAACTGGCTGGTGGCGCCGGTATCGTCGCGGGTGAACTGCGACAGTAAGGTCAGCTTGGTATCCGGGTCGATGTTCCAGGTCAGGCTCGGCGCAATGTTGTAGCGCTTGTTGTCGATGTGATCGATCTGGGTGCCGGCATCGCGCACCACGCCGCTGAGGCCATACAGGAACTGCCCTTCATCATCGATCTTGCCAGTGCTGGCGAAGTTGATCTGGCGGTAGTTGTCACTGCCGTATTGCACCTGGATGGCGCTGCTTTGTTCGGCGCTGGGACGACGGCTGACCATGTCCAACAGGCCGCCCGGTGGCGTTTGGCCGTAAACCGATGAGGCCGGGCCGCGCAGCAGGGCGAGGCGGTCGAGGTTCCAGGTTTCGGCTTTCGGGTTGGCGTACACGCCGCGTGGCAGTGGCAGGCCGTCGAGGAATTGGGTGGGCTCGAAGCCGCGCACGCGCATCCAGTCATAGCGGGTGTCGCTGCCGTAGCTGGCGGACACGATGCCTGGCATGTATTTAACCGCGTCATCCAGGTTCTGGACGTTGCGGTCCTGCATCTGCTCACGGGTGGCGACGGAGATCGAGCGCGGGGCTTCGACCAGCGCGGTGTCGGTTTTGGTGCCGGCGGCAGTGCGCTTGGCCAGGTAGCCGTCGACAGGGCCCCAGGCACTTTCATCGCTGCCCTGGGCAATGATGCTGGTCTCTGGCAGTGCCACGACACCTTCAGGAATGGCCACCAGCGTAAACGTCCCCGCACTGCTCTGCTCCAACTGCAAGCCCGTGCCACGCAACGCCTCGTGCAACGCGCCCTGGGCATCGAACTGGCCTTTGACCGGTGCCGAGGTCTTGCCCGCTGCCAGCGAAGGGTTAAGCGTCAGCGCCAGACCGGCCTGGCTGGCGATCTGGTTCAGGGTGCTGGCCAAGGGCGCAGCCGGCAGGTTATAGGCGCGCACGCTGGAAGCTTGCTCGGCGGCGATCAGCGCGGTGCTCGTCAGCGGGGCGCTGAGGGCAATGGCGACGGCTAACAGGCTGGGGCGCAACAAGGTGTCTAGCGTGCGGGACATAGGGCGGCTCCTGAATGAAAATATTTCTCAATTGCCTAGGTGCCGGACGAGAATCAAAAAGTGATAGGGCTGGGTGAAAATATTTTTCTGAGGTGGCTTTGAGGGCCTCATCGCAGGCAAGCCAGCTCCCACATTTAACGGTGTTCACGATTCCAAATGTGGGAGCTGGCTTGCCTGCGAAGGCGATCGCCCTGGCACAAAAAAACTAAGGCTTACCCTTAACGGTGACCCACCACGGCGTGTGCTGCTCGATTTGCACCGGCAGGGTCGGCAGCAGGGCATTGAGCGCCAAGGTGGTGTCGTGCAGCGGGAAGCTGCCGGTGATGCGCAGGTCGGCCACGTTTTTGTCCACGCCCAGGTAGCCGGTGCGGTAACGACTGAGCTCGGCAACAACATCGCCCAGGCGGGCGTTGTCGACTACCAGCATGCCGCGCGTCCAGGCGTCTGCGGCGGGTGTCACCACCAGCGCAGGGCCGAGGCCGTCGCTGCGCATCAGCACCTGTTGGCCTGCTTTGAAAATCTGTTCCTGATGCAGCGCCTCAGGCTGGGCGGCCACGGCAGATTGCAGCACGCTCAGGCGCGTGGCGTCGTCTTCGCGCTTGACGATAAACCGCGTGCCCAGGGCTCGCAGGCTGCCGTCGCGGGTTTGCACGTAGAACGGGCGCGTATCGTTGTGGCCGGTTTCGACGAGGATTTCGCCTTCCTGCAACACGATCAGCCGGCGTTTTTCATCGAAGCGCACGTCAATGGCGCTGTGGGTGTTGAGGTTGACCAGTGTGCCGTCGGCCAGCTTCAGCGTGCGTTGCTCGCCGGTAGCCGTGCGCTGGTCGGCCAGCCAATAGTGGATCGGCACGTAACGCTCACCGGCAAACAGCGCCAAGCCAATCACCAGCGCGATGCTGGCCAAACCGCTGCCCAACTTGCGCACGCGCTGGCGAATGCCTTGGCGTGACTGCATCAACGCCGCCCGCGCCGGGCCCGAGGCCACGCTGAAGCGCTGGTCGAGCATGCCCAACTGGCGCCAGGCGCGTGCGTGTTCTTCATCACTGGCCAGCCATTTGCCGAACTCTTCCTGTTCCACCGCGTTGCCGGCGCCCGAGTCCAGCGACAGTTGCCAGGCAATCGCCGCATCCAGCACGCGGGCCGTGACCGGTTTGGCGCCTGTCACAGTGGCTCGCCATACAGCGCGATGTAGCACTGGCGAATGCCCTGGGCCAGGTACTGGCGCACACGCGGCACCGACACGCCCAGGCGCTGGGCGATTTCGGCGTGGCCCAGGCCGTCGAGGCGGTTATAGAGGAAGGCGGCGCGGGCCTTGCTCGACAGCTTGCCGAGCAGGCGGTCGATGGCCTTGAGGTCTTCGAGGATCAGTTGCTGTTGTTCGGGCGAGGGGTGTTCGCTTTCCGGGATCAGCATCAACTCAGTGAGGTAGGCCTGTTCCAACGCCGCGCGGCGGAAGTAGTCGAACAGCAAGCCTTTGGCGATGGCCACCAGAAACGCGCGTGGCTCGCGCGGTTCGCGCAACTCTTCACGGCCCAGCAGGCGCATGAAGGTGTCCTGGCTCAGGTCTTCGGCGCGGCTCGGGCAGGCCACATTGCGTCGCAGCCACGCCAACAGCCAGCCACGATGGTCGCGATACAACGCGCCAACAAGCTCACTGTGTGGGGTTTGGACCGACGACAAGGCATCACCGAATAAACAAGGGGGTTTAAACTAACGAGAATTATTCGCGATTGTGTCAGAGGCTGTGAGCCTGCGCAATTGGCGTCTGTCGGACGATCGTTCCCACGCTCTGCGTGGGAACGCCTCCTGGGACGCTCCGCGTCCCCTAGAACGAGGGCGCTTGTTTGCGCCGTGCCCATTGGCTCAAGCGCTCTTGCAGCGCATGTGGGCTGTCGATTTGCTGTTGGCGCGCACGGCTGAACAGGATGAGCATCAGCTCCGCCGTGGCCAGCGCATCGGCGCTGGCGTGATGGCGTTCGCCCACGTGCAGCTTGAAGTGGTTGATCCAGTCGTCGAGCCCGGCCTCACGGATAGTCGCGTCGGGGCACAACAGCGGGGCGATGTCGGCTACATCGAGGAACGGGTGGGCCAGCCGATAACCCAGGCTGTCTTTGAGCGCCCGGCACAACATGTGTTGGTCGAACGGCGCATGGAACGCCAGCAACGGGCTGTCGCCGACAAAGGCCATAAAGTCCAGCAAGGCTTCGGCCGGGTCGCTGCCGGCGGCAATCGCGCTGGGGCCGAGGCCATGGATCAGCACACTGGGGCCAACCTTGGTGTTGGCCCGATGCAGGGTGCGCTCGAACATCTGCGAGAAATCCACTGCGCCATCCTCGATCACGACTGCGCCGATGGACAACACCTGGTCGCGGTTGAGATTCAGGCCGCTGGTTTCCAGGTCGACCACCACCCAGCGCTGCCCGCGTAGAGACCCGTCGCCTAACACTGCGGGCTTGGGCAATTGCGCCAGGCGCTGCTTCTGATCAGCGTCGAGCCCAGGCTTTTTCTTATGCAGCCAACCGAAAAAACTCACAGCTGATACCGAAATGTCAGGCTGCTTTGCAGGCGTTGGGCCTGGCGCAGGGATTCACGCAGGATGCGCCGGTCCAAATGGTTGAGGCTGTCGGGGTCGACACGATTGGAATACGGCAGGTTCTCGCGGGTTTGCAACTGATGCTGCTGCATGCGGGTTTGCTGGATAAAGTGATAGGCCTCCTCATAGGCGGCGCCATCCAGCGGTTCGATGACCTCCTTGGCTACCAGTTGGCGCAGGCGCTCCAAAGTGTTGTTGGTGTGAATGCCATTGGCCAGGGCCAACAGGCGCGCGCCATCCACAAAAGGTGTAAGGCCCTGCACCTTGAGGTCGAGCGTGGCCTTTTCGGCGCCTTTGCGCGTCAGCACAAAGTCGCGGAAACGCCCGACCGGCGGGCGCTGGCGCAAGGCGTTCTCGGCCAGCATGCGTTGGAACAACCGGTTATCGGCCACCTGATCGAGGATGCCCTGGCGCAGTTGCTCGCAACCGCGCTCGTCGCCCCACACCACGCGCAAATCAAAATAGATGCTCGAGCCCAGCAGGTTCTCCGGCGTGGCTTCGCGAATAAACGCACCAAAGCGCCGCGCCCATTCGGCCCGCGACAGGCACAGCTCGGGGTTGCCGGCCATGATATTGCCCTTGCACAGGCTGAAGCCGCACAGCGCCAGGCTCTGGTTGATCTGCTGCGCCAGGGGCAGCAGGCGGCCGCGAATCTCGGCGGCTTCGGCGGCGTCCTTGGCCTCGAACAGGATGCCGTTGTCCTGGTCGGTAAACAGGGTTTGTTCGCGGCGCCCCTCACTGCCGAAACACAGCCAGGTGAAGGGCACGCCAGGGTCGCCTTTGTCGGCCAGGGTCAGTTCGATCACCCGGCACACGGTATGGTCGTTGAGCAGGGTAATAATGTGGGTGATTTGGGTGGACGACGCACCATGGGCCAGCATGCGTTCCACCAACTGGCCAATCTCGCCGCGAATCACCACCAGGTTTTCCACCCGGGGTGCGTTGCGGATGGTGCGAGCCAGGTGCACTAGGTCGACCCGTTGCAAGGAAAACAGGTCGCGCTCGGACACCACGCCACACAGGCGCTGGTCTTTCACCAGACACACATGCGCGATATGCCGCTCGGTCATAGCGATGGCGGCATCGAAAGCGCTGTGGTCCGGGCTTAAAAAGAACGGTGCCTGGGTCATATGGCCAGCGATGGCTTGATTGAAATCGCCGGTGCCGTCGGCGACCACCTGGCGCAGGTCGCGCAAGGTGAAAATCCCCAGCGGCGCCTTGTGCTCATCGACGATCACGATGCTGCCCACTTGTTGCTCATGCATCAGCGTCACCGCCTCGCGCAGCGGCGTGGTCGGGCTGCAGGTGACCGGGTGGCGCATGGCCAATTCGCCCAGGCGGGTGTTCAGCGAATACTGGGTGCCCAGGGTTTCCACAGCCTTTTGCTGCACCTGTTGGTTGACCTGATCCAGCAGGCTGCTGACACCGCGCAGGGCAAAATCGCGAAACGGGCTGGAAAGGGCGAACAGCTTGATAAACGCCGGCTTGTTGAGTTGCAGGCAGAAGGTGTCTTCGGCGGCTTTGTGCTCGGTGCGGGTCGCACGCTCACCCAGCAACGCGGCGAGGGGGAAGCACTCGCCGGTGGTGATTTCGAAGGTGGTTTGCGTCGAGTCCGGCCGCTCGCCGACGACGCGGCCCTGCTTGACGATATAGAAGTGTTCTACCGGCCCACCGGACGGTTTGAGAATGCTGTCGCCGGGGCCATAGAAGCGCAGTTGGCACTGTTCGACCAAAAACGCCAGGTGGGCGTTTTCCATCTGGTTGAACGGGGGGAAGCGTTGCAGGAATTGCAGGGTGCCGTGGATGTTCTGCAACACGGCGGTTTTTCCCGCCTGCGTGAAAGCATCAGCTTTACTCATAACAGTGACCGCAGTTTTTTTGTCGTTATCGTCCTGCATGGTCGACTCCCGCGCGGCGGGTGCCCATTGGACGTAAGTCTAGGTCTGGACAAAACCCACTACGACTAGGGAAAAACCTTACATGACTATCGTCCAAACCCCGTAGAACGCCCACTAGGCAAACTTTCCGACGAAGTGCACATTGTTCGCCCTTCCGCAGATGTCTGACGAGTGTGCTGGGAGATTGAATAGAACTGCTGAGAAACGTATGTCCGACCACGATATTTTAAGTGATGCCGAGCGCGAGGCGCTGAGCGCCGTGATGCTGGAGCCCGATCTGCCGCCACAACGGGTGTTGATTGTCGACGACGACAAGGACGCACGTGAACTGCTGGCGGAAATCCTGGGCCTGGACGGCATTCGCTGCATGACCGCTGACAGTGGCGAGACAGCGTGGGATTTGTTGGAGTCCAGCAGCTCCATCGGTTTGCTGATCACCGATTTGCGCATGGCGCCCAGCAACGGCCTGCAATTGATTCGCAAGGTGCGCGATTCAACCCGTGCGGCGTTGCCGATCATCATCATGTCGGGGGACGCGGAAGCGCCGGATGTGATTGATGCGATGCATTTGAGCGTGGTGGATTTTTTGCTCAAGCCGATTGATAGCGTGAAGTTGGCGAAGATGGTCAAGCGGGAATTGGGGATGGCGCAGTAGTTGCCGTTGGTCAGTTTTATTTTTTACCTGTCAATGTTCACAGTAGGAAAGTTGAATAAGCTCTTGTTTACTGGGTGAAGTGACGCGCAGAGATCGTTACTTTAAATATTCATTGAACAGGAGATGGTAATGGCGACTAAAAGCAAGTTCGAAGGTTCGGCAACTCTGAAAGTTACCTATAACGACAAACCCCACCTTGAGTTTGATTTGGATAAGGTTGAAGGGAGCGCCAACAATTTCGTTGCTTTTGACGAAAAAGGCAAAACAATCCTATCCATTGTTTACCCTCGTGACGTTAAAAACGGTGAAACCTATTCGTTTGAATACCCAGCAAGTCATCCTTGGGGGCTACAGTTCTTTGGTGACGGAGACGCCCGCGGTTTGGACGGGAAAGTTACTGTGGTCGCTTCGGACGATGGCGATCATCAAACAATAACAATAGATGCCAACTATGAAAAAGTACCCGGGAAGAAGTACCTATTTAAGGGGGCGGCTGTTATCAAATACATCCCATGATGAAATCGGAGAGGTAAGTTTATGTGTAGGCTTGAACTCCCTGATCCGCAGATCAGGGAGTTGTTTTCTGATTAAATGCCGTTTTTCGCCTTATATTCCCGACGCCTGCGATGCAACACCGGCTCGGTATACCCATTCGGCTGCTTAGTCCCTTCAATCACCAACTCCACCGCCGCTTGAAACGCGATGTTGCTGTCGAAATCCGGTGCCAACGGGCGATACAGCGCATCCCCGGCATTCTGACGGTCCACCACCGGCGCCATGCGCTTGAGGCTTTCCATTACCTGGGCTTCATTGACGATGCCGTGGCGCAACCAGTTGGCGATGTGCTGGCTGGAGATGCGCAGGGTGGCGCGGTCTTCCATCAGGCCTACGTCGTTAATGTCCGGCACTTTCGAGCAGCCGACGCCCTGGTCGATCCAACGGACGACATAGCCGAGGATGCCCTGGGCATTGTTGTCCAGTTCGTTGCGGATTTCTTCTTCGGACCAATCGGTGTTGCTGGCCAGAGGAATGGTCAGGATGTCGTCTACCGAAGCCCGCTCGCGTTTGGCCAGTTCGGCCTGGCGGGCGAACACATCAACCTTGTGGTAATGCAGCGCATGCAGCGCAGCCGCCGTCGGCGATGGCACCCAGGCGGTGTTGGCACCGGCCAATGGGTGGGCGATTTTCTGCTCAAGCATCGCCGCCATCAGGTCGGGCATGGCCCACATGCCTTTACCGATTTGCGCACGGCCTTGCAGGCCGGTGCTCAAGCCGATATCGACGTTCCAGTTTTCATAGGCGCCGATCCATTTTTCGGCCTTCATGGCGGCTTTGCGCACCATCGCGCCCGCTTCCATGGAGGTGTGGATTTCATCGCCGGTGCGGTCGAGGAAGCCGGTGTTGATAAACACCACACGCTCGCTGGCCGCCTTGATGCAGGCCTTGAGGTTGACCGTGGTGCGGCGCTCCTCGTCCATGATCCCGACTTTGAGGGTGTTGCGTGGCAGGTTCAGCATGTCTTCGATGCGGCCAAACAGCTCATTGGTGAACGCGGCTTCTTCGGGGCCGTGCATCTTCGGTTTAACGATGTACACAGAACCGGTGCGGCTGTTCTTGCGACTGCTGTTGCCGTTGAGGCTGTGGATCGCCGCCAGGCTGGTGAGCAGACCATCGAGGATGCCTTCCGGTACTTCGTTGCCGTCTTTATCCAGGATCGCGTCGATGGTCATCAAGTGGCCAACGTTGCGCACGAACAACAGCGAACGGCCGTGCAAAGTTACGTCCTTGCCATCCACGCCGGTGTAGACGCGGTCGGCGTTCATGGTGCGGGTGAAGGTCTTGCCGCCCTTGGCCACTTCTTCGGCCAGGTCGCCCTTCATCAGGCCGAGCCAGTTGCGGTAGATCACCACTTTGTCATCGGCATCGACGGCGGCGACGGAGTCTTCGCAGTCCATGATGGTGGTCAGCGCCGCTTCCATCAGCACGTCTTTGACGCCGGCGGCATCGGTCTGCCCGACCGGGGTGCTGGCGTCGATCTGGATTTCGAAGTGCAGGCCGTGGTGTTTCAGCAGGATCGCAATCGGCTCGGCCGCAGGGCCCTGGAAGCCGATCAGCTGTGCATCGTCGCGCAGGCCGCTGTTGCTGCCGCCCTTGAGGCTGACGATGAGCTTGCCATCCACCATCTTGTAACCGGTGGAGTCGACGTGGCTGCCGGCGGTGAGCGGCGCGGCTTCGTCGAGGAAAGCACGAGCGAAGGCAATCACCTTGTCGCCACGCACTTTGTTGTAGCCCTTGCCCTTCTCGGCACCGTCGGCTTCGCTGATGGCATCGGTGCCATACAGCGCGTCATACAGCGAGCCCCAGCGGGCATTGGAGGCGTTGAGGGCGAAGCGGGCATTCATCACCGGCACCACCAGCTGTGGACCGGCCATGCGGGCAATTTCGTCATCGACATTCTGGGTCGAGGCCTGGAAATCTGCGGCTTCTGGCAGCAGGTAGCCGATATCTTGCAGGAAGGCTTTGTAGGCCACTGGGTCGTGGGCTTTGCCGGCGTGGGTCTGGTGCCAGGTGTCGATCCGCGCCTGGAAATCATCGCGTTTGGCGAGTAGGGCTTTGTTCTTCGGTGCCAGGTCGTGGATGACCTTGTCGGCACCGGCCCAGAACTGGTCGGCAGTGATGCCGGTGCCGGGAATGGCTTCGTTGTTCACGAAGTCGAACAGGACTTTGGCGACCTGCAGGCCACCGACTTGAACGTGTTCAGTCATTGCTTGCCTCACTCTGCGGAGCTTATGCGCTGTTTCAGATTTTCATTATGTAGTGCACGGTTGGGCATACTACATGATGACTTGCGGTTGTGAAAATTAGACTAAATACGTCGTTTAGCGACCCATTTTGGTCGTACGGTCACAGCGGAGAATCAGATGTTCTCAAAAAACTATTAGATTGTTCCAGATAAATATAAAAATGGTACACGATTTGTTTTTGAGGGCGCCTGCGTCCACCTTGTAGGTTGAATTCCAGAGGGCTTCGCCATGGACCATCTTGTACTCACTATTATCGCCGCCGACAAACCCGGCTTGGTTGAACGCATCGCGCAGAACATTGCTGCCCATGGCGGCAACTGGCTGGAAAGCCGTATGGCGCACATGGCCGGGCAGTTTGCCGGGATTTTGCGGGTCAGTGTGCCGACGGAACAGCGTCAGGCCCTGGTCGGCGCGCTGGAGGACTTATCCACCCACGGCATTCGTGTGCTTGTGGGCGAGGGCAGCAGCGGGCAGGCCTCGGCGTCCAAATCGATCATGATGACGTTGGTGGGCAATGACCGCGCGGGCATCGTGCGCGAAATAACCGCGCTGCTGAGCAAACAAGGCGTGAACCTGGCAAGCCTGAGCACGGATGTGCGTCCCGCGCCCATGAGCGGTGATCCACTGTTCACTGCCGAAGCACTGTTGCAGGTGCCGGCAGCGTTATCCCTGGATACCTTGCAACTGTCCCTGGAAACCCTGGCCGATGATTTGATGGTGGAATTGCACCACGAGGAGTAATCGGCCCACAGGGTTATGCATGGAAATCTTGCATGGGCCTGTGGATAACCTGTAGAGACCCGGCGCCAGGCCACGCCGGCCGGGCTTCTCTGGCTATTGAGCAAAAAACGAGCAGTTTCAATGGCTTGTGCACAAATGGCGGGGATCAGGTTGTGGATAACCTTGGGGTGAATGCCTGCAAGCCACGTGCACCGTGGCTTGCAGGGGTTTGTACGTTATTTGATCAGCGTTTGCGCACCGTCAGCCAGGCATCCAGGCTGTAGACCACCAGGCCCGCCCAGATAAAGGCGAAAGCAATCAGCGTGCTGGTCGCCAGGTGCTCACCGAACAGCAACACCGCTTCCAACAGCACCAGCGTCGGCGCCACGTACTGCAAAAAGCCCAGCGCGGTGTAGGGCAAATGCCGTGCGGCGGCGTTGAAACACACCAGCGGAATCAGCGTGACCGGGCCTGCGGCCACCAGCCACCAGGCTTCGGAGGTGCTCCAAAACTCAAGCTGCGCACTATGGGCCGACGGGTTGAACAGCAACCAGGCCACAGCGATCGGCACCAGCATCCAGGTTTCCACCACCAGCCCTGGCAGCGCTTTGACCGGCGCCTGTTTGCGGATCAAGCCGTAAAAGCCGAAGGTCAGCGCCAGCACCAGCGACACCCACGGCAGGCTGCCGACTTGCCACACTTGCTGCGCCACACCCACCGCCGCCAGCCCGACGGCGATCCACTGCAGACGGCGCAGGCGCTCGCCCAGGATCAGCATGCCCAGCAGCACATTCACCAACGGGTTGATGTAGTAACCCAAGCTCGCTTCGAGCATGCGTCCGCTGTTCACCGACCATACATAGGTCAGCCAGTTGGCCGCAATCAACGAGCCACTGAGTGCCAGAATCGCCAGGCGTTTGGGGTTGTCGCGCAGTTCGCGGAACCAGCCGGGGTGCTTCCACACCATCAGCAGCAAGCCGCCGAACAGCGCCGACCACAACACGCGGTGCACGATGATCTCGGCGGCGGGCACACTGGCGATGGCTTTGAAATAAAGTGGGAACAGACCCCAGATGACATAGGCACTCAGGCCCAGGATGTACCCCTTGCGGGGGTTGGCGGCGTGCATTGCAGAATCCTTGCTCAGGCAGCTTACAAAGCGCGATTGTAAGGATTTTTGTCAGGCAATGGGATGATCGTTCCTACGCTCTGCGTGGGAATGCCGTGTTGGACGCTCTGCGTCCGCAGTTGAGGTGCGTGACGCGGAGCGTCGCAGGATGCATTCCCACGCGGAGCGTGGGGACGATCGGTAGTCAGAAGAGTTTCAGGGGTTCTTCATTCAGCGCCGACAGTTGCTCGCGCAATGCCAGCACCTGGTCGCCCCAATACCGCTCGCTGCCAAACCACGGGAAGCTGTGCGGGAATGCAGGGTCATCCCAGCGTCGCGCCAGCCAGGCGCTGTAGTGCATCAGGCGCAAGGCGCGCAGGGGTTCGATCAAAGCCAGTTCGCGTGGGTCGAAGTCGTGGAACTCCTGATAGCCGTCCATCAATTCCGACAGCTGGCCCAGGCATTCCTGGCGGTCACCGGCGAGCATCATCCACAGGTCCTGCACGGCCGGGCCCATGCGGCAGTCATCCAGGTCGACGATGTGGAACATCTCGTCGCGGCACATCATGTTGCCGGGGTGGCAATCGCCGTGCATACGGATGTTCTTGTGCGGTGTGGCCTTGTACACCTCTTCCACGCGCTTGAGCAGGTCGCGTGCGACAGACTCGTAAGCGGGCAGCAGGCTTTTGGGAATGAAATTGCCTTCAAGCAAAGTGTTGAGGGAATCGTGACCGAAGTTCTTCACACCCAGGGCTTCGCGGTGTTCAAACGGGCGGGTGGAGCCCACCGCGTGTAAACGGCCGAGCAATTGCCCGAGGCGATAGAGCTGATCCAGGTTACCCGGCTCCGGCGCACGGCCGCCACGGCGTGGGAACAGCGTGAAGCGAAAGCCGGCGTGTTCGAACAGGCTTTCGCCGTTATGCACCAGCGGCGCAACCACTGGCACTTCGCACTCGGCCAGTTCGAAGGTGAAGCGGTGTTCTTCGAGGATCGCTTCGTTGGTCCAGCGCTGCGGGCGGTAGAACTTGGCGATCAGCGGCTCGGAGTCTTCGATACCCACCTGATACACACGGTTTTCGTAGCTGTTGAGCGCCAACACGCGCGCATCGCTGAGGAAGCCGATACTTTCGACGGCGTCGAGTACTAAATCGGGGGTGAGTGTTTCAAACGGATGGGCCATGCGAACTCCTGCGCGCAGCAGGGCGCCGCGTCCGGCCGGGTATGGTAACAGCATAGGCAGGTGGTGGCTGTTTGTGGCGAGCGGGCTTGCCCTGCGTTGGAGTGCGCAGCGCTCCCGCTGTTTTGGGGCCGCTGCGCAGCCCAACGCGGGGCAAGCCCGCTCGCCACGAGGCCCTGTCAGGCGCTGACTATTCCACCATCATCACGCCGAATCGCTATCACCGACGAACGCGGCTTGCCGTTTGGCAGATGCTCCGGCCAGGTCGAACCACCGGTTTCCCCTGGATGCTGAATCCCCACAAACAGGGTCTTCTGGTCCGGCGAGAAGCTGATACCCGTAACCTCGCACGCCACCGGCCCGACCATGAAGCGGCGGATTTCCCCGGTGTTGGGGTCGGCGCAGAGCATTTGGTTATTGCCCATGCCGGCGAAGTCGCCCTTGTTGCTGTAGTCGCCGTCGGTGAGGATCCACAAGCGCCCGGCCTTGTCGAACCCCAGGCCATCGGGGCTGTTGAACATGTTTTGCGGGTTGATGTTGGACGAGCCGCCTTTTGGCGTACCGGCATGCACACCGGGGTTGCCGGCCACCACGAACAAATCCCAGGTGAAGGTGTTGGCGCCGTGGTTATCCGCATCGGCTTTCCAGCGCAGGATCTGGCCGTAGACGTTTTTCTCACGCGGATTCGGCCCGCCTACCGGCTGGCCGTCTTCGCCGCGTTTGGCGTTGTTGGTAAGCGTGCAATAGACCTGGCCGTCGGTGGGGCTGACCACGATCCATTCCGGGCGGTCCATGCGTGTGGCTTTCACTACGCTGGCGGCCAGGCGCGCGTGGATCAGCACTTCGGCCTGGCTGGCAAAACCCGAACTGGCGTCGATGCCGTTTTTGCCGTGGGTGAGTTCGACCCATTCGCCCTTGCCCTTGGGGTGGTCGGCATTGCCATCGCCGGCATCGAAAATCGCCACGTACAAGGTGCCGTGGTCGAGCAGGTTCTTGTTGGCTTTAGGGTTGTGATGGTTGATCGGGTCGCGGCTGACGAACTTGTAGATAAACTCGCCACGTTCGTCGTCGCCCATGTACACCACGGCACGGCCATCGCGGGTTTCGGCGAGTGCGGCGTTTTCGTGCTTGAAGCGGCCCAGGGCGGTGCGCTTGACCGGCGTGGATTGCGGGTCGAACGGGTCGATTTCTACCACCCAACCGTGGCGATTGAGTTCGTTGGGGTTCTTGGCCATGTCGAAGCGCGGGTCGTGCAGGTGCCAGTTGATCTCGCGGCTGGCGGCCACTACGCCGTAGCGTTTTTGCCCGACATCGAAGCTTTGTTGCGGGTTGCTGCTGCCGAAGCAATCGGTGAAGTTCTCTTCGCAGGTCAGGTAAGTGCCCCACGGCGTCTTGCCGTTGGCGCAGTTTTGGAAGGTGCCGAGGGCTTTCTTGCCGGTTTTGTCGGCGCTGGTTTTCAGCCAGGCATGACCGGCCGCGGGGCCGCCCAGGCGGATCGGCGAGTTGCCGTGGATGCGGCGGTTGTAGCGCGAGTCCTGCACGAACTGCCAGGTATCGCCCTTGCGGCGCACTTCGATCACCGACACACCTTCGCTGGCCTGGGCCTTGCGCACATCTTCGGCCGATTGCGGCGCGCCGCCATGGGCGTAGAGGTAGCGGTAGTTGGTGTATTCGTTGTTGATGGCCATCAGCGCACGGTTGTTGTCGCCGGGGAAGGCGAACAGGCTCATGCCGTCGTTGTTGTCGCCGAACTGCTGTTCCTGGGCCTTGGCGGTGCCGTTGCCGGACGGGTCGAAGGCCGGCGCGTTCTTGTGCAGCGGCTGGCCCCAACTGATCAGCACCGAGGCGGAGTAACCCGGCGGCAAGGTGATGGCGTCGCTGGTGGCCGCGGCGATGCTGGTAAAGCCCAGCAAGGGGCTGGCGGTGGCCGCGTTCACGGCCAGTGCGCTGCGGGTGAGCAAGTTGCCGCCCAGGAACATCGCGGCACCGCACAGGGCACCAGCGCCGATAAAGCGGCGGCGGGTGAGGCCGACCATCTGTTCAAAGTCGGTGGCTTGGTTTTCTTCTAATAGGCTCATTTCAGGCTCCCTGCGGTTTTTGCAGACACCTTAAGGAGCGCGCGTGACGAATTTGTTGCAGCTTGAAGACGGCGGGCGCCTAGACCGGTGTGCCGAGCAGCACATTGTTGGGTGAGAATTGCACCTGAACCGGCGCGCCTTCGACGGCATCCAGTGCCTTGAGCGCGGCGGGCTGCGCCAGGGCGCATAAAACCTGGCCGTTGGGCAGGGTGATGCGCACTTCGCTGGGGCCGTCGTCGGCGTCGAGAATCGTCTCGATCACACCACTCATGCAATTGTGTCCAGGTGTTGCAGCCTGCCCGATGTCGAGCAATTCAAGCCATCCGGCCTTGATCAAGGCGACCACTTCAACGCCGGTTTCCAGCTCCAGGCGCTGCGTGCTGTCGTGAGTGATCTGCGCATTCAGGCTCAAGCCGCCCGAGAGTTGCAGGCGAATCAGGTCATTGCGGCCCTGGTGTTCGATGGCGCTGATCTGGCCGTGCAACTGGTTGCGCGCGCTGGTGCGCAGCATCAAGCGGCCGAGCAGGTTGAAGTCGCTCGCGTCCTCATCCGAACCGAGCACTTCGGCTTGCAACACTTGCAGGCGTTGGTACAGGCGCAGCACACGCTCACCCTCGGCCGTCAGCTTGGCGCCACCGCCGCCTTTGCCGCCGACGCTGCGCTCCACCAGCGGTTTTTGCGAGAGATTGTTCAGCTCGTCGATCGCATCCCACGCAGCCTTGTAACTCAGGCCGGCGCTCTTGGCCGCGCGGGTTATCGAACCCTGCTCGGCAATATGCGCCAGCAAGGCGATGCGCTGGGGACGGCGGATGATGTGTTGGCTGAGTGAGGTCGGCAGGGACATGTGGATACGCTTCGATGAGGTCAGCGGACGTTGCAGGCGCGGCGCACGCGAGTCAAGTCATGTGCCCGGTTTTGGCGTGCGGGCCAGGCAGAACACATCGACCTGACGGGCGCCGGCGGCCATCAACAGCCGGGCCAGGCTGTGGGCGGTGGCGCCGGTGGTGAGTACGTCGTCCACCAGCGCGAAGTGGCGGCCCTGCACCTGGGCACCCGGTGCCAGCGCAAACGCCGTGAGCAGGTTGCGTTGGCGGGTCTTGGCGTCGAGGGCTTGTTGCGCGACGGTTTCATGGGGGCGTAACAACAGGTGTTCATCGTGTGGGAGGTCGAGATCTTCGCTGAGCCAACGGGCCAGCATCAGCGCCTGGTTGAAGCCGCGCTCACGCAGACGCTTGCGCGCCATGGGCACCGGCAGCAGGCAGTCGGGGCGGGTGAGTCCGGTGTCGTCGAAACGGTGTTGCAGATACTGCCCCAGCAAGCGGGCGAGCAGATGGCCGAGGGGCCAGCGCGATTGGTGCTTGAAGCGGCTGATAAGGGTGTCGACGGGGAAACCGTAGGTCCAGGGGGCGATCACCTGTTTATAGGCAGGCGGCTTTTTTTGACAGGCGCCACAGATCAAACCTTCCATCGGCAGTGGCAGGGCGCACACCTCGCAGTGCTCCAACAGCCAGGGCAGCTCGGTTTCGCAGACGTTGCACACCGTGTGGTGGGTGTTTGTTGCTTCATCGCAAATTAAACAGAATTGGTTGTTTTCTAACCAGATGTAAACTTGGTGTTTGTATCCAGGTTGACAGTGCATGAATCTTCCTTAAATATGCCGAGCATCCGTGTCGCGACTGACTGTGGGTATTTCGGGTATTGCCCTTCCCGCAGCGTAAGCCCAAGCATAATCAAGGAATCGCCCATGAGCGCCAGCACCTCTGCCACCCTGCGTCACGATTGGTCTTTAGCCGAAGTCAAAGCGCTGTTTGTGCAACCCTTCAATGACCTGTTGTTCCAGGCGCAGACCGTGCACCGCGCGCATTTCGACGCCAACCGCGTGCAGGTCTCGACCTTGCTGTCGATCAAAACCGGCGCCTGCCCGGAAGATTGCAAATATTGTCCGCAGTCGGGCCACTACAACACCGGCCTGGAAAAAGAAAAGCTGATGGAAGTGCAGAAGGTCCTCGAAGAGGCGGCCCGCGCCAAAGCCATCGGCTCGACGCGCTTCTGCATGGGTGCCGCCTGGAAGCACCCGTCGGCCAAAGACATGCCCTATGTGCTGCAAATGGTCAAAGGCGTGAAGGCCATGGGCCTGGAAACCTGCATGACCCTCGGCCGACTCGATCAGGACCAGACCGAAGCGCTGGCCCAGGCCGGCCTGGACTATTACAACCACAACCTCGACACCTCGCCTGAGTTCTACGGCAGCATCATCACTACCCGCACTTACGGCGAGCGCCTGCAAACCCTGGCCTACGTGCGTGATTCGGGAATGAAGATCTGCTCGGGCGGCATCCTCGGCATGGGCGAGTCCCTCGACGACCGTGCCAACCTGCTGATCCAACTGGCCAACCTGCCGGAGCATCCGGAGTCGGTGCCGATCAACATGCTGGTGAAGGTCGCCGGTACGCCGCTGGAAAACGCCGAAGACATCGACCCGTTCGACTTTATCCGCATGCTCGCCGTGGCGCGCATCCTGATGCCGCGGTCCCATGTGCGCCTGTCGGCCGGTCGTGAGGCCATGAACGAGCAGATGCAGGCCCTGGCGTTTTTTGCCGGCGCCAACTCGATCTTCTACGGCGACAAGTTGCTGACCACCGCCAACCCGCAGGCCGACAAGGACATGCAACTGTTCTCGCGCCTGGGGATCTTGCCGGAAGCGCGTGAAGAGCACGCCGATGAAGTGCATCAGGCGGCGATTGAGCAGGCGTTGGTGGAGCAAAAGAGCAGCGAGCAGTTTTATAACGCGGTGGTTTAACGCCCAGCTCCAACCTTTGGAATGCAATCCAACTGTGGGAGCGGGCTTGCTCGCGAAAGCGGTGGTTCAGTAACGGGTGTGTTTACTGACACACCGCATTCGCGAGCAAGCCCGCTCCCACAGTTGACCGCATTCAGTCTCAAGTTCTTTGATCTGCCGAGGCCTGCATGTCTTTTGATCTCGCCGCGCGCCTCGCTGCCCGCCGGGCCGAACATCTCTATCGCCAACGCCCTTTGCTTGAGAGCCCGCAAGGCCCGCAAGTGGTAGTGGATGGCCAATCGCTGTTGGCGTTTTGCAATAACGACTACCTGGGCCTGGCCAATCACCCGCAAGTGATCGAAGCCTGGCGCGCCGGTGCGTCCCGTTGGGGCGTGGGCGGTGGCGCTTCGCACCTGGTGATCGGCCATGCCACGCCGCACCATGAACTTGAGGAAGCGCTGGCGGACCTCACCGGGCGCCCGCGCGCGCTGCTGTTTACCACCGGCTATATGGCCAACCTGGGCGCGGTCACCGCGTTGGTGGGGCAGGGCGATACGGTGCTGGAAGACCGACTCAACCACGCCTCGCTGCTGGATGCCGGGCTGCTGTCCGGGGCGCGTTTCAACCGCTATCTGCATAACGACGCCAGCAGCCTGGCCAAGCGCCTGGAGAAGGCCACCGGCAATACATTGGTGGTCACCGATGGCGTGTTCAGCATGGACGGCGATCTGGCCGACCTGCCTGCGCTGGCCCGTGAGGCACGCGCCAAAGGCGCCTGGTTGATGGTCGATGACGCCCATGGCTTCGGCCCGTTGGGCGCTACGGGCGGTGGCATTGTCGAGCATTTCGGCTTGAGCCAGGAAGATGTGCCGGTATTGGTCGGCACCCTCGGTAAAGCCTTCGGCACGGCCGGGGCGTTTGTGGCGGGCAGTGAAGAGCTGATCGAAAGCCTGATCCAGTTCGCCCGGCCCTACATCTACACCACCAGCCAGCCACCGGCATTGGCCTGCGCCACCTTGAAGAGCCTGGAGCTGTTGCGCACCGAGCACTGGCGGCGTGAGCACCTCAACGGCCTGATCCGCCAGTTCCGCCAGGGCGCCGAGCAGATCGGCTTAAAGCTGATGGACAGCTTTACGCCAATCCAGCCGATTTTGATCGGCGACAGCGCCACCGCCATGCGCCTGTCGCAGATGTTGCGCGAGCGCGGCCTGATGGTCACGGCCATCCGCCCACCGACCGTGCCGGCCGGCAGTGCGCGTTTGCGCGTAACATTGACGGCAGCCCACAGCGCGGCCCAGGTGCAGCTATTGTTAAACGGATTGGATGAGTGTTTCCGGTTGTTAAGTATTACGGAGCCCGACCATGCGTGATCGACTGGTATTGCTGCCCGGTTGGGGGCTCGGCGTGTCACCGCTGGAGCCTCTGGCTGCCGCCTTGCAGGGGCTGGACGAACACTTGCAAGTGCATATCGAGCCGTTGCCCGTGCTGGCTTCCAGCGATCTGGATGAATGGCTCGACGAGCTCGACGCCACGCTGCCGGACAACGCCTGGCTGGGCGGCTGGTCCCTGGGCGGCATGCTCGCCTCCGAGCTGGCGGCGCGGCGCGGCGAACGCTGCTGCGGGCTGCTGACGTTGGCGAGCAACCCGTGTTTTGTCGCCCATGAAGGCTGGCCCAGTGCGATGCCTGCCGAGACGTTCGATGCGTTTCTCGCGGGTTGCCATGCCGACTCTCAGGTCACCCTCAAACGTTTCGGTTTGCTGTGCGCCAAAGGTGCCGCAGACCCGCGCGGGCTGTCGCGTTTGTTGGTCGGCGGCGCACCGAATGCACCTTCCAGCGTGTTGATGCCAGGTCTGGAGTTGCTTGCACAACTGGATACCCGCGCCGCTTTGCAGGCGTATCGCGGCCCGCAACTGCACTTGTTTGCGGGCATGGATGAGCTGGTGCCCGCCGAAGCCGCGAGTGCTTTGCTGGCGCTGTTGCCCGATGTAGAAATCGGCCTGATTGAACAGGCCGGTCACGCGTTTCTTCTGGAAGACCCTCACGGTGTAGCGGGGGCCATCCAGGCTTTTTTGCATGAGTGTGTCGATGACTGATTTATCCCAGCCGCCACTGCCGGGCGGCTTGCCGGACAAGCGCCAGGTGGCGGCCTCGTTTTCCCGCGCCGCCGCCAGCTACGACAGCGTGGCCGAGTTGCAGCGCGCAGTCGGGCATGCGCTGATGTCCCGCTTGCCGGCGGCCATCGCGCCCCGGCGCTGGCTGGATGTAGGCTGCGGCACGGGTTATTTCAGCCGTGCGCTGGGCGAACTGTTGCCCGCAAGCCAAGGCGTAGCGCTGGATATTGCCGAAGGCATGCTTAGCCATGCGCGGCCTTTGGGTGGCGCGCAGCACTTTATCGCGGGTGATGCCGAGCGCTTGCCGCTGGCGGCTGGAAGCTTCGAGATGCTGTTCTCCAGCCTGGCGGTGCAGTGGTGCGCTAATTTCGACGCGGTGCTCAGTGAGGCCTATCGTGTGCTGCAACCCGGGGGAGTGTTCGCATTTGCGAGCCTGTGCGTGGGCACCCTGGACGAGTTGCGCCAAAGCTGGCGTGCGGCGGATGGCCTGGTTCACGTCAACCGCTTCCGCACCTTCGAGGCCTACCAACAGCTGTGCGCTGCCAGCGGTTTGCGGGTGCTGAGCCTGGAGCGCCAGCCCCACGTGCTGCATTACCCGGATGTGCGCAGCCTGACCCACGAACTCAAGGCGTTGGGCGCGCATAACCTCAACCCCGGTCGGCCGGGAGGGTTGACGGGCCGCGCGCGGATTGTTGCACTGGTGCACGCTTACGAGCAGTTCCGCCAGGCCCAGGGCCTGCCCGCCACGTACCAAGTGGTGTACGCCGTACTGGAGAAACCGTTATGAGCGCTGCTTATTTCATCACCGGCACCGACACCGATGTGGGCAAAACCACCATCGCCGCCGGGCTGCTGCATGCCGCGCGGCTTGCGGGTAAAAGCACCGCCGCCGGAAAACCGGTGGCCTCAGGCTGCCAGCTCACGCCTAAAGGGTTGCGCAATGCCGACGCCTTGGCGCTGCTGGCCGAATGTTCGCTGCCGCTGACCTATGCCGAGGTCAACCCGGTGGCCTTCGAGCCCGCGATTGCGCCGCACTTGGCTGCGCGGGAGGCGGGTGTGGCGCTGACGGTGCAATCACTGTTGAAACCGATGCAGCACATACTCGCGCAGCACGCGGATTTCACCTTGATCGAAGGTGCAGGCGGCTGGCGAGTGCCGTTGGCCGATCAGGCCAACCTGTCGGACCTGGCCATCGCGCTCAAGCTGCCGGTAATCCTGGTGGTGGGCGTGCGTCTGGGTTGTATCAGCCATGCCTTGCTCACTGCCGAAGCCATTGCACGCGACGGTTTGCCGTTGGCGGGTTGGGTGGCGAATATCATCGACCCCAAGACCTCTCGTCTGGAAGAGAACCTCGCCACCCTGGCAGAGCGGTTGCCGGCGCCGTGCCTGGGGCGCGTGCCGAAGCTCAAGCAGGCAAGCGCAAAAGCGGTGGCCGAGTACCTGGAATTGGACCTGCTTGACTGATTTTGGCTATCGCTAAGGCATTATGCCATTAGTGTTTTTGACGGGCGTTTTGACAGGATGTCTGCTTCAATTCAAGTTCACGATTCTCTAAAGGCAGGCTTACGCCATGGAAATCTCTGGAAGCAGCGCGTTTTATTCGGGGCTGAGCACCATTCAGGCCGGGCAGAACCGCGTCGACCAGGCCGCCGGCAAAATCGCCGGCGCCGCGACCACCCAGCCCTCGGATGCACAAAGCGATCGTCTGCAAGCCAACGATCGCGCCCAGCCGTCCAACTCGGCGAGCAACATGGTCGAAATGGCCCAAGGCAAATTCCAAGTGGAGCTGGGCGCGAAAGTCGCCAAGGCTTCGGATGAAATGCTTGGCACGTTGATCGATACCTACGCTTAACTTTCTACGGGCACGCGCCGGCTCTTCTGTGGGAGCTGGCTTGCCTGCGATAGCATCGACTCAATCCTCCTGATACACCGCGGCGCCTGCATCGCAGGCAAGCCAGCTCCCACACAAGCCAGCTCCCACATTGTCCTGATTCGTCCTTCAGAACTTCTACACTTTCAAATCACGTGGCATCCCGCCTCAGGCCTTGCCGTGCCTGGAGTTGACTCACGTCAGGACAAACGGCTTCGGTGCGATGCTTGACAACCCCAGGTCGTAAACGTATGTTTCAAACACCTGTTTGACCGCCATAACAAATCCACGCGGTTGTTCATCCCAGATACATCAGCAGAGGTTTATCGCTATGCCTGACTACAAGGCCCCCTTGCGTGATATTCGCTTCGTTCGTGACGAACTGCTCGGTTATGAAGCGCACTATCAGAGCCTGCCGGCTTGCCAGGACGCTACCCCGGACATGGTTGACGCCATTCTTGAGGAAGGCGCCAAGTTCTGTGAGCAAGTGCTGGCACCGTTGAACCGCGTGGGTGACATCGAAGGGTGTACCTGGAGCGAGTCAGGCGTAAAAACCCCTACTGGTTTCAAAGAAGCCTACAAGCAGTTCGTCGAAGGCGGCTGGCCAAGCCTGGCCCACGACGTGGAGCACGGTGGCCAAGGCCTGCCGGAATCCCTGGGCCTGGCCGTGAGCGAAATGGTCGGCGCCGCCAACTGGTCGTGGGGCATGTACCCTGGCCTGTCCCACGGTGCGATGAACACCATCTCCGAGCACGGCACCCCGGAACAACAAGACGCTTACCTGACCAAGCTGGTTTCGGGTGAGTGGACCGGCACCATGTGCCTGACCGAACCGCATTGCGGCACCGACCTGGGCATGCTGCGCACCAAGGCCGAGCCTCAGGCCGACGGTTCCTACAAAGTCTCCGGCACCAAGATCTTTATCTCGGCCGGTGAACACGACATGGCCGACAACATCGTCCATATCGTACTGGCCCGCCTGCCGGACGCACCGGCCGGCACCAAAGGTATTTCGCTGTTCATCGTGCCTAAGTTCCTGCCGAACGCAGACGGCTCGGTCGGCGAGCGCAACGCGGTGACCTGTGGCTCCCTGGAACACAAGATGGGTATCCACGGTAACGCCACCTGCGTGATGAACTTCGACGCGGCCACCGGTTTCCTGATCGGCCCGGCGAACAAAGGCCTGAACTGCATGTTCACCTTTATGAACACCGCGCGCCTGGGCACCGCGCTGCAAGGCCTGTCCCACGCAGAGATCGGCTTCCAGGGCGGCCTGAAATACGCTCGCGACCGCCTGCAAATGCGCTCCCTGACCGGCCCGAAAGCGCCAGACAAGGCCGCCGACCCGATCATCGTGCACCCTGACGTGCGCCGCATGCTGCTGACCATGAAAGCCTTCGCTGAAGGCAACCGTGCGATGGTGTATTTCACCGCCAAGCAAGTGGATATCGTCAAGTACGGCACCGACGACGAAGCCAAGAAGCAAGCCGATGGCCTGCTGGCCTTCATGACCCCGATCGCCAAGGCGTTCATGACCGAGGTCGGTTTTGAATCGGCCAACCACGGCGTGCAAATCTACGGCGGCCACGGCTTTATCGCCGAGTGGGGCATGGAGCAAAACGTGCGCGACAGCCGCATTTCGATGCTGTACGAAGGCACCACCGGCATCCAGGCACTCGACCTGCTGGGCCGTAAAGTGCTGATGACTCAAGGCGAAGCGCTCAAGGGCTTCACCAAGATCGTGCACAAGTTCTGCCAGGCCAACGAAGGCAACGAAGCCGTCAAAGAATTCGTTGCTCCGCTGGCGGCACTGAACAAAGAGTGGGGCGAGTTGACCATGAAGGTCGGCATGGCCGCGATGAAAGACCGTGAAGAAGTCGGTGCCGCCTCGGTGGACTACCTGATGTACTCCGGCTACGCGTGCCTGGCTTACTTCTGGGCCGACATGGCACGCCTGGCCGCCGAAAAACTGGCTGCCGGCACCACCGAAGAGGCGTTCTACACCGCCAAGCTGCAGACTGCGCGCTTCTACTTCCAGCGCATCCTGCCGCGTACCCAGACCCATAAGGTCACCATGCTGTCGGGCGCCAACAACCTGATGGACATGAAAGAAGAAGACTTCGGCCTGGCTTACTAAGCCCAGCCGGTTCTCTTGAAAACCGCCGCTGCCTTTGGGAGCGGCGGTTTTTTTATGCGCGATAAAAAACACAGCACAGCACTCAGGGATTGCCTTTGGCTGCCGTTACAGTGATGGCAATGTGATACAGGTCACATTGAATGTGCTTAACTGTGCTCAGTGAAGGCACTGTGCCATCTTTCTGAGTGGGTCGGAGCTTTACCCTTGTCACGCGTGTCCGCTGTACGTTTCAGTCATTTTCTTCCTTCGTTGCTGCTGTTACTGGCCGGGCTCTCGGCTGCGTATGTCAAAGATCTCAACGTGTTCTTCACCTCATTGTTCAATGTGCTGCCGACCTTGGTGTTGTTGCTCGGCGGTGCGTACTGCGCGGTGTATCGGCGTCAGCGTGAGCTGTTTTTGATGATCACGGTGTACGTCGTTTATTTCCTGCTCGACACCCAGACCGACTACTACCGCGACAACGGCAGCGTGCGCGAAGACGCCGCCGTGGTGTTCCACCTGTGTTGCTTGCTGTTGCCGTTGCTGTTCAGCATCTACGCGCTGTGGCAGGAGAAAACCCACCTGTTCCGCGACTTCGTGGCGCGCTGCGCCGTGCTCTTTGCATTCGGCAGCGTGGCGCTGGCGCTTGAGCAGAGCTTTCCCCAAGCCTTGCTGAGCTGGCTGGCGGAGATTCGCTGGCCGGCGCTGCATGGCAGCTGGATGAGCCTGATCCAGTTGTCATACCCGATGTTCCTGATTGGCTTTGTCACCCTGGCGGCGCAGTACTGGTATCAGCCGCGGCCCTTGCACGCCGCGCAACTGGTGGGTTTGCTGGGGCTGTTCTGGATGTTGCCGCAAACCTTCATCCTGCCATTCACCCTGAACATCATGTGCAGCCAGGTGATGCTGATGATTGCCGCCGGCGTGGCGCACGAGGCTTATCAGATGGCCTTTCGCGATGAACTCACTGGCCTGCCGGGGCGGCGCGCGCTCAATGAGCGCATGCAACGGCTGGGGCGCAATTATGTGTTGGCGATGAGTGACGTTGATCACTTCAAGCGCTTCAACGACACCCACGGCCATGATGTCGGTGACCAAGTATTGCGGCTGGTGGCCAGCAAGCTGTCGAAGGTCAATGGCGGCGGGCGTGCCTATCGCTATGGCGGGGAAGAGTTTGCCGTGGTGTTCGCCGGCAAGACGTTGGACGAGTGCATGCCGCACCTGGAAGAGATTCGCGAGATCATCGCCAACTACGACATCAAGCTGCGCAACCCGGACCGCCCCCACGACGACCAGCAGGGCCGCCAACGCCGGGCAGGCAGTGGCGCCTCGAGTGTGTCGGTGACGGTCAGCATTGGCGTGGCCGAACGCCAGGCCGAGCAACGCACACCCGAAGAAGTGCTCAAGTCGGCCGACCAGGCGCTCTACGCCGCCAAGGGCGCCGGGCGTAACTGCGTGGTCGCGTCTGGCCAGAACCGGCGTGGTGCGGTGCGCATGGAGAGCGCTGCCGGTTGAGTGATGGCGGTGTATTCAGCGGTTCTACAGTGATTGTTCCGTGCGGTGGCCGGCAGTAGGTTGAAGGTATCTGCTGCCGGAGAAATTGCCATGCCTGAGTACAAAGCTCCCCTGCGCGACATGCGCTTTCTGATCGACAACGTATTTGATTTTCACGGCCATTACGCCGCGCTGGGCGCTACCGACGCGAGCCCGGATATGGTCAGCGCGATCCTCGAAGAAGGCGCCAAATTCTGCGAAAACGTGCTGTCGCCGCTTAATCGCAGTGGCGATGAAGAAGGTTGCCACTTCGACAACGGCGTGGTCACCACGCCCAAGGGCTTCAAGCAAGCCTTCGCCCAGTACGTGGAAGGCGGCTGGCATGGCGTGGCGGCGGACCCAGCCTATGGTGGCCAGGGCTTGCCGCTGTCCCTGGGCCTGGTGCTCAGCGAGATGATCGGCTCCAGCAACACCTCCTGGGGCATGTACCCGGGCCTCACCCACGGCGCCATGTCGGCGATCCACGCCCACGGCACCGAGGAGCAGAAAGCCACGTTCCTGAGCAAACTCACCGCCGGCGAATGGACCGGCACCATGTGCCTGACCGAAGCCCATTGCGGCACCGACCTGGGCCTGATCAAGACGCGCGCCGTGCCCCAGGCAGATGGCAGCTACGCGGTCACCGGCAGCAAGATCTTCATCTCGGCCGGCGAACACGACATGAGCGCCAACATCATTCACTTGGTGCTGGCCAAACTGCCGGACGCTCCGGCGGGCACCAAAGGTATCTCGTTGTTTATCGTGCCCAAGTTCCACGCCGATTCGGGCGCGCGCAACGCGGTGCACTGCGGCTCCATCGAGCACAAGATGGGCATCAAGGCCTCGGCCACCTGCGTGCTGAACTTCGACGGCGCCAAGGGCTTTTTGATTGGCGAGGCGAACAAAGGCCTTAACTGCATGTTCACCATGATGAACCATGCGCGCCTGGGCACTGGCATGCAGGGTTTGTGCAATGGCGAGGCGAGCTTCCAGGGCGCAATCAAATACGCCTACGACCGCCTGCAAATGCGCTCGCTGACCGGCGCCAAGGCCCCGGATAAAGCCGCCGACCCGATCATCGTGCACCCGGATGTGCGCCGCATGTTGCTGACCATGAAGGCCTTCAACGAAGGCAATCGGGCGCTGACCTACTTCACCGCGCAGTTGCTCGACACCGCGCACTTGAGCAGCGACGCCGCCCAACGCCAGGAGGCCGAAGACCTGTTGGCGTTCCTCACGCCTATCTGCAAAGCCTTCATGACCGAAACCGGGCTGGAGGTGACCAACCACGGTATGCAGGTGTTTGGCGGCCACGGCTACATTCGCGAATGGGGCATGGAGCAACTGGCACGTGATGCGCGGATTGCGCCGATCTATGAAGGCACCAATGGCATCCAGGCGCTCGACTTGCTGGGCCGTAAGGTGCTGGGCAGCCAGGGCAAGTTGCTGCGCGGGTTTACCAAGCTTGTGCATAAGTTCTGCGCGGCAAATGCCGAGCATCCGCAGTTCAAGGCACAGGTGGAGCAGCTCAACCAACTGAACCAGCAATGGGGCGAGCTGACGATGAAGGTCGGCATGGCCGCCATGAAAAACCCGGATGAAGTGGGCGCAGCAGCGGTGGATTACTTGATGTACAGCGGTTACATCATTTTGGCGTACCTGTGGTTGCGCATGGCGATTGCGGCGCAGTCACAGGGCGACGCCGAGTTCGCCCAGGCCAAATTGGCCACTTGCGATTTCTACTTCAAGCGCCTGTTGCCGCGTACTGCAACGCATCGCGCCGCTGTAGAGGCGGGCAGTGAGTGCCTGATGAGCTTGCCTGCGCAATTTTTTGCGCTGTAAAGGTGACTGATTAACCGCTGGTCAACATGTGGGAGCTGGCTTGCCTGCGATGGGCATAGGTATCTACACAGCCGGTTGACACGAAATCTGTGGCAGGTGAGCCGTTGTGGCGAGCAGTCTTGCCCTGCGTTGGGCTGCGAAGCAGCCCCAAAACCAGACGCTGAGTTCTTTCAGGGAAATTGCGGTGGCCTGTACTGGGGCCGCTTCGCAGCCCAACGCAGGGCAAGCCTGCTCGCCACAACAGCCTAACCGGCTGTGTAGATACCTATGCTGCGATGCGGGCACCTCGGTGTATCAGGTACATAAAGTTGATGCCATCGCAGGCAAGCCAGCTCCCACACAAGCCCACATTGATACAGGGCTGTGACTAATAAATACCTAATGGTCATGAACAGACCCTATGTGTCTCAAATGTTGTTCGGTTACACTCGGAGCCTGTAAAACCGATCCTATCGAATCACTTTTCATGTTCTCACGAGGTTTGCCATGGCTGATTACAAAGCGCCGCTGCGTGATATGCGCTTCGTCCTCAACGAAGTTTTTGAGGTCGCCAACACTTGGGCCCAATTGCCGGCATTGGCAGACACCGTAGATGCCGAAACCGTAGAGGCGATCCTTGAGGAAGCCGGCAAGGTCACGGCCAAATCCATCGCGCCGCTCAGCCGTAATGGCGACGAGCAAGGTTGCCGTTGGGCGGACACTGCTGTCAGCACGCCGGATGGTTTCCCACAGGCTTATAAGACCTACGCCGAAGGTGGCTGGGTGGGCGTAGGCGGCGACCCGATCTTCGGCGGCATGGGCATGCCCAAGGCGGTCTCGGCCCAGGTTGAAGAGATGATCAACTCGTCGAGCCTGGCGTTTGGCCTGTACCCGATGCTGACCTCCGGCGCTTGCGTGTCGATCAACACCCACGCCAGCGAAGATCTCAAGGCCACCTACCTGCCGAAAATGTATTCAGGTGAATGGGCCGGTTCCATGTGCCTGACCGAAGCGCACGCCGGGACTGACCTGGGAATGATCCGCACCAAGGCCGAGCCTCAGGCGGACGGGTCCTACACCATCAGTGGCACCAAGATCTTTATCACCGGCGGCGAGCACGACCTCACCGACAACATCATCCACCTGGTGCTGGCCAAACTGCCGGATGCACCGGCCGGGCCCAAGGGTATCTCGCTGTTCCTGGTGCCGAAGTTCATGGTCAATGCCGACGGCAGCCTGGGCGCGCGCAACCCGGTGAGCTGTGGCTCGATCGAACACAAGATGGGCATTCAGGCATCCGCGACCTGCGTGATGAACTTCGATGCTGCCGTGGGTTACCTGGTAGGTGAGCCGAACCGTGGCTTGGCGGCGATGTTCACCATGATGAACTACGAGCGTTTGGGCGTGGGTATTCAGGGCCTGGCGTCGGGTGAGCGCTCCTACCAGAACGCGATTGAATATGCGCGCGACCGCCTGCAAAGCCGTTCGCCGACCGGCGCCCAAGCCAAGGACAAAGTGGCCGACCCGATCATCGTGCACCCGGATGTGCGCCGCATGTTGCTGACCATGAAAGCGTCGAACGAAGGCGGTCGCGCGTTCTCCACCTACGTGGCCACGCAATTGGACATCGCCAAGTTCAGTGAAGATGCCGCCGCTCGCGAACGTGCGGACAACCTGGTGGCGCTGCTGACACCTGTTGCCAAGGCCTTCCTCAGCGACCTTGGCCTGGAAACCACCGTGCTTGGCCAGCAGATCTTTGGCGGCCACGGTTATATCCGCGAGTGGGGCCAGGAGCAGTTGGTGCGTGATGTGCGCATCACCCAGATCTACGAAGGCACCAACGGCATTCAGGCCCTGGACTTGATGGGGCGCAAGATCGTTGGCAGCGGCGGGGCGTTCTACACCCTGTTTGCCGACGAGATCCGCCAGTTCATCGCGGCTTCAGGCGCCGAGTTGAGCGAGTTCACCCGACCGCTCAGCGCTGCCGTGGATAATCTGGATGAGTTGACCGCCTGGGTACTGGACCGCGCCAAGACCAACCCGAATGAAATCGGCGCGGCTTCGGTTGAGTACCTGCACGCCTTTGGCTACATGGCCTATGCCTATATGTGGGCGCGCATGGCCAAGGCCGCGCTGGGCAAAGAGACTGAAGAAGACTTCTACGCTAGCAAGCTGGGCACTGCGCGTTTCTACTTTGCTCGCTTGCTGCCACGTATTCATTCGCTGAGTGCGTCGGTAAAAGCCGGTAGCGAATCATTGTTTTTGCTGGATGAAGCCCTGTTCTAAGGGCTTGGAGGGCGTGTAAGCATTCTCTTACATGACGTGCTGCTATTCGTCCTCTATCGCCAAATTGGATCCACGGATAATCTACTTCACATGGACGTCGCGCAGGAAGCGCAAAGCAACAACAGGGACACGTAGGATTCTGCCAGGATGGCGGAGTGAAATGGATGTCAGGGAAACAGTCTGCAAAGCCCCGCTTCGGCGGGGTTTTCTTTTGCCCGCGAAAAAGTCAGGCGCTTGCCGACGGGGCATTCATCACGTCTTCCAGCAAGGTGCGCAACAGCGCCACCGTCGCTTGCTGGCGCTGCACATCGCGGCACACCAACCCCACTTTCAGCGGCACTCTGGGTTCACTCAAGGGCTTCCACAGCAGCGCCTTGCTGTTGTGCTCATCCTGGGAACGCCCCGGCAATACCGTGGCGAGCTGGGTATGGGGCAAGCTGTCGAGAATCCCGGCCATTGTATTCAACTCCGCCTGCACCTGGGGCCGTCGCCCCAGGTTGGATAACTGGCCTTGCCAGATCTGGCGCACCTGAAACTCCTCCCCCAACAGCAGCATCGGCAACTCGGCTGCCTGTTTCAGCGAGACTTTCTTGAATTCCCGCAGTGGATGGTCTTCGGGGATGACGACCTTCAGTTCATCTTCGTACAGCAGCACGCCCGTTAATCCCGGCTGACGGGGTGGCAAGTAGCTGATGCCGATGTCCAACGAGCCGTTGAGCAAACGCCGTTCGATCTCAAGCCCAGTCAATTCATAGATCTGCACCACCAGATGCGGTTGGGCTTTGCGCACACGCTCGAGCATCTGCGGGACCAGGCTGGTGTGCACGGTTTGCAGCACGCCAATGGCCAGGGTGCGCATTGCTTGGCCCTTGAAGTTGCGCAACGCCTCGACGGCTTGCTGCATGCCATCGATCAGCGGCAAGGCGTGGTTGTACAAGGTGTGTGCCGCCAGCGTGGGCAGCAGGCGCTTGCTGCTGCGCTCGAACAGGCTGACATCCAGGTTCTGTTCCAGCTGGCGGATCTGTTGCGACAAGGCCGGTTGTGAGATCGACAGGCGCTCGGCGGCACGGCCCACGTGGCCTTCCTCATACACCGCGACGAAATAACGCAGTTGCTTGAAATCCATAAGACTTACTTATCGAAAAAGCTGGAAAATCGAAATGGCCGATGGCCCCTCGGACGCCTAGTCTAGCGCCTATTCGCAGGGCTTACAGGGCCGGATCGGACAATGAACAGCGTTTATGTTGATGGCGTTTACATAGGCAAGGCAAAACACTTCCAGTCAAGGTCTGCTGGGCCTGTCGACCAAGGTCAGGTTGCTATCGGAGGTAAATTGTGAATTTGTTCCGTCGACCTGCGCCGAGCCTGGACGATCTGGTTCTCGATATACCGCGTGATGATCTCTCCAGCGAATGCCTGATGCCCACTGTGGCGCGCCCGGCCCAAGTCTTCGTGCGGGGCCAAGACTCGTGGCTTTCGGACAGCGATGATCGTGCCTATCTGGACTTCAACCAGGGCGGCGGCGCCAATAGCTTCGGCCACAGCTCGCAGGTCGTGCTCACGGCTCTGGCTGAGCAGATGCAAACGTTGATCAACCCCGGCGTTGGCCTGTACAACCGGGCGCAACTCAATTTGGTCGACCGTCTGTGCCATCGCACCGGCAGTGACCAGGCTTACTTGCTCAACAGCGGGTCTGAAGCCTGTGAGGCAGCGATCAAGCTGGCGCGCAAGTGGGGCCAACTGCATCGCGGCGGTGCTCATCACATCATCACGGCCAGCGGCGGTTGCCATGGTCGTAGTTTCGCCACCATGGCCGCGTCGGCGCGTTTTGATAACAATCGTTTTGAGCCGCAATTGCCAGGCTTCAGCCACGTGCCTTTCAACGACCTGCCGGCCCTGCACGCCGCCGTCGATGCGCAAACAGTCGCGATCATGCTGGAGCCGATCCAAGGCGCAGCCGGGGTGATTCCTGCGACTGAGCATTACCTCAAAGGCGTTGAACGCCTGTGCCGCGAGCTGGGTATTCTGCTGATTTTTGACGAAGTGCAAACCGGCATTGGCCGCTGCGGCACATTGCTCGCTGAAGAACAGTACGGCGTGCGCGCCGACATCATCACGCTCGGCAAGGGCCTGGGCGGCGGTGTGCCGCTGGCCGCGCTGCTGGCGCGGGGCAAGGCTTGCTGTTTTGAAGTGGGCGAGCTGGAAGGTACGCATCACGGCAATGCACTGATGGCGTCGGCGGGAGTCGCGGTGCTCGACGCGGTGCTGGAAAGTGGCTTTCTCGAACAGGTACGCGAAGCCGGCTTGTACCTGGGAGAAGGGCTTGCCCGTTTGGCCTACCGTTATGAACACGGGCAATTACGCGGCAACGGGCTGATGTGGGGCCTGACGCTGTCGGACGATTGCGCAGAGGCGGTGGTAAAGGCTGCGCTGCACGAAGGCTTGATCCTCGCGGCCGCACAACCTGACTGCTTGCGTTTTACTCCAGCCCTGAACATCAGCAAAAGCCACATCGACGAAATGCTCCTGCGCCTGGCGCGCGCCTTCTCCCGCGTGCGCACAGCTCAACTGCAATGCCGCAAGGGCATCGCCGTTTAACCTCATATTTCTGAACCGTCTCGCGGCATACGCGGCGCCTCCAGCCTGATTCTTTTGGCTGGGGGCGTTTTTTTGTCCGTGAAATTTTTGGATTGAAAACGTTCATTGAGCATCCGTGAAAACCATGGCTTTTTAGCGGGCATCAGCAAGGACTGCCGCTGGGGCACAAAGAATTTTACTTGCTCCATTACTAATCTGTACCACTGGGTGGTATGTTTGTGGGAAGGGATATCCATGAAGCTTAGGTTGTTCAAGACACGGGACTTTGCTGATGCAGCCGCCAAGGCCTGGATCTGTGATTCGGAGTTAAGCGAAGCATTCAGCGAGATGTTGAAGGGCCAAGCCGATAACCTGGGAGGCGGGGTCTGGAAGAAGCGCCTCAATCAAAACCGTCATCGTTCAATTGTCCTGGCCAAGGGCAGGCACTACTGGGTTTATCAGCTGCTATTTGCCAAGCAGAATCAAAGCAATATCAGTCAAAAAGATTTGATTTGGTTTCGGGCGATGGCAAAAAATTATGAAGGCTTAAAAGACACACAAGTCCAGCAATTACTGGATTTAAGGGAGTTTGTGGAGGTTCATCATGATCAAAAAATATGAAAGTGAAGCGCTGGAGTCGATTCATAAATCTGCCGTAGCACTTCATTCAATTGGAGCAATCAGCAAAACCACCCTCCGAGAATATGACGAAGCATGCTTATCGGCCGTTCCTGAACAAATTCCGGCCGAGCAGATCAAGCAGCTGCGTGAAAGCAGCCATGTCAGCCAGCCCGTTTTCGCCCGCTACCTCAACACCAGCGCCTCCACCGTGAAAAAGTGGGAGTCCGGCGAAAAACAACCCAGTGGCATGGCACTCAAGTTACTGAGCATCGTACAGAAGCACGGCCTGGAGATTCTGGCCTGAAGATGGCCCAACGCCAGATCCCACTGAACCCTCACGAACGCCCAAGGTCGATTAGCTACACGGCTCACACGAGCCGATTTTTTGGAGCTGACCCATGGACATCATTCGTATCATCATCGCTATCTTGCTGCCGCCACTGGGTGTGTTCCTGCAAGTGGGTTTCGGCGGCGCATTCTGGCTGAACATCCTGCTGACCCTGTGCGGTTACTTCCCCGGCATCATCCACGCGGTGTACATCATCGCCAAGCGCTGAGGCCGTCAGCCTTTTGCAATGAGCCGTGAGTTACGTTCGTTGCGAAAGGCTAACTGCTCGATGGTCTGGGTGGCATGCTCGGCTTCTTCCCGCGCCTTGAGGATGATGCCGTGCTGCTCGGACTTGCTGCACACCGGGTCGGCATTGCTCGCATCGCCTGTGAGCATGAACGCCTGGCAACGGCAGCCGCCGAAGTCCTTTTCTTTTTCATCGCATGACCGGCACGGCTCGGGCATCCAGTCGTAGCCGCGAAAGCGGTTGAAGCCAAACGAGTCGTACCAGATGTGTTGCATGCTGTGGTCGCGCACATTGGGAAATTGCACTGGCATCTGTCGGGCGCCGTGGCAAGGCAGGGCGGTGCCGTCCGGTGTGACCGTAAAAAAAATACTGCCCCAGCCGTTCATGCAGGCTTTTGGGCGTTCCTCGTAGTAATCCGGTGTCACGAATATCAGCTTGCACGGGTGGCCTTCGGCTTCGAGCTTGGCGCGGTATTCATTGGTGATGCGTTCGGCGCGTACCAGCTGTTCCTGTGTCGGCAACAAGCCCACACGATTGAGCTGCGCCCAGCCGTAGAACTGGCAGGTGGCAAGTTCGACGAAGTCCGCCTCCAGTGCGATGCACAACTCAATAATGCGGTCGATCTTGTCGATATTGTGCCGATGGGTGACGAAGTTGAGCACCATCGGGTAGCCGTGCGCCTTCACTGCGCGGGCCATTTCCAGCTTTTGCGCGAAGGCTTTTTTCGAGCCGGCGAGCAGGTTGTTCACCTGCTCATCGCTGGCCTGGAAGCTGATCTGGATATGGTCCAGGCCCGCCTTCTTGAAGTCGCTGATTTTCTGCTCGGTGAGTCCAATACCCGAGGTGATCAGGTTGGTGTAAAAACCCAGCTTGCGCGCCTCGGCAATCAATTCGGCAAGGTCCTGGCGCACCAACGGTTCACCGCCGGAAAACCCCAGTTGCGCGGCGCCCATTTCCCGCGCTTCGCGAAACACCTTGATCCACTGCTCAGTGCTCAGCTCTTTACCCTGCTCGGCAAAATCCAGCGGGTTGGAGCAATACGGGCACTGCAAAGGGCAGCGGTAAGTCAGCTCGGCGAGTAGCCACAATGGCAGGCCAACCGGGGGCTTTTCAGGCAAGTTCGATCCAGTGCTCAGCACGGGCGACCTCCATGAATTGCTCGATGTCTTGACCGAGCTCAGGTACGCCGGGAAATTGCTTATCCAGCTCGGCGATGATGGCGGCCACGTCGCGCTCGCCGTCGATCAAGCCACCAATCAATGCGGCGCTGTCGTTGAGCTTGATCATGCCTTCGGGGTAGAGCAATACGTGGCCTTTTTGCGCCGGCTCGTACTGGTAGCGATAGCCCTGGCGCCAGGTGGGTGTTTTGCTGCGATCAAAGCTCATAGGGTGATCCCTTTATGCCAGACCCGCTGCTCGGTCACGCTGTGATACGGCGGGCGTTTGAGTTCATAAGCCATGCTCATGGCATCCAGCATGCTCCACAGGATGTCGAGTTTGAACTGCAGGATTTCCAGCATGCGTTCCTGGCCTTCGCGAGTGGTGTAGTGCTGCAGCGTAATCGCCAAACCATGCTCTACGTCGCGACGCGCCTGGCCCAAACGAGTACGGAAATACTCATAACCGGCCGGGTCGATCCACGGGTAGTGCTGCGGCCAGCTGTCGAGGCGCGACTGGTGGATCTGCGGCGCAAACAGTTCGGTCAGCGAGCTGCTGGCAGCTTCTTGCCAGCTGGCGCGGCGGGCAAAGTTGACGTAGGCATCCACCGCAAAACGCACACCGGGCAGCACCAGTTCCTGGGAGCGCAACTGGTCGGGATCGAGGCCGACGGCCTGGCCTAGGCGCAGCCAGGCTTCGATACCGCCGTCTTCACCGGGCGCGCCGTCGTGGTCGAGCAGGCGCTGGATCCACTCGCGGCGGATCTCACGGTCCGGGCAGTTGGCCAGGATCGCGGCGTCCTTCAGCGGGATGTTCACTTGATAGTAGAAACGGTTGGCGACCCAGCCCTGGATCTGCTCGCGGGTGGCGCGGCCTTCGTACATCGCCACGTGGTACGGGTGATGGATATGGTAGAAGGCGCCCTTGGCTCGCAGGGCGGCTTCGAACTCGGCGGTGGTCAACGGTGTGTCAGTCACTTCGTCTGCTCCTACAATTCAATGCTCATGCCGTCGTAAGCCACTTCGACATTGCGCCGCACCAGCTCGGCGCGCTCTGGGGAGTCTTCATCGAGGATCGGGTTGGTGTTGTTGATGTGGATCAGCACCTTGCGCTGCTTGGGTAGCTGCTCGAGTACTTCGAGCATGCCGCCGGGGCCGTTTTGCGCCAGGTGACCCATCTCGCGACCGGTGCGCGTGCCGACGCCACGGCGCTGCATTTCATCGTCGTCCCACATCGTGCCGTCCACCAACAAGCAGTCGCTGGCGGCCATGATTTCCAGCAGCGGCGCGTCGACTTTGCCCAGGCCCGGCGCATAGAACAGCTTGCCGCCGGTGCGCAGGTCTTCGACGATCAGGCCGATGTTATCGCCTGGGTGCGGGTCAAAGCGGTGCGGCGAGTAGGGCGGCGCGGCGCTGCGCAAGGGCAGCGGGGTGAAGCGCAGGTTCGGGCAGGCCGGGATCGTGAAGCTGGCGTCCAGCTCGATACGGTTCCAGGCCAGGCCGCCGTTCCAGTGGGTCAACATGGTGAACAGCGGAAAACCGGTGCTGAGGTCTTCATGGACCATGTCGGTGCACCACACCTGATGCGGGCAGCCTTCGCGCAGGCTCAACAGGCCGGTGGTGTGGTCGATCTGGCTGTCCATCAGGATGATCGCGCTGATGCCGGTGTCGCGCAGCGCGCGACCGGGTTGCATGGGCGCGAAGCCTTGCAGTTGCGCACGGATATCCGGCGATGCATTGCACAGCACCCAGTTCACGCCATCGTCAGAAATCGCGATGGACGACTGGGTACGCGCCTGGGCGCGCAGGCTGCCGTCGCGAAAGCCTGCGCAGTTCACGCAGTTGCAGTTCCACTGCGGGAAGCCACCGCCGGCGGCGGAACCTAGAATCTGGACAAACATGATTGCTCCATCACGCAAAGCTCAAAACAAAAACGCCCCGGGCGAACCGAGGCGTTGTATTACTCAGCCAATCAACGGCTGGCGAAGTACATGGTGACTTCGAAACCGATACGCAGATCAGTGTAAGCGGGTTTGGACCAGGTCATATTCATACTCCTACCAAGGGATGGGACGTTCACTACCAAGTAATACATATAGTCCACCTCCTATCGGAGATGTTCAGATATTGCGCATGAATATTACGCAATTCTTTTCAAGTTAGCGCTGTCTTGACGGAAAAAGCCTGTTGCAGGGTTGGCAACGATCAGCCTGCCGGCTGCCAGTAATCGTTGATAGACGGGCCGTTGGCTAGGCAGCGCCAGCCGCCGGCAGCGTCGTTGAGTTGCTGGGCGGCACGCTGCACATCCTCGCGTGTGCGGTTTTGTATCAACTGTTGTAGCTGCTCCAGATAACCCGACGGGTGGCCCGCCAACTGCGCCTGCCACAGCAGCTCGGCGGCCTGGCTGAGCGGCAGTTCCCGGGCATTGAATTGCTGCGCCAGGGCCTGGTTGCCCAGGTCTGGGCTGCTGTCGATTAACATTGGTAACTGCTTCAGAAAGCTTTGCAGGTGATCGACGATCCCGCTCAGTGAAACGCTGGGGGACTGCACGCCAAATAGCAGCCCGGTTTGCCCGTTGACCTGTCGGATGCCGCTGAATACTGCGTAGCCGATTTGTAGTTCGACCCGCAGACGCTGGTAAAAAGGCCCTTGGAGTAGATGCCCAAGCAGTCGCCACGCGGCTTCATCGGCCAGGGAAGGCGTGGGCGTGGGGCAAAACAGCAGCAAAGCGGCTTCGTTGGCGTCGGTTTTCACCTCGTGCCAGAGTTTCTGACCGGTGAGGGGCTGCGGCGTGCGTTCAATGCTTGTCGGCTGACCCGGTAGCCGGACTGCGGCGATTTTGACCGCGGCTTCACAAGCGGCCGGTAATCCAAAGCCGAGCCCATGCCATCGAGCCGTCGCCCATGAAGCTGGCCCGGAGTGAGTGTCGGTGCAGCAAGTGGGCAGCGCCTTGAGCAACGCTCGAATGGCGATCATCGGTGTCGTGGCGGGTGCGGCTTCTGGTGGCAGGCTTAAGCTTTGCGCCAATACGTCCAGAACAGCCGGCATGGGCTGGTGAAGACCGACCATCTTCACCAGGAAATCATTGCCGATCGTTTCGAAAGACAACTCAACGCCGGCCTGCCGGGCATTCTCGCGCAATGGTTGTAACGTATGTTCCAACCCCACGGGCGCGGCGTTATCAAACTGCCATTGCAGATACAGCGCGCCTTCATCGGTGTCATCCGCCAATGCCTGGCTGAATGTCAGCGCCGAAACCTCCCGGCGGCCACGGGAGCGGTCTTGGGCGAAGGTGCGCAAACCCCGGTGGGCACTGGTCTGGCCACGGATAAGCCCGGCGCGTTCTTCTTTGGCAGGTGAACGCAGGAACGGGTTGCCTGGCGGCAACTGCCAAGGGTGTTGGGACGGTTTAAGGCGCAGCGAATCAAGTAGCTCTTTCAGTTCGGCCGCGCCCTGTTCCGACAGGTCTTCACGTTCATTTCGCGCCACCGCCAGTGCGCTTTGCACCTGTTGCTGGCGAGCGTTCAGCAAGGCGAACTCTTCGCGCAAAGATGCCCAATCGCAGTGTGCGAAAAAGCTCAGCCAGTCGTGCAGCAATGCTTCGATTTGCGTAGCCGAATCGTCTTGAGTAGCGAGAGTAAAGTCGATATCCAGCACGGCTTGCCCGGCGAACGCATAAAGCACGGACGCCTGCATTGCACTGGCCAGTTTTCGCGCTTTCAGCTCAGCCAGTAAACCACCCGGCGCCGCAGCGTTGAGCCAGGTGCAGAGAAACTCCAGCGCTTGGCGAGAAGCGCCACAGGTGATGACGTGGTGCAGGTGATTATTGGCGCCGTGTTGATAGCTGCGCGCGTGGCCTGGCATCAATGCTGGCGGTGCGGTTTGTGGGCGCAGCGGGCCAGGGACCAATTCGTCGCTGAAACGCTCGGCCAACGCTTGCAGTTCTTCCAGCGACTGCGGGCCGGCAAGACTCAACGTCATCTGCCCGCTTTGATAGAACTCGCGGTGAAATTCCCGCAGTGCCTGCTGAAAGGCCTCACGCTCCACCGGCAGGCTATCCCGGTTACCGGCATGAAAACCGCGCAGCGGATGGTCCTCCGCCAAGCCTTCCAGCAGCGCAACCTGCTGCTGCGCCTTGGCATCCTGTGACCAGGCCACAAACTCTGCCTGCAGCACTTCGCGCTCACGCACTTGGTCTTCAATCGCCAGGCGCGGATGGGTGAGCATATTCGCCAGCCGCTCGAGTCCCCCGGCAAAGGTCGGCACTGGCAATTCAAAGAAAAAGTCCGTGGTGCGCTCGCGGGTGCTGGCGTTGACCTGCCCGCCCTGGCGCTGCACGTAAGCCATCAAGCCTTCGCTTGTGGGAAAACGCGCGGTGCCGAGAAACAGCAAATGCTCAAGAAAATGTGCCAAGCCCGGCCACGCCACTGGCACGTCATGGCTGCCGGCGGCCACGCGCAGCAGCGCGGCGCAACGCTTCAAGCGTGGCGCATGGCGCAAGGAAACCCGCAGGCCGTTGGCCAGGGTCAAGTCAAGGTAATGAGGGTGGGCCGGCGCAGGCATGGGCACTTCCGAAACGTAGAATGTGCCTATGCTAACAAACCGGCTGGTTCAGGGCTTGTGCAGCGCGCCGTACAGCTCTGGGCGACGGTCTTGCAGATAGTGATTCGCCGCGCGAGCATCCAGGATCGACTGGCGATCCAGCGTACCGACGATCAACGCTTCATCCAATCCCGCCTGGGCGATTCGCTGGCCATTGGGCGCAGCAATACTGCTCTGCCCGCAGTACTGAATTTCGCCTTCATGCCCGCAGTAGTTGGCGTAGGCCACATAGCATTGGTTTTCAAAGGCCCGCGCCCGCACGGTCACGTCGGCAACAAAGTCGAACGGCACCATATTGGCTGTCGGCACCAGGATCAACTCCGCGCCGGCCAGGGCCAGGCGGCGGGTGTTTTCCGGGAACTCCAGGTCGTAACAGATCAGAAACCCGAGCTTCCAGCCGTTAAGCTCCACCAGCGGGAAGTCATCTTCCCCGGCACTGAACATCGAGTGGTCCAGGTCGCCAAACAGATGAGTCTTGCGGTAGTTGCACAGGCGCTGGCCATGGGCATCGATCAATTGCACGGCGTTGTAGATCTGCCCGTCCTCAGCCCGCTCCGGGTAACCGTAGAGGATTGCCAAACCGGCGCTTTTGGCCAGCTCGGCAATCGCCTGTGCCGATGGCCCATCCTGGGCTTCGGCGAGTGCGCCCACCGCTTCGGCACCGATGTTGTAGCCGCTGAGGAACATCTCCGGCAGCACCAGCACGTCGGCACCGGTGGCCTCATGGGCCAATTGATGCAGGCGCTTGAGGTTGCCGGCCACATCCAGCGGCAGCGGTGGGCATTGGTACAGGGCGACACGCATGCTCAACTCCTTAATCGGCCAGGGCGATCGGGCCGATTTCGTCAAAGACATCACCTGGGCCCGGGTTCTCGGGGTGAGTGCCGCCGCCGAAGTGGGTCATGATGCCCCACACCGCATTCAGCGAGGTTTGCACCGCGCCCTCGACCCACGCAGGCGTCCAGGATACGTCGTCACCGGCGATAAAAATCCCACGCTGTTCGGCGGGCATGTCCTTCTGCATAAAGTGCGCATACATGCGCTGGTTGTAGCGATAGTGGCCGGGCAAGGCGCCTTTGAAGGCCCCGAGGAAATGCGGGTCGGCTTCCCAGGACACGGTGATCGGGTCGCCGATGATGCGCGCCTTGATATCGACTTTCGGGTAGATCTTTTTCAGCGCGTCGAGGGCCAGCTTCACGCGCTTGTCGATGGGCTGCGGGAGCATTTTCAGCGCGTCGCTCATCCACGAGTACGACAGGCAAATCACGCCTGGCTTGTCGTCACCGTTGTCGAACAGATAGGTGCCACGGGTAAGGCGGTCGGTGAGGGTCATGCTCATCAGGTCGCGGCCGGTCTCCGGGTCTTTGTCCTTCCAGAATGGGCGGTCGACCATCACGAAGGTCTTGGACGACTGCATGTAGCGCGTGCGGTCCAGGGCCATCCACATCTTTTGCGAGAACAGGGTTTCGTCGCATTCGATCTGAGTGGTTAGCAGCCAGCTTTGGCAGGTGGTCAGCACGGCGGCGTATTCGCGGGTGTCGCCGTAGTTATCGGTGACCGCGAAGCGGCCATCAGCAGCGTGAGCGATACGCTTTACCCCCGCCCGTGGTGCGCCGCGATGCAATGAACTGAGGCTGGTGCCTGTCGGCCAATGGGCGCAGCGCTCCGGCACATGGCGCCAAATGCCCATGGGCACTTGCGCTACGCCGCCAACCACCAGGTGTTGGTGATCGTCGCAGTTGGTCATCACCACGCGGAAAATTTCCAGCATCGAGTTGGGGAAATCCGAGTCCCAGCCGCCCGTGCCGAAACCCACCTGACCAAACACTTCGCGGTGCGCGAACGACAGTTTGGCGAACGCCTTGGAAGTGGCGACGAAGTCATAGAAGGTGCGGTCGTCCCACAGCGGTACCAACTTGTTCCACAGCGCCTTGAGGCGCGGCACGTCACGGTCGCGAATGGCTTGCTGGATATCACCGAACTGCGAGCCGGCCTCCAGTGCATCCGCCCAGGCATCGGCCACTTCCTGGAACAGCACCGGCAAGTCCGAGAGTTTCTGCGCGTAGTGGGTCTGGCCTTCGAGGTCGACCACTGTGCTGCCGGAAGCAGGTGTCAGCGGGTTAGGAAAAGGTTTGGTCTCCAGGCCCAGCTTGTCCACATAGTGGTAAAACGCGGTGGACGACACCGGAAAACGCATGCCGCCCAGCTCGGCGATGATGCCTTCGGCGCCTTCAAACGCCTGGGAGCGCAAGCGCCCGCCCATCTTCGAGGCCTCATACACCACCGGCTTGAGGCCCAGCTTCATCAGCTCGTAGGCGGCCACCAGACCTGCGATCCCGGCACCCACAATCGCCACTTCCGCACCATGGTTGGCGGCGGGAATACTGCCCAGGCCGGCCGGGTGTTCAATCCAGTCATCAAAGGCAAACGGAAAATCCGGGCCGAAGATGGTGATAGGTTTTTTACCGTCGGCGGGATGGCGATTGGTCTTGCTGATGGTGCTGGACGGAATGCTCATGGCTGACCTTACTGACGACTCGGCGGGATTCGGCCCGTTGAGTATAGGAAAAGATGGCAGCCAGTTTAGGGAGCGTAGCGTTCGTTATTAAGACGCAATGTGTCGTCGGATTGGATTGTTTTTAGTCACAATGACGAAGTTACTGGTCAAACTGGCTGGCCACGGTCCAATTTGTTACTGAGGATGATCGACGTGGTGGTTTTTTCCACGCCCTCGACGCTGCCGATCTGGTCCAGCAGCTGGTCCAACTGTTCCGGCGAATCAGTGCGCAGCCACGCCACGTAATCGAACTCGCCACTTACCGCACACAACTGCTGCACCTGCGCCATGGCGCTCAACCGGCGCAGCACCTCCTTGCCCGAACGCGCTTGAACGGTAATGCCGACATACGCCTGCAAACCCCCATCGACCACACGCTGCCCGAGGCGCACGCCATAACCGGTAATCACCTGGGTTTTCTCCAGGCGCGCCAGGCGCGACGTCACCGTGGTGCGCGCAATGCCCAACTGCCGGGCAAGCATGGCCACGCTTTCGCGGGCGTTGATCTGCAAGGCGGCGATCAGTTGGCGATCGATTTCGTCGAGGGCGGGCAAGGGTGGGGCTCCGGTGCGATGGGCAATGATCGGATATGTTACAGGCTTGTGTTGGCAAGGAGGTGGGCGGGGCTGCGATGAATGTGATTGGGTGTGGGCACAAAAACTGACAGTTGTTCGCTGGCGAAAAGGGGTTATACGTCTCCATCATCTCATCACACAGGTCTGCTTGAAGGCTGAGAAGACTTTTTATAGGTGTGTCTTGTGTGTACAAAAAACGCGCTGCTGCTCGGTAGTGTGTAATATACACACTGAAGGGTGGGCGATGAGAAGCAGAGAGGTGATTGAGCTTTTGGTTGAGGATGGATGGTTTGAGGTGGCGGTAAAGGGCAGTCATCACCAGTTCAAACACCCAGAGAAGCGAGGACGTGTGACCGTGCCTCATCCCAAGTCAGAGATTGCCAAGGGCACCCTGCACAGTATTTTCAAATCAGCAGGCCTCAACTGAAGCGCTTGACTGAGGAATTGGATGGGCTCGGTTGAGTTCGTTCAGAGGATGACCAATGAAATTCCCAGTGGTAGTACATAAAGACGCCGACTCGGACTACAGCGTGACCGTTCCGGACGTACCAGGTTGCTTCTCGGCAGGCGCTTCGTTTTCCGAGGCGTTGGATAATGTTCGGGAAGCGCTGGCGCTGCATCTCGAAGGGCTGGTCGCCGACGAAGAAAAGCTTCCTCAGGCCCAAGAGGTGGATGCTCATCTGGACAATCCGGATTACGCCGGTGGCGTATGGGCGATTGTCGACTTTGACCTGACTCCGTACTTGGGTAAGTCGGTGCGGTTCAACGCTTCTTTGCCGGAGCAGTTGTTGCACCGCATCGATGAGCGTGTGCAGAAGGATCATCGCTACGCGTCGCGCTCAGGTTTTTTGGCGACAGCAGCGCTGCGTGAACTGGCCGTGTGAGTCGAATGCCAGACACGAAAAAGCCGCGCAATGCGCGGCTTTCTTGTTTGGTGGGCCCAGTAGGACTCGAACCTACGACCAAGGGATTATGAGTCCCCTGCTCTAACCAACTGAGCTATAGGCCCTCAGTAGGACGCGGATTATAGCGACGGTTTCCGTGCTGTGCCATCCGAAAAGTCTGAAACCCGCATATGAAGAAAAGTCTCGGCAAAAAGCTCCGGCGGCAGCGGCAGGCTGACGATGTAGCCTTGCATCTGTTCGCAGCCCTCGGCGGCCAGGAAGGCTTGTTGTGCGGGGTTTTCCACGCCTTCGGCGATGATGGTGAATTGCATGCTGTGGCCCAGGGCGATGATGGCGCGCACGATGGCGGCGTCGTGGGGGTCGTCGGGCAGGCCGCGCACGAAGGACTGGTCGATCTTGAGGAAATCCAGTGGCAGGCGCTTGAGGTAGCTGAGGGATGAGTAGCCGGTGCCAAAGTCATCGATGGCCAGTTGCACGCCCAGGTGCTTGAGTTGGTGCAGCACTTCGAGGGCTTCTTCGGCCTGGCTCATGATGAAGTTTTCGGTGATCTCCAGTTGCAGGCAACCGGGCTCCAGGTGGTAGTCATGCAGCAGTTGTTCGATGCGCGCCAGCAGGTTGGGGTGGCGCAGTTGCGCGCCGGCGAGGTTGACTGACAGTGGGCCGAAATCGTTGAAGGCGAGTTTCCATGCGTGCATCTGATGGCAGGCCTGTTCCAGCACCCAGTCACCAATTTGCAGGATCATGCCGTTCTCTTCGGCCAGGGCGATGAAGTGTTCCGGCGGCACGTCGCCAAAGGTCGGGTGGTGCCAGCGAATCAAGGCTTCGGCGCCGATCAGTTCCTGGGTGATCAGACTGAGCTTGGGTTGGTAGTACAAAAACAGCTCTTCACGCTCGATGGCGCGGCGCAGTTCGTGTTCGAGGGCCACGCGTTCGTTGGCCTGGGCGGTGAGGTCCTGGGTGTAGCTTTCGACCCGGTTGCGGCCTTTGGCCTTGGAGCGGTACATCGCGGCGTCGGCGTTTTTGACCAGGGTGGCGACGTCGATGCCGTCCTGTGGATAGAGGCTGGTGCCGATGCTGGCGCTGATAAAGAACTCGTGCTCGCCGGCCTGGAACGGTGGGGTGAAGCAGGCGAGCAGTTTATTCGCCAGGTGTTCGGCATCGCTGGCTTGTTGCAGGCCGGGCAGCAGGATGATGAATTCGTCGCCACCCAGGCGTGCCACGGTGTCGATGTCGCGCAGTTGCTCCTTGAGGCGCACAGCAATGTCCTTGAGCAGCAGGTCGCCGACGGGGTGGCCGAGGCTGTCGTTGATATGCTTGAACCGGTCCAGGTCGAGAAACAGCACGGCGCCTTGGTTGCCGGTTTCTTCCTGGCTGTTGAGGGCAGCCTGCAGTCGGCTTTCAAACAGGGTGCGGTTGGGCAGGCCGGTCAGTGGGTCGTGGTGCGCTTGGTAGTCGAGGCGAGCCTGGGCGTGCTTGAGGCTGGAGATATCGGCAAACACGGCAACAAAGTGCGTGATCAACTGGTCGCGGTTGCGCACGGCGCTGATGGTCAGCCAACTGGGGTACAGCTCGCCGTTTTTGCGACGGTTGGAAATCTCGCCCTGCCAATGACCGTGGGCCGTCAATTGATGCCACATCGCCGCATAGAACGCGCTGTCATGCAGGCCGGAAGCGAGCAGACGCGGCGTGCTGCCGAGGGCTTCGGCTTCGCTGTAGCCGGTGATTTCGCTGAAGGCACGGTTGACGGCGCTGATGTTCTGCCGGGTGTCGGTGATCAATACGCCCTCGGCGGTGCTCTCGAATACGGTGGCGGCCTGCTGCAGTTTTTCCTGCATCACTTGGCGCTCGGTGATGTCGCGGGCGATGGTCAGCATGCAGTCGTCCTCGCCGATGGGCAGCGGGCGGCTGGACACTTCGCACAGGCGAATCGAACCGTCGGCGCGGCGGATATGGCAGACGAAGTCGCGCACAAAACCGTCGCGTTGCATCAATTCCAGCAGGTGCTTGCGTTCGTTGAGGTCGACCCAGATGCCCAGGTCCAGGGTCGACTGGTCGAGCGAACTGGCGCTGGTGAAACCCGTCAGGCGGGTGAAGCCTTCGTTCACTTCGATCAAACGCCCATCGCGCTGGCGGCTGAGCAGCAAACCGTCGGGTGAGGCGTGGAAGGCCTTGGCGAATTTCTCTTCGGAGGTTTGCAGCAGTTGCTGGGTTTCCTTGAGTTGGGTGATGTCCCGCACCACCACCACCAAGGCTTCGGTGGTGTCGAGTTGGAACGGTTCGGCGGAGATCAGCCCGGTAAACGCTTGGCCATTACTGCGCAGAAACGGCATTTCCAGGTTGCGGATGCTGGTGGTCTGCACCCGTTGCAGCAGGTCGGGGCCAACGCCTTGAACGCCCCAGATATTCAGCTCGGTGGCGGTTTTGCCCACGACTTGTTCGGCGCTTAGCCCAATCTGGTCCTCGAAGGCCTTGTTCACCTCCAGCAGACAGCCGTCAGAGAGGCGGGCGATCACCAGAATGTCCGGGCATTGCTGAAACACCGAGGCAAACTTTTCTTCGGAAAGCTGCAGCGCTTCTTCAGTACGCTTGGCTTCGCTGATATCGATCATCAAGCCGCGCAACACCGGCTCATGGCCGTGCTCGATCAGGCTGACGATATCGCGCACCCACAAGCAACGGCCGTCGGCGGTGATCACCCGGTAATCGAGGCTGTGATCGCGGTTGGCACGGGTTTCCCGGTAGCAGTATGCCTCTGCGCGCGTCAGGTCGGCGGGGTGGATGATGTTGCGCCAGAAGCCTGGAATCAGCCAATGGGCACGGGGGTAACCCAGCAGGTCTTCGGCGTGGGGCGACACGTAGCTGTAGGTGAAGTCGGTGATGCTGGCTTCCCAGGCAATCGCGGACAGGCTCTCCACCAGGCCACGATAATGGTATTCGCTGCTGCGCAATTCCTGCTCAAGGGCGACCCGCCGGGCAATTTCCGAGCTGAGCCGGCGGTTGATGCGAATCACGATGGCCAGCACTGTGCTCAACAGCAACACCGCCGGCAGGCCGTACATCAGTAAATCGGCCCAGAAGGTGCGGTGATCGGTGAAGCTGCCGACCCAGTGTTGCTGGATCGCATCGGTTTCGTCGGAGCTGAGGTCGGCGAGGACTTTGTCCAGGATGCCCACCAGTATTTTCTGATCGCGCGGCACGCCCATCGCCAGCTGGTAGCGATAGGGCGTTTCGCCGCTGACGTACAAACCATCCAGCTTGAGCTGGCGCAGGCTCCAGACACTGGAGGCGAGGTCGCTGACAACCGCATCCACCTCATCGGTGGCCAGGGCTTGCAGCGTCGAGCTGACGTTGGGCATGGCCACCAGGTTGAGGTCGGGATGGTGAGTGCGCAGTAATTCGTGCGGCGCGTAGTTTTCCACCACGGCAATCTTCAGGCCGTACAGGTCTTTGAGGTTGCGCGGTTTCGCGCCGCCCTCATGGGCGAGGATGACGATGGGAAAGTCCAGGTACGGGCGCGTAAAGGCCAGGTAGTTCTGGCGCTCGGGCGTCGACATGATGCCGGGCAGCAGGTCGAGCTGGTTGTTTTTCGCCTGTTCGAGCACGGCGGTCCAGTTTGCCGGCTCGATCAGCTTTATCCGTACGCCCAGGCGGTCCTGGATCAGGCGTACATAGTCGGCAGCAAGGCCTTGATAACGGCCATTTTCATCACGGTATTCGAAGGGCGGCCAAGAAGCGTCCACCCCCAGGCGCAGCTCCTGATGGTCCGCCAGCCAGCCACGCTCATCATCAGTAAGAGTCAACGCGCCAGCCGTTGCGGTCCAGGTCAGCAGCGACAGCAGTATCACGGTCGGCAGTCTGGGCATAACGGTCTCGTTATGGCACGGGGAATGTGTCGAGTGTAGACGGGCATTGCGGGGGAGGGGTGTTGCGGGGGAAGTTAATCTGTAGAAATTAATCTATAGAAAACAAAACCCCCGGCCTGGGCCGGGGGTTCTGGTATCACTCGTCGAGGAAGGAGCGCAGATGCTCGCTTCGCGTCGGGTGGCGCAACTTGCGCAGCGCCTTGGCTTCGATCTGACGGATCCGCTCGCGGGTCACGTCAAACTGCTTACCGACTTCCTCAAGGGTGTGGTCGGTATTCATGTCGATGCCGAAACGCATGCGCAGTACCTTGGCTTCACGGGCAGTGAGGCCGGACAGTACGTCGCGAGTCGCTTCTTTAAGGCTCTCAACAGTGGCGACATCGATTGGCGACTGCATGGTCGAGTCTTCGATGAAGTCACCCAGATGGGAGTCTTCGTCATCACCGATCGGCGTTTCCATGGAGATCGGCTCTTTAGCGATCTTCAATACCTTGCGGATTTTATCCTCAGGCATTTCCATGCGTTCGCCCAACTCTTCCGGGGTCGGTTCGCGACCCATTTCCTGCAACATCTGCCGGGAAATGCGGTTGAGCTTGTTGATCGTCTCGATCATGTGCACCGGAATACGGATGGTGCGAGCCTGGTCGGCGATCGAGCGAGTGATCGCCTGACGGATCCACCAGGTGGCATAAGTCGAGAACTTGTAGCCGCGACGGTATTCGAACTTGTCCACCGCCTTCATCAAACCGATGTTGCCTTCCTGGATCAGATCGAGGAATTGCAGGCCACGGTTGGTGTACTTCTTGGCGATCGAGATCACCAGACGCAAGTTCGCTTCAACCATCTCTTTCTTCGCGCGGCGGGCCTTGGCCTCACCGATCGACATGCGACGGTTGATGTCTTTGATTTCAGCAATCGTCAGACCGGTTTCGGTTTGCAGCGCGATCAGCTTTTGCTGGCAACGAATGATGTCCGGTTGCAAGCGGCCAATGGCTTCGGCGTATTTGCCTTTGCCCTTGGCGAGGCCGTCGGACCAGCTTTCGTCTACTTCGTTGCCCGGGAACTGGCGCAGGAAGTCGGCACGCGGCATGCGTGCATCACGCACACACAGCTGCATGATTGCGCGCTCTTGAGCACGCAGGCGCTCAAGGGCACTGCGAACACGCTCAACCAGGCCTTCAAATTGCTTAGGCACCAGCTTGATCGGCATGAACAGCTCAGCCAGGGCCACCAGCTCGGCAATTACCAGCTTGTTGGCGCGACCGTGCTTTTTCAGAGCCTTGCGGGTGATTTCCATTTGATCGGAAACCGCACCGAAACGCTGGGCTGCGATGATCGGGTCCGGACCACTTTCAACTTCGTCTTCGTCGTCGCTGCTGGCTTCAGCATCGTCGTCTTCGGCTTCGTCGTCGGCTTTCGCGGCTTTCGCATCGACAGGCGGCGGCACTTCGGCGGCAGGCGGCGCAATGCCGTCGTCCGGGTCGATGTAGCCACTCAGAACGTCGGACAGGCGACCACCTTCGGTGGTCACGCGGGTGTACTCGGAGAGAATATGGTCAACCGTGCCTGGGAAGTGCGCAATTGCGCCCATCACTTCACGGATGCCCTCTTCGATACGCTTGGCGATTTCGATTTCGCCTTCGCGTGTCAGCAGCTCCACGGTACCCATTTCACGCATATACATGCGCACCGGGTCCGTCGTGCGGCCGATATCGGTCTCCACCGCAGCCAACGCGGCGGCGGCTTCTTCAGCGGCGGCTTCGTCGGTATCGGCGTCGGCCAGCATAAGGGAATCCTTATCTGGCGCAGTTTCGAATACGTTGATCCCCATGTCGTTAATCATGCGGATGATGTCTTCCACCTGCTCTGGATCTGAAATATCCTCAGGCAGGTGGTCGTTGACCTCCGCGTAAGTCAGGTAACCCTGCTCACGACCCAGTGTGATCAACTCTTTGATACGAGACTGCTGTTGCGCTTTTCCGGACATAACACCCTATCCACTGAAGGTCTTGGCGGGCAAAAAACAAGCCGAGGATTATACCCGAGCTATGACCTCACACGCCAGCTGAGGTCGGGTTTGATGTGCAAACATTCTGTTTTAAGAGGTCGCGCATCTGTTTTGCTATCTGAATTTGCTCTTCAGCCGACAAACCCGGCTGTCTTGCTCGCTTGATCAGCTCATCCAGGGTCTGGGTGTGCTGACCTGCGGATAACCTAGTAATGGTGTCTAAAAACTGTTGTTCAAGGTTGTCGCCGTCAATTAGCCACTCCTTTTCCGCCAGTGCTTTGAGCAAACGTCCTTGTTCGGTGCCATGCCAGCGAGCCATCAATTGAATTGAGTTTAGCTTAGGATTTTTCTGTACCGCCTCGATCAAGGCGATCAGTACCTGAGCATAAGTGTTGCTCTCGTTGGCAAAGTGATCGGCGCTTTCAACTTTTTTTGCCAATTGCGGGTGGTGAATAAGTGTGCGCAGCGCAATGAGCGTTGGAGCTTCGACAGCGACAGGAGTTCGCGGCGCGTAAGTCTCGTCACGGTCACCGCGCTTGCCGTTCTTGCTCCAGGGTTTTTTGTCCCATTTTTTGCCGCCGGCACCGGGTTTCTTCGGCGTCCATTCCTGCTGGGGCGCGTAGGCCTCCTGCGGTTGGTGGAAGTCGGAATAATCCGGCATGGCGTCGTAATCCATGCCGGGGTCGTAGGCCGGTGGTGCTTCCTGCGGCGCGCTGTGCACCAGCTGGCTGACGGCCTCGCCGCTCAGGCCGGTGATTTCCAGCAGGCGCATGCGCATCAGCGACTTCAGGTTGGCGCCCGGCACTTTGTCGATCAGTGGCGCCGCGAGGGTGGCCATGTGGGCCTTCCCTTCGAGGGAGCGCGGGTCGGCTTCTTCGGTCAATTGCTGGAAGAAATAGTCCGCCAGCGGCTGCGCGTGTTGATTGATGCGGGCGCGGAAGGCGTCGGTGCCTTCGGAGCGCACCAGGGTGTCTGGGTCTTCGCCTTCGGGCAGGAACAGAAAGCGCGCGCGGCGTCCGTCCTGCAGGCTCGACAACGTGGCTTCGAGCGCACGCCACGCGGCGTTGCGGCCAGCCTGGTCGCCGTCAAAACAGAACAGCACGCTGGGCACCACGCGAAATAGGCGCTTCATGTGTTCTTCGCTGGTGGCGGTGCCCAAGGTGGCGACGGCATTGCGCAGGCCCTGCTGGGCCAGGGCGATCACGTCCATGTAGCCTTCCACTACGATGATTTCATCAAGGTTGCGATTGTTCTTGCGTGCTTCAAACAGGCCGTAGAGTTCCTGGCCCTTATGAAACACCGGTGTTTCCGGGGAGTTCAGGTACTTGGGCTTGTCGTCACCCAATACGCGACCACCAAAAGCGATGATGCGGCCACGGCTGTCGCGGATCGGAAACATCACGCGGTCGCGGAAGCGGTCATAACGCTTGCCGGTCTCGGCGTTTTCCACCAGCAGGCCGGCATCGATCATGGCCTTCTGCTGCAGTGTGTCGCTGCTCAAGTGTTTGTACAGGTTGTCCCAGCCTGGCGGGGCGAAACCCAGGCCAAAATCCCGCGCGATCTCGCCGGTCAGGCCTCGACCCTTGAGGTACTCGACGGCGGCCTTGCGCTGCGGATGGCTTTTAAGCGCCTGACGGTAGAAGTCGGCAGCGGCTGTCAGCAGCGGGTACAGCGGCGAATCGGTGGGTTGGCGCGGCTTGTGTGGGCGGCCACTTTCTTCGCGGGGGATTTCCATGCCGGCGGCTTTGGCCAGTTCCTCGACGGCCTGGGGGAAGTCCAGGTTGTCGTGGTCCATGATAAAGCCGAGGGCGTTGCCGCCTGCGCCACAACCGAAGCAGTAGTAGAACTGCTTGTCGGGGCTGACGCTGAATGACGGGGTTTTTTCTTTGTGGAACGGACAGCAGGCGGTGTAGTTCTTGCCGGCCTTCTTCATTTGCACGCGCGAGCTGACAACGTCGACGATGTCGGTGCGGTTAAGAAGGTCGTCAATAAAACTCTGGGGAATCAGCCCGGCCATGGCGTTCTCGTCATCACTGCGTGTAAATGAGGGCCCGTGAAGTGATCAAGCGCACGTATCGAGTGCTCGAACATCTGTCGTTTATATGGGGAGTGTATCTGCCGAGCATTCACTGACGTTAATTTCTATCAGTCTTCGGCTTGGAATGTTGCCCGTGCGTCCGGTGTTGGCCAATAGTGGCCTCGGAAACGCCTTGATGGGCACAGCCGACACAGTTGATCGTCTGTTTGTAGAAATCTGTGTTGCAAGAAAAAGGGGTGTGCTCGTCAGTAGCCTTGTTAGGCTCGTCAGAAGAGACGCGCACCGCTGGCAGAAGAGCCAGTCCTGACGTGTGAAGCAGTGTCTCGGTCGCGTGTGCGGCGTCGACGGTGAAGCATCAAGCGATATCCGCAAATGCCAACAGCCCGGCTGAGGGCCGGGCTTGGCAGAAGCTTGCTACGTAAGTCTGTGTATTAGTACAGACGAACGGCGCGGCGCTGTTCGCGCTGAACTTTCTTGGCGTGACGCTTAACAGCGGCTGCTGCTTTGCGCTTACGCTCAGAAGTTGGCTTCTCATAAAATTCGCGGCTACGAACTTCAGCCAGAACACCGGCTTTTTCGCAGGAGCGCTTGAAACGACGCAGAGCTACGTCGAAGGGTTCGTTCTCTTTTACTTTGACGGCTGGCATCCAGAGCTACCTTCTTTCATTACCGGGAATCAACGTTCTCGTCGCAAAAAATTCGCGGCTGAGGTCGTCGGTTTTTAAGGGTTGCGGATGTTAACCCCTCATTGACCGGAATGCAAAGCCTCTGATCGAAAACCGCTAGTCGGGAGGGGGAGTGGCGACTATTATGCGCGCCTTCGAATTCAGCCTCTACAAGGCGCAAACCCATGCTAGTACTGGGACTTGAAACCTCCTGCGACGAAACCGGTGTCGCACTTTACGACAGTGAACGCGGGCTTTTGGCCGATGCGCTGTTCAGTCAGATCGACCTGCACCGCGCTTATGGCGGGGTGGTGCCGGAGCTGGCCAGCCGCGATCACGTCAAGCGCATGCTGCCCTTGATTCGCCAGGTGTTGGACGAGGCCGGCTGCGTGCCGACCGAGATCGACGCGATCGCCTACACCGCAGGCCCCGGATTGGTCGGAGCCCTTCTGGTTGGGGCCTCTTGCGCCCAGGCGCTGGCATTTGCCTGGGGCATTCCAGCCCTTGGCGTGCACCATATGGAAGGCCATTTACTGGCGCCGATGCTGGAAAAAACACCGCCACAGTTCCCGTTCGTCGCTTTGTTGGTTTCGGGCGGCCACACGCAGTTGGTTCAAGTGGATGGAATCGGCCAATACACGCTTTTGGGTGAGTCGCTGGACGACGCCGCCGGCGAAGCCTTCGACAAAACCGCGAAGATGATGGGCCTCAATTATCCCGGTGGCCCGGAGATCGCGCGGCTGGCCGAAAAAGGCGTGCCGGGCCGCTACACCTTCCCGCGTCCGATGTGCGACCGCCCAGGCCTGATGTTCAGCTTCAGCGGTTTGAAAACCTCCGCACTGAACACCTGGCAGCAAAGCGTCAGCGCCGGGGACGACAGTGAGCAAGCCCGTTGCGACATCGCGCTGGCGTTCCAGCAGGCCGTGGTGGAGACTTTGACCATCAAGTGCAAGCGCGCCCTGAAGCAGGCGGGTATGCAGCGCCTGGTGATCGCAGGCGGCGTCAGCGCCAACAAGGCATTGCGCACCTCGTTGGAAAAAATGCTCGGCGACATGAAGGGCGATGTGTTTTACGCACGCCCTGAGTTCTGCACCGACAATGGCGCAATGATTGCCTACGCCGGTTGCCAGCGCTTGCAGGCCGGGCAGCACGAAAGCCTGGCGATCAGCGTGCAGGCGCGCTGGCCGATGGAGCAGCTTTCGCCGTTGTAAGCGGATTGGCCTGAGCCGGGTTCATCAGCGGTATTTAAAAATGCCGTTCGCGCCCGGCAAACAGGTCGCGTAAATTGCCGCGGTGGCGCCACACGATCAGCAGTGTCAGTACGCTCATCGGCAGCAACGCCGCCGGTGCCTGCCAGGCCAGCAACGGCAGGGTGAGTGGCGTGGCGATCAGGGCGGCCAGCGAGCTGGTGCGGGTCAGGTAGAACGTCAGCAGCCAGGCCAGCACGGCCAGCAGCGCTGCCGGAGGGTAAACCCCCAGCAGCATGCCGGCCGCGGTCGCGACGCCTTTGCCGCCGCGAAAACGAAAGTACAGTGGAAACAGATGGCCCAGGACGGCGCACACGCCCACCCAGGCCTGCTGTTGCAAGGTAAGACCGGCGAAGCTGGCGATCAGTACGGGCAACAAGCCCTTGCAGAGGTCGCCCAGCAGCGTCAGTACGGCGAGTTTTTTGCCGGCCAGGCGCAACATATTGGTGGCGCCGGCATTGCCTGAGCCACTCATTCGCGGGTCGGGATTTCCCGTCAGGCGGCTGAGCAAAATGGCGAAGGACAGCGAGCCGAGCAGGTAGGCGAGTATCGCCAGTAACCAAAACATGCTAACTATTCCGGGCGAGGACGCCCTGATTCTAACGGGGCATTGCGCCCTTGTCGTGCTGCGGAGAAGAGCTTGGACAGAGTGTTTATCGAAGGCCTGGAAGTCGACACCGTGATCGGGGCCTACGACTGGGAGCGCGGCATCAAACAATGCCTGCGCCTGGACCTGAGCTTCGCCTGGGACAATCGCCCGGCGGCTGCCGGTGACGACCTGACCCTGGCGCTGGATTACGCCAGTGTGTCCACGCGCATCCAGGCCTTTGCCGAGCAATCCCAGTACCAACTGGTGGAAACCTTTGCCGAGCGGCTGGCCGAAGTGCTTATGAGCGAATTCCAGATTCCCTGGCTGCACCTCAAACTGACCAAGCCCGGTGCCGTGCCGGCTGCCAAGGGCGTGGGCGTGGAGATCGAGCGCGGATGTCGCTAACTCAGGTTTACCTTGGCCTTGGCAGCAATATCGAGCGCGAGTCGCACCTGCGTGCCGGTTTGGACGCGTTGGCGAGTTTCCTGACGGATGTACGCTGCTCTGCGGTGTTCGAAAGCCAGCCGGTGGGCATCAAGAGCGGGCCATTCTTCAACCTCGTCGTGTCGGCATATACCGACTTGCCGTTGATGGAGCTGGATCGCCGTTTGAAATTCATCGAGGCCGACAATGGCCGTTATGCCCCGGACCGCAAAGGGCTGCCGTTGGACATCGACGTGCTGCTGTACGGTGACTTGGTGGGGAATTTCGATGGTTTGATCCTGCCGCGTGCAGAGATCCTGAAGAATGCTTTTGTGTTGTGGCCGTTGTCGTTGATGGCGCCGGATCGTGTGCACCCTGAAGTCGATAAGACAATGGCCGAGTTATGGCGCGATGCGCAGATCGACCAAGTGCTGGCGCCTGTCGGGTTTGAATGGCGAGGCAAGCAGTTGACCCCGGCGGCTCTCCTGTAAAAGCCGGGTTCGAATGTGGGAGTTGGCTTGCAAACCCTCTGT
>NZ_JAAAFV010000057.1:425832-465866 GCF_019352915.1 Pseudomonas sp. Xaverov 259 | reverse complement strand
GAAGCGGCCCTAAAACAGGCACTGAGTTTTATCAGGTAAATTTCAGTGTCTTTACTGGGGCTGCTGCGCAGCCCAACGCGGGGCAAGCCCGCTCGCCACAACAAGCCCACTCGCCACAACAAGCTCCCTTGCCACAAAGAGTAACGACTACAGGTTCTGTTGTTCTTTGTAGGCTTTGAGCACTTTAAGCCGCTCACGCTTGAGCGCCTCGCCCAGCTCCGGGCCTTTGAAACCTTTTTCCAGCAAGGGCGCCACCGGTACTTCGCGAGCCACCTTGGCTGCGCCGCGTAAATAATCCGCTTGTGGATAACTTCTGTGTTCCAGGCCCTTGCGGCCACGGGCGTCCATTTCGCAACTCACTACAAACTCTTCAAAGCGCTGTGGCCGGCGATACACGTCAAAACTTTGCAGCAACTCCAGCAACGTTGAGGCTTTGAGCTCCAGCGCACGGTGGCCATGGGTGTGATATTGGCCGACCAGCAGGGCCAGTTCCTGGCAATCCTTGGGCACCTTGAAGCGTTCATTGACGGCCTTGATCAGCTTCAAGCCCGTATGTTCGTGGGCAATGTGCTGTGGCAACTTATCCACAGGCGTCAAGCCTTTGCCCAGGTCGTGCAGCAGGCAGGCCCAGCGCACGGTCAGCGGTTGCTGATGCAAGGCGGCCTGTTCCAGCACGCTCAAGGTATGGATGCCGGTGTCGATTTCCGGGTGATGGGCTTCAGGTTGCGGCACGCCAAACAGCGCATTCACTTCAGGCATCAGGGTTTTCAGCGCGTCGCAGTCGCGCAGTACCTGAATGAACACCTGGGGCTGATCCTCCATCAGCGCCCGGGAAATCTCTTTCCAGCTGCGCTCCGGGGTCAAGGCTTGCAGTTCGCCGGACTCGCCGAGTTGGCGCATCAGTTCCAGGGTTTGCGCGGCGACGGTAAAACCCAGATGGGCATAACGCGCAGCAAAGCGCGCAACACGCAGCACTCGCAAGGGATCTTCGGCGAACGCGGGGGAAACGTGACGTAGAATCCGTGCTTTAAGGTCGCTCTGGCCGCCATAAGGATCGGTCAGGTTGCCGTCGTCATCCTCGGCCATGGCATTGATGGTCAGGTCGCGGCGAATCAGGTCTTCTTCCAGCGTGACCTCGGGGCTGGCGTGAAACACAAAGCCGCCATAACCCCGACCGCTCTTGCGTTCGGTGCGGGCCAGGGCGTATTCGTCGCCATTCCTGGGGTCCAGGAATACCGGGAAGTCAGCGCCGACTGGCTTGTAGCCTTTGGCGAGCATTTCTTCAGTGGTCGCACCGACCACAACGCGGTCGATATCGGTGACCTTGAGGCCGAGCAGGCGATCACGCACCGCACCGCCGACTGTGTAGATTTTCATGAAAAAGCCTCCATTAGCGACACAGGATACCGCCTGTGCCGGACCAATGGAGGCTTTGCTGTTTCAGAGATGCACGACGGCCAGGTCCAGGCGGCCGTAGTCGTTATCGTTGTGGTCGGTGCGTGGCGGCACGTGGTGGGTTTTCATCACCTGATCGCCCTGCAGGGTTTCCAGATGAATGTCGAAGCCCCACAGCCGGTGCAGGTGTTTGAGCACTTCCTCGGTGGATTCGCCCAAGGGTTTGCGGTCGTGCTGCTGGTGACGCAAGGTCAGCGAGCGGTCGCCGCGTACATCGATGCTGTAGATCTGCACGTTGGGCTCACGGTTGCCGAGGTTGTACTGCGCCGCCAGGGTTTCACGGATGGTGCGGTAGCCGGGTTCATCGTGAATGGCAGGCACCACCAGATCATCTTTGAGGTCGTCATCGAGAATGCTGAACAGCTTGAGGTCGCGAATCACCTGAGGTGACAGGTACTGCAGGATGAAACTCTCATCCTTGAAGCTGCTCATGGCGAACTTGATGGTCGACAACCAATCACTGCCGGCGATTTCCGGAAACCAGCGGCGGTCTTCTTCGGTTGGGTGTTCACACATGCGCCGGATGTCGCGGTACATGGCAAAGCCCAGCGCGTAGGGGTTGATGCCGCTGTAATACGGGCTGTCAAAGCCCGGTTGGAACACCACGCTGGTATGGGAGGTGAGGAACTCCATCATGAAGCCGTCGGTGACCAGGCCTTCGTCGTACAGGTCATTCATCAAGGTGTAGTGCCAGAACGTCGCCCAACCTTCGTTCATCACCTGGGTCTGGCGCTGTGGATAAAAGTACTGGGCGATCTTGCGCACAATGCGCACGATTTCGCGCTGCCATGGCTCCAGCAGCGGCGCGTGTTTTTCCAGGAAATACAGGATGTTTTCCTGAGGTTCGGCGGGGAAGCGTGCATTGTCCTTGTCGCTGTTTTTGCCGGCTTTTTTAGGAATCGTGCGCCACAGGTCGTTGATCTGCTTTTGCAGGTGCTCCTCGCGCTCCTTCTGGCGCAGGCGTTCTTCTTCGGCAGAAATTGGATACGGGCGTTTGTAGCGGTCGACGCCGTAGTTCATCAGGGCGTGGCAGGAATCGAGCAAGTCCTCTACCGCGTCGATGCCATGGCGCTCCTCGCATTGCATGATGTACTGCTTGGCAAACACCAGGTAATCGATGATCGAACTGGCATCGGTCCAGGTACGGAACAGGTAGTTGCCCTTGAAAAAACTGTTATGCCCGTAGCACGCGTGCGCCACCACCAGCGCCTGCATGCAGATGGTGTTTTCTTCCATCAGGTAGGCGATGCACGGGTCGGAATTGATCACGATCTCGTAGGCCAGGCCCATCTGGCCACGGGTATAGGACTTCTCGGTGCTGAGGAAGTGTTTGCCGTAGGACCAATGGTGGTAGCCCAAGGGCATGCCGACCGAGGCGTAGGCATCCATCATCTGTTCGGCGGTGATCACTTCGATCTGGTTGGGGTAGGTGTCCAGTGCATAACCCGCCGCGATGCGGCTGATTTCCCGGTCATAGGCCTGGATCAGTTCAAAGGTCCACTCGGAGCCAGTGGAAATGGGTTGGCGCTTATGCTCTTTTTTGGCGGTCATGTCACTAACCTGCGCTGGAAGAGTTCACGGAAGACCGGGTAGATATCGCCGGCCGAGACCAGTTGCTGTTGGGCGAACGTATCGGCAAAGGCTTCGCCGATGCGCTCGTATTCGAACCACAGGGCCTGGTGCTCACGAGGGGTGATTTCAACGTAGGTGTAGTACTGCACAAACGGCATGATCTGGTTGATCAGGATGTCGCGGCAGATCGGCGAGTCGTCGTTCCAGTTGTCGCCGTCGGAAGCTTGCGCGGCGTAGATGTTCCACTCGTTGGCAGGGTAGCGCTCGGCCATGATCTCCTGCATCAGCTTCAAGGCGCTGGACACGATGGTGCCGCCGGTTTCCCGCGAATAGAAGAACTCTTCTTCGTCCACTTCCCGGGCGCTGGTGTGATGGCGGATGAACACCACGTCGATCTTGTCGTAATTACGCTTCAGGAACAGGTACAGCAGGATGAAGAAGCGCTTGGCAATGTCCTTGGTGGCCTGGGTCATGGAGCCAGACACGTCCATCAGGCAGAACATCACCGCCTTGGAGCTGGGGTTGGGTTGTTTGACCAGCAGGTTGTATTTCAGGTCGAAGGTGTCGAGGAACGGCACACGGTGAATGCGCGCACTGAGTTTCTCGATTTCCGCCTCGATTTGCTGAATGTCGCCGAAGTTATCCGGTTCCTCGCGCTTCAAGCGCGCCAGTTCTTCCTTGGCTTCCTTCAGTTTGGCGCGGCTGCTGCCCGACAGCGCAATACGCCGCGCATGGGCCGAACGCAGTGTACGAATGATATTGATGCGAGACGGGTTGCCTTCGTTGCTGATCCCCGCGCGCACAGTCTTGAAGGTGTCGGTGCCGGTCAGGTTGCGTTTGACCAGATTGGGCAGTTCCAGGTCTTCGAACATGAACTCCAGGAATTCTTCCTGGGTGATCTGGAACACGAACTCATCCATGCCCTCGCCGGAATTGCCGGCTTTACCCGGGCCTTTACCGCCGCCACCGCCTTGCGGACGCTGGATATGCTCGCCGGTGGTGAATTCCTTGTTGCCTGGGTGTACGACCGTCTGTTTGCCGCCCCGGCCGTGGTGCAGCACCGGTTCGTCGATGTCGCGTCCGGGAATACTGATTTGTTCGCCATGCTCCATGTCGGTGATGGAGCGGCGGCTGACGGCCTCTTCAACGGCCTTTTTGATGTGGTCACGGTAACGCCGCAGGAAACGCTGACGGTTTACCGTGCTCTTGTTCTTGCCATTGAGGCGTCGGTCGATCACATAGCTCATGGGGAGCCCTCCGGGCAGCTTCACGTTACAAGCTTCAAGCCGCGAGCTGGAAGCTTAGAGACAAGCGGTCGGCCGCCGGGCCAGAAGCCCGGCAGCATGCGCCTGTCGCTGCCTTACTGTGATTTACGCACCCGCAGGTACCATTCGGAGAGCAGGCGTACCTGTTTGTCGGTGTAGCCGCGCTCGACCATGCGTGTAACAAAGTCGTTGTGTTTTTGCTGATCCTCTTTGCTGGCCTTGGCATTGAAGCTGATGACCGGCAGCAGGTCCTCGGTGTTGGAGAACATTTTCTTCTCGATGACCACCCGCAGCTTCTCGTAGCTGAGCCAGGTAGGGTTCTTGCCGTTGTTGTTGGCACGGGCGCGCAGCACGAAGTTGACGATTTCGTTGCGGAAATCCTTCGGATTGCTGATGCCGGCGGGTTTTTCGATTTTCTCCAGTTCCTCGTTGAGGGCCACGCGGTTGAGGATCTCGCCGGTTTCCGGGTCGCGATACTCTTGGTCCTGAATCCAGAAGTCGGCGTACAGCACGTAGCGGTCGAAAATGTTCTGGCCGTACTCGCTGTAGGACTCCAGGTACGCAGTCTGAATTTCCTTGCCGATAAACTCGATATAGCGCGGCGCCAGGTATTCCTTGAGGAAGCGCAGGTAGCGTTCGCGGGTTTCGGCCTGGAATTGTTCCTGTTCGATCTGCTGTTCCAGCACATAGAGCAGGTGCACCGGGTTGGCAGCGATCTCGTGCGGGTCGAAGTTGAAGACTTTGGAGAGGATTTTGAATGCAAAGCGTGTCGACAGACCGTTCATGCCCTCGTCCACGCCCGCGGTATCGCGGTACTCCTGGATCGACTTGGCTTTCGGGTCGGTGTCCTTGAGGTTTTCGCCGTCATACACGCGCATCTTGGAGTAGATGTTCGAGTTTTCCGGCTCCTTGAGACGTGAGAGCACGGTGAACTGGGCGAGCATCTTCAAGGTGTCCGGCGCGCAATGCGCCTTGGCCAGGGAGCTATTGAACAGCAGCTTGTCGTAAATCTTGATTTCATCGCTGACCCGCAGGCAGTACGGCACCTTGACGATGTAGATCCGGTCGATGAAGGCTTCGTTGTTCTTGTTGTTGCGGAAGGTGTGCCATTCCGATTCGTTGGAGTGGGCCAGCAGGATCCCGGTAAACGGAATCGCGCCCAGGCCTTCGGTACTGTTGTAGTTACCTTCCTGGGTGGCGGTGAGCAGTGGGTGCAGCACCTTGATCGGCGCCTTGAACATCTCCACGAACTCCATCAGGCCCTGGTTGGCCCGGCACAGCGCGCCCGAATAGCTGTAGGCGTCGGCGTCGTTCTGTGGGAATTCTTCCAGTTTGCGGATATCGACCTTGCCCACCAGCGCCGAGATGTCCTGGTTGTTCTCGTCGCCGGGCTCGGTCTTGGCCACGCCGATCTGGTTGAGGATCGACGGGTAGAGTTTCACCACGCGGAACTGGCTGATGTCGCCGCCAAACTCCGACAGGCGCTTGGTGGCCCATGGCGACATGATGGTGTTGAGGTAGCGGCGTGGGATGCCGAAGTCTTCTTCGAGGATCGCGCCATCTTCCGTGGCGTTGAACAACCCCAAAGGCGACTCGAACACCGGCGAGCCCTTGATCGCGTAGAAGGGCACCTTCTCGATCAGTTGTTTGAGCTTTTCCGCCAGGGACGACTTACCGCCGCCGACCGGGCCGAGCAGGTAGAGGATTTGCTTCTTCTCTTCCAGGCCTTGGGCGGCATGCCGGAAGTAGGAGACGATCTGGTCGATGCATTCTTCCATGCCATGGAAGTCTTCAAAGGCCGGGTAGCGGCGGATCACCTTGTTGGAGAATATTCGCGACAGGCGCGAATTATTCGAGGTGTCTACCAGCTCCGGCTCACCAATCGCCAACAGCAGGCGTTCGGCGGCAGATGCGTAGGTGCTGCGGTCCTTTTTGCACAGCTCGAGATACTCCTGCAGGGTAAGCTCTTCCTGCTGGGTGGACTCGAAGCGTTGTTGGAAGTGGCTAAAGATACTCATGACGTCGTCACCTCGCTCGATACGTGGAGCCGACGCCGGATCAATCAGTCGATGCTGGCAGCCATTGGCGATCGCCACTGGCTGTTTTCCCCCCAGAACACCCTGAAACGCTACCGATGACCCGCACGCCGGTGTACCGGCTCTCCCCTGATTCGGATGGCCTGCGCTTAAGGATAGTTCGGAATCCGGGAGGTCAAGGCGCGATGCGCAATTAGTTTGGCTGCGCCGTTCGTCAGAAACGGCGCGAGCCCAAGCGTCACGCGGGGTAGCGGGGTGTGAAAAAAATTATTGCGAATCGCCAGAGGCAATTTCTGCAGGATAGGTCGTGCGCCACAGCTCAAAGCCACCGTCCAGGCTATAGACGTCGGAGAAGCCCTGGCTGATCAGATAGGCCGCTGCGCTCTGGCTGGAATTGCCGTGGTAGCAGGCCACGATCACTGGCGCGTCGAGGTCGGCTGCACGGATGAAGTCCTGGATGTTGTGGTTATCGAGATGCTGCGCGCCGCTGATGTGGCCTGCTGCATAGGTCGGTTGGTCGCGGATGTCGACCACCACGGCGCCTTTCTCGCGCAGGGCCTGGGCTTGTTCGGGAGGGATACGTTTGAATTCGCTCATGGCGGGCTCCTAGGGCTTGGCGCCCGGCAGTGTTACAGAAGGGGGAGGTTCGCACTGGCAGCTCAGGCGCTCGCCGGTGTCGATGTTCATCAAGGTCATGCTGCCACCCCACACGCAGCCGGTGTCGAGGGCGAACACGCCGGGTTCGTTGCACTGGCCTTCAAGGGCGGCCCAGTGGCCGAAAACGATCTTGGTGTCACGGGTTTTGCGTTCTTTATGCGCGAACCACGGCTTGTAGCCAGGCAGCGCGGTGTCGGCGCCTTCCTTGCTCTTGAGGTCCAGTTTGCCTTCGGCGGTACAGAAGCGCATGCGTGTGAAGTAATTGGTGATCACGCGCAGGCGGGCCACGCCGGTGAGGTCGTTGTCCCACTTGACCGGCTCGTTGCCGTACATGCCATCCAGATACGCCGTGTAGAGGTTGTCATCAGCCAGGGCGCTTTCGACTTCGGCGGCGCACTTGAGGGCTTTCTTCAGCGTCCACTGGGGCGGGATGCCGGCGTGTACCAAGGCCATGTTTCGGCCTTCGTCGTAATGCATGAGCTTTTGGCGGCGCAGCCAGTCCAGTAATTCAGTCCTGTCCGGCGCTTCCAGGATCTTGCGCAAGGTGTCGCCTTTTTTCAGGCGCTCAATGTTATTGCCGGCCGCCAGCAGGTGCAGGTCATGGTTGCCCAGCACGCACACCAAGGAGTCACGCATCTTATAAAGAAAGCGCAGGGTCTCCAGGGACTCGGGGCCGCGATTGACCAGGTCACCGACCAGCCACAAGCGGTCGCTCGCCGGGTTGAAGGCTACGCGCTCCAGCAGGCACTTGAGGGGTTCCAGGCAGCCTTGCAGGTCGCCGACCGCGTACGTCGTCATCAGTGCAGGGCCCCGGGCACCGCCAGGCGAAACGGCGCGATGATGGCGTCGAACAGTTTTCCGTCGGTGGCTTTCATCTGATAGGAGCCCTGCATGGTGCCGACCTTGGAGGTCATCACCGTGCCGCTGCTGTAGGTATGGCTGGCGCCGATGTCGATCAACGGCTGCTGGCCAACCACGCCGGCACCGCGCACTTCCTCGACCTGGCCGTCACCGTCGGTGATCACCCAGTGGCGCGACAGCAGCTTGGCCGGCACTTGCCCGTTGTTCTTCACCGTGATGGTGTAGGCAAAGGCGAAACGGTTGTCTTCGGGGTGTGATTGGTCCGCGAGGAAGCGGGTGACGACGCTGACGTCGATCTGGTAGCGAGGATCGGACATGCAAGAGGCCTTAAGAGCAAAAGCGGAGGACAGCAGATGCGGATCAGTCTAGGCCATGAGCGGGGCACTAGGCCAGACATGTGTCGGGCAGCCGGTAAGCGTTATCGGTATAACGCCGAACAAATGTGGGAGCGGGCTTGCTCGCGAAGGCGGTGCATCAGTGACACATTTGGTGACTGACGCTGCGTATTCGCGAGCAAGCCCGCTCCCACATTGGATTGCATCGAACTCTTACGGCTTATTCCACGATCGGCGCGGGCTGGATCGCTAGCTGGTCAGCCAGGCGCACAAACGCGGCCAGGTCCAGTTGCTCGGGGCGCAGGCCGCCGTCGACACCGGCGGCTTCGATCTCGGCGTTGCTCAGCAGCGCCTTGAGCGTGTTGCGCAGGGTCTTGCGGCGCTGGTTGAACGCTTCACGCACCACGCGCTCCAGCAACTTGTGGTCCTTGGCCGGGTGCGGCAGCACCGCGTGCGGCACCAGGCGCACGATGGCCGAGTCGACCTTCGGCGGCGGGTTGAAGGCGCCAGGGCCGACGTTGAACAGGTGCTCCACGCGGCAGTGGTACTGAACCATGATCGACAGGCGGCCCCAATCGCCGCCGCCTGGGCCTGCGGCCAAACGCTCAACCACTTCTTTTTGCAGCATGAAGTGCATGTCGCGGATGATCCCGGCATTGTTCAGCAGGTGAAAAATCAGCGGCGTAGAGATGTTGTACGGCAGGTTGCCGACCACCCGCAGGCTGTTGGGCGCAGCGTTGAGGCTGTTGAAGTCGAACTTCAGCGCATCGCCCTGGTGCAGGTTGAAGTTGGGCATGCCGGCGAATTGCTGGTTGAGGATCGGAATCAGGTCCTTATCCAGCTCAACCACGTCCAACTGGCCGCCACTGTTGAGCAGGCCTTGGGTCAAGGCGCCCTGGCCCGGGCCGATTTCCAGCAGGCGGTCTTCTGGCTTGGCATGGATGGAGCGCAGGATACGGTCGATCACGCCAGCGTCGTGCAGGAAGTTTTGCCCGAAGCGCTTGCGCGCCCGGTGTTGGTAATGCTCAGTCATATACGGGTCTCGGCCATCTGATAGGCGGTTTCCAGGGCCACGTGCAGGCTGCCGGTATCGATCTTGCCGCTGCCCGCCAGGTCCAGGGCTGTGCCATGGTCGACGGAGGTGCGGATGATCGGCAGGCCCAGTGTCACGTTGACTGCGGCGCCGAAGCCTTTGTACTTCAGCACGGGCAATCCCTGGTCATGGTACATCGCCAGCACTGCGTCGCAGTGCTCCAGATATTTGGGGGTAAACAGAGTGTCTGCAGGCAATGGGCCACGCAGGTCCATGCCTTCTTGGCGCAGACGCTCTAATGTCGGTTCAATGATGTCGATTTCTTCATGGCCCAAATGGCCGCCTTCACCGGCGTGCGGGTTGAGCCCACAGACCAGGATGCGCGGTTGGGCAATGCCGAATTTGTGTTGCAGGTCGGCGTGCAGGATACGTGTGACGCGCTCTACACGCTCGGCAGTGATGGCGTCGGCGATATCACGCAACGGCAAGTGCGTGGTCACCAGCGCAACCCGCAGGCCGCGAGTGGCCAGCATCATCACCACTTGCTCGGTATGGGTCAGCTCGGCGAGGAATTCGGTATGGCCGGAAAAGGCAATGCCGGACTCGTTGATCACGCCCTTGTGCACCGGGGCGGTAATCATGCCGGCGAAGTCGCCGTCGATGCAGCCTTGGCCTGCGCGCGTCAGGGTTTCCAGCACAAACGCCGCATTGGCCTTGTCCAGTTGCCCGGCAACCACCTTGGCCGCGAGCGGGGTGTGCCACACATACAGGCTGCCAGCGGGGGCGGGCAGGTCGGGCCAATTGCCCGGCGCCACGTCCAGCAAGGTGACAGCCACACCCAGTTGCGCGGCCCGCTCAAGGAGCAGGTCGCGGCTGGTAATGGCAATCAGGGGGTGTGGCTGAGGGTGCGAGGCGAGCAGCAGGCACAGGTCTGGACCAATGCCGGCCGGCTCACCGGGTGTTACCGCGAAACGCTGGGGTTTCACTGTGCTGCCTGGTCGGTGCCTGTTTGCTCGGCACCTGGCAGCTTGTTCTCTACATAGGCTTCGTCACGGATCTGACGCAACCAGGTTTGCAGCTCTTCGTCGTACTTGCGGTTACGCAATACGGTCAGGGCTTGTTGCTCGCGAGCCTGGGTGGTGTTGTCGGTGGCGCGACGGCCAAGGACTTCCAGGACATGCCAGCCATATTGAGTGCGGAACGGCTTGGACAGAACACCTTGTGGGGTCTTGGCCATGACGTCCTGGAACTCTGGCACCAGCCCCTTTGGGTCGATCCAGTTGAGGTCGCCACCGTTGAGGGCTGAACCCGGGTCTTCCGAGAAGCTCTTGGCCAGGGTGGCAAAATCTTCACCGCCTTCGATGCGGTCATAGATCTTCTGGGCCAGTTCCTTGGTTTGCGCCTCGGTACGGATTTCGCTTGGTTTGACCAGGATGTGACGAACATGCACTTCGTCTTTCAGCGAGGTCTCGCTGCCGCGTTTGTCGAGCAACTTGAGGATGATGAAACCGCCTGGCGTGCGCGCTGGATGGGTGATTTCACCGACGTTCATGGCGCTCAGTTCACGGTCGAACGGAGGTGGCAATTGCGCGGCTTTACGCCAGCCCATATCACCGCCGTCCAAGGCGTTATCGCTGCCGGACATTGCAATGGCCGTTTGGGCAAAGTCAGCACCGGCTTTCAGGCGATCATAGATAGCCTGGGTTTTCGCCGCAGCAGCATTGAGCTGCTCAGAGTTGGCGCTGTCTGGCGTTGGAACCAGGATGTTGGCCAGGTGCAGCTCTTCGGAGAGCTGCATCTTGCCGAGGTCCGAGGCCAGGAAGTTCTTCACTTCCTGTTCAGACACCTGAACCCGCTCCGCTACACGGCGCTGACGCACACGGCTGATGATCATTTCACGCTTGATCTGGTCACGGGCGTCTTCATAAGACAAACCATCGTGGGCCAGGGCAGCCTTGAACTGGTCAACGCTCATGTTATTGCGCTGAGCGATGGTGCCGACGGCCTGGTTCAGTTCTTCGTCCGAAATACGGATGCCGGAACGCTCGCCGATCTGCAGTTGCAGGTTTTCGACGATCAGGCGCTCCAGTACCTGTGGGTCCAGCACGCTGGTAGGCGGTACGCCGCCGCCACGTTTGGCGATGGTTTGCTGAACTTCCTTGACCCGTTGGTCGAGTTGGCTCTGCATGATCACGTCGTTATCGACGATGGCCACTACCTTGTCCAGCTGTTGAACCGCAGCGTGTGCCGATGCGGCCCCCAGGAACAGCGCGCCCAGCACTAGCGGGCGCAAGCAATCAGAAAGCTTGGTCTTCACGTTCACGATAACCTTCAATGCCTTTGTCGAGGAAGCTCTCTACCTTGGCGCCGGTCAGGCCGCCGAGTCCTTTGAGGACGATCTGGAAGAAGAGCCCGTGGTCACCCTTTTCGTTAAGCGGGGCGATCTGGCTGTATTCGTCGTTGGAAACCCAGTAACGGTTGATGACGCGCAGTTTCCAGCAGCAGTTGTCGTACTCGAAACCACCGAAGGCTTCCAGGGTACGGTTGCGGGCATAGTCATACTGCCAGCGGGTGATCAAGTTCCACTGCGGAATGATCGGCCACATCATCGAGAAGTCGTGTTGCTGGATTTTGTAGTAATCCTTCACGAAGTTCGGGTCGCCTGGTTGCCCGTAGTCACCACCGAACTGCCATTTGCCGGTCAGCTGGTTGTAGACCACTTGGTCGTTACGATAGCGATAACCGACGTTGATGATCTTGTTCGGGTTGTCTTCCGGCTGGTAGTGAAGCATCGCGCTGCCGGAACGAGGGCTGTGGCTTTCGGTGTCCCAGTTGTAATCGGCAGTGGCGCGCCAGTCGCGGTTGTAGCGGTATTCGTATTCAAGGGCAACAGGCGAAACGTTGGATTGTGCATCGGCACGGTCGGACGCAAGAATACCCGGCAATTGAACCTGGCGATCCTTGAAGTACACCGCTTGGCCAACGGACACGCGCTGGCGTTCGAAACCGTTGTCTTCAATCCAGCGGCTGGTTAAGCCCAGGGACAGCTTGTTTTCGTCGCCAATCCGGTCGGTGCCGCTGAAGCGGTTATCGCGGAACAGCGAGGAGTAGCTGAACGAGTATTCACTGGTGTCGAATACCGGGATATCGCTCTGGTCCTTGTTAGGCACATAGAGGTAGAACGCGCGCGGTTCCAACGTCTGGCGATAGTCCTTGCCGAACCAGTTGGTATTGCGGTCGAAGTACAGGCCGCTGTCGATACTGGCGATTGGAATAGCGCGGTCCTGGGAGCTCTTGAAGTCGCCACCAGCGTAGGGATTAGCCGCAGTCGATGCCGCTTGTTGCGCGATGATCTGGTTCTTGCCGGTGCTGTCCAAGTCAAGATCGTACTTGGTGTACACGTACTTGAGCTTCGGCGTAATAAAACCGTAGGTCCAGTTCATCGGGTAATCAACAGCCGGCGCGACGTTCAGTCGAGTACCGTTTGCACGGGTCAGGCCCGTAACAAATGTGTCGAGGCGAGGCGTAACCAGGTTGTTCTCATCGGTAAAGTTGCCTTTTTCCAGATCACGATCAAACCGAACAGCTTCGGTTTCATAGGTGAAGTTCACACCACCTGGATGGTACGGCAGCATCCCGTTGAAGGTGATCTGCGGCAACCGGTTATACGGGGTGATCTGGGAAATAGTCGCAAGCTGGTAAGCCTGCAGGTTCAGGCGCGCCTGATAGGAGTCGCCGCGGTAAGTGACGGCGCCCTGCTGGTTGACGAAATCTCGAGGCTGGATGCCTTCCTGATAAGTCTTGAGGTCCTGGAAGAAGTAAGGGTCGCTGATATTGGTGTAGTCGACCTGGGTCGATACACGCGAATCCAGCCCGCCTTTGTGCTGCCAGTTGAGCATGTAACGGGTTTTTTCGTAATCAGTTTGATTCTTGCGCTCGTCGCTGTCGTCGTTCAGGTACGCGCCGCCGAACTGACCTTCGCTGGACTTGGTGAGGTAGCGGAATTCGCCTTCCACCATCATGCCGCGCTTGGTCATGTATTGCGGGTACAACGTGGCGTCGTAGTTTGGCGCCAGGTTGAAGTAGTACGGCGTAACCAGTGTGAAGCCGGTTTCGCTGCCGGTGCTGAAGCTTGGCGGCAGGAAGCCGGATTGACGACGGTCGTCGATCGGGAAATAGATGTACGGGGTGTACAGGATCGGGATGTTCTTGATCCGCAACGTTGCGTTGGTGGCCGTACCGAAACCGGTGGCCGGGTTCAACGTGATGTTGTTGCCCTTGAGCTGCCAGGCGTTGCTGTCCGGCTCGCAGGTGGTGTACGTACCGTCCTTGAGACGGATGATCGCGTTTTCGGCACGCTTGGCGTACAGCGCGTTACCGCGAATGCGCGACTTGTGCAGCACGTACTCGGCATTGTCGATCTGGGCCGCGCCGGTATCGAGCTGGACTTCGGCGTGGTCGCCGACGATCAGGGCACCGTTGTCGCGCAGGCGCACATCGCCGTTCAGCTCGCCACGGTTCTCGGCCTGGTACAGGTTGGCTTCCTGAGCCTCCAGCTGCATGCTGCCCTGGCGCATGACGACGTCACCGGCCAGGGTCGCAACCTGCTGTTCCTGCTCGTAGCGAGACACCTTGGCACCGATGAAGGTCGGCGAATCGCTTTTGTCCGTCTTGTCGTTCATGCCAGGACGGGTCGGCTCGATGTACGCGCCGGAGCAATACGGGCCGGTCTCAGCCAGTTGGGCTGCGGTCAGCTTATCGCGAGGCACCCAGTCCAGGTGGCTGTAGTCGGCACTGCGCGAACGCAGGCCACGGCCCTTGGACTCGGTGACCAGGGTGGTCTTCGGCTCGGCCGCAGCAGTGCCGCCAGCATCGGCTTGCGCCGTGCTGCCAGCGGCGCTGACGGCTGCGCCGTCGTGCACCGGGCGCGGTGGTAATGGGGCTGCGGCGGTTTTTGGCGCGCAATCCCAGGCACCCGAAGCAGAGACTGAGCAGTCATACTGTTCCGCGGCGACCACGAATGAGGTGGCGAAAGGTTGCATGGCCAGCAGACTGCCGGTTACCAGCAACGGAAATTTTCTACGAAACGCGGGGGATTTCAATGCCATCTTATTAGTCCGGGCTTCCTGCGTGCCATCTGCCCGCGGTTTGGGCCGCACGCCTCTCGATGGTCTGAAAAAGATGCGTGATAATAAAGCATGACCCGCTTGACGGCTAGCGCCGTCGGAGACCCTTGTAATGCCCGAGCAAGATCTACGTTTACAACAGCTGAAAGTTTGGCTGGATGAGCAGTTGCCGATCCTTTTCAACGCTCAGGACTGGGGTGCCGTACCTCCGGCCACATTGACCGCGGCCAGCAGCGACGCGAGTTTCAGGCGTTATTTCCGCTGGGAGGGCGGCGGTCGTTCGTTCGTCGTTATGGACGCTCCACCGCCACAGGAAAACTGCAAACCTTTCGTCGATATCGCTGATTTACTCGCGAAATCGGGAATAAATGTGCCAAAAATTTATGCAGAAGATTTGCCGCGCGGCTTTCTTTTGCTGAATGACCTGGGCCAAAAAACCTATCTGGACGTGATTGACGCGCAAAACGCCGATCAATTGTTTGCCGATGCCATCGACGCGTTGCTGGCTTTTCAGCAATTGCCGATGGATGCACCGCTGCCCAGCTATGACGTCGCCTTGTTGCGTCGTGAGCTGGAATTGTTTCCGCAATGGTACGTGCGCCAACATTTGGGTATCGAATTCGACACCCAGCAGTTGGCCTTATGGCAGCGCGTCAGTGATCACCTGATCGACAGCGCCCTGGCCCAGCCTAAAGTGCTGGTGCATCGCGACTATATGCCGCGCAACCTGATGATCAGCGAGCCGAACCCCGGCGTGCTGGACTTCCAGGACGCGGTCTATGGCCCGGTTACCTATGACATCACCTGCTTGTTCAAGGATGCGTTCCTCAGTTGGCCGAAGGCGCGTGTGCGCGAGTGGCAGCGCGGCTACTGGGAGCGTGCAGGTGCGTTGGGCATCCCGGTGCAGGCTGATTTTGACGAGTTCCTGCGGGCCAGTGACCTGATGGGCGTGCAGCGCCACCTCAAGGTCATCGGCATTTTTGCACGCATCTGCCATCGCGACGGCAAGCCGCGCTACCTGGCCGACGTGCCGCGCTTCTTTGCTTATATAGAAGCGGTACTGGCCGATCGTCCGGAGCTGGGCGAGTTGGGTGAGTTGCTCGCCAGCCTGCGTGAACCGACCGAGGCACACGTATGAAGGCGATGATCCTGGCGGCGGGCAAAGGTGAGCGGATGCGCCCGCTCACGTTGCACACGCCCAAACCACTGGTGCAAGCGGGCGGCAAGCGTTTGATCGAGTATCACCTTGAAGCGCTGGCCAAGGCCGGCTTCAGCGATATCGTGATCAACCATGCCTGGCTCGGCCAGCAGATTGAAAGCTACCTGGGTGATGGCGCGCAGTTTGGCTTGCGCATTCAGTACTCGCCCGAGGGCGAGCCGCTGGAAACCGGTGGCGGTATTTTCAAGGCGCTGCCGTTGTTGGGTGACGAGCCATTCCTGCTGGTCAATGGCGATATCTGGACGGACTTCGACTTCGCCAGTCTGCACAACAAGGCGCTGGAGGGGCTTGCCCACCTGGTCATGGTCGACATGCCTGCCCATGCGCCAACGGGAGGCGACTTCTATTTGGACAACGGCCTGCTTCATGATGCCGCGCCCGGTGCCGATAACCTGACCTTCAGTGGCATTTCAGTGCTCGACCCACAGTTGTTCGCGGGTTGCAGCGCCGGTGCCTTCAAACTGGCGCCGCTGTTGCGGGAGGCCATGGCCAAAGGTCTGGTAACGGGAGAGCACATGACAGGACGCTGGATTGATGTCGGCACGCTGGAGCGTCTGGCGCAGGTTGAAACCTTGCTGACTGCGGGGCAATAAGATGTTGTGGCCAGGGACACTGATCGGTGCCGGGGCTGGCTTTGCCATTGCCAGTATTCCGGGGGCCTTGTTGGGCGCATTGCTGGGGCAGGCACTGGATCGCCGCCTGCAGTTGCACAGCTGGGCGCAATTGCGCGAGCGCCTGGGCGGGCGCCCGACGTTGCGCAACGACGAGTTGCTGTTCGTGTTGTTGGGGCGCCTGGCCAAGAGTAATGGCCGGGTGGTGGATGGGCATATTCAGCAGGCGCGCCAGGAAATGCGCGCGCTGGACATGAGCGAGCCGGCCCAACGCCGGGCGATCACAGCGTTCAATCGTGGCAAGTCCGGTTCCGACCGGGTGCGCAATTACCTGCGTGTGCTCAAGGCACAGCCCCATGCGGCGGAAGGTGTGTTGCGTGCATGCTGGCGCATGGCCTGGGCGGACGGCAGGGCCGACGACGCCGAGCGCGACCTGATCGACCTGTGGGGCAAGTGGCTCGGGTGGACGCCGCAACAGCTGCAGGCGCTGGCCTCTGATTACGCCCCCGAACGCAAGCCGTTGGCCAATCGTGGCGGGGCGTATCAGGAGGCACTGCGGATTCTGGGGGTGACGTCCACCAGCGAACCGGCCGCCATCAAACGCGCTTATCGCCGCTTGCTCAGTCGCCATCACCCGGACAAGATCGCTGGCACGGGAGCAAGCCTGGCGCAAGTGCGTGAGGCCACCGAGCGCACCCGCGAGCTGCATAATGCCTATGCGTTGATTCGCGAACGGCGGGATTTCAGGTAGCCACCATCCCTTAGCTTGATAACCCAATCGAGTGTGGGAGCGGGCTTGCTCGCGAATGCGCAGTGTCAGTCACTGAAGATGTCGACTGATGCACCACATTCGCGAGCAAGCCCGCTCCCACATTAGGCCTGCAGTGTTCTTGAAATAGCGTGTCAGCCTTCTTTCGCCTGCGGGCTCAACCACCCACGAATCCGCCGATACAACTGCTCTTGCTCAGCCGCACTGTTGCCCGGCAGGGTCTTGAGCGACACCTGTTTATAGCCGTCATTCTTCGCCCGCTTGGCGGCCTGCATACGTTCCAGGGCGTTTTTTCGCTCTTGGGCGCCGTCCTGGTAGTACACATCCGCCGTCGGCACTTTCAGCGCCGGCGCCAGTTTTTGCAGGTCCGGCTGCCTGGCCGCAGGCGTCTTGCCAGCCACCATTACCAACTTCTGCACTTGGGACGGTTGCTTCTCGCTCAGGTAGCGCGCGGCCCACCAGGCGCCGGTGCCGTGGCCGAGCAGCACCACGCTGCGCGCGCTCTGGGTTTGGGCAAAGGCAACGGCGGCGTCGATGCGATCAAAGATGCGCTTGGCGTCGGTCTTGTCCTGTTCATCGGCGCCCGGCACCACGGCCGGGTCAGTGCCTTCGGCTTCGGCACTGGCGGCTTGTTCGATCGGTTTGGCGGCCGTACTGCCGTCTTTGCTGCTGGTGTCGACTGCTGTTTTGGGCGACTCCATGACCCGAGGCGGCAAGGTGTCGAGGTTCACATCCGGCAACGACAGGCTCAACGTGCCCCAGTCGGCATCGGGTAATTTGCGGCGCAAGGGCGCGATTGCCTGTGGCCAATCGGCGCTTTCCCCGGCGCCCGGCACAATAATCACCACACCTTCAGGTTCGGCGCTGTTGGCCGGTTTCCATAGGGCCAGGAATGAATCGCTGCCGGCCTGCAATTGTTGCTGTTCCTGGGGTGGCAGTTGACGCTCAAGGGCGCTGGCTTCTTCCTGGCTGCGCTCGGGCAGCGGTTGGCGTTCAGCCGGTTTTTCGGCGGCGGGCGCAGGTGCATTGGCGGCCTGGGCAGTGAAGGCGCTGGTCAATAGCAGCGACAGGCACAAGGCTGGCAGTGCCGAACGGTGGTAAAAGGGCATGGTGGGTTCCCGGCCAGAAGTAATTCCAGCAGCCTAATGGGTTGGTCGGTATTTGTCAGTGTATCGGCGGTGTGTGCCGGGCCTTGATGGCGGCGCCATTTGGTCTGTGAATGCTGGGCAACCGAAAATCCCGAGCTACTCTTGTGCCAGCCCATCATTAACAAGAGGCCGCGCACATGAGTACTTCCTCATTCAAGATCGCCCACAAACTGCTGACCGGCGCTGGCGCCATCGAACAACTGGCCGCCGAACTCACGCGGCTGGATGTGGATAACCCGCTGATCGTCACCGATGCCGCGCTGGTCAAGTCCGGTACCGTCGCGTTGGCGCTTGAGCACTTGGGCGAGCGCACCTATGAGATTTTCGACCGTGTGCTGCCCGACCCGGAAATCGCCATCGTCGAGGACTGCATGCGCGTGTACCGCGAAGGCGGGCATGACGGCTTGATCGGCGTGGGCGGCGGCAGTGCCATCGACATTGCCAAGAGTGTCGCGGCCTATGCCGGTTACCACGGCGCCCTGGCGGACTTGTTTGGCGTCGACCAAGTACCACGCAAAGGCCCGCCGCTGATCGCCATCCCGACCACCGCTGGCACCGGCTCAGAGGTGACCAATGTGGCGATCCTCTCCGACAAGGCCGCGCAGCTGAAAAAGGGCATCGTCAGCGATTACCTGCTGCCGGACGTCGCGCTGATCAGCCCGCAAATGACCCTCACATGCCCGCGCAGTGTCACTGCCGCGAGTGGCGTGGATGCGCTGGTGCATGCCATCGAGTCCTACCTGTCGCTGAATGCCTCGCCGATCACTGACGCGCTGGCCATCGGCGCGATCAAGCTGATCGCCAATGCGCTGCCCAAGGCCTATGCCAACCCGACCAACCTGCAGGCCCGTGATGATATGGCCACCGCCAGCCTGATGGCCGGTATGGCGTTCGGCAATGCGGGCGTCGGCGCGGTGCATGCCTTGGCGTACCCGTTGGGCGGGCGATTTAATATTGCCCATGGTGTGAGCAATGCGCTGTTGCTGCCTTATGTAATGCACTGGAACAAGCTGGCCTGCGTGGAGCGCATGCAGGACATCGCTCAAGCCATGGGCGTGAATATCAGCGGGCTCAGCGTCAACGCTGCGGCCGATCAGGCGGTCGAAGCGATGACGCGACTGTGTGCCGCCGTGGAAATCCCTGCGGGGCTGAGAAGCTTTGGTGTGCCGGAAGACGCGATCCCCGCCATGGCGACGGAAGCGGCGGGTATCGAGCGCCTGATGCGCAACAACCCGCGCAAGCTCAGCGCGGCGGATATCGAGAAAATCTACCGGGCGGCTTACTGACCATTGAGTTAGGTCACGGTGTGCTGGGTAAAGCATGAGGTATACAATGCGCGCCATCGTGATTTAGCTCAAAAAGGTGCGTCATGCAGCCCTTCGTTATCGCTCCATCGATTCTCTCCGCCGATTTCGCCCGCCTGGGTGAAGAAGTGGACAAGGTATTGGCCGCCGGTGCCGACTTCGTGCACTTCGATGTCATGGACAACCACTACGTGCCCAACCTGACCATCGGCCCGATGGTTTGCGCGGCACTGCGCAAGTACGGCATTACTGCGCCGATCGATGCGCACCTGATGGTCAGCCCGGTGGACCGCATCGTCGGTGACTTCATCGAGGCCGGTGCCACTTACATCACCTTCCACCCGGAAGCCACGCTGCACGTCGACCGCACCCTGCAACTGATTCGTGAAGGCGGTTGCAAGGCGGGCCTGGTGTTCAACCCGGCCACGCCGTTGAGCGTGCTTGAGTACGTGATGGACAAGGTCGATATGGTCTTGCTGATGAGCGTCAACCCAGGCTTCGGTGGGCAGAAGTTCATCCCTGGCACCCTGAACAAGCTGCGCGAAGCCCGCGCGCTGATCGATGCGTCGGGCCGTGATATCCGCCTGGAAATCGACGGCGGGGTTAACGTCAACAATATTCGCGAAATCGCCGCTGCTGGCGCTGACACCTTTGTGGCCGGCTCGGCGATCTTCAACGCTCCCAACTACCAGGAAGTCATCGACAAGATGCGGGCCGAACTGGCGCTGGCGCGTCCATGAGCGGTTTTGAGCAGTTGTTCCCCGGCAAACTGCCACGGCTGGTGATGTTCGATCTGGACGGTACGTTGATCGATTCGGTGCCAGACCTGGCGGCGGCGGTGGACGAGATGCTGCTCAAGCTGGGGCGCAAGCCGGCAGGCGTCGAATCGGTGCGTGAGTGGGTCGGCAATGGCGCGCAGATGCTGGTGCGCCGGGCCTTGGCCAACCACATCGATGCCGAAGGTGTGGATGAGGTCGAGGCCGAGCACGCCCTGGAACTCTTCAATGTCGCCTATGAAAGCAGCCATGAGCTGACCGTGGTCTACCCCGGCGTGCGCGACACGCTCAAGTGGCTGCACAAGCAAGGCGTGGAGATGGCGCTGATCACCAACAAGCCGGAGCGTTTTGTCGCGCCGCTGTTGGACCAGATGAAAATCGGCCGCTATTTCCGCTGGATCATCGGCGGCGACACCTTGCCACAGAAAAAGCCTGACCCGGCGGCGCTATTCTTCGTTATGAAAATGGCCAATATCCCGGCCTCGCAATCGTTGTTTGTCGGTGATTCGCGCAGTGATGTGCTGGCCGCCAAAGCCGCTGGCGTGCAGTGTGTGGCGCTGAGCTACGGTTATAACCATGGCCGGCCGATCGCCGAAGAATCGCCGGCGCTGGTCATTGATGATCTGCGACTGCTAATCCCCGGTTGCTTGGGAGCGGGCGCTGAGATAACGTTGCCCGACATCGAATCAACCCCTTCTGGAAACTCCATCGTGGTGGTCACTCGCAAACTCTGGATGAAAGTCATCAAGGCCCTGGCCCGCTGGCGTTGGCGCGCCTGACTGATCCTGGCCGCGCTGCGGCACGTTTGCACACCTGACCGTTTGACCCTCAAGCCACGAGGCACCTCATGACCCGCGAAGAATTCCTGCGTTTGGCCGCTGCCGGCTACAACCGTATCCCCTTGGCCTGCGAAACCCTGGCCGACTTCGATACGCCGCTGTCGATCTACCTCAAACTGGCCGATGAGCCCAACTCTTACCTGCTCGAATCGGTACAGGGCGGCGAGAAGTGGGGCCGTTACTCGATCATCGGCCTGCCGTGCCGCACTGTGCTGCGTGTGCATGACCATCATGTGAGCATCACCCATGATGGCGTCGAGATCGAAAGCCATGACGTAGAAGACCCGCTGGCCTTCGTCGAAACCTTCAAGGCGCGCTACAACGTGCCGACCATTCCCGGCCTGCCGCGTTTCAACGGTGGCCTGGTGGGGTATTTCGGCTACGACTGCGTGCGCTACGTGGAAAAACGCCTGGGCAAATGCCCGAACCCGGACCCGCTGGGCGTGCCGGACATTCTGCTGATGGTCTCCGACGCGGTGGTGGTGTTCGACAACCTCGCCGGCAAGATGCACGCGATTGTCCTCGCCGACCCGTCCCAGGCCGATGCCTTTGAGCAAGGCCAGGCCAGCCTTGAGGCATTGCTGGAAAAACTGCGTCAGCCGATCACCCCACGTCGTGGCCTGGACCTCAGCCGTCCGCCAGCTGCCGACCCGATCTTTCGTTCAAGCTTTACCCAGGATGACTACGAGCGCGCAGTCGACACCATCAAGCAATACATCCTTGCCGGTGACTGCATGCAGGTGGTGCCGTCGCAACGTATGTCCATCGACTTCAAGGCGGCGCCAATCGATCTGTACCGCGCGCTGCGTTGCTTCAACCCGACGCCGTACATGTACTTCTTCAACTTTGGCGACTTCCACGTGGTAGGCAGCTCGCCGGAAGTGCTGGTGCGGGTCGAAGACAACCTGATCACCGTGCGCCCTATCGCCGGTACACGCCCGCGTGGCGCGACCGAAGAAGCCGACCTGGCGCTGGAAGAAGACCTGCTGAGCGACGACAAGGAAATTGCCGAACACTTGATGCTGATCGACCTGGGCCGCAACGACACCGGGCGAGTCTCAGAAATCGGTTCGGTAAAACTGACCGAGAAGATGGTCATCGAGCGGTACTCCAACGTGATGCACATTGTGTCCAACGTCACCGGCGAGCTGAAAGCCGGGTTGACCGCCATGGACGCACTGCGGGCGATTCTGCCGGCGGGCACCTTGTCGGGCGCACCGAAGATTCGCGCGATGGAGATCATCGACGAACTGGAGCCGGTCAAGCGCGGTGTGTATGGCGGCGCCGTGGGGTATTTCGCTTGGAACGGCAATATGGATACCGCGATTGCGATCCGCACCGCCGTGATCAAGGACGGCGAGCTGCATGTGCAGGCGGGCGGCGGGATTGTGGCTGACTCGGTGCCGGCCCTGGAATGGGAAGAAACCCTGAACAAACGCCGCGCGATGTTCCGGGCGGTGGCGTTGGCTGAGCAAACGCCGCAAGCCTGAGATTAGATCTAGATCAAAATGTGGGAGCGGGCTTGCTCGCGAATGCGGAGTGTCAGTCACTGAATGTGTAACTGATAGACCGCATTCACGAGCAAGCCCGCTCCCACAGTTGTTTTGTGGGGCGTTTAAGATCCGCTTAGAAATCCAGACTCACCCCCACACTGACCCCTTGCTGGGTCAAACTGTCATCCTTCCTCACGTTGTACGCCGCCCGTAGCGCCAGCTCCTGAGTCAGCTTGTGGCTCACGCCCAGACTCAATCGATCCGAATTGCTGCGCGGCGTGTAGCCGTCCAGCTTGAAGTCGATGCCTGGCACGCTGTTGAGCGAAATCTTTACCTTCTGGGTGTCGTTTTCGAACTCATGCTCGTGGGCCACTTCACCAAACACTTGGGTCTGCGGCGTAATCCGGTAGCTGCCTTGCAGGCCCACGCCGAGGCGCTTGGAGTCGCGTTGCTGGTCATCGAAGGTCAGCGCGGTGGAGCGGTTGTCCTTTTCCGAATAGCCATCGACTTCGACCCGCGAGTAGTCGGCGCTGATGAACGGTGACAGGTGCCAATCGCTGCCGGCGCCGGCAATGTCGTAGCCCAGGCGGCCGCTCAAGGCCCACAGCCAGCCATCGGTGTCGCCTTTTTCGGAACCTTCGCTGACACCCAGGGCGAACTTGCGCTTGAGGCTGTCGAAGTCCAGCTTGCCGCCGGTCAGCGCCGCATCGGCCCACCAGTGGTTCTGCTGATATTGGGCGAAAGCGGTGCCCATGTAGCTGTTGAGCTTGTAGTCCGAATCGCGGGCGCCGGCTTCGAGTGTCTGGCGATACAAGCCGGCGGCCACGCCGACGCGCCAGTTTTCGTCGAGGCGATAGCTGCCGCCCACGTTCACGTTGTAGCCACTGCCGTCGCCGCTGGCCGAACTGCGTTGATCATCAAAGTCCAAATGCTGGCCACCACCGGCGACAATCGCGCGCCATTGGCCGACGGCCTGCCAGTTGCCATTGTCGGCCTGCCATTGGTTGCGCAGCTCATCCTGATGGGCGCGCAAGGTGCCTTGGGCCATCTCCGGCAGCAAGGTCACTTCCCACGGCGCAGCGAGCAGCGAGTAGGCGTAGTCGGCAATCAACTGTTGCCCGGCGATGGTGGGGTGCACCGAGTCGTTGTAGATCAGCTTGGTCGGGTCCGGGGTGGTGCCGCCAATGCCATACACCGGGTTGGCGGTGCAGCCATTGCCGCTGAAGCAGGTGCCGGTAAGGTTTTGCCCGGTGGCCAGGCCAAAGCGCGCAGGGTCGGCGAAGGTTTCATTGAGCAGTAACGGGATGTTCAGTGGGATGACCTGGGCGTCGATCTGCGACAGGCGCTGCACCAGCGCCTGGTTGAAAATGCTGCTCAGGGCCGAGCTGGCGCCTTGCGCGGGCGTGCCGTTGATGGCGGGCGTCAGGCCCAGGTCGGGCAGCATCCACACCATGATGTAGCGCGCACCGGCCTGTTGCAGCGCTTGGGCGCTGTCGGCCAACCGCCCGCCGGCGGCGACGGCCTGGCCTGGGCTGAGGACGCGCCCTTGCAGGAAGTCATTGCCACCGCCAGACAGGAAGTACAGCGCGTTCGGGTCGGCCCGCCCGCCGTTGGCCGGCAGATAACCCTGGCGGCTGCGCAGCACCGTGCCACCTCCGGCGTTGCCGGGCGGGATCGCCGCGTTGGAGACCGAGTTGATGGAGTCCAGGATGTTGTCGGTACGGTAGCCGCCGACCGCCCAGTTATTGCCATCGGGTAAACCTTGGGCGGCACGTACTGGCGAGGTGGATGCATTCAGGTCGTTTGGCGCCACGCCCAGCTTGGAACCCAGCAAAGTTGATGACACCAGGCCATAGTTGCCCTGGAACGTAGGCCCGGTGCGGTTGGTAAAGCGCAAGGTGGCGCCGGACGAGCCGTCGGGGAACTGGCCGGCGTCGGCCAGGCTGTCGCCGAACACGACCATGGTTGAGTAAGGTGATGGTGCTGCAAACGCCTGCGCGCAGGCCAGTGACAGGAAGCAGCCGGCAAGGGGCGCAAAAAACGGTGGTCTGAGCATGCAAAATTCCATTTAGTTGTTTTTGTGTCGGAAGCGAAACACTAGCAATGTAGTGAGGGTTTTCTTCGAAGAAAACAGTTTTTTCTTACAAATACTCGGTGGTGACCCCCGGAATCGCTGCTCCATATTGCACCGCTGGCGAGGCTACGTTACTGTGCCTGAACGTATGAATGAGACCCTCCCCGTGTTGATCATCAGCAAACTCTTGATGCGAGTAGTCAAGGCACACGCCCGTTGGCGTTGGCGCGCCTGACATTTTTCTCTGCCGGCTTGGCCGGACCTGTACCGATTTGCCTTCTTCACCCTTTGTTTGACGCCCCTTGCCGGCTCACCCTGGCAACCGGAACATGCGTCTGGCAGCGGGACACTCTCTTGGAAGGCGGTCATTCGAAATCAGTGAATTCAAGAGGTTTGAAACCACATGTTGCTGATGATTGATAACTACGATTCCTTTACCTACAACGTTGTGCAGTACTTGGGCGAGCTCGGTGCCGAGGTAAAAGTGGTGCGCAACGACGAACTGACGGTCGCCGAAATCGCCGCTCTGAACCCTGAACGCATCGTGGTTTCGCCTGGCCCGTGCACGCCGACCGAAGCGGGCATCTCCCTCGAAGCGATCAAATATTTCGCCGGTAAATTGCCGATCCTGGGCGTGTGCCTGGGCCACCAGTCCATCGGCCAGGCGTTTGGTGGTGACGTGGTGCGTGCGCGCCAAGTGATGCACGGCAAGACCAGCCCGGTGTTCCATAAACACCTGGGCGTTTTCCACGGCCTCAACCTGCCAGTGACCGTCACGCGCTACCACTCGTTGGTGGTCAAGCGTGAAACCCTGCCCGAGTGCCTGGAGCTGACCGCCTGGACCCAGCTGGAAGACGGCTCGGTCGACGAGATCATGGGCCTGCGCCACAAGACACTGAATATCGAAGGGGTGCAATTTCACCCCGAATCAATCCTGACCGAGCAGGGCTACGAGCTGTTCGCCAACTTTCTCAAGCAGAGCGGCGGCACGCGCTAAGGACTTTCCATGGATATCAAGACTGCCCTGAGCCGTATCGTCGGCCATCTGGACCTGAGCACCGCTGAAATGAGCGATGTGATGCGCGAGATCATGACCGGCCAATGCACCGACGCACAGATCGGCGCGTTTATGATGGCGATGCGTATGAAGAGCGAAAGCATCGACGAAATCGTTGGCGCCGTGTCAGTGATGCGTGAGCTGGCCGACAAGGTTGAGCTCAAGACCCTCGACGGCGTGGTCGATGTGGTCGGCACCGGCGGCGACGGTGCGAATATTTTCAACGTGTCGACGGCTTCTTCTTTTGTGGTGGCGGCTGCCGGTTGCACGGTGGCCAAACACGGTAACCGTGCGGTGTCGGGCAAAAGCGGCAGCGCCGACTTGCTGGAGGCGGCCGGGATTTATCTGAACCTGACGCCGGTGCAAGTGGCGCGCTGCATCGACAGCGTGGGCATTGGCTTCATGTTTGCCCAATCCCATCACGGCGCCATGAAGCACGCCGCCGGCCCGCGCAAGGACCTTGGCCTGCGCACCCTGTTCAACATGCTCGGCCCGCTTACGAATCCGGCCGGCGTGAAACATCAGGTGGTCGGTGTGTTCAGTCAGGCGCTGTGCCGGCCATTGGCCGAAGTGTTGCAACGTCTTGGCAGCAAGCACGTGCTGGTGGTGCATTCCAAAGATGGCCTGGATGAGTTCAGCCTGGCAGCGCCGACCTTCGTGGCGGAGCTGAAGAATGACCAGGTCACCGAATATTGGGTCGAGCCCGAAGACCTCGGCATGAAAAGCCAAAGCCTGCATGGCTTGGCGGTGGAAAGCCCGGCGGCCTCGCTGGAGTTGATCCGCGATGCCTTGGGGCGCCGCAAGACAGAAAACGGCCAGAAAGCCGCAGAAATGATTGTTCTGAATGCTGGCGCGGCACTTTACGCGGCGGACCACGCCTATAGTCTTAAGGAAGGTGTCGCCTTGGCCCACGATGCGTTGCATACCGGTCTGGCTCGCGAAAAACTCGAAGAGCTGGGAGCATTCACCGCTGTATTCAAGATGGAGAATGAAGGATGAGTGTCCCGACCGTTCTGGAAAAAATCCTCGCGCGCAAGGCTGAAGAAGTCGCCGAGCGCCGTGCCCGTGTGAGCCTGGCTGAGCTGGAGGAGTTGGCAAAAAGCGCCGACGCGCCGCGTGGTTTTGCCGATGCGCTGATCAAGCAGGCGAAGGAAAAGCAGCCGGCCGTCATTGCCGAGATCAAAAAAGCTTCGCCCAGCAAGGGCGTGATTCGCGAAGTTTTCATTCCTGAAGACATTGCCAAAAGCTATGAGAAGGGCGGCGCAACCTGCCTGTCCGTGTTGACCGATATCGACTTCTTCCAGGGTTCTGACCTGTTCCTGCAACAGGCCCGCGCTGCGTGCAAGTTGCCGGTGATCCGCAAGGACTTCATGGTTGACCCGTACCAGATCGTCGAAGCCCGCGCCTTGGGCGCCGACTGCGTGCTACTGATCGTCTCCGCGCTGGATGATGTGAAGATGGCTGAGCTGGCGGCCGTGGCCAAAAGCGTCGGCCTCGACGTACTGGTGGAAGTACACGACGGTGATGAGCTGGAGCGTGCGCTGAAAACCCTCGACACGCCGCTGGTGGGGGTTAACAACCGTAATCTGCACACCTTTGAAGTCAGCCTGGAAAATACCCTGGACCTGTTGCCGCGTATTCCGCGTGACCGTTTGGTGATCACCGAGAGCGGCATCGTCAACCGCGCCGACGTGGAACTGATGGAAATCAGCGGTGTGTATTCATTCCTGGTGGGCGAGACGTTCATGCGCGCCGAGAACCCAGGTGCGGAGTTGCAGCGCCTGTTCTTCCCGGAGCGTGGCGTGGCGGTGAGCGGTTCGACCCTCGACTGATTTGAAATACGGTCAAAAATGTGGGAGCGGGCTTGTGTGGGAGCTGGCTTGCCTGCGATACAGACACCTCGGTGTAACTGATGTACCGAGGTGTCTGTATCGCAGGCAAGCCCGCTCCCACATTTGATTTGTGTCTATTTAGAGAAATAGGTGTCCGATGATTGAGCCGGTGTCGATGACAGTTGAAGCAGGGCTTGCCGCCGAGCAAGACTTGCTGGCGGCCGTTTGCGCCGGTGAACAGGAATTCGGGCTACTGTTCTGGCAGCCAAATGACCAGGCTTTGGTGATGCCGCGCCGTTTGAGCCGCTTGCCGGCTTTTGACGCTGCCAGCCAGGTTTCGGCAGCTGCCGGTTGGCCGGTGTTGCTGCGCGAAACCGGCGGTGAGCCGGTGCCGCAGTCGGCCGCCACGGTCAATATCGCACTGGTTTACGCGCCGCCACGCAGCGAAGGTGATCAGGGGCGTATCGAAACCGGTTATCAGCGTTTGTGCCAGCCGATCTGCGACTTGCTGATTGAGTTGGGCGGTGACGCTTCAGTGGGCGAAATTGAAGGCGCCTTCTGCGACGGTCGCTACAACGTCAACCTCAACGGCCGCAAGATGGTCGGCACTGCCCAGCGCTGGCGGCAAAGCGCTGGCCGCCCGGTGGGTTTGGTGCACGGCGCGTTGTTGCTGGATAACGACCGCGATGAGCTGATTGCGGCGGTCAATCGCTTCAACGAGGCTTGCGGGATCGATCAGCGGGTGCGGGCCGACAGCCATATCGCATTGCACGAAGCTTTCTCCGCGCCGGATGCGATCACCCGGTTGGACGCGTTGTACCGGCAGATGCTGGCCGGGTTCCTGCCGGGTTAACGCGTACCGAACACCACCATCGTCTTGCCTTTGACGTGTACCAGGTTGCGTTCTTCCAGGTCCTTGAGGACACGACCGACCATTTCCCGTGAACACCCGACAATGCGTCCGATCTCCTGGCGCGTAACCTTGATCTGCATGCCGTCGGGGTGAGTCATGGCGTCGGGCTGTTTGCACAGTTCCAGCAAGCAGCGGGCCACGCGGCCAGTGACATCAAAGAAAGCCAAGTCACCCACCTTGCGAGTGGTGTCGCGCAGGCGCTGGGCAATCTGTCCGCTCAAGGCGTAGAGGATGTCGGGATCGTGCTGGGCCAGTTCGCGAAACTTTGCATAGCTGATCTCGGCGACTTCGCACTCGACTTTGGCCCTCACCCAGGCACTGCGCTCCTGCTCTTTGCCGGCTTGTTCAAACAGCCCCAGCTCGCCGAAAAAATCGCCGGTATTGAGGTACGCGATGATCATCTCACGGCCGTCTTCATCTTCGATCAGGATGGTGACCGAACCCTTGATAATGAAGAACAGTGTTTCGGAGCGTTCACCTGCGCAAATGATGTTGTGCTTGACCGGGTAACGCCGGCGCTGGCAGTGCATCAACAATTTGTCGAGGTTCTTGATCTTGGGTGTGGGAGCAAGAGCAACCATGGTTGTATCCCGAAAAGACTGCACGGTGTGGTTGGAATTATTTTTATCCAGCGGTAACCGCATTGATACACGCTGTACAAAGGGTGGCAATGCGCCATTGAATTGGCGCCAGCTTAACAGACACATTCTGCCTCGATTAGGGAATTTAGCGGGCAAACGTAGTCATTGATCGTTTTCATGCCGGGCGCTGCGGTTTCAAGACCCTGTGCTAAGCTGGCGACCCTTTTTTAGCAGTGGAGTCTGGGCGATGAAGGCACGCATCCAATGGGCGGGCGAGGCCATGTTCCTCGGTGAGTCGGGCAGTGGCCATGTAGTAGTTATGGATGGCCCGCCGGACGCCGGTGGCCGTAACCTGGGTGTACGCCCGATGGAAATGCTCCTGCTCGGTGTTGGCGGTTGCAGCAATTTCGACGTGGTCAGCATCCTGAAGAAGTCCCGCCAGGCCGTCGAAAGCTGTGAAGCTTTCCTGGAAGCGGAGCGCGCCACTGAAGACCCCAAGGTGTTTACCAAGATCCACATGCACTTCGTGGTCAAAGGCCGGGCGTTGAAGGAAGCTCAGGTTAAACGTGCTATCGAGCTGTCGGCCGAGAAGTACTGCTCGGCATCGATCATGCTTGGCGCAGCCGGTGTGGCCATCACCCATGACTACGAGATTATCGAGCTGGGTTGATTGCGAGTCGGCAATAAAAAAGGGCGCCCTTGAGGGCGCCCTTTTTTGTGCGGCTGTTTTTTAGATTCGATAGGTGCTTTTGGTCATGACCTTGGCCAATACGCTCATGCCAAACCGCACGGGCGCCGGGAAGCGGAAGCCGCCTGCATCCAGTGCGCTTTCTGCGTGGTGTTCTTCATCAATGCGCATTTGCTCAAGAATCGCCCGGGACTTTTCGTCTTCGGCCGGCAGTTGTTCCAGGTGTTCATCCAGGTGTTTGCACACTTGATGCTCGGTTGCGGCGACAAAACCGAGGCTGACCTTGTCGCTGATCAGGCCGGCGGCGGCGCCGATACCGAACGACAAGCCGTAAAACAGTGGGTTGAGCACGCTGGGATGGCTACCGAGCTGGCGAATGCGCTGCTCGCACCAGGCCAGGTGGTCGATTTCTTCTTCGGCCGCATGTTCCATCGCTGCGCGTACTTGCGGCAGCTTGGCGGTCAGCGCCTGGCCTTGGTACAGCGCCTGGGCACAGACTTCACCGGTGTGGTTGATGCGCATCAAGCCGGCGACGTGGCGGGTGTCGGTCTCGCTCATCTGCGCATCGGGCTGCACGATGGCGGGCGAAGGCCGGTACGGTTGGCCGCTGAACGGCAGCAGTGTGCGCATGGCCATGTCGGCTTGCAGCAACAGACGGTCAATCGGCGAGTAGTGACGTTGGGTAGTCATGCTGACCTCCGGGAAGAATCTCGGCGGCCAGTTTACCGCAAGAGAGGGTGGAGCGTTTGCGCTGCATCAAGGGCATAGGGTCGCAGCTTTAAGCCGCGACCCGTGCGCCACGGATAATCAGCCCGGCGGCCAGTTCATCTGGCGCTGACCCAGCACATGCATATGGATGTGATAAACAGTTTGCCCGCCATCCTCGTTGCAGTTCATCACCACGCGAAAGCCCTTCTCGCAGCCTTGCTCTACCGCCAGCCGTTGAGCGGTGAACAGAATATGGCCAGCGAGGGCTTTGTCTTCTTCGGTGAGGTCGTTGAGGGTACGGATCGGCTTTTTCGGAATGACCAGAAAATGCACGGGTGCCATTGGGGCAATATCGTGGAAGGCGAGGACTTGGTCATCTTCATAGATGATCTTCGCAGGTATTTCTCTGTTGATGATCTTGGTGAACAGAGTATCCACAGCTGTTTCTCCATTATGAAAGTGCAGAACGAGTGTACCGAGGCCGTCAGCGCGGGCAATAGGCCTTGTTGATGGCGCCAGCAATCTTTCGGGTCAGCCAGCGTGGGCTCAAGCGCGGGCTGAATGCCAGCCAGCGGTTGCGTCGCCCGGGAATAATGATGGCTTTGTTCTTTTCCAGCGCACGCACGGTGAAGAGCGCCACTTCTTCCGGGCTCATCAGTTGATTGCTGCGGTCGAGCTTGGCGGTGTCCATTTGTGCGATGCCGAAAAACGCCGTGCGCGTGGGGCCGGGGCACAGCACCGAGACCTTGATACCGCAGGTCTTCAACTCTTCGCGCAGGCCTTCGGAGAAGTGCAGCACATACGCCTTGCTGGCGTAATAGCTGCTCATCCAGGGGCCGGGTTGGAAGGCTGCGACCGAGGCTACGTTGAGAATCTGCCCACCGCCATGCAGCGCCATGGCGTTGCCAAGGGCGTGGCACATGCGGGTGAGGGCGAGGATGTTGACTTCGATCAGGTCTTGCTCGGTCATCCAGTCCTGGGCGAGGAACGGCCCGCTGGTACCCATGCCAGCGCAGTTGACCAGCAGGTCGATCTGCCGCTCGCCTTCTTCAAGTTCCAGTAGGAACCCCGACAAGCGCAGTGGTTCGCCCAGGTCGCAGGCACGAAACAGCACCTCGACGCCGAAGCGCTGAGTCAATTCAATAGCAATGCTTTCCAACTGATCACGCTGGCGGGCCACCAGAATCAAGCTGCGGCCGCGACGGGCCAGTGCTTCGGCCAAAGCCAGGCCGATGCCGCTGGAGGCGCCGGTGATCAGAGCGTAACGGGTCATGCCTTTCTCCATCGCAACGCCGCCGAGCCTGTGACAGAGGCATCACAGGCGGCGGGCGTTTCTTCACTGTTCTGGAGAGTCTACAGGTTCGGCTGCGTCCTCAGCACTTTGCACGCTGTCTTCTTCATCTACGGTGACGCTTTGATCGGTGGCGTCATCGGCGGTAATGGAGCTGCTTTCGTAGCTGCTGTCCATATTGGCTTCGAGCTGGTTCAGGTAGCCGTTCATGCCCAGCGTCACCACGATGGCGAGCATCACCGGGATAAACGCCAGCCACAGGGTCGCCAGCACCTTGACTGCCGTGGAGTTGCGCGGCGGCGGCGGGCCATATTGGTTGGCGCCTGCGTTGCCCGGCAATACCAGCAGCAGAATCGGGAAGACGCTGTTGACCAGTGGCACAAGGTTGAGGAAGTACAGCCAGCCGGACCAGCCCAGGTCGTGCAGGCGTTGCACACCGATTTGCACGCTCACCCACACCAGCGCAACAAACAATGCCAAGCCCAGTAGCACCCCGAGGATGGTGCCGGCAGTCGGCGAGGCGGTTGCCACGGCGAAGCTCGCGGTACTGATGATGCCACCGGCCACCAACAGCGCCAGGGTTAATACCAGCGTCCAGGCCAGATAACGCAAGCGGCCGATGCGCCCGTGGATGGTGAATACTTTAAGGGTTGAGTATTCCTCGGTGTACTCACCCACGGAAGCACGCGGTGGTGCATAGGGCGAAGCCGCAGGGCGCGAGAAGTCAGCGGCGCTGGCGTCGGTCTCGTGGGTTTCGGCCAGGTTGAAGGTTACCGGCTGCTCGGGTTCGATACGGGCATCGACGCCGGCGTTTTTCAGCGCGGTGAGGTAGGTTTCTGCATCTGCGCGAGAAAGGTCACGCTTGAGTGCGACCGGGCGGCCGGTGAAAAGCTTTTCGATGGCTGCCACATCGCTCTTGAACAGCTCGGCGAGGTTCAGCTTGGCGGTGGTGCTTTCGACACCCGGGAGCAGGGCTCCGTCAAACACGATCTTGAAACGGCTGTCGCTCATGCGGGCATCCTTGTCACTGGTTCAGGGAAGGGGTTCAGGCCAGCACCAAGGGGCAGGCCTGCTATTCAGTTCAACGTGGCCAGCGCAGTTGCGCGGCCTGCTCGCGTGCCTTGCGGTATTCGGCATCCAGGCGGGCAATCAGTTCATCGACGCCGGGCAAATCATCAATCTGGCCGACACCTTGGCCGGCTGACCATACGGTTTTCCAGGCCTTGGCCTCATCGCTTAACGGCTTGAGCTTGGAGCCGAAGTTGACTTCGCCTTTGCCCTGCAGGGCGGCGAGGTCGAAACCGGCGTTTTCCAGGCTCTGGCGCATGAAGCTTGCGGGTACGCCGGACACCGCAGGAGTGTGCACGATGTCGGCGGCGCGCGATGTGAGCAGCATCTCTTTATACGCGTCCGGGGCGTGGCTTTCGGTAGTGCCGATAAAGCGCGTGCCGAAATACGCCAGGTCTGCGCCCAGCAGTTGCGCGGCAAGTATCTCATGCCCATGGTTGAGGCAGCCGGCCAGCAGCAGGGTTTTATCAAAGAACTGGCGAATTTCGGCGATCAGCGCGAACGGGCTCCAAGTGCCGGCGTGGCCACCGGCGCCCGCTGCCACGGCGATCAGGCCGTCAACCCCGGCTTCTGCGGCTTTCTCGGCATGCCGGCGGGTGGTGACGTCGTGAAACACCAGGCCACCGTAGCTGTGGACCGCATCCACCAGCTCCTTGACCGCGCCCAGGCTGGTGATAACGATCGGCACCTTGTGCTCGACGCAGATCGCCAAGTCAGCCTCAAGCCTTGGGTTGCTGTTATGCACGATCAGGTTAACGGCATAGGGCGCGGGGTTGTCCAACTGTGCCAGACCCGCTTCGATTTCCTCCAGCCAGGCCTTGAAACCGCTGCTTTCGCGCTGGTTGAGTGCCGGGAAACTCCCGACCACGCCATTGCGACAGCACGCCAGGACCAGTTGCGGGTTGGAAATCAGGAACATCGGCGCAGCCACCACGGGCAGGCGCAGACTTTGTTCGAGCGAAGCGGGCAGTGACATTGGAGGTTCCCCGAGTAATTGAAATTAGAACGGTTTGACCACGACCAAAATTACGATAGCCAGCAATATCAGAACCGGCACTTCATTGAACCAGCGATAAAAGACATGGCTGCGGGTGTTTTCGCCACGGGCGAAGCGTTTTACCTGCGCACCGCACATATGGTGGTAGCCGATCAGCAGTACCACCAAGGTAAGTTTGGCGTGGATCCAGGCACCGGATTGAAAGATGGCCGGGTTGAGGTAGATCAGCCAGCCGCCGAATACCAGGGTGGCGATCATCGCCGGCCCCATGATGCCGCGGTATAGCTTGCGCTCCATGAGGCTGAAGCGTTCTTTGCTGACGGTGTCCTCACTTTGTGCGTGATAGACGAACAGGCGTGGCAGGTAAAACAGCCCGGCAAACCAGCAGACGATACTGACGATATGGAAGGCTTTGATCCATAGATAGAGCATTTCTAGTTATTCCCAGGTTCACGGTAACTGAAGATAGTAGTGGCTCATGCGCCTGTACGTCACGTTGACGGTTGTCGCAGGACGATACGGCCCCTATTATCGACGGCTTTCCAGTGGGTTCGTTGAGGGCAGGTTTATGGTCAAGGTCGGTATCGTCGGCGGCACGGGTTACACCGGTGTCGAATTGCTGCGTCTGTTGGCTCAGCATCCGCAAGCTGAGGTGGTGGTCATCACTTCCCGATCCGAGGCCGGGCTGGCCGTGGCCGATATGTACCCGAACCTGCGAGGCCACTATGACGGCCTGGCGTTCAGCGTGCCGGACATCAAGACCCTGGGCGCGTGCGATGTGGTGTTCTTCGCCACGCCTCACGGGGTGGCGCATGCACTGGCCGGCGAACTGCTGGCGGCGGGTACCAAGGTTATCGATCTGTCGGCCGACTTCCGCTTGCAGGACGCCGATGAGTGGGCCAAGTGGTACGGCCAGCCACACGGCGCGCCTGAGTTGCTGGAAGAGGCGGTGTACGGTCTGCCGGAAGTCAATCGTGAGCAAATCAAGCAAGCACGCCTGATTGCCGTGCCGGGTTGCTATCCGACCGCGACGCAGCTGGGTTTCCTGCCGTTGCTGGAAGCAGGTCTGGCCGACACTTCGCGTTTGATCGCTGACTGCAAGTCGGGTGTGAGCGGCGCCGGCCGTGGTGCAGCTGTAGGTTCGCTGTACTCCGAGACGTCGGAAAGCATGAAGGCCTACGCGGTAAAAGGGCATCGGCACCTGCCGGAAATTCGCCAGGGGCTGCGTCGTGCGGCCGGTAAAGACGTGGGCCTGACCTTCGTGCCGCACCTGACGCCGATGATTCGTGGCATTCACTCCACGCTCTATGCAACCGTTGTCGACCGTTCGGTAGACCTGCAGGCGCTGTTTGAAAAGCGTTATGCCAATGAACCGTTCGTCGACGTGATGCCGGCGGGCAGCCACCCGGAAACCCGTAGCGTGCGCGGTGCCAACGTATGCCGCATTGCCGTGCACCGCCCACAGGATGGCGATTTGGTGGTGGTGTTGTCGGTGATCGATAACCTGGTCAAGGGCGCGTCGGGCCAGGCGGTGCAGAACCTGAACATCCTGTTTGGCCTGGATGAGAAGCTGGGCCTGTCCCACGCGGGCATGCTGCCTTAAGGTTTTACCGTTGATTGCAAAAGGCCCGTCTATCGGGCCTTTTGTGTTTTTAATGGCTGCAGCGCAGATTGATATACCGTAACAATAGTTGACCGCTTTTCTAGGAGAAGCGGATAATGCCCGCCATTACGCATATGGCGGCGCTACGCCGGGAGATTATCAGCATGAGCGTTGAATCCTTCACCCCCACGGCTTTGCAATTCACCCACGGTGCTGCGCACAAGGTGAAGAGCCTGGTCGATGAAGAGGGTAATGATCGCTTGAAGCTGCGCGTATTCGTTACGGGCGGCGGTTGTTCAGGGTTTCAGTACGGTTTTACCTTCGATGAAGATGTGGCCGACGATGACACCATCGTCGAGCGCGAGGGCGTCAGCCTGGTCGTGGACCCGATGAGCTTCCAATACCTGGCAGGTGCCGAGGTGGATTACCAGGAAGGTCTGGAAGGCTCGCGTTTCGTGATCAAGAACCCGAATGCCACCACGACCTGTGGTTGCGGGTCTTCGTTCTCGATCTGATCGGCAGCCTGATCTTCAGCAAATAAAAAACGCCGCTTGGCTTTGATAGGCCAAGCGGCGTTTTGCTGTCTGCAGGTTTAGGCCGGGTAGATTGCACCTAATACCCGAAGCCCGCGTGCGCCAGTGACACTTGGGCGGTTGGCGGCAATCCCCTCCAGGCAGCAATGGGCCAGCCAAGCGAAGGCCATGGCTTCAACCCAATCGGGGTCCACGCCGTAAGTGGCGGTGCTGCTGACCTGAGTGGACGGCAACAGCGCCGCCAGGCGGTTCATCAGGGTGGTGTTATGCGCGCCACCACCACAGACCAGCAGGGTTTCGGTGTCGGTTTGTGCCGCTTGCAGGGACTCGACGATGGTCTGTGCGGTCAGTTCAAGCAGGGTGGCTTGTACATCCTCTGGCTGGAACGCTGGCAATCTGCCGAGGTGGTGTTGCAGCCATCCCAGGTTGAAGACTTCGCGCCCGGTGCTTTTCGGGCCTTTGGTCAGGAAGAACGGGTCGCTGAGCAGCGCGTTGAGTAGCGCAGGCTCGACCTGGCCACCGGCTGCCCATTGGCCATCGCGATCAAAGTGCTCGCCGCGCTGATCGTGAATCCATGCATCCAGCAGCACGTTGCCCGGGCCGCAATCGAAGCCGGCTACTGGCTTGCCGGTCTCGATCAGGCTGAGGTTGCTGAAGCCGCCGACATTCAATACGGCGCGGTTGCCGGTACGTTCACCGAACAAGGCTTCATGAAAGGCGGGCACCAAGGGCGCGCCTTGACCGCCTGCGGCCACATCGCGGCTGCGGAAGTCGCTGACGACGGTAATGCCCGTCAGCTCGGTGAGCAGGGCAGGGTTGCCGATCTGCACGGTGAAGCCTCGAGCAGGTTCATGGCGGATCGTCTGGCCGTGGCTGCCGATCGCGCGTATGTCCTGAGGCTTGAGGTTCTGTTGTTCCAGTAAGGCATTGATGCCCTTGGCCGCCAGTGTCACCCAGTGTTGCTGGGCGACAGCCGAACGGGCGATCTCATCCGGGCCGCTGGCGCAGAGGCTTAGCAGCTGGGTACGCAGATCGTCCGGCATGGGGATGTAGTGCGTGGCGATCAAGTTGATCGCCGGGCCTTGTTCGATCAGGGCGATGTCCAGGCCATCGAGGCTGGTCCCGGACATCACACCTATATAGAGCGGCATACCTTAGCGCTTCGCCGAGGCCAGCAGGGTGGAGCGCTCCTGGTCCATGCGTGCCATCAGTGGCTGGCTCTGTTGCAGGAAGCGTGCGCGCTCGGCTTTGGCGATCGGATCGGCCATTGGCAGCTTTTGGCCAAGTGGGTCGACGTGAACGCCGTTCACCTGGAACTCATAGTGCAAATGCGGGCCGGTGGACAGGCCGGTGGTGCCGATATAGCCGATGACCTGGCCCTGCTTCACGTTGCTGCCGGTCGACACGCCTTTGGCGAACCCCTGCATGTGGCCATAAAGAGTGCGGTAGGTATTGCCGTGCTGGATGATCACGGTATTGCCGTAGCCACCGCGACGGCCGGCCAGCAGCACCTTGCCGTCACCGGCAGCCTTGATGGGCGTGCCGCGTGGGGCGGCATAGTCAACGCCTTTGTGGGCGCGGATCTTGTTGAGGATCGGGTGCTTGCGGCCCATGGAGAAGCGCGAACTGATGCGGGCAAAGTCCACCGGCGTACGGATGAAGGCTTTGCGCATACTGTTGCCATCGGCGGTGTAGTAGCTGGTGTTGCCTTGTTTGTTGGTATAACGCACTGCGGTGTAGGTCTTGCCACGGTTGGTGAACCGCGCAGAAAGAATCGCGCCGGTTCCGACGACTTTGCCGTTGGCGACTTTCTGCTCGTAGATCACGTCAAATTCGTCACCCTGACGAATGTCCTGGGCGAAGTCGATGTCGTAGCCAAACACGCTAGCCATGTCCATGGTCATGCTGTGGGACAAGCCGGCGCGGGCGGCCGACTGTGACAGCGAACTGTTGATCACACCATGCACGTAGGCGGAGCGCGTCACCGGCTTGGTGGTGATGCGGTTGAACGCAAAGCCTTTGGCGCCTTTGGTCAGGGCAATGCTTTCGAGGTCGCTGACATTGCTATGCAGGTTTTTCAGCTGGCCGTCGGCAGCCAATTCGAACTCAAGCTTCTGGCCGTGTTTGAGCTGGGTGAATTGCTTGGCTTGTTTATCGCTGGCCAGCACCTCATTAACCGTAGAGGCGGGCAGGCCGACCTTTTCAAACAGTGTTGAAAGGGTGTCGCCTTTAGCGACGGTCACTTCGCGGTGCAGCGGATTTTTTGGAGCGGCTGGCGCAGGAGGTTCTTGAGTGGCCTGCTGGGTGTCTTCCGGAGTGCTTTCTATCTGTGCAAATGGAGATTCTGTCGGTGCGTTTGTGGCTTGTTGCGCGTCGGAAGCGTCTTGATCTTGTGTCAGTTGTTCAACTGGACTTTCCAGGTCAAGGCTCAGGGATGTTCGTTTGGCTTCTACGTCACTGGAAGGGAATACCAGGAGTGCCAGGCTGAGAAGGGCGGCGATACCACTTGCGGCGAGCAGGTGGGTCTTCGGGTAAAGCGGCGGCGCTTTAGACGGTTCTGTGGTCATAAGTAATTTTGACTTTGAAGATGAAATGGAAAAGATGAATGACATGATGAAGATGAAATAACTGTATAAAATATAACCAAATCATCTGTGGCGCAAGCTCGCGAACGCTGGGCTTGCTGAACGGTGTCCGTGCGCGGGACAAAACTTGTAATTAGTCCCTGATCTTGTATGGTTGGTTCCCTTTTGAATCTGAGCCTTGCGGGTCTGTTATGAAGTCGGTTGAAGAGCAGCTAGCGCTGATAAAACGTGGTGCGGAAGAACTGTTGGTCGAGGCCGAGCTGATCGAAAAGCTCAAGCGTGGCCAGCCCCTGCGTATTAAGGCTGGCTTCGATCCGACCGCTCCGGATCTGCACCTGGGTCATACCGTGCTTATTAATAAGCTGCGCCAGTTCCAGGAGCTGGGGCATCAGGTCATCTTCCTTATAGGTGACTTCACCGGAATGATCGGTGATCCGAGCGGCAAAAGCGCAACGCGCCCGCCGCTGACCCGTGAGCAGGTTCTCGATAATGCCGAGACCTACAAAACCCAGGTGTTCAAGATTCTCGATCCGGCCAAGACCGAGGTGGCATTCAACTCCACCTGGATGGATCAAATGGGGCCGGCCGACTTTATTCGCCTGACCTCCCAGTACACCGTGGCGCGCATGCTTGAACGTGATGACTTTGACAAGCGCTACTCCACCAATCAGCCGATCGCGATTCACGAGTTCCTCTACCCGCTGGTGCAGGGCTATGACTCGGTGGCACTGCGCGCGGACGTTGAGCTGGGCGGTACTGATCAGAAGTTCAACCTGCTGATGGGGCGCGAGCTGCAGCGTGCGTATGGGCAAGAGGCTCAGTGCATTCTGACTATGCCGTTGCTGGAGGGGCTGGATGGCGTCAAGAAGATGTCCAAGTCGCTTGGCAATTACGTCGGTATCCAGGAAGCGCCGGGTGTGATGTACGGCAAACTGGTTTCGATTCCTGATGCGCTGATGTGGCGTTACTTCGAGCTGTTGAGCTTCCGCTCGATGGACGAGATCAATGCGCTGCGCGCTGAAGTCGAGGCGGGTGCGAATCCTCGTGATGTGAAGATCAAGTTGGCGGAAGAGATCGTTGCGCGCTTCCATGGTGAAGAGGCTGCGGCCAGTGCTCACCGCGCGGCCGGTAACCGTATGAAGGATGGCGAGCTGCCGGATGATCTGCCGGAGATCGAATTGACTGCGGCTGAAGCGATGCCGATTGCTGCTGTACTTAATAAGGCGGGCTTGGTTAAGAACTCCGCGGTTGCGCGCGACCTGCTGGGTTCCGGTGGCGTGCGTATAGATGGTGAGGTTGTCGATCGCACCTTTATATACGAGCTGGGCGCTACCCACGTTTGCCAGGCTGGGAAGAAGGCATTTGCGCGTATTACGCTCAAATCCGAATAGACCTGAAATTAAGTGTTGACAGCGAATTATATCTGTCTATAATTCGCCCCACTTCCGGCGCAGTCGAAACGGAAAATTCCTTGGTAAACAATGAGTTACGAAGTTTTCGGCAGCAGGTTGCTTCAGTTCATCGAAGCCAGAAGGGAGTTGAAAAAGAGGTGTTGACAGCAGCGTGTAACGCTGTAGAATTCGCCTCCCGCTAACGAGAGATCGT
>NZ_JAAAFV010000057.1:373528-425822 GCF_019352915.1 Pseudomonas sp. Xaverov 259 | reverse complement strand
TTTGGGGGGCCGCCGCGATGGGCCATCCTTGGCCCAGCGCGGCTAAACCGGCGTCCTGCCGGTTTACCCCCCAAATCCCTATCGAATTGCGGCCATCGTGTTTGACGGGGCGATTTGAGATCAAGATCACGATCACAAGCGCAGATCAAAAGACCGCTGACTTCGTCAGCGAAAAGGATGTAAGGGCCACAACCACAGCAGACCTCATCGTCAAGACTGCACGCGGTCTAATGTGGGAGCTGGCTTGCCTGCGATGGCATCAACTCGATGTACCTGACACACCGAGGTGTCTGCATCGCAGGCAAGCCAGCTCCCACAGAAAAGCGGCTCTCCAGTGCATGCAAATCCGCAGCCGACCTCAAATTCAAAACTGCATGCGGTCAACTGTGGGAGCGGGCTTGCTCCCACATTTAGACTGTGTTGCATCAGTTAGAGATGCTTTTGCTTCGCACTTGATCTGGCTTTTGCTTCGCACTTGATCTGGCTCTTGCTTCAACCACTCAGGTCGGCTTTCAGGCCGCCGTGCTGTAGATCTTGATCTTGATCTGCTTTTGATCTCAGACGCCCCGTTAACCACGATGGCCGAACGCAGGCTTGAATCCGTGGGTAACCCGGCAGGACGCCGGGTTAGCCGCGCTGGGCCAAGGATGGCCCATCGCGGCGGCCCACGGATTCAAGCCGGAGTGAGGGCATGCCGAGCCACAGCGAGGCACCGAGTGGTGGGGCGAGGACTTTTTGGTTACCTTTTTGGTCCTTCAAAAAGTGACCCGCCGTCAGGGCGGAACCCTAAGCCGCCGTGACCTAAATAACGGATATGCCCCCAAGATAAAACAGCCCAACACCACAAACGTCAATATTTGTGTAGATGCCTATGCTGCGATGCGGACAACTCGGTCTATCAAGTACACCGAGTTGATGCCATCACAAGCCAGCCAGCTCCCACCTGTTGACCGAGTGTTTCTTTTAATGGTCAGGGCGACTGGCGGCCTCTCTGCTTACAAATTCCGACTATGCCGATAGTCGCTGACCGCCTCATACACCGCCTTGCGCAACCGGTTAATTCCCCCGATCGGCCGGTGCGCCTCCAACCCGAACCACGGATTGAACGATTGGTTATCACAGGCAAGATTCAACGCGGGCGTATCAAAGTCCTGCGCAGCAATCCGCACTTTGGCCACCGTCTCATAGGGTGCGTCACTTTCTTTCCATTCGATGCTGGTGTCTTCAATCGGCATAAACTTCTGCGGATTCTGCCGCTGAATCTGCAACACAAAACACGCCGGCACGCGGTCGGTAGACAGCTGCTGGTTCAGCGCACTGCGCAGAAAATTCGGCAGGTCCTGATTCTGCTTGGGCAGCACGTACTCCGGGCAGCTCTGTGGGTCGGGTGCCACACGAAACTTGGCATTGGCCGCGCCAAATTTGTAGGGCGAAACTGAAAAATACGTAGTCTGCGTCGGGCTAGCCGGTGCGGGCGCCAGGGTGGCCAGGGCGATAAGCAGATGACGCACTTGCCAGCTGCGCGGGTCGGCCTTGGGGAAGAACGCCAGCACCTTTTTGCCGTCAGCCTGGGCGCCGATGTTCTGCGCGTATTCGGCCACATCACTGACAAAAAAGTTCGGGTGGCTGAACATCACGAAGTCCTGTTCGGTACGCGTCTGCTGGTCGGCCATCAACTGTTTGCCCGGCACATCCAGCAGCTTGATCGCCATGCCCCGCGCATCGCGGATGCTGTCGAACTGCGGGTAGGCATTGCCGTTGGACAGGCGCATCTGCGCCTGCCAGGTCTTGCCCGCTTCAGCGAATACGCCTTGGCGCAGCGCCGGGTCGAGGTCCGCCAGCACGCTGACTTCGGCCTTCACACAGCCGTGGGCCTTGGCATGCGCGTCACGCAGGTAGCGCGTGCCTTCGCGATGCTGATCGACGATGCGCACCGCCGTCTGGATGATGCCTTGGGTCATGGTCGCTTCGCCGGGCGGGATCTGTTCATCCGGCGACACCGGGCCGCTGTGTTGCCAGGCGAACCAGGCCGTGGCGATCAGCCAGCCCAGCAGCCCCAAACCCACCAGCCACAGCAGGGTTTTGCCGAGAAAGGCGCCCAGGCGCAGCCAGAGGCGTGCGAGCAGCGAACGTTGATTGTATTGAGATCGGATAATCATGGCAGTGGTTGCTCCAGCGGGCCGCCCAGCACTTTGAGGTATTCCAGCAGCGCCCAGCGTTCCTGCGGCAGCAGGCCACGGCCGATCACGCCATTGCCACGCTTGCCGTCACGGAATTCGTGACCGCTGTTGTGGTTGCCGGTGATTTTGGTATCGAACAAAAACGCGTTTTTGAACGCACCCGTTTCAAAGCCCAGGTGACGCGGGTCGTAGTTGAACGTGCCTTTGTAGAAGGTGGTGCTGCGCTCGTCCTGGGGCGAGAGCAATTGGTAGATCGTCGGCACCGAGCCGTTGTGCAGGAACGGCGGTGTGGCCCACACGCCGGCCAGCGGTCGGGCCTTGTAGGCGCGCAATTCACGCACGCCGATGGGCAGGCCAAAACCGTCCAGGCCTGGGCGTTCGGCCGGGGTGACACCGGCGGCGCGGTAGGCGTGCTCTTCGACAAAGGCGGTGACGTAGGCCAGACCCTGGGCCACGGACAGGTTGTGCAGGTCCAGCGGCGCGGTGGGCGTGGGGTGCAGCTCGACATTAAGCTTGGCCAGCTCGGCCGGGTCCCACTGCAGGGCGCTGAGGTCATAGCGCTGGTCGGCGATGTTATTGGCCGTGCCTGGGTCGGTACCGATGTAGTCCACGGGCAGCATCTTCAGTTGCTGCACCGGGCGGCCGTTTTCCTGGGTGACTGCAGGCACATGGCAACCGGCGCAGTTCTCGGAGAACAGCGCGCGGCCTTGGGCGGCGAGGGGTTTGTCGATGGCGCCGAACAGGTCTTGCGGCCAGGTCGGCGGCTTGAGGCGTTGCAGGGTTTCTTCGATTCGGTTGAGGTCGCGCACGCGCACGCTGGAAGGGTAGCGGGCAGCGCCCTGAAGGGGTTGGCCGGCTGCGTCGAAAAAGTCCAGGGTGGCGCCTACGCCCAAGGCCTCGCCGATGTTGCGCGCCATGGGCTGCTGAGCCGAGCCGTTCCATTGCACCCAGTCGAAGGTCCAGATGTCCCACAGGTGCGGGTAGTCCACCGGCGCATTGGCGACCCGATAGTTGGCCGGCGAGATGGCGTCGCCAAAGCTGGCATTGGCGATGCGGCCAAATGCGTCAGTGCGGCCCGGGCCTTCTTCGGTGGGGTAGAGGCCACGGTGTGTGTCGTTCCAGGCAACTTTAAGGAACTGGTTCAGCGACTGCTTGAAGTGCTGACGCAATTGTTGCTTGTTGTGATCGTCATAGTCGTCGCCGAGCACGTTGTGGGCGAAGCGATCGAATTTCCACGGCAAGTAGTAGGTGGCGGCAAGGCTGGCCACCAGCGCCTGGCCGAAGCTGCCACCGCGCAAGGTCGGTACGCTGGATGGCAGCACATGCTGGGCCGAGCCACCGTCGATGCGCAGCGCCTGGTTTTTGAAATGCAGCTCGCCGGTGTGGCAGGCGGCGCAGGTGATGTCCAGGTACTGCACCTGGCTGCCGGCGTTCTGGTGCCGGGCGAACCCCACCGGCAGGTTGCCGGGGTTTTGTGCGCTGGGCACCTGCTTGGGGTCGACCAGAAAGCCGAAGCGCGCCAGGTAGTCGGGCGTGGCAAAACGCTGGTCCGAGAACGGCAGCTCCAGGGCGGTGAACCAGTCGTAATGCAGGCCCTTTACTTGGGTGCCCTGGGGCGTGAAGTAGTAGGTCTGGCGATCGGCATCGCTCCATTGTTCCTGATAGTGCACCAGCTCCACGGGCACGTAATCCGGCAGCTTGGGGTTGAGGGTGTAATAGAGGACCACGCCCAGCAGCAAACCCAGGGCGAGCAATATCAGGAGTAAAGCACGGGAAAAAATGCGCAAGATAACTATCCTTGTCGAGTTGTAGCGTTGTTATGCCATTGCATCACAGGTGCGGCAAGTGGCCAGCAGCCTGGTTGCGGATGGTCCCGCGATCCTTCGCGGGCCTCCATAATGTATGAAAATGCTTTTAAACACGTGAACTTATCAGAGGTTTACTGCTCAGATGCCGGTAGCCATTGGTCGTGGCCGCCTGATAAGCTCGCGACTTTACTCGAATGCCCTTTTGGCGCACGAACAAGGAAATAGCATGAAACAGCATCGGTTGGCGGCGGCGGTGGCCCTGGTTAGCCTGGTACTTGCGGGTTGTGATTCGCAGACCAGCGTAGAGCTGAAAACCCCGGCGCAGAAAGCTTCCTACGGCATCGGCCTGAACATGGGCAAAAGCCTTGCTCAAGAAGGCATGGATGACCTGGACTCCAAAGCGGTAGCCCAAGGCATCGAAGATGCTGTCGGCAAGAAAGAACAGAAGCTGAAGGACGACGAACTGGTTGAAGCGTTTGCCGCACTGCAAAAACGTGCTGAAGAACGCATGACCAAGATGAGCGAAGAGTCGGCAACCGCCGGCAAGAAATTCCTCGAAGACAACGCCAAGAAAGACGGCGTAGTCACCACCGCTTCCGGTCTGCAATACAAGATCGTGAAGAAGGCCGACGGCGCTCAGCCTAAGCCGACCGACGTAGTGACTGTTCACTACACCGGCAAGCTCACCAACGGCACCACCTTTGACAGCTCCGTAGATCGCGGCAGCCCGATTGACCTGCCGGTCAGCGGCGTGATTCCGGGTTGGGTCGAAGGCCTGCAACTGATGCACGTGGGCGAGAAGGTCGAGTTGTACATTCCGTCCGACCTGGCCTACGGCGCACAGAGCCCGAGCCCGGCGATTCCAGCCAACTCCGTGCTGGTATTCGACCTGGAACTGCTGGCCATCAAGGACCCAGCCAAGGCTGAAGCCCCTGACGCACCTGCGGCCCCAGCTGCCAAGAAGTAATCGGCACCTGAACACACAACGCCCCGTTTTTACGGGGCGTTGTTGTTTCTGGCGTTTGCTGATCTGCGCCTTTGCAAATCCAATCGAACATCCCCAACCTGTAACAGTCTGATATATGACTCGAGCACGGGTAGCCGCACATCAATGCCAAGTCAATGAATTCTTGGGTTTTTTTTATGTGCGCAAAAAACGCCCGATCTGACTGCAAGCCTTGTAAATCGCGGCTTTCAGCCGATAAAACAGGCTCTGTTCACAAGGTTATCCACAATTTGTGTGGATAACCTTTTATGTCGCCTGGAACTGGAGTGACCGATGAAACCACCCTTCAATTTCACCCGTTTCCTGCCCATGGCCGCACGCTTGCTCGGCCGTGGGCGCTTGCCGACCCTGCTGTTTGCCGTGGCCGCCAAAGGCTCAAGCCAGGGCAACCGGCTGGGTAAGCTCAAGGATGATCTCAAATTGCTCCAGGCCCTATGCCTGGCTTACTGGCGTGGTGAGTACCGGGCCATCAGCCCCAAGGCGCTGATCTCGGTAGTAGCGGGGCTGATGTACTTCCTCAGTCCGATTGACGCGATCCCGGATTTTATCCCGGTGTTCGGCATGCTCGATGATATTGCCGTACTGGCATGGGTCATGAAGACCCTGGACGGCGAACTGAGCGCCTTTCGCGCCTGGCGCGACGCCCAGCGCCCGGAAAAACTCGCAGTGGTTGAGCGGCTACCTGCGACGCCTGCGCTGCTGGCCGAGGAAAACCCGCAAAAAAACTGAACACGCTTATATCCCCCTGCGACCTTTGTGGCTGTTAGGATTACACTTCTAAGGAAAGAACTTACTTAGTAAGTGTTGTTATCCTACGGGGCAGTCATGGATATTCAGATAATTTCACGCGATGGCGCACCCGAATATGCGGTGCTGCCATGGGACCAGTACCAGGCGCTACTAAAAGCAGCCGGTCAGCAACAGCCTGTCGCCACTCCTTCTTCTACCGCTCAGGTCACGCCCGATCAGGCTTTGCGCCCGCTCGCCGACCTGCGCGGCCTGCGTGAGGCCAAGGGCTTGGCCATTGAAAGCCTGGCCCGCACCGTGGGCATCAGCCCTTCGTACCTCGGATTGATTGAAAGTGGTGAACGCCAGCCGGATGCCGCCATCCGCCGCAGCCTGGCCTGGGAATTGGGCGTTGCAGGTTGGAGGGATGAATCTTGAGTCTTCGAATCAGTCGTCAACACTGGGATGGGTTACTCAACGAACTGGACCAGGCGCGCCGCCAGCGCCATTTGCTCACCTACCGTGCGCTGCTGGAGCGCCTGCAATTTCCCACGCCGGCCATGCAAACCCTGGCCGCTGCCCTGGAGCACCTGGCCGCGCTGGACGCCAAGGCCGAGCAGCCCTTGCGCAGCTCCCTGGTGATCAGCCAGGGCGCCAGCCGCTTGCCGCGTACCGGTTTCTTTGAGTGTGTGGAGCGCCTGGGGCGGTTCAGCGGGCCGTCCGATGGTGTGGCTGCTGCGTCCTGGCATGCTTCGGAAGTGGTGCGGGTGTTCGAGTACGAGTACCCGGAGTCCGCCGAGGCCTAAACGGGCAGGTAGTCCATGCTGTCGATCACATGGATGCTGTAGCCGGCGATGTCTTTGGCGTGGTGCTTGGCTTGCGAGGCCAGCTCCGCCAACTGGCTGGCATCCAGTTGTGCACAGGCCTGTGGATACAGATGCACCACGCCGATCGACAACGACAGCAAGGCGAATTCCTGGCGCACGCCTTGGCGGTTCAATGCCACGAAGCAACCGGCGTCCAAGTGTTCGGCGCGGTAGAAACGTCGGCATTGGGTGTGAAAGTCATCCAGTAACTGGTTGAGCCGCTTGCGCCAGTCCTGCGGGCCGAGCACCAGCAAAAAATCATCACCGCCGATATGCCCGACAAAGTCGCGACTGGGGTCAACCCGATCGTTCAGGCACTGCGCCAGGCACAACAGCACCTCATCCCCACGCCCGTAGCCGTAGATATCGTTGAACGGCTTGAAGCTGTCGATATCCACGTAGCAGATTACCGACTCGCGCTGTTGTTGCAGCAACCGCGTCAGGCATTGCTGAATCGGCACGTTGCCCGGCAGCAGCGTCAGCGGGTTGGCATAACGCGCCTGCTGAATCTTAAGCTCGGTGATCAACTTGAGTACGTCAATAACCCGGCCCAGGCCCAGGTAGTCACCGTTGAGGGTGATGATGAAGTCTTCCTCGATGCGTTGCCGCGCGCGGCTGGTGAGCAGGCGGCTGACCTGCTGCAAGGATTGGCTCAGCTCCACCGCCAGGAAGTCATCGCTCATCAAACGGCTGATGGGTTTACGCGCGAACAGGTCGGTGGCGAATGGCTTGAGCAGTGCGTCCGACAACGAATGTCGGTGTACGATGCCGACCGGGTGCCCGCGCCCATCCAGCACGGCCAGCGAGTTGAGGTTGGCCTGACGACGGAAGGATTCCAGTACCTGGGCGGTGGCGGTGTCCTGAGCCACCGCCGGTTGCTCGTTGAGCAAGGCGCTGAGGTCGCTGCCTTCTTCGCTGAGGGTGATGTTGGTGTGGTCCTGCTTGGGCAACATCAGGCGCGCTTCCTGGGGTGGTTGTTCCTGGGGCCGGCAAAGCAGGTAGCCCTGGACCAGATCAACGCCCATTTCCGTCAACACCGCCAACTCCTCCGGCAGCTCGATACCTTCGGCAATCACCTGGGCACGGGATGCCTTGGCGATTTGCAGGATGGAGCCGACAAACTCGCGCTTGAGCGCATCCTGATGGATGCCGTCGATAAAGTGCCGGTCGATTTTTACGTAGTCCGGACGCAGCTCCGACCACAAACGCAGGCTGGAATAGCCGGCGCCCAAGTCATCCAGGGCGATGGCAAACCCCATGTCGCGGTAATGATGCAGCGCGGTTTGCAGCAGGTCGAAGTCGTCGGTGGGCGTTTGCTCGGTGAGTTCGATCACCACCTGGCTTGGCGGGATGCCGAAGTCGCGCAACAACTGCAAGGTGCGTCCCGGTTGATGCGCCGTCTCCATCAAGGACTCCGGCGAGATATTCAGGAACAGCTTGCCCGGCAGCTTCTGCTCGCTGAAGCGTCGGCAGGCACTTTCGCGGCAGGCCATTTCCAACTCGCTGAGGCGCCCGGCATGGCTGGCCACGCTGAACAGGGCGACGGGGGAGTGCAAGGGGCTGTTGGACGGGCCACGGCTGAGCGCTTCGTAGCCAAGAATGCGCCGCTCGGACAGGCAAATGATCGGTTGGAACAGGCTGTGTAAACTGCCTTGAGCCAGGATTGAGCCCAATGCATTCAGCTGTTCGGTCATGGTCATGGCGATCTCAATCGAAAAAAAAGGACCGCAGGCTTAACGCCTGCGGTCCCTTTATTTCACGACAGAATGATGTCTATATGATGACACTCCTGGGAGCGCTCACATTAAATCGCCATCATTTACTGCTTGGCCACCTGTTTGCTGATTTTCAGGTAGTCCAGCAGCACCCGGCCTGTCTCCGACAGGTAGGCGTCGTCTTCCGGCTTGGTTTTTTCCGGCTCGGCCGGCAGCGCATCTTCATCTTCTTTCTTCAGCTCTTTGAGCGGATCTTCGCCTTTGGCCTTGCGGCGGGCGTTTTCCAGCACAAGCTGCTGATTTTCGATGCTGGTGTGCTGCGCACGACGATCGACTTCGTTGAGGCTGACGGTTTTTTCTTCCATCAGCTTCTTGGCCAGCGCCAGTTTGTCGCGGATAAACACGAACTCGGCATCCTTGGCGGAGCGGGTCTCGTGGTCAGCCTTCAACTGCGTCAGGTACGGCTTGAACGGGTCTGAAGCCGGCTTGATCGCAGGGCGGATGGTGTCCCATGGCATCGCCTCAGGCAGCGCGCTTTCGCCGATTTCCTTGGTGTCGATGATCGACGGGAAATCCACATCCGGCAATACGCCCTGGTGCTGGGTGCTCTGCCCGGAAACCCGGTAGAACTTGGCAATGGTCAGCTTCAGTTCGCCATGGTTGAGCGGCTGAATGGTCTGCACGGTGCCTTTACCGAAGGTCTGGCCGCCGACGATCAACGCGCGGTGGTAGTCCTGCATGGCACCGGCGAAAATCTCCGAAGCCGAGGCCGAGAGGCGGTTGACCAGCAACGCCATCGGGCCTTTGTAGAACGCGCCTGGGTTTTCGTCTTCCAGCACGTCGACACGGCCGTCGGCGTTGCGAACCAATACGGTCGGGCCTTTGTCGATAAACAGGCTGGTCAGCTCGGTGGCTTCCTGCAGGGAACCGCCGCCGTTGTTGCGCAGATCGATGACCACGCCGTCGACTTTCTCTTTCTGCAGCTCAGTCAGGATTTTCTTCACGTCACGGGTGGTGGACTTGTAGTCCGGGTCACCGGCGCGGAACGCTTTGAAGTCCAGGTAGAACGCAGGAATTACCACCACGCCCAGTTTGTAGTCCTTGCCGTCCTGCTTGAGGTTGAGGACTTGCTTCTGCACGGCCTGGTCTTCGAGCTTCACCGCTTCACGGGTGATGGACACGATCTTGCTGGTCTGGTCGTTCGGCGCATTGGTGTGCGGAATCACTTCCAGGCGCACCACGCTGCCTTTCGGCCCACGGATCAGCTTGACCACTTCGTCCAGGCGCCAGCCGACCACGTCGACCATCTCTTTGTCACCCTGGGCGACGCCGATGATCTTGTCGGCCGGTGCAACCTGCTTGGTCTTGTCGGCCGGACCTGCCGGCACCAGACGCACGATCTTGACCTGGTCATTGTCGCTTTGCAGGACGGCACCGATGCCTTCCAGCGACAGACTCATGTTGATATCAAAATTTTCCGCGTTATCTGGCGACAGATAATTGGTGTGCGGGTCGTAGGACATCGCGAAGGTGTTGATGTAGGCCTGGAAGATATCTTCGGCACGGGTCTGGTCCAGACGTGCCAGCTGATTCTTGTAGCGCTTGGTCAACAGCTCTTGAATGGCCTTGGGCTCTTTGCCAGCGATCTTCAGGCGCAGCACTTCGTCCTTGACGCGTTTGCGCCACAGGTCGTCGAGGGCGGCGGTGCTGGTCAGCCAAGGGGCGTCCTTGCGATCCACCAGAAGGGTTTCCTTCTGGGTGAAGTCGAGCTTGTCGACGCCTTTGTTCAGCTCACCCAAGGCGAAGTCCAGACGCGCTTTGACGCGATCCAGGTAGCGCTTGTAGATGGTGAACGCAGGCTGCAGGTCGCCGCTCTTGAGGAAGTCGTCGAACTGGGTCTTCCACTTGTCGAACTCAGCGATATCGCTGGCGAGGAAGTAGCTGCGCGACGGGTCCAGCAGCTTGAGGTAGCTGTCGTAGATGATCACCGAGCGCGCGTCGTCCAGCGGCGGCTTGCTGTAGTGATGGCGCTTGAGCAACTCGACGACGTTAAGGCTGGCAATCACCTCATCGCGATCAGGCTGAAGATTGTCCCAGCTGTTGGCTGCGAACGTATTGGTCGACATCGACGCAAAGCCGAGACCAATGAAAAAAGCGAGGGCGGTACTGGGGAACAAATGCTTCATGCTGATTCGACGCGGGGGCAATTGATAACGCATATTAGGCCGTCTTTGAGGGAGCCGGTTCCATATGATCCGGTCGCATAATGCAAAAAGCCCGGCGCTACAGCTACGGGCTCAGTCCAGACTCACTATGGAGGCACTGTGAAAGCATTGCAAGGCGTTGAAGGTCATGTGGAGTGGATGGAAGAACCCAGTCCTACCTGCGATGTAGGCCAAGTTCGCATTCGTGTGGCGGCCGCGGGCCTTAATCGCGCCGATTTATTACAACGTGCGGGGCTTTATCCGCCACCTCCAGGCGCCAGCCAAGTGCTGGGCCTGGAGTGTTCCGGGGTGATCAGCGAGGTGGGCGCGGGCTCTTCCTGGCAGGTTGGCGACCGCGTCTGCGCGCTGCTGGCCGGCGGCGGCATGGCCGAAGAAGTGGTGGTGGATGCCCGTCATGTGCTGCCGGTGCCGGAAGGTTTGTCGTTGAGCGAAGCGGCGGCGTTGCCTGAGGTGTACAGCACGGCATGGCTGAATCTGTTCCAGTTGGCGGGCCTCAAGCCCGGCGAAAAGGTCTTGCTGCACGCGGGCGCCAGCGGCGTGGGCTCGGCGGCGATCCAGCTGTGCAAGGCGTTCGGCAGCCCGTGCTGGGTCAGCGTCGGCTCGGCAGAACGCCTGGCTTACTGCGAAGAACTCGGCGCCCAGGGCGGCGTGGTGCGTACCGACGGCCTTGAAGGGCTGCGCGATTTCGGGCCGTTCGACGTGATCCTCGACCCGGTCGGCGGCAATTATGCGGCGATGGATTTGAAGCTGCTGGCCCTCGATGGGCGCTGGGTGTTGATCGGCTTGATGGGCGGCCGCGATGCGCAACTGGACCTGGCGCAGGTGCTGGGCAAGCGCATCCAGCTGCTGGGTTCGACCCTGCGCAGCCGCAGCGATCAGTTCAAGGCCGACCTGTTCAGCGACTTGAGCCAGCATGTATGGCCGCTATTTGTTGAGGGTCGCCTGAGCCCGCAGTTGGCCAAGACCTTCCCGATCAAGGATGCCGAGGCGGCGTTTGCTGAGCTGGCGAGCAATCAGATTTCCGGCAAGTTGGTACTGGTGATAGACGAAAGCCTGACCTGATCCCCGCCTCAGGCTGAAATGAGATCAAAATGTGGGAGCGGGCTTGCTCGCGAAAGCGGTTTGTCAGTGAAGAATGTTTCATCTGGCACTCCGCTTTCGCGAGCAAGCCCGCTCCCACAGTGGATTGGGTTTCAATTCAAACAAGTCGCGGTCAAACCCATTGATGAATCGGCCAGCCAGCCTTTTCAGCATGCGCGCGCAACACCGGATCCGGGTTCACCACCTGCGGATGATCCACCTTCAGCAACAACGGCAAATCGTTGCGCGAATCCGAGTAGAAATACGCGCCCTTCAGGCTTTCACCTTCCTGCTCCAACCATTCCAGCAACCGCGTGATCTTACCTTCACGGTAGGTCAGCACGCCCACGGTCTGGCCGCTGTACACGCCATGGCTGACCTCCAGGTCAATGCCCAGCACTTCATCAATCCCGATACGTGCCGCAATCGGCGTGACCAGGTGCGTGCCCGAGGCTGAGATCACCAGGATCCGGTCGCCATTCGCGCGGTGGCGGGCGATGGTCTTGGTGGCGTCGCTGTAGATCAGCGGCTCGATGATGTCCTCCACCCACGGCTCAACCAGATGCTCGATCTCCTCGGGCGTGCGCCCGATCATCGGCTCCAGGCTGAAGTCCATGAAGTCTTCCATGGCCAGCTCGCCACGGCTGTAGGCGGCCATGAGTTCGTCGTTCTGGCGCATGAACGACTCCGGGTCGACCCAGCCCAGGCGGCCCATCTGTTCGCTCCACAAGGTGGCGCAGTCGCCGTGGATCAAAGTATCGTCCAGATCAAAAATTACCAATGCCATCTGTCACGCTCTCTCAAATCAATCGTTGTGTCAGGCTACTTCACACAACGCACTGGGGTCGATGGAAAGTGCCAGGCGCTGGCCATCCGGGTGCAGATCGTCGGCCGAGCGGTTGAGCACGTCCACCACCAATTCCACGCCACGCGCTTCGATGCGATAGCGGATCACGTTGCCCAACAAGCTATGGCTGCGTACCAGCGCGTCGAGTTCACCGCTGCGGCTCAGCTCGATGGCTTCCGGGCGAATCGCGATGCGCCCGCTGATGGGCCGTTGCAGCAACTGGCTGGCCTTGTCGGCATCAAGTAGGTTGTAGTTGCCGATAAAACCGGCGGCAAATACATCCACGGGCGCAGTGTAAAGGGTCTCGGCATCGCCGCTTTGTACGATCTTGCCCTGGTTCATGAGGAAAATGCGGTCTGACATGGTCAGCGCTTCTTCCTGGTCATGGGTCACGAAAATCGTGGTCAGGCCCAGCTCGCGCTGGATCTGGCGGATCTGTTCGCGCAGGTGCTTGCGAATCCGTGCGTCCAGCGCCGACAGCGGTTCATCCAGCAGCAACAGGCGCGGGCGTGTCACCAGCGAGCGGGCGAGGGCCACACGCTGGCACTGGCCGCCGGACATCTGGTGCGGGTAGCGACCGGCGAGGTCTTTGAGCTCCACCAGTTGCAGCACTTCCTGCACACGCTTGTGGCTGTCGTCGGCGTTGACCTTTTGCATGCGCAGGCCGAAGGCGACGTTCTGTTCCACGGTCATGTTGGGGAACAGGGCGTAGCTCTGGAACACCATGCCGATGTGCCGTTTCTGCGGGCTCAAGGGCACGATGTCCTGGCCATCCAGGAGGATTTTGCCGCTGTCCACCGAGGTCAGCCCGGCGATGCAACGCAGCAGGGTCGACTTGCCGCAACCGGACGGGCCGAGCAGGGTGACGAATTCACCCTTGGCAATTTCGCAGTTGATGTCACTGAATACCGGCGTGCCGGCGTAGCCTTTTTGCAGGTGTTGGACGCTGACGAAGCTCATTGGCTTTTGTCCTTGTTCAAGATGTTGGCGGCCCAGGTCAGCACCAGCACAAAGAAGAAATAGGAAATGACGATGGCACTGGTGAAGTGGCCGCTCGTGTTGCGCATGTTGTTCAGGTACACCTGCAGGGTTTCGTAACGAGTGCCCACCAGAATGTTGGCGAACACGAACTCACCGAACAGGAACGAGAACGACAGCAGCAGCGCGACCATCAAGCCTTTGCGCAGGTTCGGCAGCACGACAAAAATCGCCGCCTGCCAGGTGCTGGCGCCCAGCAGCTGCGAGGCGTCCATCAGGTCGCGCAGGTTGATCGCTTGCAGGTTGTTGGTGATCGCGCGGTACATGAACGGCAAGGCCACGGTGAAGTAGCAGCCGATCAGGATCCACGGCGTGCCCACCATCGCAAATGGCCCGGAGCCGTAGAGTTGCAGCAAGCCCACCGAAGACACCACCGGCGGCACCGCAAAGGGCAGCAGGATCAGGATGTTCATCAGCGCGTCGAGCTTGGGAAAGTGGTAATGCACCACGAACAGCAGCGGCAGAATCAGCACCACCGACAGCACCAGCGCACCCACACACACCAACAGCGACTGACCGAAGGCGGCCAGAAAGCGCGGGTCACTCCACAGCTGCACGTACCACTTCAGGGTAAACCCGGCGGGCAGGATGGTGGCCGACCAGCTGCTGGCAATCGAGTAGACAAAGGTGCCCACCAGCGGCAACACCAGGATCGCAAATAACAGGTACACCACTACCCGATGGTAGAGGGAGGCCGAGCCGGCTTCAGCGCGAGACATGGTAGCTCCTCTTGAGCAGCAGTTGATGCACGACGGTGACCACCGTCATCAGTGCCACCAGCACCACGGCCAGGGCGCTGGCCATGTTCGGGTCCAGGGAGATGTCGCCGGAGACCATCGCCGCGATACGAATCGGCAGCACGTTGAAGTTGCCGGTGGTCAGGGCATACACCGTGGCATAGGCGCCGAGGGCATTGGCCAGCAGGATCACGAAGGTGCCCAGCAGGGCCGGCGTGAGCACCGGCAGGCCGATGTGCCGCCAGAATTGCCAGCCGCTGGCGCCGAGCAGCGAGGCCGATTCGCGCCAGTCTTCGCGCAATGCGTCGAAAGCCGGGTACAGCAGCAGCACGCCCAGGGGAATCTGGAAGTAGGTGTACAGAATGATCAGGCCGGTCTTGGAGTACAGATTGAAGTCCTGAATGATCCCTGCCTGCTTGAGCATGATCGTGATGCTGCCGTTAAAGCCCAGCAGAATGATGAAGGCGAAGGCCAGGGGCACGCCGGCAAAGTTGCTGGTCATGTTGGCGAAGGCCGTCACGAAGTTACGCAGTGGCCCATCCACGCGGCGCAACGAGTAGCTGCCGAGCACCGAGATGATGATCCCGAACACGCTGGAGTAGAAGCTGATCTCCAGGCTGTACTGGATGGCTTGCAGGTAGAACTTCGAACTGAAGATCTTGGTGAAGTTGGCCAGGCCCCAGCCGAACTCCTCCGACTGCAGGCTGTTGATCATCACCCACACCAGCGGGGCAATTTCAAACACGATAAAAAACAGCGCAAACGGCACCAGGCACAGGATAGCCAGCCATTTGCCACGGGTGATGGCGTTCACTTGAGCAGCTCCCGGCATACAGGTTTGTCGTGGGGCACACCGAGCAGTTCGCAGACGGTGCCGCACAGGTCGGTTTGCTTCGGGATGGCGCCAGGGTCGAGGGTGAAGGCCGAGCCCAGTACGAACAACGGCACTTCGCGTTCTTCCGGCAGTAAACCGTTGTGGGAGCGGTCGTTGTTCATGCCGTGATCGGCAGTCACCAGCACCTGGTAGCCGGCGTCGAGCCAGGTTTGCAGGTAGTCGGCAAGGATGATGTCGGCCGAGCGCGCGCTGTTGCGGTATTGCGCGGTATCCAGGCCATGCTTGTGGCCGGCGTCATCAATGTTCATCGGGTGCACTACCAGGAAATTCGGCGTGTGTTTGCGGCGCAGGCTTTCGGCGTCGGCAAACAGATGGGAATCCGGGTAGTGGTCATTCCAGTAGAAATGCCCGTGCTGGATCGCCAGCGCTTTGTCGTCGGTGTGACGATCACGCGCGGCTTCAAAGGGCGTGCGGTTATACAACTCGCTCACCCAGTGATAAGCCGCCGCCGCTGTAGTGAGGCCTGCGTCGGTGGCGTAATGAAAAATGCTGCGCTGGTTGGACAGGCGCGAGACCTGGTTGTGGACGATGCCGCTGTCGATCGGTGGCACGCCGGTAAGGATGCATTCATACAAGGGCCGGGACAGCGCCGGCAGTTCACATTCCAGTTTGTAAAGCGCTGCGCGTCCTGCGCCGATGTAGGCCTGGAGATGCCCCATGGCATGTCGGGCAACCTCGTAGTTCAGGCCGTCGAGCACCACAAGGATGACGTTGTGCTTCATAGGGGGAGACGCTCCGCGACGATAGGCTTGACTCAATTTAACTGGGGAACGGGGTCAAAACTGTGGGAGCGGGCTTGTGTGGGAGCTGGCTTGCCTGCGATAGCATCACCTCGGTTCAGATGACAAACCGAGTCGTCTGCATCGCAGGCAAGCCAGCTCCCACACAAGCCAGCTCCCACACTGACCGCTTTCACGGCTCTGGGTCTAAATAAGACCCGGGAGCCTTACTGCATATTGATGATGACTTCTTCCTGCCACTTCTGCGGCAGTGCCTTGGAGGTTTGCTCCCAAGCTTCGGCGTTTTTGATCGGCGTGACTTTCTTGTACTGCTCGTTCGGCAGCAGCTTGGCCTGTACATCGGCCGGCAGGGTCAGGTGCTCGGCACGGATCGGACGTGCGTTGCCGCGTGCCAGGTTGGTCTGGCCGGCGTCGCTGAAGATGTATTCGCGGGTCAGCTTGGCGGCGTTCGGGTGCTTGGCGTATTTGTTGATGATGGTGGTGTAGCCGGAAATTACTGAGCCGTCCGACGGGATCAGCACTACGTAGTCATCCGGGTTAGCCATCTTGGCTTTGTAGCTCAGGCCGTTGAAGTCCCAGACCACGCCCACTTCGACTTCGCCCTTTTCCATGGTGGCGATGGTCGGGTTGGCCAGCGACAGGCGACCTTGCTTGGCGATCTCGGCAAACATCAGCAGCGCAGGCTGGATGTTTGTCTCGTCGCCACCGTTGGCCAGGGCAGCAGCCAGCACGCCATTGGCGGCTTGGGCGGCGGTGCTCACATCACCAATGGAGACTTTGTATTTACCGGTTTTAAGATCAGCCCAGCTTTTTGGCGCTTCAGAGCCATGCAGCAGTTTTTTGTTGACGATAAAGGCGATGGTGCCGGTGTAGGCCAAGGCCCAGTTGCCGTCTTTATCTTTGGCCCAATCCGGCACTTGTGCCCAAGTGGTCGGTTTGTACGGCTGTGCCACGCCCTGTTTGACCGCAATCGGGCCGAAGGCGGCGCCGACGTCACCGATATCGGCGCTGGCGTTGTCTTTTTCGGCGGCGAACTTGGCGATTTCCTGGGCCGAGCTCATGTCGGTGTCGATGTGCTTGAGGCCATAGGTCTTGGCCAGGTCGTCCCAGGTGCCTTTCCAGTTGGCCCAGTCATCGGGCATGCCGACGCTGTTGACGGCGCCTTCCGCTTTCGCGGCGGCTTCCAGAGTTTTTAGATCGGTATCAGCAGCCATGGCGGCGGTGCACATGGCAATGGTCGAGCCTAACAGTGATGCCAGGAAAAGCTGTTTCATCCGAAGCTCCTTTGGGCGTTTTCAACGCTGCGTTTTTATCGACGTTTGCGGTGGTGTTGGTCTAGGTCAGCAATACCTGAGCCAATTTAGGCTCGGTGGATGACAGTTTCATGTCGATGTCGTTTTTAAAGCGTTTATGTCGCTGACTTCAGACTCAGCGTAGACCATGCCCAAGTGCCCGCAGGCCCTGGACTTGGCCGATGTATTGCAGGGTGTGGGGCTGGGGATGAGCAGGGACTGTCATCTGTCGGTCATCTGTAATGCCTAGGCTGGCAGTTAACGGCAGAGGCCCGAATACAGCGCGGTGTGTGCACCTGAACGGTGCTGGTCTAGTCCAGATAGGTAACGTTGATGCGTGATGAGGCAATCAAGGCGGTGACATCCATTGGCCTGGCGCTGCAAGAGCAGATCGGCCACGGGCTGTTGCCGCCGGCGAGCAAACTGCCCGCCGAGCGCAAGCTCAGCGAGTTGTTTGGTACCACCCGCATTACGGTGCGGGAAGCCTTGTTACAACTGGAGGCCCAGGGCCAGATCTATCGCGAAGAGCGACGTGGCTGGTTCGTCTCGCCGCCGCGTCTGGCTTATAACCTGATGCAACGCAGCCACTTTCACGCGATGGTCAGTGAACAAGGGCGCGTAGCCTCCACCGAAGTGATTTCGGCGCGGTTGCAACCGGCATCGGCGGCGGTGTGTGCGTGGTTGCAGTTGCCGGCGTTGTCGAGTGTGATCCAGATCTGCCGGGGCCGGCGGATCGATGGGCGCTTGGTGCTGTATGTGGAGCATTACCTGAACCCGCAGTATTTTCCGGGGATTCTGGCGTGTGACCTGAACCAGTCGATGACCGAACTGTACGCACGCAAGTACGACCTGCATTACGGCCGCGTGCGTTTCGAGATTGTGCCGACTTCACTGCCGGTGGAGGCCGCCGCCGCATTGAGGGTGTCGGTGGGCAGCCCGGGCTTGCGGATTGCCCGGGTCAATTATGACCAGCATGAGCGCCTGATCGACTGCGACCTGGAGTTCTGGCGCCATGATGCGATTCATGTGGGTGTGGATGTGGTTTGATCGCAGCTTGAATGGCTATTGCCGGATTTCAACTGCTGCACCGCTCCCACATTTGAACTGCATTTCATATAAAGGCTATGGCACCAGTGCCTTGATCACCTGATCCACATTGCCTTCCAACTCCGCCACCGGGTCCGCCCCGTCGACATTCAATACCAGCAGTTGCGCACCGCCTGCCGTCACTGCTGTTTTAACCGCCTCACTCGGTTGGCGGTGATGCAGCACTATGGCCACGTCATTGGCCTTCAAGTCGGCACTGAGTGTGTGCAATGCCTCAGGCGTCCACTCGGTGTCCGGCCGAGCATCGGTGCTGAGCACTTCCAGGTTCAAGCTGCTGATCAGATACGCAAAGTGATCACTCAAGCTGACCACACTCAGGTTGTCCGCCTTGGCCAGTCTTGCTTCGCTGTCGGCGCTGAGCTTGAGCAGGCGTTGTTTGAGCGCCGCGAGGTTGGCGTCGATCCTGGCTTTGGCCGTGGGCGCCAGGCGGCTCAGGTCGGCCGCCATCACATCGGCCATGCGCCCCATATTGTTACTCGACTGCCACGGCTGGCTGTTCAGGCCATCGGCGCCGCCCGGCTGCACGGCAATACCCGGCAAGCCGCCGTCCACCGGGCGCGCGGCGTCCACTTCGACGATACGGATATTGCTGCGCCGCGCCACCGGGTAGAGCGGGTCATCCGCCCACAGCGAGCGCAGGCCGATGGCGGCGTCGGCGTCCAGCGCCAGCGTGTTCAGGGCCGGCGCACCACGGCCGGTGAAGTAGGACACTTGCCGCGAACCGGGCAGGTTGGCCGGTGCTGCGCGCTCAAGCTGTACATCGGTGCCTTTGAGCAGCACCTCGGCCAAACCATAGGTGATGGGCAGCGAGGCCAGCACTTTCACCGGTTTGGCGGCGTGAGCCAGCGGTTTGGCGGCTTCAACGGCCATCAACGGCGGTGTGAATAAACAGGCAATGGCCAGGGCCAGCGGATGAAAAACAGAGCGCATTATCCAAGATTCCCTTTGAGGCTGGGCACGGTGCCGCGCGCGATGGCGGCAAAGGCGAAGGCGATACCGGCCACCAGAATGATCGCGGCACCAGACGGGATGGGCAGGTCGAAGATGATCGGCAGCAGAATGCCGCACAGCGTGCTGAGCGTGGCGATCACCACCGAGACCCAGAAAAACCCTTTGAGCGACTGGCTCAACAGACGCGCTGCCGCTGCCGGAATCACCAGCAGGGCGCCGACCAAAATGGCGCCGATCACCTTGACCGCCGCCACGGTGATCAAGGTCACCAGGATCACGAACAGGTAATCCAGGGTCTTCACCGCCACGCCGCGCACAGCGGCCAATTGCGGGTTGAAGCTGGCCAGCATGATGCGGTTGTACAGCGGCAGCGCCAGGGCCATCACCAGTGAACCGACGACCGCCAACACCAGCAGGTCATTGCCGTTCACCGTCAGCACCGAGCCGAACAATACGTTTTCGAGGATATGCACGTTGATCTTGCCCGCCAGAATCAGCAGCAGGCTCGCACCCAGCGCCAGGGACACCGAGAGGAACACGCCGATCAGGGTGTCCGGCGCCAAACCCGTGCGGTTGCGCAGGTAGTTGAGCAGGATGCCGAACAACAGGCAGTAGCCGAACAGGCTGCCGTAAGGCCCGGTATAGGGCTCGCCGAGCAGGATGCCCACGGCCACGCCGGTCAACGCGGCGTGCCCGACGGCTTCAGAGAAGAACGCAAAGCGCTTGACCACCACCAGCGTGCCCAGGCCGCCCAGCACCGGGCCGATCAGCAAGCCGGCGAGCAAGGCGTTGACCACAAACCCATAGGCCAGCGCTTCCGGCAGGTAGCCGGATGAAGCCCAGCCCTGGACCATCAAACGAAAGGCTTCATAACTCATCACGCCGGGCTCCGCGGGTGGGTGGAAAACAGGGTCAGCAGGCGGTCCGGGGTCAGCGCCTCTTTCGGTGTGGCATCGAACAGCACGCGGCGGTTCAGGCCGGTAACGCGATCGGCCAGGCGGCCCACGGCTTCCAGGTCATGCTCGATCCACAGCACGGTGATCCCGGCCAGGCGCCAGTCATTAAGCAGCCGCTCGAACACTTGGATACCGGCTTCATCGAGCGCCGACATCGGTTCATCCAGCACCAGCAACTGCGGCGTCGGGATCAGGCCTTGGGCCAACAGCACGCGCTGACGCTCACCGCCAGACAACGCGCCCATGCGGCGCTTGCGTTTGTCCTGCATGCCGACCCGTTCCAGCGCTTCGCCAATCGCGGCGGCGTAATTCCGGGACAGGCCCAGAAACGCCGGGCGCCGCTGGCACATGGCGGCCATGAAGTCGTCGACGGTCATCGGCAAACCCCGGTCGAATTCCAGCGCCTGGGGCACATAGCCGACCGTGCCTGGCGTGTTCGGCCAGTGCAGGCGTAATTGGCCCTGGTGCGGGGTCTGCCCCAGCAAGGTCTTGATCAGCGAGCTTTTGCCGCCGCCGTTCGGGCCGACCAAGGCGTGAATGCTGCCTGGCTCGACCTGAAAGCTCACCGCGTCAAGAATCACCGTGCGGCCCAGCGTCAGCGAGACCTTGTCGAACTCAAGGGTCGGGCCAATGCTGGCCACCTTCATTTGCTGCGCTGCCGTCATGCCCCCGACTCCTGAATCGCCCGCACCACGGTGTTGAGGTTGCCGGTCATTTCCACTTCGTACTTCTCTGGCGTGTATTCGCCGTAGGAAATGTGCGACAGCGGGTAGAGCTTGACCCCGGATTCACGCTGGATGGTCTCGACGTAGGTGGACGGGAAATCCATCTCCGAGAAGATCACCTTCACATCCAGTGCGCGTAGTTCATCGATGGTCTTTTTCAACTGGCTGGGGCTGGGCTCGATGCCATGCGCAGGCTCGACCACGGCGGTGACTTCCAGGCCGAATTCGCGCAGCAGGTAGTCGTAGGCCGCATGCACGGTGGCGACGCGCAGGTCCGGGTTCGGCGCGCTGGTCAGCTTGGCGAGGGCATCGGCGCGCATCTGGCGCAGGCGCTTGCCGTAGGCGCGGGCGTTTTGGGTGTAGGTCTTGGCGTTGTCCGGGTCGAGCTTGCCCAGTTCGCGGGCAATGTTGTTGACCTGGGCAATCGATGCACTGATCGACAGGAAGGTGTGCGGGTTGACCACCTTGCCCGCACCGCGCGCGGCATTGCCGGTGGCGGCCAGCAGCGGCACGTTGGCGTTGGCTTCGATCACCGGGATGTCCGGGCGCTCGCTGGTGGCGATCATGCGGTCGGCAAAATCATCATGACCGACGCCGTTGAGCACGATCACGTCCAGGGTGCCGATGCGCTTGATGTCTTCGGCGCGCGGTTCGTAGGCGTGGGGGTTGAAGCCGGCCGGAATCAGCGGCACCACCTCGGCCTTGTCGCCGACGATATTGGCCACGTAGCTGTAATACGGGTGCAGGGTGATGCCGATGCGCAGGCGCTTGGCCGCCTCGGCATTTGCGAGTGGGGCGAGCATCAGGCTGAACAGGCCAACCAGCAACAGGCGTAACAGGGGCGATGAAATAGACATGGGCACTCGGTCTTCTGGTTCAGTGACGGTGCTGGCGTGTCACGCCGGCATCAAATTGCGTGACCACCTGGCGCCAGCCGGCGGCGATCAGCGCTGCGTCGGTGAGGTCGGCCGGCGCGGCGAGGTTGGCCTGGCGGTTGAGCCACACATCCGGCTCTGCGCCTTGCACGCGCATCAGCACCGAGCCGCTGGTGCTTGGCGCTTGGCTCAAACCCAGGTAGGCCGCAGGCTCGAGCAACTGCCAGCGATGGTCGCCACGGCTCACCGAACTGGCGTCCTGGGCAAACGGCGCGAAGCCTTCTTCGGCCAGTTGCTCAGGCGTCGGCAGGGCGCTTTGCTCCTGCTGCAACAGCTGGATTTCATCCAGGGTCACCCGCAGGTCGGCGTAGATGCCTTGCTCGGCAGCGCTCAGGTCACGGCGTGCGTCCAATTGGTGGCTGGGCACGGCGGCGACCTCCTGGGTTTCACCGTGCAGCGCCACCACCGTGCCCGCCACCGCGAGGATGATCAGGCACAGCAGCAACACGTAGAGGGTTTCATGGCCGGCCCCGGCGGGGCGTACAACCTGTGTGGTGCTCATTGGGGCTGGATATCCGCTTGGTCGATTTCCACCACGTGGCCAGGGCCTGCATCAAACAGCACATAGAACTCGGCCGAGGGCTTTTTGAAGGTCAGTGTCGAGTCCTGGCCAAGCTTGCCGGGCAGCAGGATGGTTTCGTCGTAGCCGATCACGTCCAGGGTCACGCCTGGCGCGCCGCTGCCGTCGGAAAAACCGCCGGTGCACTGGATCTGCTCGCCGGGGATTTCCTTGCATTCGCACATCGGGTTATGGGCCAGGGCGACGCCGCTGAAGCCGGCGCAGAGTAAAAAAGCGGCGCGAGTCAGGCGCATTAACGTCATGGTTTAACTCCTTGCTTGTTCAGCCAGGCAATGGTGGCAGGCGAGGCCTGGCTCAGCGGGATGGAACCCTGGTGCATGGAGCCGTCCCAGCCTTCCATGGTCACCCACACTTCGGCATCGACGGGGGTGCGTTCCGGCACCGGCAGCACTGCACCCATGCGGTACGGCGTGCCGAAGAAAATCACCCCGGCCGCGCGCAGGCTGCGTGGTTTGCCGATACGCAGGTAAGTGGCCTTGACCTGCTCGGCGCAGGTGTCGCACAGGGCGGCGTTAAAAAATTTCATCGGCCCGGCCGGGTCCGGGCGCGGGCCTTCGTTGCGAAACTCGGCGAGGGTCAGGCTCCACGGCCCCACCTGCACTTCGCCGGCCACGCGCTCGCCAATGCCGGTGTCACCGCGAAACAGCGCGGCGTCGGCAAAGTACTTGGGCATGAACCCCAGGGGCACCAGCAACAGCAGGACATTGATGTGGAATCGCCATTTGAGCCAAAAGGCCCGCAGCGGTGAAGGCGGTGTGGTGGTCGCACGTTTGCTCATCAGTTGGCCTCCGAGGTTTCAGCCTGCCTGGCCGTGGCGGGGGCCGGTGCGCGTTGGGTCTTGGCCTCGCGCTTGAGGGCGTTGAGCGTGGCCAGCGCGGTGCGTTTGGTCCAGATCAGCAGACCGCTCAACACCATCATGCTCATGATCAGGCCGAAGAATGCCCAGATCAGCTTGATCCACAGGCCGCCAAAGTCGCCGGTGTGCAGCGGTCGCATGGATTCGGTGACGAACTCCAGTGTCGAACGGTCGGAGAGCAGGTGTGACACGGCAATTTCACCGTCGTACGGGTTGAGTTGCGCCGTCTGGAACATCAACGGGTACCAGCCGCGCCCGCCGATCTGCAGGTGGCTATAGGCGTTGCTGGGTAGGAACACAAAACTGGCCTCCAGCCCGGGGATGCGTTGCGTGGCGATCTCGATGGCCCGATCGATCGGGATCATCGGTGCCGGTACACCCGGTGCCGACATAGGCACCTTCTCCCGGGCAATCACCGGCACGATGGGCTCACTGGAGATGGAGATCTGGTTGTCGCCCAGGATTGCCCGGATCAGGAACCAGATGCCGGTGATGGAAATCACCGCGATAAACCAGATCGACCAGATACCGCTCAAACGGTGGAAGTCACCCCAGAAGATCCGCGCGCCATGGCGGATTCGCAGGGTCGGGCGCAGAAAACCCTTCCAGAAACGCTTGTACACCACCAGCCCGGTGACCAGCGAGGCCAGCAGCGGTATGCCCAGTGCCGACACCAGGTACCAGCCCCAGCTGTAGCCATTGGTAAACGGCACCAGCCACCAACCGTGCAAGGCACGGGTAAATTGCTGGAAGTTGAAGGCCGGGCTGATGCCCTGGATCACACCGGTATACGGGTTGACGTAGACCTCCACCGAGCGCCCGTCGGGATAACTGAGGTCGACGCTTAGCGCGAAGTGCGACTCGTCCGGGCGCGTGATCGACTGCACGATCGCCTGGGGTTCGTTGCGCTTGATGGCGCCGATGACCTGGTCGTAACTCAGCAGTTCGGCATCGTCCGACGGCTTGCTGGCGCGGATGTCCGGGTTGGCCAGCCAGACGATTTCCTGGCTGACCACCGCCAGGGTGCCGGTGACGCAGACAATCAGTACAAAAAACCAGATGGGCAACGCCAGCCAGCTATGAACCAGAAACCAGAGTTTTGAGCGTGACTTCTTTGACATGTGGATGCGGGTCTTGATCGGAGGAGGGCGAAGGAGGCCCGGAAAAGGCCGGTCGTAGCTTTTGCTGACGCGACGGGCTGTATCTAAGTTAAGACGGATGAGAATGAGAAATCCCTAAGCGGGATATGAAAGAAAATGTTTCAGCGTTGCCGGATTGAACACGAAACATGTTCCAAGCCATCACCCAGGTGGCATTGATGGGGCCGGGGGGCTGCGTAGGATGGGGGCATACCGTTGAGCGAGCGCTTATAAAAGTGAGTCCACAAAAATGACTGCCAGAACCCTCTACGACAAACACATCGATTCCCACACGGTGTGCGCCCTGGATGATCAGGGCCATGTGCTGCTTTATATAGATCGCCAGGTGATCAACGAATACACCAGCCCCCAGGCCTTCAGCGGCCTGCGCGAGGCCAAGCGTGGGGTATGGCGCCCCGGCACCGCGCTGGCGGTGGTCGACCACGTAAACCCCACCACGCCCACACGCATTGCAGCCATGCCCGACGCAGGCGGCGCGCGGCAAGTCTCGTACCTGGCAGAAAACTGCCAGGACTTCGGCATCGAGTTGCTGGACATCCTCGACAAGCGCCAAGGCATCGAACACGTGATTGCCCCGGAGCAGGGCTTTATTCTGCCGGGCATGGTGATCGCCGCCGGCGACAGCCACACCACCACCTACGGTGCCCTAGGCGCCTTCGGCTTTGGCATCGGCACTTCGGAAATCGAGCACCTGCTGGCCTCGCAGACCCTGGTGTACAAGCGTCTGAAAAGCATGCGTGTGACGGTAGACGGCACCCTGGGCAACGGCCTGACCTCCAAGGACGTGATCATGGCGCTGATCGGCAAGATCGGCGCGTCCGGTGCCACTGGCTACGCCATCGAGTTTCGCGGCGCCACCATTGATGCGCTGAGTGTCGAAGCGCGCATGACCATCTGCAACATGGCGGTGGAAGCCGGCGCGCGTGGCGCGTTTATGGCGCCTGACGAAAAAGTCTTCACCTACCTCAAAGGCAAGCCGCGTGCGCCCAAGGGCGAGCTGTGGGAACAAGCCCTGGTGCAATGGCGCACGTTGCACACCGACGCCGACGCAGTGTTCGATCAGGAAGTGCACCTCGATGCCAGCACCCTGGAACCCATGGTCACCTGGGGCACCAGCCCCGACCAGGCTGCGCCCATCGGCGCCCGTGTGCCGGACCCGCAAGACGTCAGCGACCTGATCCTGCGCCAGGACATGCGCCGCGCCCTCAACTACATGGGCCTGGAAGCCGGCATGCCGCTCAGCGACATTGTGATCAGCCATGCCTTTATTGGCTCGTGCACCAACGCGCGCATCGAAGACCTGCGCGACGCCGCCAGTGTGGTGCGCGGCAAACACGTGGCCGAGCATGTGCGGGCGATGATCGTGCCGGGCTCCACCGAGGTACGCGACCAGGCCGAAGCCGAAGGGCTGGCGGCGATTTTTATCGACGCCGGCTTCGAATGGCGCCAGTCGGGCTGCTCGATGTGCCTGGCGATGAACGATGACGTGCTGGCCCCCGGCGACCGCTGCGCCTCCAGCACCAACCGCAACTTCGAAGGCCGCCAGGGCGCCGGGGCGCGTACCCACTTGATGAGCCCGGCGATGGTCGCCGCCGCTGCCATCACCGGCCGTCTTACCGATATCCGTCACTTTGGGGACCGCCCATGAGCCTGCAACCGTTCACCCAAGTCACCGGCCAGGCCGCGCCGATGCTGGCAGCAAATATCGACACTGACGTGATCATGCCCAAGCAATTTCTCAAAGGCATCGACCGCGCAGGCCTCGACCGTGGGCTGTTCTTCGACCTGCGCTTTTTGCCCAATGGCGCGCCCAACCCCGAATTCGTGTTGAACCAGCCAGCCTGGCAGGGCGCAAGTTTTATGGTGGTGGGGCCCAACTTCGGCTGTGGCTCGAGCCGCGAACACGCGGTGTGGGGCTTGAAGCAGATGGGCATTCGCGCGCTGATCGGTAGCAGCTTTGCCGGGATTTTCTATGACAACTGCCAGCGCAACGGGGTGTTGTTGATTACCTTGGACGAGGCGGTGCTGCACACACTCGGGCAGACGGTCAGCCAGCCTGCGCAGGCGCAGATCAGCGTGGACCTTGAGGCACAGCAGATTCGCTTGGCCGATGGCCAGGTGATCCCCTTCCAGATCGACACCTTGCGCAAGACCGCGTTGTTGCTCGGCCTGGATGCGATTGGCAGCACGTTGCAGCGCAGTGAGCAGATAAAAATGTTCGAGCGCAAGCATCTGGCGGCCAACCCCTGGCTGAGTTAAAGACTTCAATGGATTAACTACGTAGTCATATAAGTAGAGCAAACGCCCTCCTGTTACTGGAGGGCGTTTTTTTTAGACTATTTACTTTTCAAATAACGCGGTTTACACCGCGCAACCTCAGCGATTTCAAGGGCGTAGTTGAGGCAATGGGTTAAACCCTTAAAAAATACAAGGGTAGGTGTGTTGACACTTTGTAGTCTATCGGCTTAAGTGGGTGCTGACTTGGAAAGTCGCACATTATAAGAAAAGGAAGTTAAAACCATGGCCGATGAATTAGTTAGCTTTCATACCTCTCTGGTGTCGGTGAACAAGTTTGTAACTTGATCGAATTCCGCCACCTCTAAACCAGTTGTCATTGTTGCGGTTGTCACTGTTTTTTCCACTGTGAAAAGACACGTAAGCCTATGCCTTAACATCCGTTCAGAACACAGAGAGTGCAAACTCATGTCGATTTTTGATCAAGCAATCCAGCGTTCGGTGCAGTGGCAGGATTGGCGTTGGCAGCAAAAGAATGCCATCCGCGATGAACCGGCACTGCGGGCCGCTTGCGGTGGTTGGAATGAGGAAACCAGCGCGCATATCGAACACAACTTACGAGACCGCAAGTTGCAGATAACGCCTTATTATATTGACCTGATCAAGCGCTCACTCACCGATGGCGAGGTGATGGACCATCCGCTGTGGCGCCAAGTGGTGCCCTACTGGAGCGAGCAGGTCGCTGGCGATTACGACGGTACCTCGGAGAACTGGGAACTCGGCCACGAGATGAAAACGCCGATCTGCCAGCACAAATACGACAACCGCGTAATCCTGCGCATGACCAACACCTGCAACGCCTATTGCCAGTTCTGCTTCGAAGCGCTGCGCACTTTGCAGGTGGGTACCGAGAAGGCCAATGCCAGCGCCGACTCGTTCAAGGACTCGCTCGAGTACATCCGCAACAACCCGGCCATCGAAGAGGTGATTTTGAGCGGTGGTGACCCGCTGATGCTCGCCGACCGCAAGCTCGAAGAGAACCTCGCCGCCCTGCGTGGCATCCGCGACGACCTGCTGATTCGCCTGCACACACGGGCCTTGAGCTTTAACCCGTTTCGGGTAACCGATGAGTTATTGGCCATGCTGGAAAAGTACAAGGTCAATGCGTTTGGCGTGCATGTTTGCCACCCGCTGGAACTGAGTGCGGACTTTGCCGTGGCGGTTAAACGTATCCAAAGTGTGGTGCCGATCGTGTTCTCCAACATGCCGTTGTTGCGCGGCGTGAATGACAATGAAGCGACCTTGCATAAACTGTTTATTGACCTGTATCGGCTGGGCGTAAAACCATATTACTTGTACCACTTCATGCCGTTTTCACCTGGGGCTTCGGAATATAAAGCATCGATAAGCCACGCCATCGCTATTATGGATCGCCTCAAGCGGCGTGTGTCCAATATTGCCATGCCGGAATATGTACTGCCGCATGCACAGGGCAAGTTTACCGTGCCGCTGCTGGACTTTGAAAAGCCGCAAGACTTGCCGCACTTTGAAGTGCGCGATGGGCAGCGTCATTACCGTTTCCGTAATTGGGAAGGGCAGTGGTGCAGTTGGCAGGATGCCTGAAGTTATTGACGCATGAGGCGGTATTAATGATGAAACAAGATGCCATTCTTTTTATTGATGTGGATGACAGTGCTTCCATTCGCTATAGCTACCGTGAGCCGCACTTTGTTGCGGCCCGGGCCAAAGGCCTGGTGTGTTTGACTGCGGGTCTGGCGGGGCGCAAGCACCTGCAACGGCTGCAGGACGACAGTGATGAAGTGTTCCTGCTCGATACACTCAGCGAGCCGGCCATTCTCGACTTGGTGGGCGAACTGGATGGGCGCTATCAGATCCGCGCGATTTTCTGCCAGGCTGGTCATTCATCTGCGCTGGGGCAAGTCGGTTGCATCGTAGCGCAGGCCAGTCAGCGCCTGGGCCTGGTGTACAGCTGCCCGCAAGCCATTGCCGCGTGCAACAACAAGTACCTGATGCGCCGGGCGCTGAGCCAGCATGGCGTGCTCTCCGTGCCGTTCGCGCTGTGCAATGACGAACAACAACTGCAGCAAAGCGCCGAGCGCATGGGCTATCCGCTGATTGCCAAACCGCCGTTTGGTGGCGCTTCGGCGTTTATCAAGCAGTGCTTCAACTGGGCCGAGTTAAGCCGGCACTATGCGCAATTTCGCAGTGGCCACGCTAACGCGGCTTACGCTGATTTCTATGGGTGTGAGCACAGCCTGTCTGACGAAGATGGGCAGCAACGCCAATACATTCCAGGGCACAGCCTGTTGTTGGAAGGGTTTATCCAAGGCATTGAAGGCAGTGTGGAGTGTGTGATCGTCGGCGGGCACGTCCATGCGCTGTTGATCAACGAAAAACTGATGTTGACCGAGCGCAGTGGCACGGTGCTGGAGAACCTGCTGATTTGCCCGCCCACGTCTTTTACCGACGCCCAGTGCGAGCAGATCCGCCAATACGCGGGGGATTGCCTGCGCGCGGTGGGGCTGACCAACGCGCTGGTGCATTTTGAATTTCGCATGACGGCGGCGGGGCCGGTGGTAATTGAGATCAACCCGCGCGTCGGCGGGCTGTATGTCAATGCGGCGTTCCGCGACTTTGCCGGCATTGACCCATACGACCTTTATCTGTCCCTGCTGTTGGGCGAGCCGGACCTGAATGCCCGGTTGCAAGCCTGTGCGCACAACATCGCAAGTGCCTCCCAGCATTACTCGATGCTGGCGCTCTACCCGGAGCACAGTGGTCAGTTTAAGGGCATTGAGGGGATGCAGTTCCTCGATGAGCACCTTGCGGTGCTGGAGTATTTCCAGCAGGAACCCGGCAACTGCATCGATGCGGATATCGAAGAGCATTACTTGCTCAAGTGCTGGGCCAAGGTTGACGATGCTGCCGACGCCCACGCCGTGCATGATGCGATCCGGCACAACCTGCGCGTGATTATCGACAGTAAGGTCTAGCGATATGGATATCCCACAGATTGGCGCGCACTTGCGCGAGCACCACTATTGTCACCGTCGGGACTTTGGCCAGTTGCTCAAGGTCGAGCCTGGCGAGGAGCAAAGCTTTCGCGCCTACTGGGCAAACCTGGTGCGCGACGAGGCGTTCAAGGCATACACCCATCGCGAACGGCGGATCCTGCGCTATCGTTTATCTCCGTCGCGGCAGTTGCAGATCGACCGCACGACCGCGTTCAAGTCGCCGGTCACCTATGCCGTCAACTATCGCCAAGGCGTGAACCACCTGAGTTACAGCGAGGAGGGCTTTATCGAGCACCCACTGATGCAGAAATTGCTCGCCACCGACTTGGCGGTGATCGAACCGCACCTGGGCGCGCATGCCTACACCATTGATATCCACCAGTTTCGCGTGCGTGCAGAGGGGCCATCGGCCAGCCCGACCACCTCGGGGATTCACCAGGACGGCCTGGATTGGGTGTTCATGCACTTTATTGGCCAGAGCAACACGGTGCCGGTGGTGTCCGAGGTGTTTACCGCTGAGGCGGAGCAAAGCCGCGTGCTTAACCTGGCGATGGAGCAGTTCCTGGAAACCATCGTGATCAACGACCGTGGGCTGTATCATCGCGCCGGCGCTGTGCGGGCGCAGGCCGATTCGGCACCGGCCTGGCGCGATGTGCTGCTGGTGAGCCTGCGCGGCGTGGCGGCTGATGACGTTCGGGTAGAAGACGAGGTACAACCGGCATGAGCGACGTTCAGCCCTTGGGCCTGTCGACCCGCAACGCCCGCTTGATCATCTTTGCGCGGGGCGTGTCGGACTTCGGCGCCTTCCTCAACATGGTGGCGCTCTCGACCTACGTTTACTGGCTCAGCCAAAGCGTGGTGTTTGTCAGTGTGTTCCTGGCGTGCCGGGTGACGGGCGGGATTGTCGCCAGCCTGTTCGGCATCCCGTTTTTCCGGCGCTTCCCGGGGCGCAGTACCTTGGCCGGGCTGGACATGGCCCGCGCGCTGTTACTGGTGCCGCTGCTGGTGCTGATCCCGGCGCATCAGCTCAACGTGCTGCCGTTTATCGCGTTCGGCATCGGCCTGTGCAATTCGCTGTTTGCCATTGGCCTCAATAGCCAGTTGCCGACCTGGGTGGCGCTTGAACAGCGGGTGAGCACCAATGCCTGGATCACCTCGGCGGCGGCTACCGGTGCGGTGTTTGGCAGCCTGCTCTCCGGCGTGCTGATCGCCACGGGCGGATTCGAGGCGGTGTTTGCCGTCAACATCGGCACTTACGTGATGGCGGCCTGCCTGATCCTGCCGTTGCGCGCCTTGTATTCAGTCGCCGTTGCCGCGCACCGTGGGCTTGCGGCCGAATGGCACGAGTTGACCAAGGGCTTGCGCGGTGCGCCGGTGTTGGCGGCGATGTTGTTGATCAGCATGCTCGACACCCTCGGCAGCGCTGCACACAACGTCGGTTGGCCGGTGCTGTCGCAGTACATTTCGCCGGACACCGCGAAAACCGTCATGGGCTACCTGCTGGCGGTGTGGGCCTGCGGCAAGTTCGTCGGCGCGCGCCTGGCCAGTGCGTTGCTCAAGGGCCGTGGCACCCAAGGCATGGAGCGCTGGTTCATGGCGGGTGTGGCGCTGATGTCCAGCGGCTTTATCCTCACCTTTCAGCAAACCGAACTGTGGCTGGCGCTGCTGTTGGTGGTGTGGGCCGGGCTCGGTGATGGTATCTCTGAGGTGGCGCTGGTTTCCCGTGCGCAAAGCGAACCCGATAGCTTGCGCCTGCCGCTGTTCAGCTTGTTGACGCTGATCCAGATGGCCGGCTTTGGCGTGGGCATGCTGGTGGTGGGGCCGTTCTACCTGACGTGGACGCCGGCCCAGGTGATTGTGCTGTTCCATGGGCTGCCATTGACGGCCTTGGTGATCATGACGGTATGGCTGGGTGTCAGCGCCACGCGGGGCGTCAGATCGACAACCCCTTGAAGTGCTCCTGCAAAAATTCCACGCAGGCGCGCAATTTGCCGGAGTAGGCCAAACGTGTCGGGTACACCGCCCACACGTTGGCGCTTTGGGTGTAGGCGTGCAGCACCTGCACCAACTTGCCCTGTTCCAGCAGTGGTTTCACGTCCCACATCGAGCGCAGTAACACACCGCGCCCGTCCAGGGCCCACTGCAACACGATCTCGCCATTGTTTGAAGAAAGCGGCCCGCGCACGCGCACGCTTTCGGGCGTGCCGTCACGCTCCAGGTTCCAGATGCCGAAGGCGTTGTCGCGCTCCTTGAGCACCAGGCAGTCGTGCTGTTCCAGGTCGCTCAACTGTTGCGGGGTGCCTTTGCGTTGCAGGTAGGCCGGCGCTGCGCACAGCACCCGGCGGTTGCTCACCAGCCGCCTGCCAATGTGCTGGCCGGGGATGTCATCGCCGACACGGATTTCCAGGTCAAACCCTTCACTGACGATATCCACCACGCGGTCGAACAGGTCCAGGCGGATTTCCAGGTCCGGGTACTGCTCGGCCAGCAACGACAGGGCCGGCGCTACGTGGTTACGGCCGAAACCGAAGCTGCTGCACAGGTGCAGATGCCCGCGCGGGCTGTCGTGGGCGTCGCTCAACTCATCGGACAGTTGCTGGAAATCTTCAAGGATGCGCACGGCCCAGCGTTGTACCCGCTCGCCATCTTCGGTCAGGGCAATGCGGCGGCTGGTACGGTGCAGCAGGCGCGTGGCCAGGGTGGTTTCGAGGATCTGAATGCGCTTGCTCACATACGCAGGCGACAGCCCCAGTTCATCGGCGGCGGCAGCGAAGCCGGCCTTGCGGATCACGGTGAGGAACACCCGCAGGTCTTCGGGTAAGGGCACGGTATCTTTCTTATGAGTCATCAGAAACAGGCGTGGCGGCATGAACCGCCAGAATAGCACCGGATCGGCACGCCTTCCGGCATGCCGGGCCGTTATTGCTTACTCAGCGGCGATCTTCGCCTGCGCCGCAGCCCGCGCATGGCGGCCATGCTTGAGGGCAATAGGGGCCATTTTTTCGCGATCCAGCTCACCCTCCCAGGCAGCCACCACCAATGCCGCGACGGCATTGCCGATGATATTGGTCAGCGAGCGGCACTCGGCCATAAAACGGTCGACACCCAGGATCAGTACCATCGCCGCCACCGGCACAGTCGGCACCACGGCCAGGCTCGCGGCCAGCGCCACAAAACCTGCACCGACTACCGCACCGGCGCCCTTGGAGGTGAGCATGGCCACCGCCAGCAAGGTCAATTGTTGCTCCAGTGGCAGGTGGATATTGGTCGCCTGGGCCAGGAACAACACCGCCAAGGTCATGTAGATATTGGTGCCGTCGAGGTTGAAGGTGTAGCCGGTCGGCACCACGATGCCCACCACGCCTTTGGATGCGCCGAGGCTCTCGAGTTTCTGGATCAATTGCGGCAGTGCCGACTCCGACGAGCTGGTGCCCAGCACAATCAACAGCTCCGACTTGATATAGCCCATCAACTTGAAAATGCTGAAGCCGGCGTAGCGCGCGATGCTGCCCAGCACCACGGCCACAAAGAAAAACGCGGTGAGGTAGAACGTACCCACCAGCTTGAGCAGCGGCAGCAATGAACCCACGCCGTATTTGCCGATGGTGAAGGCAATCGCCCCAAACGCCCCGATCGGCGCCACGCGGCTGATGATGCCGACGATGCGAAAGAACACTTCGCTGGCCTGGTTGATCACGCCCACCAATGGCCGGCCTTTTTCCCCGACCATCACCAGGCCGACGCCGAACAGTACCGAAACAAACAGCACCGGCAGGATTTCGCCCTTGGAGAAGGCATCAAAAAACGTGGTGGGGATCACGTGCAGCAAGAACCCGGTAATGCCTTCGCCATGTTCGGCCTGGCCGACGAAGCCGGCGATGGCCGAGCTGTCGAGGGTCTTCACATCAATGTTGAAACCCACGCCCGGTTGCAGCAGGTGCGCGGCGAGGATGCCGATCAGCAGGGCGATGGTGGAGACGATCTCGAAGTACAGCAGCGCCTTGCCGCCGACGCGGCCGACCTGTTTCACATCGTGCATGCTGGTGATACCGGAGACCACCGTGCAGAAGATGATCGGGCCGATGATCATCTTGATCAGCTTGATAAACCCGTCGCCCAGGGGCTTGAGGTCGATACCGATTTGCGGCCAGACATGGCCGATCAACACACCCAGCGCGATGGCGATGAGCACCTGGACATACAGGGTTCCCAGCAGTTTTCGGATTGTCATTGTTATTATCTCGGGATGTTTTTTGGGCAAAGCGAACCCATCGCAGGCCATTGGCAGCCTGCGAGGCGGGTGTTTCAGATCACGGTGTCAGTGCATTCAGCGAAGGAAGGCCAGGACTTCGCCCAGCAACAACTCAGGGGCTTCTTCGGCAATGTAGTGCCCGGCCGGCAGCGCCTTGCCACGCACGTCGGTGGCGACTTTCTGCCATTCCTTGAGCGGCTCGAAGCAGCGGCCGACGGTGCCTTCGGCGCCCCACATCACAAGAAGCGGCAGATTCAGGTGGTTGCCGGCGTCGATGTCGGCCTGGTCGTGCTCAAGGTCGATGCCGGCGGCAGCACGGTAGTCCTCGCAGATACCGCGAGCGGTGCCGGGCAGTTGCAGGCAGCGCAGGTATTCGGCGAAGGCTTCATCGGTGAACGGTTTGAGCCCGGCACTGCGGCTGCCCATGACGCTGCGCAGGTACAGCTCGGGGTTGCTTTCGATCAGCGCTTCAGGCAACGGCGCGGGGCGGATCAGGAAGAACCAGTGCCAATAGGCGCGGGCGAAGGCTTCGTTGGTTTGGGCGTACATCGACAAGGTGGGGGCGATGTCCAGCAGGACCATGCGCTGCACGGCGGCGGGGTGGTCCAGGGCCAGGCGATGGGCGACGCGGGCGCCACGGTCGTGGGCCAGTACCGAGAAACGCTCGAAGCCCAGGGCTTGCATCAGCTCGACGCCGTCGCGGGCCATTTCGCGTTTGGAGTAGTTGGTGTGATGGTCGTTGGCGGGTGGTTTGCTGCTGTCGCCATAGCCGCGCAGGTCGGCGGCGACCACGGTGAAGTGCCGGGCCAGCTGTTCGGCGATTTTGTGCCAGATGACGTGGGTTTGCGGGTGCCCGTGCAGCAGGAGCAGACCGGGACCTGTACCGCCTTTGCGGTAGCTGATGTCCACGCCGTTGACGTGGCACTGGTCTTTTTGGAAACCGGCGAACATGGGATGACTCCTCTTTGTAAGTGCTTGCATCGTGGAATCACCCGGGGTTTGGGGCAAGGGGGAAAGCGTGGAGGGGTTGTTCATGAAGTGTGTAGGAGCGGGGTACATATCCGTTGCTGCGGTAACGGCTACTTAGGGTTCCGCACTGACGGCGGGTCACTTTTGGCAGTGCAAAGCAAAAGTCTATCTACCTGATGCAGCGCAGTCTAAATGTGGGAGCGGGCTTGCTCGCGAATGCGGTGCGTCAGTCAATTCATCTGTCACTGACCCACCGCATTCGCGAGCAAGCCCGCTCCCACATTGGATATGCAGGGTTATTGAAACTTCAGCCTTGCTTGAACATTTCCATGGCCCGCTCGCGAATCTGCGCTTCAGTCAGGTCTTCCTTGCGCGTAGCCAAAAACCACAGATGACCAAAGGGATCCTTCACGCTCGCCGAGCGGTCGCCGTAAAACTGATCTTTTGGCTCAGACACCGAAAGGGCGCCTGCCTCAATGGCCTGTTGGTACTGCGCATCCACGTCGTTCACATACAGGTGCAAACCAACGCTGGTGTGCTCACCGGGATTACGCAGGGCCATGTCGGCACACGGCGAGCCGAGCATGATCGCCGAGTCACCGATACGCAGCTCGGCGTGACCGACCTTGCCGTCGGGCATGTCCAGGCGCATGACCTGGGTGGCGCCAAAGGCTTTCTGGTAAAACTCGATGGCCTCAGCGGCGTTGTCGATGCCCATATACGGCGTAACGCTGTGATAACCCTCTGGGATTGGCTTAACGCTCATATCGTTCTCCTTGGATGGTGGTTGTGGAGGCACGGCCTTTTCACTATAGGCCACGTAGCGCGTGCCCTGCGGCGAGCCGACGAGGTGTTGGCCAGGCAACAGTGAACCGGCAGATTGCTGCGTTGCCAGCGGTCCGGAATCGCGCTTTTACAGCCAAACCTGCGGTTTCAGGGCCCGGCACAGAAGCTGCAATGCCTCAGGCAAACCATTCGCCCGAGAGCGTTGTATGCCTGTACTGCCCGTGTCTGCCGATTACCCGATCCACACCCCGAACGCCGAACTGATTCGCGATGAAGCTCAGGCGATTGCTGTCGCCCACCGTGTCGCTGCCGTGCTGCTTGAGCACGCTGCCGAACGCGACCGCACCCGCCACGTGCCCGCCGACGTTGTGAACCTGTATTCCAACAGTGGCCTGTGGGGCATCAGCGTGCCGCGCGAATTCGGTGGGGCTCAGGTGTCCTACGCAGTGCTGGCCCAGGTGATCGCAATTATCTCGGCGGCCGACCCGTCGCTGGGGCAGATCCCGCAGAACCACTATTGCCTGCTCGAAGACATTCGCCTGCAAGGCACGCCACAGCAGCAGGCGCATTTCTTTAGCCTGGCGCTGCAGGGGCATCGGTTTGCCAATGCGCTGTCGGAAACCGGCGGCAAGCACGTGCAGGACATTCGCGCCACGATTCGCCCTGAAGGCGACGGTTATGTGATCAACGGCCGCAAAGGCTATTGCACCGGCTCGCTGTACGCCCACTGGCTGGCGGTGCTGGCGTTGGATGAGCAGCAAAATGCGCAGTTGGCGTTCGTAAAGCGTGGCACCGAAGGGCTGGCGGTGGTGGATGACTGGGACAGCATGGGCCAGCGCACCACTAGCAGCGGCACGGTGCTGGCAGAGAACCTGTGGGTACCGGCGTTCAATCTGTTTCCCACGCATAAATCCTACGATTCACCGACGCTTGCCGGCCCTTTCGCACAGCTGACCACCGCCGCCATCGACGCCGGTATTGCCCGCGCCGCACTGCGTGACACCGTGCGTTTCGTGCAGCAATTCGCTCGGCCGTGGATCGATGCCGGGGTAGAAAAAGCCAGCGAAGACCCGCTGACCATCATCCAGGTCGGCGCTCTGGATATCCGCCTGGAAGCCGCTGAAGCCTTGCTGGAACGCGCAGGTCTGGCCCTGGACGCCGCGCGCCCGGCGCCGACTGAAGATAACGTCGCCCACGCCTCCCTGGCGGTGGCGCGGGCCAAGGTGCTCACCACCGAGATCGCCATCGAAGCCAGCAACAAAGTGTTTGAACTGGGCGGCACCCGCTCGACCTTGAAGACGCACAATTTCGACCGCCACTGGCGTAACGCGCGGGTCCACACCCTGCACGACCCGGTGCGCTGGAAGTACCACGTGGTGGGCAACTGGTTGCTCAATGGCACCCAGCCGCCACGTCACGACTGGTCATAACCCATGGCCGAATGGTTCAAGCACATCTACTGGGCCGACATCGGCCAGGCCTGCCTGGAAACCTTGAGCATGCTCGGCGCCGCCCTGGCGTTTACCGTGCTGCTGGGCTTGCCGCTGGGCGTGTTGCTGTTTCTGACCGGCAAACGCCAGTTGCATGAAGCGCTGGTGGTGTATCGCCTGCTGTCGGTGGTGGTCAACGTGCTGCGTTCACTGCCGTTCATCATCTTGCTGATTGTGCTGATCCCGCTGACCACCTTGTTGGTGGGCACTTCACTGGGCGTGCCGGGCACCATCCCGCCGTTGGTGGTGGGCTGCACGCCGTTCTTTGCGCGGCTGGTGGAAACCGCGTTGCGCGAAGTCGACCGTGGGGTGGTCGAGGCCACTCAATCCATGGGTGCGAGTACCTGGCAGGTGATCCGTCACACGCTGTTGCCGGAAGCCCGAGGCGGGTTGCTGGCCGCCGTCACCGTGACCGCGATTGTGCTGGTGGACTACACCGCCATGGCCGGCGTGATCGGTGGCGGTGGCCTCGGTGACCTGGCGATTCGCTACGGCTACCAACGCTTCCAGACCGACGTGATGGTGGTCACCGTGGTGCTGTTGCTGGTGCTGGTACAGGCATTACAGATGACCGGCGACCGTTTGGTGGCGCGTTATAGCCGCCGTTAATTTTTATAAAACTAGCTTTGGAGCCTGCATGAAAAAGTCCCTGGCCATTTTGGCCGCTGTTCTGTCGTTCAATGCGTTTGCCAATGAAACCTTGGTGGTCGGCGCCACACCCGTGCCGCACGCGGAGATTCTCGAGTTCGTCAAACCGGTACTGGCCAAGGAGGGTGTGGATTTACAGATCAAAGTCTTCACTGACTTTATCCAACCCAACCAGCAACTGGCGCTGAAAAATATCGACGCCAACTACTACCAGTACCGGCCATTCTTGGATGACTACAACAAGACCCGCCACACCGACCTGGTGCCGGTGGTGGGCGTGCATATCGAGCCGTTTGGGGCGTATTCGACGCGGATCAAAAATATCTCGGAACTCAAAGACGGCGCCACCGTGTCGATCCCCAACGACCCGGTCAACACCGGCCGCGCGCTGGTGCTGCTGGATGAGGCCGGGTTGATCATACTCAAGGATCCGAGCAACACCCTCAGCACCCCGCGTGATATTGCCGAGAACCCCAAGCACCTGAAAATCCGCGAACTGGAAGGCGCCTTGCTGGCGCGTTCGGTGAGCCAGGTGGACCTGGCGTTTGTGTTTGCCAACTACGCGCTGGAGGCGGGGATTGATACCAACAGTGCGTTGATTGTGGAGAAGGGCAAATCCTTGTACGTCGAGTATCTGGTGGCGCGGCCGGACAACATCAACGACCCGCGCATTCAAAAGCTGGCCAAGGCGTTGAATTCGGATGAGGTGCGCCAGTTCATTCTCACGCGTTACAAGGGCCAGATAGCCCCGGGCTTTTAAGGCACAACCTCCATCCATGGGGCAGGGCTTGTGTGGGAGCTGGCTTGCCTGCGATGCAGGCGACTCGGTCTGTCAGTCAAACCGAGGTGATGCCATCGCAGGCAAGTCAGCTCCCACATTGATCGCATTGCCAACTCAGGCCGGCGTGGTGGGCTCCAGCAACTGGGCGCCTGGCCCTTGCTCACCTAACTGATCGTCCTGATTACGCAACGGACACGCCTCCAGCGACAAACACCCACAACCAATACAGCCACTGAGTTTGTCGCGCAGCAGCATCAGCTTGTTGATGCGCTGATCCAGATCCTCGCGCCACAGCGCCGACAAGCGTTCCCAATCCTGTGCAGTGGGCGTGCGCCCATCCGGCAACGTCTGCAACGCCTCGCCAATGGTCGCCAATGGAATACCCAAACGTTGTGCGATTTTGATCACCACCACGCGCCGCAACACATCCCGTGGGTAGCGCCGCTGGTTGCCGGCGTTGCGGTTACTCTTGATCAACCCCTTGGACTCATAAAAGTGCAGTGCCGTAACCGCCACGCCACTGCGAGCGGCGAGTTGGCCGACGGTGAGTTCCTTGGTAAGCATAAAAAACTCCAGATAAGCGCTTGACCTTGACTTAACTAGAGGTTTTACCCTGCGTGGCATCGAATCGCAAGATTCTGCCTACAGAGAGAGGGGAGTGTTCATGCAGGTATCAGAGAAAAATCGCAGCTTCACTCAGTTGATCGAGTTTCAGATCGAACCTCAGCAGCAATTTGCCCTGGTGGCCGCCTTGTCCACCCAGAGCGAGCGCCTGGCCCAGGGCCATGGCGGCTTTATCAATGCCAGTGTGCAAGTTAGCGACGATGGGCGGCGGGTGCTCAATTACCTGCAATGGCGCTCGCGCGAAGACGGCGAGGCGGCGTTCAAGTGTTTTGAGCACGGCGAGGAAGACTTCTGGACGCTGATTCGCGCCCACCAGGCCACGGCGGTGACCTTCGGTTCATTTCAAGTGCTGCGCAGTTTCGAGCGCAGCCATGACAACGCGTTGCACTGCCGCCTAAATGGATAAGTGCAGCATGCGCTCGCCCTGCACGTTTTCGCCGGGTCGGCGTTTGTTCACTGCCAGCTCGCCGATCTTGATCAGGCGTGTGCGCGTGACGTTGCGGCTCAAACCCAGCAGGTTGGCGGTGTGCACCTGGTTGTAATGGCTGAAACGGTAGGCGGCGCGCAATAGCGCGTCTTCGACTTTTTCATGCAGGGCGCCGGCCTGTTCTTCAAAAAGCTTTTGAAAGGCGCGGGCCAGCAAGGCTTCGGCGCTGTTGTCGGTGCCGTGCTGGCTGTCGTCCTGGCGTTCGATGCGCATGTTCGACAGGCGCAGATCATCACGCTCGATCACGCCATTACGGCAGATCAGCAAGGTGTGGTGAATCACGTTTTCCAGCTCGCGGATATTGCCCGGCCAGCTGTAGCTTTTGAGCTTGTGCTCCGCCTCACGGCTGATGGTGATCGGGCCGTAGCCCAGGCGCTGGCTATAGGCTTCGATAAAATGCCGGGTCAGCGGCAGGATATCGCCGGGGCGCTCGCGCAGTGGGCTGAGTTCGAGGCTGACCACATCCAGGCGGTAGTAGAGGTCTTCGCGAAAGTGCCCCGCGTTGATGGCTTTTTCCAGCTGCACGTTGGTGGCCGCCAGCACGCGCACATCAATCGGAATGCTCTTGCGCGAACCCAGGCGCACGACTTCGCGTTCCTGTAGAACGCGCAATAATTTGACCTGGATCGCCATCGGCAAATCGCCGATTTCATCGAGGAACAGGGTGCCGCCGTCGGCCTCTTCGAACCAGCCGGCCTTGGCGCTGAGGGCGCCGGTAAACGCGCCTTTTTCATGCCCGAACAATTCGGCTTCCACCAGCGATTCGGAAAACGCGCCGCAGTTCACCGCCACAAAGGGCCGGTTGCGCCGCGCACTGAGGTTATGAATATGGCGCGCCACCAGCTCTTTGCCGGTGCCGGTCTCGCCGATGATCAGCACACTCGCTTCGCTGGGTGCCACTTGTTGGATATGGTCGAGCAACGCCTGGGATTTGGGGTCTTCGAAGACCTGGGCCGTGGCGCGAATCGAGGTCGCGAGGGCGGGCGAGGGCGGTAAGGTTAACAGCTGCATGGGCACCTCTCTCAGGAGTAGAACGTGGGAATCGGCAGGGACTGGTTCAACGCCCAGTCCCCCAGTTCGTGGAGTTTGTAATCCACCGGGTCGTGCAGGGTTTGCGTGCGCAAGTTGCGCCAGTGGCGGTCCAGGCGCAGCGAGGCATGGGTCGAGCGCGCGCCGGTAACTTCAAACAGGCGGCTGCACAGGTCCAGGCCTTGGCGGGTGGCGGCGACTTTGGCGGTGGCGATTGCAATCGCCAGTTCGCCGCGTTGCTGTTCGCTGAGGCTGGCACCTTTGGCCCAGGCCTGGTCGAGCAATTCGCCAGCGCGCTCGACCAGCAGGCGCACGCCTTCCAGGGCCACCCAGAATTCGCCGTAGTGGTGCAGCACGTAAGGGTCCTGGCGCACATCGCCCGCCGAAGATTTGTGCCACGCACGGGTTTCGGTGAGGGTGTAGTTGCGTGCTTCTTCAAAGGCGCCTTCGGCAATCCCGAGAAACATATACGTGAACGTCAACTGAGCGATCAGCGGGCGCAGGCAGGCGAAGGGCGTGCTCAACGGGCCGGGATCGAGCAGCAACTCCGACTCTTCGACGCGCACCCGTTCAAAGCTGGCGCTGCCGCTGTCGGTCTGGCGCTGGCCGATGTTGTTCCAGTCGTTATGCAAGGTAATGCCGCTGCGCCCGCTGGGAATCGCGGCGATCAGCAGCTTGCCGCCGGAGCTTTCATCCACGGCGGAGGCAATGAGCATTTCCGAATCGCTGGCGCCGGAGCAGAAGCTCTTCTTGCCGGAAAATTCGCGCCAGCCGCCGAAATCCTTAACCACCGTGCGCGTGTCCAGCGGGTTGAGGGCATTGCCCCAGAACCAGTTTTTGCGTGCGGTTTGTTCGAACCACGGCTGCCATTGGTCCGGGCGCGCAAACAGGCGCACGGTGGCGAGCATCAGGTGGTGAAAGCCGAAGACATGGGCAATGGAGCTGTCGACCTTGGCAAACTCGCGCACGATGCCCAGGGTTTCGCTCCAGCGTGCGCCGAGGCCGCCGTATTGCGTGGGGATGCTCAGGGCCAGCAGACCGCTTTGGCGCAGCGCATCACGTTCGGCCTTGGGTGTGCCGCCGCGCTCATCGCGTTCAACGGCGGTGAGGGCGAATTCGGCGGCCAACAGCTTGGCGGTCTGCAAGGGGGAAGGCAGGACGCTGTGGGGTTTGGCTGTCACACGGGGTTCCTCAATGTCTGTCTGGCGATCACGTTCAAATGTGGGAGCTGGCTTGCCTGCGATAGCATCACTGTGGTGCAACTGAAACACCGCCTCGTCTGCATCGCGGGCAAGCCCGGCTCCCACAGAACAGCAGTGCCCACACGAAGTGGAACTCAGTGCACTCAGGCTTTGGTGTTCGGCAGCACATCATTGGCAATCATTTCGCCAAACGGCCCTGTCAGGTTGGTGATACCGCGCCCGGCGAGGCTGGCGTAAGGCTCCGGCAGCAGCGGGAACACCAACTCGGCAAAGCGATAGGCTTCTTCCAGGTGCGGATAGCCGGAGAAGATGAAGCTCTCGATGCCAAGGTCGGCGTATTCCTTGATGCGTTCCGCCACTTGCTGCGGGTTACCCACCAACGCGGTGCCGGCACCGCCGCGTACCAGGCCGACGCCGGCCCACAGGTTCGGCGCGATTTCCAGGTTATCGCGGCGCCCATCATGCAAAGCCGCCATGCGCCGCTGGCCTTCGGAGTCAAAGCGCGAGAAGGATTTTTGCGCGGCGGCGATGGTTTCATCGCTGATGTGTTCGATCAGTTTGGCGGCGGCTTTCCAGGCCTCCTCTTCGGTTTCGCGCACGATCACATGCAGGCGAATGCCGAACTTGACGGTGCGCCCATGACGGGCGGCGCGTTCACGTACGTCGGCAAGTTTTTGCGCAACGGCGGCAGGCGGCTCACCCCAGGTCAGGTACACGTCGACCTGCTCGGCGGCCAGGTCGTGGGCAGCATCCGACGAACCGCCGAAGTACAGTGGCGGATACGGCTTCTGCACCGGCGGGTAGAGGGCTTTGGCGTTCTGCACACGCAGGTGCTTGCCTTCAAAGTCCACCGACTCGCCCTGCAACACACGGCGCCAGATCTGCAGGAATTCGTCGGAGACTTCGTAGCGTTCACTATGGTCGAGGAAGCTGCCGTCGCCACGGTTTTCGTCGGGGTCGCCACCGGTGACTACGTTGATCAACAATCGGCCGTTGGACAGGCGGTCCAGGGTCGCGGCCATGCGCGCCGACACCGTGGGCGAAATAATCCCCGGGCGAATCGCTACCAGGTAACGCAGGCGTTCGGTCAACGGCACCAGTGCCGAGGCAATTACCCAGGAATCTTCACACGAGCGCCCGGTAGGAATCAGCACACCAAAGTAACCGAGGCTGTCAGCCGCTTGCGCCACCTGCTTCAGATAATTGAGCGTGACCGGGCGCGCACCTTGGGTGGTGCCGAGGAAATGGCCGTCGCCATGTGTGGGCAGAAACCAGAAAACATCCATGACAAATCCTTAAGCGATTTTCAGCAGAGAAGGGGAGTGCGCGGCAAACAACGGCGCTGCGCGTTCTGCGGCCAGTTGAATGCGGGCTTTTAATAACTCGCTGGTTATTTGGTAGTCGGTGAAGTCGGCCTCGGTGGCGTACACGCCGATCGGCAGGGTCAAGGCCTGGAAGAAGCTGAACAGCGGACGCAACTGGTGATCGAGGACCAGTGCATGGCGCTCGCTGCCGCCGGTGGCCGCGAGCAACACCGGAGTGTTGATCAAAGCGTTGAGGCCAACCAGGTCAAACAGGTGCTTGAGCAGGCCAGGATAAGAGCCGCGATACACCGGCGCGGCAACGATCAGCAGGTCGGCCTGTTCGATGGCCAACAGTTGCGTTTCGACCTCGGCCGGCAGTTCATCGCGTGAGAGTGCACCGCCCAAGGGCCGGGCAATGTCACCCAACTCGATCAGGGTGGTCTGGATCGGCAGCAACGTGGCCAGTTCGGCCAGCACAGCTTGGGTCAGCACCAAGGTGCGCGATGGGCGCCAGGTTCCGCCGGAGAGGGCAACGACATTCAGGGGACGGGACATCAACAGTTCCTTTTTCAACAGGGGTGGGTAGCAGGTGAGGTGTGACGTGTTGAGCAAGAGCTGTACCAATGGCTGCAAGCCTTGATTGGCATGGGCTGCAGACGACCTGTTGAAAAAGAAGCTGTTGCCTGGTTGCGGTTATGTTGAATGGCTGTTGCCTGGGCAACAGTTGCGTGGCGAACAGTGTCGGTTCGCAATAGGGCTATTTATAGAAGGTTAGGTTTATTCCGTAAACGAACTGATTTCCATATTTATAGAACATAAATGAATATGCATGGTTCGCTATCGAAGACGCCGTAACTGTTGATAGCGACTATCACAGGGGATGATTTTTCACTGCGCAAGGGCGGGAGTAGCCTGTGTTCATTGACTACAAACCTCCTTCGCAGGGCCTTCACCATGAACCACTTCCTGGCTGTTTCCTTAATAGTTGTGAGCGCTGTCCTTGCCGGATGTGCGACCCACCCGTCACCTGAGTCGCGTCCTTATACCGCCGAAGAAACCAAGCAATTGGCCCTTGAAGCCTTGAGCCGTCGTGGCCTGTCGTTTGATGAATATCAACAGCAGCGCGCCGCGTTGACCGGCCAGCCACAGAAGCCGTTCGGCTTCGACCACCAGGGCGAAATGAACGCCGAACGCAGCGTGGTGATGCACGGTCGCCCCAGTTGAGCCGGCGCCAAGTGGCAAAAAGCCCGAGGATTCCCTTAAGGAACCTCGGGCTTTTTGTTTGCCATTGGGATACTTCAGCCTGTTAAGCTGAATTTCAGGAGCGTTCCTACGCACATTTACATAAAGTGGTCCTTCTTTTATGGCATCCGACGGGTTAAACCTGACGACCTCTGTTCCGGTCGATGCCACCCGAGGCGCTGTCCTGGGGAATACGCTCTGCGAGTCTTAATGTCATGAATAAACGTCCGTTGTATTTCGACTACGCCGCCACCACGCCGGTGGATGAGCGGGTCATTCAAGTGATGGTCGAGTGTCTGGGCTTCAATGCCAACTTCGGCAACCCTGCGTCCAGCTCCCATGCGTTCGGTCAGGCGGCTCGGCACACGGTCGAGCAGGCGCGACGCCAAGTGGCCGAGCTGGTCGGTGCCCAGCCTGAGCAAATTGTCTGGACCTCCGGTGCCACAGAATCCAACAACCTGGCGATCAAAGGCGTGGCCCAGGCGCGAGGTGTGGCAGGTGGACATATCATCACCAGCCAGATCGAACACAAGGCTACGCTGGACACGGCGCGGCAGTTGCAGGAAGCCGGCGTGGCTGTCACTTACCTGGTACCGGACGCTGAAGGCTTGATCAGTGCCGAAGCTGTCAGTGAGGCCTTGCGCGAAGACACCTTCCTGGTGTCGCTGATGCTGGTGAACAACGAGCTGGGCACCCTCAATGACATCCCCGCCATTGGTGCACGTGTACGTGAGCACGGCGCGTTGCTGCATGTGGATGCGGCGCAGGGGGCGGGCAAGGTCGCGATCGACCTGGCTGAATGGCCGGTGGACCTGATGTCGTTTTCGGCGCACAAGCTGTACGGCCCCAAGGGCATTGGCGCGCTGTATGTCGGCCCGCGTGCGCAGCAGAAGGTGCTGGCGCAGATTCACGGCGGCGGCCACGAAGGTGGGTTGCGCTCCGGCACCCTGGCGACTCACCAGATTGCCGGCATGGGCACTGCCTTCGCCTTGGCGGCGCAGTCCTTTGCTGAAGAAAAAGCCGCCATCGTCGCGTTGCGTCAGCGCCTGCTCGATCAGTTGGAAACGCTTGCCGGCGTGCGCCTTAATGGCAGCGCCACCCAGCGCATTCCGCATACACTGAGCCTCACGTTCACCGAGGGCGAATTCAATTCCGCCGCACTGAGCGCAGGCATCGCGTTTTCGGCCACCTCGGCGTGTAATTCGGCGAGCAATGCGCCGTCCCACGTGCTTCTGGCTTTGGGCCATGACGCGCGCAGCGCCGGTCGGACTATTCGCTTGAGCCTGGGCCGGTTTACCACCGAGCAGGATATCGACGCGGCCGTGCAGTTGATCAAGGCCGCACTCGCCAGTGCGCCGGCGTTCTGGGCGGTCTGATTTTTCAGTCACAACACATAACAATTATGAGTGGTTAGCAGGAGACATGATGAGTACGCAGCCTTTGACCCATGGAACGGTTCCCCAGCGCCTGGCGCATACCCGCGAACTGATGCGCCGCGAGGGCATCCATGCCCTGCTGGTGCCGTCGGCCGACCCGCATCTGTCCGAGTACTTGCCGGGTTACTGGCAGGGGCGGCAATGGCTGTCGGGGTTTTATGGCTCGGTGGGCACGCTGATTGTGACCGCGGATTTTGCCGGTGTGTGGGCCGACAGCCGTTACTGGGAGCAGGCGAGCAAGGAACTCAAGGGCAGCGGCATCGAACTGGTGAAACTGCAGCCAGGCCAACCCGGCCCGCTGGAATGGCTGGCCGAGCAAACCCCGGAGGGTGGTGTGGTCGCGGTGGACGGCGCAGTGATGGCCGTGGCCTCGGCGCGTACCCTGGGCGGCAAGCTGGCCGAGCGCGGCGCTCGCCTGCGTACCGATATCGACCTGTTGAATGAAGTCTGGCAAGACCGCCCGGCCTTGCCGAACCAGCCGATCTACCCACACCTGCCGCCGCAGGCGACGGTCAGCCGGGGCGACAAACTCGCCGCCCTGCGTGCCAGCTTGAAAGAGAAGAGCGCCGATTGGCACTTCATTGCGACCCTGGATGACATCGCCTGGTTGTTCAACCTGCGCGGCGGTGATGTGTCGTTCAACCCGGTGTTTGTGTCCTTTGCCTTGATCAATCAACAGCAGGCCACGCTGTTCGTGGCGCTGAGCAAGGTCGATGCCGAGTTGCGCGCGGTACTGGAGCGCGACGGCGTGACCTTGCGCGACTACAGCGAAGTGGCAGATGCGCTGCGTGCAGTCCCGGCGGGCGTCAGCCTGCAAGTTGATCCGGCACGCGTCACCACCGGTTTGCTGGAAAACCTCGATGCCGGCGTCAAGCTGGTCGAGGGCTTGAACCCGACCACGTTGGCCAAGTCGCGCAAAAGCCTGGCGGACGCCGAACATATCCGCCAAGCCATGGAGCAGGACGGCGCAGCGCTGTGCGAATTCTTCGCCTGGCTGGACAGTGCGTTGGGTCGTGAGCGCATCACTGAGCTGACCATCGACGAACACCTGACTGCCGCACGTACCCGTCGCCCCGATTATGTGTCGCTGAGCTTCAACACCATCGCGGCGTTCAACGCCAACGGTGCGATGCCGCATTACCACGCCACCGAAGAAGAGCATGCATTGATCGAAGGCGATGGCCTGTTGCTGATCGACTCCGGCGGCCAGTACCTGGGCGGCACCACGGATATCACGCGAATGGTGCCCATCGGCACGCCGAGTGACGAGCAGAAGCGCGACTGCACGCGCGTGCTCAAGGGTGTGATTGCCCTGTCCCGTGCGCATTTCCCCAAGGGCATTCTTTCGCCATTGCTGGACGCCATTGCCCGTGCGCCGATCTGGGCCGAAGGCGTGGACTACGGCCACGGTACAGGTCATGGCGTAGGCTACTTCCTGAACGTGCATGAAGGCCCGCAAGTGATCGCCTACCAGGCTGCCGCGGCACCGCAGACCGCGATGCAGCCGGGGATGATCACCTCGATTGAGCCAGGTACCTATCGCCCGGGTCGCTGGGGTGTGCGCATTGAGAACCTGGTGTTGAACCGCGAAGCCGGCAAAACCGAGTTTGGCGAGTTCCTCAGGTTTGAAACCCTGACCCTGTGCCCGATCGACACCCGTTGCCTGGAGTCGTCGTTACTGACGGCGGATGAGCGCGAGTGGTTTAACGCTTACCACGCCGAGGTGCGTGAACGCCTGAGCCCGCTGCTCAGTGGTGCGGCTTTGGAATGGCTGCAGGTGCGTACCGCCGCTATCTGATCGGTTGCAGTTCAGGGGCCAAGGCCAGGGCGTCGGCGAGGTAGTCGACGAACGCCTTGACCCTGGCTGACTGGCGCCGATTGGGCGCCGACACCGCATGGATCGGCAGCGATTGCGGGGTGTAATCCTGTAACAGTGCAACCACGCGGCCGGCTTTGAGGTCATCGGCAAACAGCCACAGGGGCGACAGCGCAATGCCAAGCCCCGTCAACACCATCTCCCGCACCGCCTCAGAGTTATTACTCTGGGCGTTGCCGGTGATGCGCACCGCGTGGCGCTTGGCGTCCTTTTCGTAAATCCACTGGTTCTGGCTGCTCAGCAAGTTGAAGAGCAGGCAGTTGTGCTGCGTGAGATCTTGTGGGGTGTGTGGGACGCAGTGCCTGGCAATGTAAGCCGGGCTCGCCACGGTGACGCGGTGGGTGGTGCCGATCTGTCGCGCAATCAGGCCGCTGTCGGGTAATTCGCCGATACGCAACGTCACATCCAGGCCTTCGCTGACCAGATCCTGAAGATGGTCGTTGAGTTGCAGGTCAATGTGCACGTCCGGGTATTGCTGCAGGAAACCGTGCAAACGCGAGGCGATGTGCAGGCGGCCAAAGCTGACCGACGAGCCGATGCGCAGTGGGCCGGCGATGGTTTCCTTGCCCGTTTGGAAACTGTGTTCCGCGGCATCGACGGCCGACAGGATTTCACGGCAATGGTTGTAGTAGCGTTGACCTTCGTCTGTCAGTGATAAGTGCCGAGTGCTGCGGGCAATCAGCTTGCCGCCCAATTCGGTTTCCAGCGCACGCAGCACTTTGCTGATGGTCGGCTGGGTGGTTTGCATCTCCCGGGCGACGGCGGAAAAACTACCGCGTTCGATGACCCGCACGAAGATTGCCATTGCGTTGAGTTTGTCCATCGGTTGCCTCATTCATGCCATACGCGCATGGTCACTATAGCTTTTTAGCGTCTTATCGGCATGAGTGTGGCGGCGGATCATGCCCACATCATCAACCCACCGAGATCGCCGATATGACTGATATGCACGCTTTGGTAGTGGACGCCGCAGACGCGCCGTTCCGTTTGGCCAGGATCCCCAAGCCTGTGGCGGGTGCCGGGCAGGTGCTGGTCCGGGTCAAGGCCAGTGGCCTTAACCCGTTGGACGCGAAAATCCGCGCGGGCCAGGCAGCCCATGCCCAGCAACCTTTACCTGCCGTTATTGGTATGGACCTGGCGGGCACCCTTGAGGCCGTCGGTCCGTTGGCGGGCGATTGGCAAGTGGGCGATGACGTCTATGCGCTCGGGGCCGGGATCGGCGGTATTCAGGGGGCGTTAGCTGAGTATGTGGTGGTTGATGCGCGCCTGCTGGCGCGAAAACCTGAACGTTTGAGCATGCGCGAAGCGGCGGTGTTGCCGTTGGTATTGATCACTGCCTGGGAGGGGCTGGTGGACCGGGCGCGGGTGGGCGTGGGGCACACGGTGTTGATCCAGGGTGGCGCCGGCGGTGTAGGGCATGTCGCCGTGCAATTGGCGATTGCCTACGGCGCGCGGGTGTACGCGACCGGCTCGGCGCGGCATCGGGCAACCATTGAGGGGTTGGGCGCCACCTTCATCGACTATCAGCAGCATACGGTCGAAGAGTATGTGGCGTTGCACACGGCGGGTGAGGGTTTTGACATTGTGTATGACACCGTTGGCGGCGCGACGCTGGATGCGTCTTTCCGGGCCGCCAAGGTGTATCACGGGCATGTGGTGAGCTGCCTGGGCTGGGGGCAACATAGCCTGGCGCCTTTGTCGTTTCGCGGGGCGACCTATTCCGGGGTGTTCACATTGTTGCCGTTGTTGACGGGCAAGGGGCGTGAGCACCACGGGCGGATACTCTCTGACGCCGCCTGGTTGATCGATGCCGGCAAACTCTTGCCGATCATGGGCCCGCGTCACTTCGACCGGCATACGGTAAACGCCGCCTACGATTTGCTCGCAAGCGGTGCTCAAGGACGCTTGGCAATCGAGTTTTAGCGTAGTGCTTCGCGCACAAACTCCAGACGGTCCTGACCGAAGAACAGGTCATTGCCTACAAACATGCTGGGTGCACCGAATACCCCGCGCTGCACAGCCTGTTCGGTTTTATCCTTGAGGGCGGCTTTTACCTTTTCATCATTGGCCAGGTTCAGGACTTCCTCTGGGTCGAAACCGGCTTCACTCAGCACAGCGGCCACGACGACGGGGTCGCCCAAGTGGCGACCTTCGACCCAGAGGGCGCGAAACAGGCAGTCGATGAAGGCCTGGAAGCGCTCGGGTTCGCGTATCTGGATACCCATGACGGCACGCATCAGCATCAGGGTGTTGATGGGGAAGTGCGGGTTGAATTTGAGCGGTACGTTGTAGCGTTTGGCGTATCGCGCCAGGTCATTAAACATGTAACGCCCTTTGGCGGGCACAGTGATGGGCGAAGCGTTGCCGGTCGCTTTGAATACGCCACCCAGCAGCATGGGTTGATACACCAGTTGCGCACCGGTCTCGGCGCATAGCGCAGGCAATTGCGTATAGGCCAGGTAAGTGGCCGGGCTGCCGAGGTCGAAAAAGAATTCCAGGGTTTTACTCATGGTCGATTCTCACTGCTTATTGTTGTTCTTGATTAGGGGCGGCGTGTTTACCAGGGTTCATTCCAGGGGCGCAGGTCCAGTTCGAAGGTCCAGGCGTCGCGTGGCTGGCTGTGCAGGTACCAATAGTTGTCGGCGATGTGGTCAGGGTTGAGGATGCCATCCTGGTCTTTCTGCGCGTATTTTTGCGGGAAATTGTCGCGAATAAAGTCAGTGTCGATGGCGCCGTCGACCACCACGTGGGCCACATGGATGTTCCGCGGCCCCAGCTCCCGCGCCATGCTTTGTGCGAGCGCGCGGATGCCGTGTTTGGCGCCAGCGAATGCGGCAAACCCTGCAGCGCCACGCAGTCCGGCAGTGGCACCGGTGAACAAAATAGTGCCGCGTTCGCGGGTGACCATGCGCTTGGCGACTTCGCGAGCGTTCAGGAACCCGGAGAAGCAGGCCATCTCCCAGATCTTGAAATATTTGCGCGCGGTTTCTTCGAGGATGCTGCACGGCACGTTGGCGCCGATATTAAAGACGAAGGCTTCAATGGGGCCCAGCTCGGTTTCTATCTGTTCAACCAGCGCGATCACGTCGTCTTCTTTACGCGCATCACAGGCAAAACCGTGGGCTTCGCCGCCGGCAGCCTGAATGCTGTCGACCAGGGGCTGCAGTTTATCGGCACTGCGACGGGTGACACAGGCTACATAGCCTTCACGGGCAAAACGCCGGGCAATGGCGCCACCGGTTGCATCACCGGCACCAACCACCAATACGATTTTCTTGTTGGGTGTCATGGGAACTCCGTTGCTCTAATGTCGAGCAGGAGTGTAGCCGCAGGAGGGCGAAGGGCATGGCAAGAAGGAGGAGCAGCCGGAAGTGGACTGCTCGGGCGGTCATTTACAGATGACGATCATGCTGCGGCTGGTGTAGCCGGCAGGGTTGATGCCGAAAGGATAGTCACCGGGCTCCTCGGAATTGTCACCGGATTTGGCGATAACCCGGTAGCCCTTGGCGCCGCAGGAGTTGGCTGCACTGGTGTAGCACTGGTCCCAGGAGGAGGACAGGCCGGAACAGTTGATGTGCATGCCTTTTTTGCCCCGTTTCACTTCTGTCTTGGTGGTCGCAGCACAGCCAGCAATACCCACGACCAGTAACAGTATCAAAATTCGTTTCATTACTATCCTTATAGCCGCGTCGCAAAAAGGCTCGATGCAGGCTTTACTCGCTCTCGATTGTAGCGTTCAGCAGTCCCTGTCGAAATTCTCCATGAAAGACATTCGTTTACGGCCTAAACATGGCCTAAATGAGCGGCAAATACCAGAGCTACCTGCGATCAGAATCAATCGGCTGGCACCAACGGTTTGGATTCATTGCGCATCGTCAGTGTGGCACCTACGGAGGCCAAGATAATGCAGGTGATCGCCAGCCATTGCGCGAGGGACAAGTGCTCTTGCAGGAAGAACAGACCGGAGAGGGCGCCGAACGCCGGCTCAATGCTCATCAAGGTGCCGAAGGTGCGAGCGGGCAGACGAGTGAGTGCGACCATTTCCAGGGTATAGGGCAAGGCGGTCGACAGGATGGCGACACCGATGGCAACGGGAATCAGCGAGGGCGTCAGCAGTGCGGCGCCAGCATGGACGATGCCGATCGGCGCCACGAACAAAGCGGCGATCATCACACCCAGGGCGGCGGTTTGCACGCCGTTGTCGTTGCCGGCTTTTTGGCCAAACAGGATGTAGAGTGCCCAGCAAACGCCGGCACCCAGTGCGTAGGCGGCGCCGGTCAAGTCGATGCCGCTGCTGGTTTCTCCGGTGGGGATCAATAGCAGCAGGCCCGCGATCGCGAGGCCGATCCATACAAAATCCACCGCCCGGCGCGAGGCATAGATAGCCACGGCGAGCGGGCCGGTGAATTCCAGCGCTACCGCGATGCCCAGAGGCACTGTGCGCAGTGACATATAGAAGAGGAAGTTCATGCC